>NZ_CP030352.1:1777500-2377500 GCF_000876675.2 Novosphingobium sp. P6W
GTGAAACCCGCACGTTCGCGCTGGGTGACGGCACCCGCATCGTCCTCAACGGCGCTACCGAGATCGCGCTCGACAAGTCCGATCCGCGCGTGGCCGAACTCAAGACGGGCGAGGCGCAGTTCATCGTTCGCCACGATGCTGTGCGGCCTTTCACGCTGACCGTCGGCGACCAGAGCATCGTCGATGTCGGCACCGTCTTCAACGTGCGCAGCGGCAAGGACGCGCTGCGGGTGGAGGTGGCCGAAGGGGCGGTGCGCTTCGAGGACGGGATGACACGCCTGCGCCTGGGCGCCGGCGACACGCTCGATGCCGGCAGCGGCAAGATCGTCGAAGGCACCAAACCGGTCGGAGAGATCGGCGGATGGACACGGGGACGGCTGGTCTATCACGATACACCTCTGGTGGAAGTTGCGGCCGACATCACCCGCGCGCGGGGCGTTGGCATCGAACTTGGCCCGGATGTTTCGGACCGCCGCTTTTCCGGCGTCATTCAGCTTGATGGCAGCGACATGGCGCTGCAGAAGCGTATCGCATCCCTGCTTGGCGTGAAGGTGACGGCAACTGCCGATGGTTGGTCGATTACGCGGTGACGGACGGGCGGGCGTATGTCTCGCCGCTGCGTTCGCACTCACCGTCACCACCGGGCCGGCAGAGGCGCGGACAGCGCAGCCTTTCGCGGTTCCCGCGGGGCGGCTGTCCGACGCGCTGATCGCCCTGTCCGAGCAGGCGGATATCTCGATCGCCATTGCCGATCCGCGTCTCGATTTGCTGCACACAGCCGGGATAAGGGGGCGATACGAGGTAGCCGATGCGTTGCGCCGCGTGCTGGCGGGTAGCGGTTATGGCTTCGTCTTCGTCGATGCGCGGACGGTGCGGCTGGTGCGTCAGGCACCGGCGCCTGCGCGCCTGTCGACAAGTCCGCCAACGCCGGCGCCACGTCCCCGACCGGCACCTCCGCCAGATGGTTCCGGCCCCGACATCGTCGTCTCCGCGACTAAGCAGCGCCTTGGCCTGCTTTCCTATCCGGCGAGCATTTCGGTCGTCGAGCCAGAGCGTGCCGAACTGGCGCGCGCGGGCGGCAAGGGCACCGGGTTCATCCTCGGCAAGTTACCGCAGCTTTCCTCGACCAACCTGGGGCCAGGGCGGAACAAGGTATTCATCCGGGGCATCGCCGACAGCAGCTTCAACGGTTCCAGCCAGGCCACGATAAGCCAGTACCTGGGAGAGACACGGCTGATCTACAGCGCGCCCGATCCCGATCTCGCGCTTTACGATATGGCCCGCATCGAAGTGCTGGAGGGGCCGCAAGGCACACTCTACGGTGCCGGAACGCTTGGCGGGATCATCCGGCTCGTGCCCAACGCGCCGGATCTCCAGTCCTGGAGCGTCGACCTGTCGGCGGGCCTGCGCGCCACGCAGGACGGCGCGCCCGGCGGCGACGGCGCGGTCACGGTCAATGTCCCGCTGGTCGAGGGCACGCTGGCGCTTCGGGCCGTGGCTTATGAAACGATCGACGGGGGCTATATCGACGATGCCCAGCGCGGCCTCCGGGACATCAACCGCAACAAGACCTCGGGCCTGCGTGCCGGGCTGCGCTGGCAGCCGGACACAGCCTGGACAGTCGACCTTTCCGTATTGAGCCAAGACATCGCCTCGCGCGATGGGCAGTACACCCTGCGCGGCGAGCCGGACCTGATCCGCCGCTCTGCCATCGCCCAGCCGTTCGACAACGACTACCGGTTGGCCGACCTGACCGTGCGGCGTGACTGGGGTGCAGTCGAACTGGTGTCGGCAACGGGCTTTGCCCACCATGCGATCCGTTCCACGTTCGATGCTACTCCGACCGCCATCGGCCCGGCTGCGGCCCCAGTCGCCTTCACCGAGGATATCACCGTCAGGCTGTTCTCCCACGAAACGCGGCTGTCCGGCCAACTGGGGGGATCGGGCAGCTGGCTTGCCGGTATCGGGATCGTGAACAACGACGACCGGATCGAGCGCCGGCTGGGCAGGCCCGGATCGCCGGCGCTGCTTGCGGGCCTTTCGAACTCCACGCTCGATCTCGCCGCTTTCGGCGAGGCGGGTGTGCCGCTTACCGGCGACCTCGTGCTGACCGCAGGCGGGCGTTTCAGCTACGTGCGACAATCCAGCGAATTTACCGGGCATACGGCTGCCGAAGGGTCGGAGCCTGTGCGCACGCAGCGGCGCCTCCTGCCCTCCGCAGCCTTGTCGTGGAAGGCCCGGCCCGGGCTGCTCGTCTACGCCAGGTTCCAGCAGGGCTACCGTCCTGGCGGACTGCAGGTGACCGGATCGTCGAGCGCACCGGGCGCGGAACGCTTCGGAGCGGATCGCATCGGCACCGTGGAAGCGGGCCTGCGCTTCGGCATGGACAACGGCGCGCGCCTGTCGGGCAGTTTCGCCGCCTCGCTGGCCCGCTGGCGCGACGTGCAGGCCGATCTCGTCGGTCTCGACGGGCTACCCTACGTCGCCAATATCGGATCGGGCCGTGTGCGCAATGTCGCGTTCTCGCTCGCCTGGCGCCCGCGCGCATTCCTGTCGTTCGAGGCGGCGGGCTTCCTCAATTCCAGTGATCTCTCCAAGCCGTCGCTGGCCTTCGCTGACGCGACGGACCGGGATCTGCCCAACATAGCCGACGAAGGCGGGCGCTTCGCAGCGAAATACGACCGCCAGTTTTCATGGGCGCAAATCACGTTCGATGCCGCAATTCGCTACGTCGGCTATTCCAAGCTGGCGATCCGCGCGCCCTTCGCGATGGGACAGGGGCGATACTACGACGTTTCCAGCGGCGCACGGCTGGGGTTCGGCAAGTGGGGCGTGGCACTGGATATCGACAATCTGCTCAACACCCGGGCCAATACCTTCTCGCTTGGCAACCCCTTCTCGGTCGCGCAGGGGCAGCAGCAGACCCCGATGCGCCCGCGCTCCATCAGGATCGGTGTCGATGCCAGCTTCTGAAAAACGCCTGCTCACCTCGATCCACGATGTCGCGCCCTGTTTCGAAAGCGAGGTGGACCGGCTTGCCGACCTGATCGAGGCGCGGCTGGGACCGGCGCGATTCGCCATGCTGGTGGTGCCCGACCATTGGGGCCGCGCGCCGCTGTCGCAGGCCACGGCGTTCCAGGCGCGCCTGCGCGGCTGGGCGGAGCGCGGGGTGGAGATGTTCGTCCACGGCTGGTTCCACCGCGACACTGCCCAGTATCAGGGCGCCGCCGGCTTCAAGGCAAAGCACATGACAGCGGGCGAGGGTGAGTTCCTGGGCCTGTCCCATGCCGAGGCGCTGCGGCGGATGCGCGATGGCAAGGCGCTGGTGGAGGATGTGATCGGCATGCCGGCGGCGGGCTTCATCGCGCCGGCATGGCTCTATGGTCCGGGCGCGATGCAGGCGCTGGGCGAATGCGGCTTCGCGCTAGCCGAGGACCATTTCCGGGTCTGGCAGCCGGGGCACGAGGACACGCCGCTGGCGAAGGGGCCGGTGGTGACCTGGGCTTCGCGCAGCACCATGCGCACCGCCTCCTCGCTGGCCTTCGCGGCGCTGGCACGGCCGGCGCTGCAGCCGCTGCGCACCGTCCGCCTGGCGGTCCATCCCGGCGACGTGACCAAGCCGTCGATCCTTGCGAGCGTGGATGCCACCTTACGCGCGTTCACGCGCCGCCATGGTCCGGGGCGCTACGCCGACCTCCTGAAATAAATCGCGCTTCGCCCGCCTGTCGGCGGTGCGGGTCTGTCCGGGACGCGGAGTCTCACGGACATGACAGCGCCCCTTCGGATCGCAATACCCATCCACAGCTTCGAGCCCGGCGGTGTCGAGCGTGTGGCGCTTAACCTGGCTGAGCACTGGCAACAGACCGGCCACCAGGTGACGATCGTCCTGGGACGGGACGAAGGACTGGATCGCGGGCGGGCTTCGGCCAGCCTCGCCTACCGTACCCGCGCGAGCAGGGTCCCGACCGCCCGGTTCGAGACGGCATGGATGATCTGGTGTTTGTTCCTGTTCCTGTCGCGCGAGCAGGTTGATGTTATCTTCTGCCCCGGCAATACTTACGCCGTGGTCTGCGTCGCTATGCGGCTGCTTATGGGCGAGAATTGCCCGCCGATCGTCAGCAAGATCAGCAATGACCTTGTGCGGCGTGACAAGTCGGCACTGCGCCGCAGGCTCTACCACGCTTGGCTGCGGGTACAGGGCATGGTTTTCGACCGCTTTGTGGCATTGGCCGAGCCGATGCATGGCGAGATTGTCAATGCGATGGGCGTGGGCGCGCACCGCGTCAGCATCATCCATGATCCGGCGATGACAAAGGCCCGGTTCGATCGCCTCGCCGCCATTCCGCGGCTGCAGGTGAACCGCGGATCCTACCGCTTCCTCGCCCTTTCGCGCCTCGTTCCCCAGAAGAACCTCGATGCCATGCTGCGCGCGTTCGCCGTCGGTTCGCAGCCGGGCGATAAACTGACGATTGTGGGTGACGGGCCGGAACGCGAGCAGCTGGAACTTCTCGTCCGGCGATTCGCCATCGAGAACCATGTCCGGTTCGTCGGCCACGTCACCGATCCCGACCCGCACCTGCGCGATGCCGACTGCCTGCTGCTTTCGTCCAATTACGAGGGTGTGCCCGCCGTCATGCTGGAGGCCATCGCAGCGGGCCTGCAGATCATCGCGACCGACTGTTCCTCTAGCATGCAGGCGCTTGCCGGGCATGGCGCGCGGGCCACGCTCGTTCCGGTGCGCGACATCGACGCCATGGCGCACGAGATTTCGCGCGTTGACCAAGTACCCCGACCCGGCCCGGCGCAGCGCGACTACGCGGCGCGCTTCACCGTCGAGGCCGCCGCCGGCACCTACATCGCGGTCATGCGCCGCTCAGTCGCCTCGGCCCGGCAGGTGCGGTTGCTGATGTCCTCTCCCCCAGCGCGATAGCGGCGCGCCGCACTCTGACCTCCTGTTCAATCTCAAGGAATACCTTGTGCTACAGACCGCACCCTTCCTGACGGCGCCGCCGGCTGCAGACATCTTCTCGGACCGACCGACCATAACACTGAGGCCGCAGGACACGTTTTCGTGGAAGCGCGGAATGGCTCTGTTGCCGGTGGTGTTCTCGATCCTGATCGCGCTCGGCGTCGTCCTCGAACTGCGCGGCATGAACATGGCGAAGGTGCTTGCCATGGTGCCGCGCGCTGCCGGGTTCTGGATGGTCTTCGCCGCGAGCTATTTTGCCGGGCCCGCCAGTGAATGGCTCATCTATCGCCGCCTCTGGCAGCTTCCGGCCGAAGGTTTCGCCGCTCTGCTGCGCAAGCTGGTCTGCAACGAGTTGCTGCTCGGCTATCTTGGCGAGGCGTATTTCTACACCTGGGCGCGTCAGCGCAGCGCGATGACGGCGGCGCCTTTTGGAGCGATCAAGGACGTGTCGATCCTGTCAGCCATGGTCGGCAACGCAGTGACCCTGGCGCTGTTGGTGGCGCTTTGGCCGTTCCTCTGCTCCACCGCGTTCGGTTTCGAGAACCGCGCCGTCATGCTCTCCTTATCGGTGGTGCTGGCAACTTCGATCGCGGCCATGGCGCTGCGCCGCCGCATCTTCTCACTGAACCGCGACGTGTTGGGATTCATCACCTCGATTCATCTGCTGCGCATCGTGGTGACCACGATCCTGTCGGCTGTGCTGTGGCACATGGTGCTGCCGGCTGTGCCAGTAAGCTGGTGGCTGCTGCTGGCGACCCTGCGCCTGCTCATCTCGCGCCTGCCGTTCATCCCCAATAAGGACGTTGTCTTCGCCGGGGTCGCCGTGTTCACGCTGGGCCACGAGACCGACATCGCCGCGCTGATGACGATGATGGCCTCGGCGATCCTGCTGGTTCACCTACTGCTCGGCTTGGCGCTGGCGGCGTCCGACCTGCTCCGCCGGGCGATGCGCGTATGACGATGCGGACTGGACTGATAGTGGCGGTGCTCGTGCTGTCGGGGGCGACGATGCCCTCCTCGCCGGACCTCGGAAAGAAGGAAGGCCAGTGCCGTGTGGACGAGCGGGGCCCTTCGCTGCGGGTCTCGGTAACCGGCTTGAAGGACCGTCAGGGCAACCTGAAGCTGGAGGTCTATCCAGCGGACAACGAGGACTTTCTGGCGGACGACAATGTCTTGTTGAGTGCCGGCAAGGTCTTCCGCAGGATCGAGATGCCGGTGCCGTCTTCGGGGCCGGTCGAACTATGCATTCGTGTGCCAAAAGCGGGGATTTACGCCGCTTCCCTGCTCCACGACCGGGACGGCGATCGCAAGTTCGGCTGGAGGGTCGATGGCATCGGCTTCTCGTCCAATCCGAAGCTGGGCTGGAGTAAACCCAAGGCCGCCAAGGTCGCCTTCACGGCGGGTTCGGGGCCGACAAGGCTTTCGATCGTGATGAATTATCGCAGCGGTCTCGGTGTGGCTCCCCTCCAGTAAAAGGCTATTATCATTGAAGATCGTCGACGTATGCGCCTTCTACAGCCCTCACGGCGGCGGGGTGCGAACCTATATCGAGCAGAAGCTACGGATCGGCCCGCAACTGGGTCACGAGATCGTCGTGATAGTACCGGGCGAGGCGCACGAAACGTTGGAACGAGGCCCCGGTGCCCGCATCGTGACCTTACCCTCGCCCCGCTTTCCGCTCGACCGCAAGTACGGCTATTTCGCCGACGAGGCCGCATTGCACGCGGCCCTCGACGCCGAGCGGCCCGACGTGGTCGAGGTTTCCTCGCCCTGGCGCAGCCCCTCGATGGTGGCGCGCTGGCAGGGCGCAGCGCGGCGCAGCCTGGTGATGCACGCCGATCCGCTGTCCGCCTATGCATACCGCTGGTTTTCGCCGGTACTCTCCCGGCCCTCCATCGACCGTGGTTTCGAGCGTTACTGGGCGCATCTGCGCCATCTGGGCCGCGCATTCGACATGACGGTCTGCGCCAATCACGACCTTGCCGGCAGGCTGCGGGCGGGCGGCGTGGCCGGGGTTCGCGTCCATCCGCTGGGCGTCGAGACCACCATCTTCTCGCCCGAACGCCGCGACGCGAACTTGCGCGCCGACCTGCTCGCCCTGTGCGGGCTGGACGCCAACGCCCGCCTGCTGGTGGCGGCGGGCCGGCTTGCCCCTGAAAAACGCTGGCCGATGGTGGTCGACGCCGTCGCCGCCGCCAGCCTCGACACGCCGGTGGGGCTGGTCCTGTTCGGCGAAGGGCGCGAGAAACGGGCCATCCGCAGCGCCATCGGCGGCAATCCGCACATCCGCCTGTTCGAGCCGGAGCGCGACCGCGCCGCCTTCGCCGCGATCCTGGCAAGCGCCGATGCCGTGGTTCACGGCTGCGAGGCCGAGACGTTCTGCATGGTCGGCGCCGAAGCGCGTGCCAGCGGCACTGCAGTGATCGTCCCGGACAGCGGCGGCGCGGCGGATCATGCCCGCAGCGGGGCGGGGCACACCTACCGGGCGGGCAACCGCTTCTCGCTGACAGATGCGATCGTGGCCTTCTGCGAACGCGGACCAAGGCCGCAAGGCACCAGCGGCGTCGTCAGCAACGTCCGGCACTTCGAAAAACTTTTCGCGGATTACGGGCAGTTCGGCTGCAATTCGCAAGCGGCCTGATGCGCCAAGTTTTTTTACCGCGAACGGTGCGGGTATCCCTGCGGCGCGGCGTCCATGCATCATGCGCATCGGTTTCCTGTTCAACCACGACCAGATCCACCAGGTAGCCCACAGTCTTCCGATCGCCCTGGCCCTGGCCGGGAGCGGGTTTGCGGGAGAGATCGTGGTCGCCACGACCAACGCGGCGCTGGCGGCCGAAGTGCGGCGCATCGGCGGCGCGCATATCGGCACCTCGATCGAGCATGTGGAACTGCAGCCATCCCTGCTTTCACGGCGAATGGACGCCATGCTGGGCAGAGTGGTTCCGGCGGGCAAATTGCTTATCTACCGGGATAACCTTGCGTTCTTTCGCAGCTTTGACGTGCTCGTCGTGGCGGAGAAGACCTCGCTGATACTCAAGACGCGCTATGGGCTAAGCAATCTGGGCATCGTCCACACCCGACACGGCGCGGGCGACAGGGCGATCGGCTTCAACAAGGCCAGCGCCTGCTTCGATCATGTCCTGTGTTCGGGCCGCAAGATTCGCGACCGGCTCATCTCCGAGGCGGGACTGGCCCCGGATGCGGTTACCATCGTGGGGTATCCCAAGTTCGACCTGGTCCGCGAAACCGGCAGGATCCGTTTCCTGCCCACCGCCGCGCGGGTGGTGCTGTACAACCCGCACTCCTCGCCGCACCTGTCCTCGTGGTATCGGCATGGGCACGAGGTGTTCGAGCAATTCCTGGGACGCAGCGATCACGGCCTGCTGTTCGCGCCGCACGTCATGCTGTTTCAGCGGCAGTTCGTCGTCACTATCGATCGGCTGACGGTCGACAAGGCGGGGGAGATACCGGCGCGGTTCCTGCGCGGCGACAACATCAAGGTGGATCTCGGCAGCCGGGCTTCCACCGACATGAGCTATACCCTTTCTGCCGACATCTACCTCGGCGATGCGAGCAGCCAGGTCTATGAATTCCTTCTCAGGCCGCGGCCCTGCATCTTCCTCAACAGCCAGGGACATGACTGGCAGGGCGACCCCAATTTCCAGCATTGGGCAGCTGGCGAAGTGATTGCTCGGCCCGACCAGTTACCCCTCGCGCTGGACCGGGCGGACGAGCTTCATGCCAAACGCTACCGGGCGGTGCAGCAGGATCTGTTCGAACAGAGTTTCGACCTCGACGAAACGCCTTCCTCGATCCGCGCCGCCAGCGCCGTCGCCTCGTTCGCTGAGCGGTATCGCCGCACGAACCGCCACCTCAAGCTCGTACCAGCCTGAGCGCCGGGACTGGTCATGTCGGGCAGCAAGCCGCTAGAAGCGCAGGATGGATCGCCCCCTGCACATCGCGCAGAATCCCTCGATAAGCCGGCCGTGACCGACCTGCCGACCGGTCAGGTGCGCCGCATCTTCGCGAGCCTGGGCCTCGTGCTTGGCGGCAAGGCGGGCGCCGGCATCATGAGCCTGGGCTATCTGTTGCTGGCAACGCGCTATCTTGGCCCGAAGGACTACGGGGTGCTGGTCCTCGTTCACGCCTATGTCGCCACGGTCTGCGGGATCATCGAATTCCCATCCTGGCAAGCGGTCGTGCGCTACGGCGCCGAGGCGGACCGTAACGGCGAAACGCACCGATTGTCGCGCCTGCTGTGGTTCGGTGCCAAGGTCGAACTGGCGGGCGGTGCGCTTGCGGTGATCTCGGCCATGGCGCTCGTCCCGGTTGTCGGCCCGCATCTTGGCTGGTCGGCCAAGGCTACGGCATTTGCGCCCTATTACGCCTTTGCGGTGCTCGGCTCGGTGCGCTCGACGCCGTCGGGGTTCCTGCAATTGTGCGGGCGGTTCGACCTTCTGGGCCTGCACAACCTTGTTCAGCCCACGGTGCGGCTGGTCGGCACCCTGGTTGTCATCGCCTGCGGGTGGGGCGTGAAGTCGTTCCTGTTCGCGTGGCTGCTCGCCGCATTGGCGGAATTCGCCGCGATGTGGGGAATGGGCCTCTGGCTGGCGACGCGGCGCCTTGGCCGATCAATCCTGCGCCCCGAGAGCGGCAGCGTGATCGCCGACAACACCGGCATCTGGCGTTTCATGCTGGCCAGCAACGCCGACGTGACGCTTGGCGACCTGACGGGCCGTGTCGCGCCTCTGGTGATCGGATGGGTGATGGGACCGGCGATGGCCGGGCTTTACGCGGTCGCCCAGCGCGCCACGGTGATCCTTGCGCAGCCGGCGCAGATACTGGGCAATGCTTCCTATGCCGAACTGGCGCACATCGTGGCGGAAGGGCACGGCGGCAAGGCGCTGCGGCACACCCTGCTCAAAGTCGTGAGCATTGCGGTTCTGGCGGCAGCGCCGGTGGTGCTGATCGTCGGCGTGTTCCCGGCGCAGATCATCGGGCTGATGGCCGGCCCCGCCTTCGGCGCGGCAGCGGGGGTGATGATCGCGCTGGTTGCGGCGCGTGCGGTATCGCTGATCGGGCCGCCCTGTACTTCCGCGCTGACGGCGATGGGACATCCCGCTCGCTCGATGTGGGCGAACCTGCTGGCGAGCTTCGCTTTCCTGCCGCTGCTGCCTTGGCTGCTGGCGCATTTCGGTCTGATGGGGGCGGGTATCCAGGCAATCGCGCAGGCGGTCGTCGCCAGCGGGCTGCTCGCCGTCCTCGTCCTGCGGACCAGCACGCGGTGAACGCGAAGCCGAGGCTTGCCTATGCAATCAACTCTCTGGAAGGGGGCGGGGCGGCGCTGCCGGTTCCCGCGATCCTAGGCGTGCTGCGCGGCGCTGGCGTCCAGGTGCGCGTGCTGGCCCTGACGCGCCGCGATGGCCGGGCACTGCCCGCGATGGAAGCGGCAGGCCTCGATATCGTGATCCGCGATGGCGGCGAGACCGACCACCTTGCCGCCGCTCGCTGGCTGGGGCGCGAACTGCGCGGCTGGGGGGCGACGCATCTGTGGACTTCGCTCAGCCGCGCGACGATCCTGGGCCTGATGGTGGGGCCCAGGTTGGGCATTCCGGTCGTATGCTGGCAGCACAACGCCTTCCTGAAACCGTGGAACGAGCGTCTGCTGCGGCTGCTGCAGACGCGCGCGGCATTGTGGGTGGCGGATTCGCGCGTGGTCGCGGGGCTTACTGCCGAGCGGCTGGGCGTCTCCGCAGACCGCCTTGCAACCTGGCCGATCTACGCCGCCGACCCCGCCATGCCGCAGGCAGGGCCGTGGCAACAGGGCGAAATGCTGCGCCTCGGCAGTCTCGGCCGGCTGCATCCGGCGAAAGGCTATGACGTGCTGATCGCGGCGCTGGCAAGGCTGCGCGCGGATGGTTTCCGCCCGCCGGTGCCGTTCGAAATCGCCATTGCCGGCGACGGCGGCGAAGGAGAGCGTCTCGCCGCGCTTGCAGGCACGGCAGGCATCGGCGAACTGCGCTTTGCCGGGTATAGTCCGGCTCCTCGGGCATTCCTTGCAGGGCTGCACTTGTACCTCCAGCCTTCGCGGCGGGAAGGCTTCTGCATCGCCGGGCACGAAGCGTTGACGGCGGGATTGCCGGTCGTGGCATCGCGTGTGGGCGAACTGGCGTTCTCGGTCAGGCCGCAGGTCAACGGCTGGCTGGCGGTGCCCGGCGATCCGCAGTCGCTGGCTGCTGCCCTGCGCGAGGCGCTTGCCGATCCGGGTGCACTGGCAGCGTTCGGCCTGCGGGGCCGCACACAGATGCTTGAGGACTATTCCCAAGCGCACTTCGAACGGACCGGGAAGGCCATCTGGGCCGGGTTAGCCGGCTCCGGATAGGGTGCCGAATTGCTCCTCACCGTGCCGCAGCAGCAGAAATATTCGGTCATATAATAGTTCGATCACAGACATGAAAATGTCATGAAAGCGACATAGACGCACATCTCGCCTGATTTGGGAATGCGGTATGCTGATGCGGACGATCGTCAATTTGCTATGGGTGCCGGCCGCGCTCGTTGTCGCTGCCCCGGCCTACGCATCGGAAGATAAGCAGGCCTGGATCGGCAGCACTGCCACGGTGAAGCTGAGCGACAAATGGCGCCTATCGCAGGAAGTGATTTCCCGTTTCAGCAACGATCGGGACGGGCTGTATGAGGTCGAGATGAATACCCTTGTCGGCTATAAGGTAACCGAAAAGGTGGCCCTGTGGGTGGGTTACACCCACAACCCCACATATGATGCTGGCGATTTTTCCGTGATGGAACATCGAGGCCGCCAACAGCTCACGATGGATAATATTGTGAAGATTGGACCGGGACAGCTTAGCGCAAGGTTGCGACTGGAGGAGCGCTGGCGCGAAGGCGTGGGTGGCACAGCCTACAGGGTGAGGCCTTACGTCAAATATGTCCTGCCGTTCCACTCAGGCGGCAAGACCGCACTCGTATTCAGTCACGAGAGCTTCATCGACCTCAACAAGACGAACTTTCAACGCGTACAGGGCGAGGAGAGGATGCGGAATCTGATTACCGTCACGACGCCTGTCGCGAAAAACGTGAATCTGGAAGTCGGCTATGTGCATCAGCATGGCTTCCGCCCCGGTAGTGATGACAGTAACGATCACGCTGCTTCGCTATCGGTTAGCTTTAGCTTCTGAGGTATCTGCCGTCGGTCATCGCCATGCTCGGGCCAGAAGTCCCGAGATGGATCCTGTGACGGCGACTTCGCGGACCTCGATCCTGTCCTTCGCGAAGCCTGCATTGCACAAGGCGTGGTGGAGTTCGTCGCCGTCGTAAAGGCGGTGCAGGCCTTCGCGGGTGAAATCCCAGTTCTCCATGCTCCGGCGGTGGGTGAGGTAGGCGACCAGTCGTCCGCCCGGCATAAGCAGGCGGTGGAGCGCCCGCAGCATCGCATGGTCCGGCCCCTCGAAGTAGAGCAGGTTCAGTGCCAGTACTGCGTCGAGGCATGCATCGGGTAGCGCCAGGCATTCAATCTTGCCCGAGACATATCGGGCGCGGCCGCCGAGCCGGCTCTGAGCGGTGGCCATCATCGTCGCGGAACGGTCTGCACCAATGACCGAGCAATCCGCGCGGGCCAGGATTTTGGAAATCGCGATGCCGGTGCCGCACCCGGCATCCAACACCGCCTCGCCGGACTGCGGGGCCAGCAGATCGATCGCAAGGCGCATCGGTTTGCGATTGACGATGTCCATAGCATTGCCCAGCAGCCGGCCGGGGAGGCCACTGGGGCGGGCAAGCTGCCGCGCAAGCCCGCCGGAGAGCCTGCGGGAAAACCGGGCGGTCATCGTCATCTGCGTGTCCTTGCTTCTGCCTGTCATCCGGCTTTGGTGAGCAAGTCGCGCACTTCGCGGCGGCGGCCTGCATCCCAGACTGGCCGTGAGGCATCGTGCGGCGCTCGCAGGGCCTTTTGGAGGTAAGCTTTCGCGCCTGCAGTGTTGCCTTGGTCGAGCAGGTAGTCGCCGTAGAAATAGTTCGTATCGAGGCCGTTGGGATCAACAGCAAGCGCCTGCTTGATCAGCTTGCCAGCCTTGTCGTCATCGCCCCAGGCCAGCGGTGATCCGGGCACTTTGAAATAAAGCACACCTAAGCTGAGCGCGGCACCGCCCTGCGCCGCACGCGGGTCTATCGCATAGGCCCGCGCGATCAGGTCGCGCGCCCTGGAGGCAAGGCCCAGCTTGTGGAACATATTGGCGCGGTTGGCCTGTTCGCTGGTGATGATGCCCTGCCACAGCAGCGGCTCGGCCTTGCCGGGATAGCGTGCGGCGACCATGGCGGCTTGCCGGGCGAGAGTGTCCAGCGCCTTGGTCTGCGTGCTCGATCCCTTCACTTCGTAAGTGATGTGGGCCCAGCCATCGTTCACCCCTTTCACGTCCGAGGCCATGTCGGCAAACGCGGCAGAAGGGAGCAGTGCCACCAGCAGGGGGGCGAGCAACGATGCCTTGAGGGCGGTTCTGGTAGTATTTCGGAACATGGGGCAGGTCTCCTTTCTCTTGGTATGGGACGGCTTGTCAGAATACGGCCCGGGCCTTGCGAATCTGTCCCGCAAGCCCGAAATCGATGATCGCAGGCGAGATCGCGTTGAGGGCGGCATACACCCGCTCCATCACGCCGATGCTGACGGTGGCGCGACGCTGTTCGATCGCCGCGACAATCCGGTGCGCCACCCATTCGGGGGCGTCCGCCTTCATGCCGGTCAATTCCAGGAAGCGGTTCACCTCTCTGCTGTTGAAGGCTGTGCGTGCGGCTCGCGGGTTGATGTGGGTCACTTGCACGCCGCTGCCCATCATTTCACGGCGCAGGCCCTGACTGAGCGCGGCAAGCCCGGCCTTGCTGCTCGAATAGGCGGCGAACCATGGGTAGGGGATCGCGCCCAGTACCGAGCCGATGTTGACGATCTGCCCTGACCCGCGGGCGCGCATCGGCCCGGCGACAGCCCGGGCCAACACGGCGGGCACCAGCAGATTGATGCGATAGCAAAGCGACAGCGCGTCGATCGGCTGGCTCTCATGCAATCCGAAGCGCATCATGCCGGCGATGTTGACAAGGATGTCCGGACAATCGTCCGTCATTCTTTGAACGAGGGAGGCCATTGCGGTTTCATCGGAAAGATCGGCGACGATTGTGGCATCACAGGCCGGACAATCTGCCCTGTCGATACCCACGACGCGGGCGCCGGCCTGACACAAGAGCCGTGAAACCTGGCTACCTATGCCGCCGGCTGCGCCGGTAACGACAATGGTCTTACCTTCAAGCGAGGACATCGGAATCCTCCAATGAAATCGAGGCGAAGACACCGCCGAACAGCGCGAACATCTCGCAGGCCATTTCGGTGATCGCCTGATGGTCTTGTGGACCAGAAAGGCCGTTCACCAGCTGCGCGAAAAAGGTCATGTGTTCCTGGTCGAGGGCACCATGCGAGGTCAGGTAGGTGAAGGCTTCGGGGGGCAGGCCAAGGTTGGCGGCCACGGCGCTGGCCCCGCGCTGCGCGAGCGCGACACTGACGCTTTCAAGCACATAGACCATGCCGAAGAAGGAGGCGGCATTCCCCGTCTCGATGCGGTGATAAGCGTGGTCCACCATGGTCTGCGTTGTCTGATAGGGCGTACTGATGCGCACCGCATCGGCATCTCCTCCGGCTGCGGCAATGTCAGCAAGAATCCATTCCTCGTGGCCGGTTTCTTCCTCGATATAGCCGTCCAGCGCGGCGACCAGTTCGGGCCGGCTAAGGAGCCGCGCACGCGCTGAGCGCATCAGCGGGACGGTGTGGCGGACGTGATGATACGCTTGCCCTAGGTAGTCGACATAGGCATGCCGCGAGATCGTGCCGGCCAGTCCGGCGCGCACTTGCGGGATCGCGAGGAAGCCGATGCGATGGCGCAGGGTTGCCGCTTCAAGTTCGTCGAAGAAAGCAGGCGCGCCGTCCAGCCAGGTCGCGGCGATGGCGTTGCGGCGCAGGCGGCCGTTGCCGGTAAGGTGTCCGTTGGCGGGCGTGAAGGGCGAGACTTCGCGCCATGCGGCAACGCGCGCATAGGCGGGCAGTGTCCGGTTAACGGCGTCCACGGCGGCAGCGAGGTCGGCGTGGGCGCCAGCAGGCACCAGCAAGGCTTCGGGCGTAGGCAGGCCGTCCCCGTGGACCAGGGCCTGGGCGATGGCGGGCTGGGCCAGCAACGCCGCCTCCACCCATTCGGGCGCAACATTTCTCCCGAAGCTACTAACGATCATCGCAGACTTGCGGCCTTCCACCCAAAGCCGGCCGGCCCGGTCGATCCTGCCAATGTCGCCGGTCGCCAGTGGACCCGGAGCGCGGGGCACACCGATCGTGCCGAGGAACATTTCGCCCTCCAGCATGATCTCTCCGTCCGGCGCGATAGACGCGCGGATATGGCCCAGCAGGCGGCCTACCGATCCAGGCGCGTCCTCGTCGTGCCTTTCCAGCGAGAAGACTGAGGCGCATTCGGTCAACCCGTAACCCTGCCGCATCGGCAGGCCGAGTGCCCGGGCCCGCGCCAGCAGTTCCACCGGCACCCTGGCACCGCCTACGGCCACGACGGTCAGTTCAGGCAGTCGCAGCCCCGTCTGCTCCAGCGCGGTGACAAGCCCGGTGAGATATTCCGGTACAAGGATCAGCGAGGTGATGCGCCAGGCGGAAAGATTCCGGGCCATGGTCTGGAAATCGGGGCGGAACGGGTTCGCCAGCCCGACTTTGGATTGCGGCGGACAGACGTAGGTGCCGCCGGCGAGCATAGTTGCGAAGAACCCGGCGACGGTTTCCAGCAGGATGCCCGGCGGCAACAGGGCACAGTGCCGCCCGGCATGTGCTGCACCCAGCGTATCGACCACCGCCCGCGCCACGCCGAGCATGTGCCCGGCAGAAAGGCAGACACCCTTGGGCGTCCCGGTCGAACCGGAGGTGAAAGTTACCCGCGCCGTCCCCAGGGGCAAAAGGGACGGCGCGGGCTGCGGGGCGCCGGGCGATACGCCGGTCGCTCCGCAGGCGGAACTTGCATGAAAGACCTGCTCGTCGGTGAAGAATGTGGGCAAGGAAAGGACCGGAATGTCCGCTTCGAGCAGGGCTAGCTCCATCACCGCTTCCTCAACCCCGTGGTCCAGGCGCAGAACATGCGGAAACCGGGCCGCGCCGCGCTCGCCGCGCAGCTGGGCGGCTGAGTTCTGAACCCGCTCAGCTAGTCCCTGCCACGTCACCGGCGGCGCAGTGACGGGATCGAGCGCTATGGCGGCGGGCATAACAGCGGTGTGCGCGCGCAGCACATCGAGTAGACTTTTCATGCCGCGATCCCTTCGCGGCGCGCCAGAAACCGCGCGATCGCGTCTTGGCCCTGGGCGATGAAGCCGGCACAGACCTGTGGGTCGCTTTCGTAATACCGTCCCCATGCCGCGTGTTCATCGGCCTGTTCGGCCCGCGCCGGACCCAGCACATGGAGAGCAACGCCAAAGGCGCGCGAACATCCTGCGCAATGGCGCTGTAAGCGTGGCGACGGCGATCTCGCACTGCCCGCCAAGATCGTTGGCCGCCATGCCCCACAGCGAAATCATTGCAAAGGCGTCGTCAGCGGCGAGGTTGCCGATTTCGATGATGTCTTCTCGTCCGACCGGGCGCCTCAGCGCAGCGGACAGGTGCATTTCGATGGATTGGACGAGATAGCGTTCCAGAAACAGGGGCTGTTCGTCCGCCCGCCGGTATCCGACTGCCGCCCGGATCACGCAGTCCCGAGATACCTGCAGTATCTGCGTATATGCGGGCTTTACCTCGGCCCCGTGCGTATCGCGGTAGCGACGAAAAATCAGTTCGAGAGGGGACGTTTCAGCCATTCTCAACTCCTTGGGGACAAGAGTGAGACGCCGCGGTCCGGTATATCCCGCATCGGTGGATGAAAATATTCGGGGGCAGCTGGCGATAGCGCCGATCACAGAGGCGCATCCCGTATCAGGCACACTAATGCGAGTCCTCAACGGCAGGTCGGTAACGTTCACCTCCATGCCGTGTTTAAATTGGCGCCGATCTCCATCTCCTACTAGGAAAATACCTAGGTCCTGGTCATTCATTGGTCGATCGCCGCACGACCCGAACGTCCGTTGTCGCCAAAACCCGCGTTCTATGGCTCTGCTAACCAACGACGGCTCTATCCCAGACCACATCATGATTTAAATGTCCGCTTCCGGGAGCGAGAAGTTCGCTTTGGAACGGCGGGAGTGGGCAGCACAGCTGCCCGGCTGCTGGCTTTCACGCGAATGACAGGTTCTGGCGTGAGCCGACATTCAAGCCTCGGCCGGGGAATGGCTTGAGCTGGTCGTGAAGCGCCTCCCCGTGCTTGTCATGCTGCCTTTGCGGAAGGTGAGTGAGCAGATGCAAAAAATCCCTACTTTGATTCGCCCAAACAATTGAAATCATGTAAGAGAAAGCAGTCGCTCAGTTCACCGATCAGTCTGGTCGGACATTCGATCTGAGTGCGACGGTTGTGGCTCGAAGCACAGCGTGAGACTTGTCGCCGACGGCCCTTGGACGAAAGGCGCGCTGCGGGCCTCGGGACGGGGCCGAACCCGTGGTAGTGGCAAGGGGAAAATGCGTCTTGCAATGGCAGAAAACCTTGGTGAACTTATAGTTCTTGCTTCGTCGATCGACGCGCTGAAAGAGACGATGTCTCAGGCCGCCCATGAACTTGGATTTCGGCGCTTCGCGCTGTCCCTTGAGATCGGCTTCGGCGGCGATAGTGGTAAATCCATTCTGGTTCACAACTATCCGTCGAGTTGGGCCGACGTCTATCAGGGGTTCAATCTGGCCGCGACGGATCCTATCCGCCGTGCCGCCGAACGAAGTCTGACAGGATTTCGGTGGAACCAGGTGCGAAACCTGATCGCATTGACCAAGCAGGAGGAAGTTATGCTCGCTACCGGCTATCAGCATGGCTTGGCCGATGGCTTCACGACGCCGCGACATCTTCCGGGCGAAGCCATCGGTTCGTGTACATTCGTGACCGCCCCTGGGCAGGAGATGCCTCGGGCGATGCTGCTGGTGGCGGATGCGCTTGGGGCTGCTGCTCTCGAAGCGGCACGTGGTTTTTCTGGGTGGGCGGCGCCTCGCGAACGGACGACACTGACGGACCGCCAACGTGACTGCGTATTGTGGGCAGCGCGCGGCAAGACCAACTGGGAAATATCGCAGATACTGGGCATCACCGAGGCAACGGTCATTCAGCATCTCAAGGATGCCCGGGAGCGATATGACGTATCCAAGAAGGCATCGTTGATCCTGTGCGCTCTGTTCGATGGTCTGATTAGTTTCACCGATATTTTCCGTTGGCGCTTCCTGCGCTGAGCATTTTTTGAGTGCGGTGTGCTGGCCGATCCGGCCAGCCGCCGCCATCCCCATATCTGGGTATGGCCCATCTCCTTGCGTCGATGCTCCTTTGGGCATGGATTGGCCGCAAGGAGAGAGTCATGTTCAAGGAACCTGTTCAGACGACCAGGATGGACGAAAGCACAGCGCTCAAGGCAATGTGGCGGGCGCGAAAGGAGGTGTTCGTCGACTTGCTCCGCTGGGACCTGCCAGTCCTCGCGGGCGAATTCGAAATCGACCAGTTCGACGACCCTTTCGCCTATTATCTGGTCTTGCTGGCGACCAACGGTGCCCATCGCGCTTCGACCCGCTTGCTGCAAACGGATCGTCCCCACTTGCTGGGTGACCTCTATCCTCACCTTTGTACTGGCGCACCGCCGCGCGGGCCCTCGATTCGAGAAATCACCCGCTTCTGCCTCGACCGTCACCAGCGGTCCAGCGAGCGGCGCCATGCGCGCAACCGGCTCGTCACAGCGCTCGTGGACCACGCCCTCGACAACGCGATAACGGCTTACACCGGGGTGGCAGACGTCAGCTGGTTCGAACAGATCCGGCAATTTGGATGGCAGTGCGAAGCGCTCGGTCAACCGGTCCGCCACGGCAGTTCGTGGCTGACGGCGCTCCACATCCTGATCGAACCGGAAACCCGCGCTAAACTCCAGATGGGCGGCGTTTATGAGCGGGAGGGCTTGACGCTGGCCGTCACTGCCATGGGAGCGGGCCGGTGAAATTCTTACGAAACAGCCGCGGCAATAAGTCGGAGCGTCTCGCTCAGTTGCTCGACCAAGGGTATTGCATCATCGAAAACGCGTTGCCCACGCGGGTGCTAAATTCGTTGAACGCCGATCTGGATTCGGTGTTCGCGGCAACGCCGCTGTGTCAGGGCCGGTTCTATGGCGAGCGCACCAAGCGGTTCGCCAGCCTGCTCAAGCGGTCGCCCTCTGCCGCTCGTCTGGTTCTCAGCCCCGCCATACTTTCGTTGGTCGACGCGGTGCTGAAGCCCACGTGTGATCGCATCCAGCTCAACGTCGCGCAAGCGATCGAGATTCATCCTGGCGAGCAAAGCCAGCTTCCACACCGGGACCACGACATGTGGCAGGGGCTTAAGGGCGAGCACGAGTATCTCGTCAACGTGATGTGGCCCCTGACGCCCTTCACCGCTGAGAATGGCGCAACGCGGATTTATCCTGGTAGCCACGGGATTGAAGGATTGAGCAAGGAGGATCCGGGGACGGCCGTTTCGGCCGTCTGCGATCCGGGTGCAGCCATCTGTTTCCTCGGTTCGACACTGCACGGAGCGGGTGCCAATCTCACTGACCTACCCCGTCGCGCCATTGTCGTCGGCTATTGCCTGGGTTGGCTCAAGCCATATGAAAACCAGTGGCTTGCTTATCCGCCCAAGGTTGCAAAAGGCTTCTCGCCCGAACTTGCAGCTCTTGTCGGATATGCCCAGCACCGGCCTAACCTTGGGAACTACGAGGGCCAGTGCCCCTCGCTCCTGCTATCTGAAAACGTTCCGGAACATATCGGGGCAATCGATGCTCTGCGCCCGGATCAGGAAGCGATGATGTCGCGCGCCGACGACAAAGCATCGCGGGACTGAGCCGAGCCATGAGTCCTGCACATGTTCTGGAACCGACCTATGACGCCATCCGCCGCCGGCTGGTCACTGGCGATTGGCAGCCTGGCTTCCGGCTAGAGGCGGCTCGCCTTGCCAGCCTTTTGGGGGTGAGCATCACGCCGGTGCGAGACAGCCTGAATCGTCTTACGGGCGAGCGGCTGGTGGATGCATGGCCCAACGAAGGCTTTCGGGTGCCTCGGCTGGAAGGTCGCGAACTGCGCGAGTTGATCGGTTGGCATCATGACCTTGTCCGGTTGGCGCGTAGAGACGTCTCCCATGAGCGCGTCGCGGTGATTCAACGTGGGCATGATGGAATTGCCGAGCGGACTTCTCTTCTTTTCGCCGCGCTCAGCGGTGATGCCACGGACATCGAAGCTACCTGGGCGATGGGCAACGCGGCGGCGCGCCTCGGGCCCTACCGCAAAAATGAGGCGGCAATACTTACCGATGTCGATGAGGAGTTGGACAGTATCGAGGCCGCAGTGTTGGGTGGAAACGATGAGAGAGTCGGATCGGCGATCGAGGAATACCATCTTCGTCGCCAATCGGTATCGGACGAACTGGTTCGAGCGGCGCGCGAACACTGATGGCTAGAGACCGCATGCTGATACGCAGGGCATGTCTTGTGCCTCAGTATCTTGCACGATGATTCGATTGAGTCCATGATCGGCGATGCGGGCACATCATTCATGTTCTCCCGCGAGTTGACCGCGCCAGGCAATATGAGCGCCTGTCCAGTAAGGACAGGTGAACGTCGGGAGAAGGCAGCCATCTTGGCCGCCAGACGACGGGCCGCGCTGAAGTGCGACAGACCGGATTACCGGTCGATGCGCGCTGTTGCCCGGGATATTCTTCTTGTCGACGTCCGCTCCGTGTTTTCGCGGCTATCGCCCGCGGCTGGTGGCTGCATCGGCCGCTCACCATGCGCCCATCGACGGCCCGGAGCTGACAGGCCCAGTGCCGCTTCATGCTGGTCTCGAAGACGCGTTTCGTTCGGAGCGAAGCTCGTTGCTGCGCTATTTGGGGCGACGGGCAGGTCCTGATGCTGCTCACGATCTGGTACAGGAGGTCTTCGTGCGTGCGGCGGGAAGCGAGCAGGCGTCTCGGCTTGCCAACCCGGCCGCCTTCGTACGGCGCATCGCCCGAAATCTCCTGATCGACAGGTCACGTCGACGTCAAACGGACGTTACGGTGTTTCCGCTCGACGAGAACCGCGATATTGCAAGTCCGCCCGAGCAGATGCTGGAACTGGAGGCGGCGGATCTGCGGAGGATCTATGAGGACGCTGTTCGAAGTTTGCCGGAAAAGACGCGCTGTGTGTTTTTGCTCAGCCGGGACGACGAACTGACGTATGGGCAGATCGGCGAACGGCTTGGGATCACGGTGGCTACGGTACAATATCATATGGTGCGCGCGATCGCGATCGTCGCCGCGGCGGTGAAGGATCATCGATGACCGGTGAAGAGTGGCCCGGAGGCCATACACCAGGCGCAGCCGCGCTGGACGCCGCAACTTGGTGCGCGCGCATTCGCAACGGGCTGACGGAAGCGGAATTCGCCGATCTGGGAAACTGGTTTCGCACGTCGGACGACAATCGTGCGGCCTTCGAGACCTCGATGTTGGTCGCCCCATTGACGCCGCAACAGCGCGATGCAGTTGAACGCGCATTAATGCACTCGTTTCCGGCGCTGCCCGGCGTAGGGTCGATATCCGCATCCGGCGCGGCGGCGGCTATGTCGCATCACGGCACTGCACGCCAAACCGACCGGCGCCCCGAGCGTAAGAAATCCGGTTTGCGGCCCGCAGTGCTTGCGGCAGCCGCGCTCGCCGCGACGGTGGCGGTGGTCCTGGGGCTTGGCACGAAATTGGTGCCGGCATCGTTGGCCCCATCGGCGCGCGCCGCCACATACGAAACCGGTCATGGTTCGATACGGAGTTTCACCCTGGAAGACGGCTCAGCTTTGACGCTGGATAGCGACAGCCGGATCGATGTCAGCATGAACTCAAGGGCGCGCCATGCCCGACTATTGCATGGACGGGCGCGCCTTTCCGCTGCTCGCGACCGGCGGCCGTTCACGATTGTCGCTGCATCGGGCCGACAGATCGCCTTCGACGGGGTGATCGATATAGGCATCGACGAAGACCAGCTTGTGGACCTGCGGTTGCGGTCAGGAAACGGCCATTTGAAGCCGGATGGCAAGGGCTCAAACGGGCAAGCAGGGGCCATGCCACTGTCTGTCGACCAGCAGGTCGTGTTCCCGGCAGCCGGTGCGACCGCTCCAAAGGTCGTTGCCGCACCTGTTGCCGATACCCGCGCCTGGCCAAGCGGCTTGGTCGATTACAAGGCAATAGCGCTCGTTGCGCTGGTGCGCGATGCCAACCGCTACGCGCGCAGGCCCATTGTTCTCGACGACCGAACCATGGGCAGCCTCACGGTTTCTGGACGTTTCCAACTGACCGATGGCGAGAAGCTGGCTGAACGGCTGGCTGAAGTGTTCGATCTGGTCGTCGTCAGCCACCACGATGGCATCCATCTTCGCCGGAGATGAGAAAAATTTTCATAGCTGACTAACGTCCCCGCCGGGTCCTGCGTCGAACCCCTGTCAGAGCGAGCCCAATGGCAAGCGCTCATGATCGACAGGGACACTCATGACGGGATATCGAATTCAGGCCATGGCGGCGCTGCTCGCTGCAACCACGATGACGGCGGCAGCAACGCCTGCAATCGCGCAAGTCAACGAAACCTACCGGTTCGACCTGCCGACGCAGGATCTGGGAGATGCTCTGCGCACGGTAGCGACCAAGGCAGGTCTGGAAGTCTATGCATCTGCCGAGGATGTGAATGGAATTTCTGCGCCTTCGCTCCAGGGAGACATGACGGCGCGCGAGGCCGTCGATCATCTGCTGGCCGGAACCGGCCTTGTGGCGCGGATCAGGGACGGGTCGATCGTGATCCGGGGCCGATCCGGAGGCTTAGCCGCCGTTGGTGGCGAGGACGAAATCCTCGTGACGGGCAGCCGCATCAAAGGTGTGTTGCCCACGGCACGAGTTTCCACGGTGACCGCCAATGACATCCAAAGGGCGGGCCAAACTGATTTGGGCGAAGTTTTTCGTAGCTTGCCGATGAATTTTTCAGGCGGCCAGAACCCCGGGATCGGTACGACCCAGGGCTCGGCGAACGTCAACGTGAATGGGGCCTCCTCGGTCAACCTGTTGGGACTGGGCCCAAATGCGACGCTTACGCTGCTTAACGGCAATCGTATGAGCTATACCGGCGTAAACGCTGCGGTCGACGTCAGTGCCATCCCTGCCGCCGCAGTGGACCGGATCGAGATCGTCGCCGATGGCGCATCGGCCATCTACGGCGCCGACGCGGTGGCTGGCGTAGTGAACATTCGGCTCAAGCGCGACTTTCAAGGCCTTTCGGTCATGGGAAGGCTGGCGGGCTCGACCGATGGTGGCGGCTTCCAGCAACAATACAATGCGGTCGGCGGCTATCGCTGGAGCAGCGGCAGCGTGCTCGCCGCCTACGACTTTACCGATAACGATCCGGTCAAAACCAGTCAGCGTAGCTATGCGACCAACATGGCAAGCGACGCCACTCTCTACCCCAGCTTGCGCCGGCACAACGCGCTAGTCAGTCTCGAACAGGAAATCGGGGATCGCTTGTCGGCGAAGGTCGACATGGTCTTCAAGGATAGCGAGATGCTGGTCCTGCAAGGTTATGCGAGGGGGCAGTCCTACCTCGCAAACGGTGCGGATGGCCGGTCTAGTTCGCGCTCCTTTTCCATTGCGCCCACGCTCGAATGGGCGGCCGGTGCGGATTGGACGGTGCGTGTGAACGGTGCCTATTCGTTCGATAACACGCGCAATCATTCCAACGTCTATAGCGCTGGCCGGGTCACCCAAACTGGCTATCGCCGTTACGACAATTCGTCGTACGCGATCGAACTGGGAGCGGAGGGTGAAATCTTGACCCTTCCGGCCGGGGCGGCACGGATGGCTGTGGGCGGTGGTTTCCGCCGTATCGGCTTTGACGTCGTCAGCCGCAACGGCGCTGCGACGGCCATCGATTTCGAGCGTCACCGGAACAACGAATTCGGATACGCAGAACTCTTCGTCCCGCTTCTTTCGGCGGAACAGCAATCGTCGCTGGGGCGCTCGCTCGCGTTGACGGCCGCCTTCCGGTATGAACGCAACACCGGTGTCGGCTCGGTCAGCGTTCCAAAGTTGGGCATCACATATGCACCAGTCGAAGGTCTGACGCTGAAGGGCAGTTGGGGGCGCTCATTTCGGGTGCCGACATTCTACCAACAATACTCCGGCATTTACGCCGTGCTGCTTCCCACGACCGGGTACGGTAGCGGTTTTCCACCTGGGGCGAATTTCATTGTGCTTACCGGCGCCAACCCTGACATGAAGCCCGAGCGAACGGAAAGCTGGACACTGGGGGCAGAGCTCGCGCCCGCTGCCAATCCCAACCTTGCGGTAAGCGCGGGCTACTTTCATTTTCGATACCGCGATCGGGTGGCGTCGCCGGTCACTTCGATCGTGGGGCTGCTCGACAACCCACTATACGCCTCCATGATCAAGCTGAAACCAACGGCAGCCGAGCAACAGGCATCATTCGCAAATGCGACGCTTGGCCTGCAGAACGCGGTAGGTCTTCCCTACGACCCGACGAGTGTCGTCGCGATCGCGGACATCTTGGATCGCAATGTCGCGCGGCAGACGTACAGCGGCATCGACGCGTCGGTTCGCTACAGCCTCCCCGTGTCTGAGACGGGCCGGCTGGCACTCAACCTCGCGGCAACCTGGCTGCGCAGTAGTCAGCAACTGCTGCCCGGCGCACCGAGCACGGAGCTTGCCGGTACGGTCCTCAACCCGCCTCGGTTCAAGACGCGCGCCTTCGTTACCTACACACAAGGAGCACTATCGATTTCTGGTGCGGTAAACCTTTCGTCGAAGCTGACGGATCGTCGGCGAACCGCAGTCTACCGGATCGATGGCCTCTCGACGTTTGATCTGGCCGCGCAGGTCGATGCCGGAAGTGGTTTCGAACTGGGGGCGTCGGTGTCCAACATGCTCAACCAGAAGCCGGACGTGATCTTCACCGGCGCTGCTTACGATACTGCGTTCGATACGACGAACTTCTCGGCGCTTGGCCGCGTCGTCGCAATTTCGCTGCGAAAGACATGGTGATGGGAGGTCGCACACGCGCCACGTTAGGTCTTTTTGTGATCGCAATCGAGACCTTCGCGACCCCGGCCTCGGGCATTGCTGCGAGCCCGGGGGAACGCTGGACCGCGAGTGATATCGTCACCGCGCCACAGGTCAGCGATCTGGCGATGTCGTCCGACGGGAAGGAGGTCGTCTATCTGCTCCATACCGCGAACCTCGCCGCAAATCGCCCCGAGTTCGAAATTCACCTCGTCACGCTTGCCGACGGCAAAGACCGGGTAATCGTCCGATCCGGGTTTCTCGATCGGTTGCGGCGCATTCCAGGAAAGAACTCTTGGTCCGTTCTAGCGGACCTCGGGCAGGGGGTGCAGCTGTACGAAGTGAAAAGCGATGGAACGCGCACCGAATTGGTACGCAATCCGAAGACGGTCCTCGTCGGCAGCGCCGATGGCGCCGATTTTGGCATGGCCCAGATGCCGCCGATGCAGGTCGGTATCGCATCCTACGACTGGAGCCCGGATGGAAAGCGGCTTGTGTATTCCCAGCTGGAAGAGGAGCGCACTGCGCCGCGTACGTTGACCGGGGACGCTGTCCGGGAGGCCAGTGCCCGGCGACGATGGAGCCCGCACGTCCGTGTCAGCTTCTTCCTGCGAACAAATGGGGAAGCAGATGCGGCGATCTTCGACCGGCCAGCGAGCGACCGGATAGCCCGTTATTTCGGCGGTATGCTCGCTTGGGACGCCGATTATGTGGAATACGGCGTTCAGGTCGATGATAATCCCACTCCGGCGGTGCAGCGGTATCGCTGGAGTTTTCGGACGCGCCACGCAACTCCGTCTGGCGATAGCACGGCGCTGGCGATGCAAGATCGGATTGCCGGGCCCGGCGGCGGCGAGTTGGAAATTTCCGGCGAGGGCCCAGAGCAGCGCCTCGTCGAAAAACGCCCGGATGGCACGTCGGTCGATTTCGGGAAGGCAATGATTTCCCTGTCCGATTGGCGCTCTCCGGGCCACTGGAGAGCGGCAGACGGGAAGTTCGCTGTCGTTGCGGTGAAAATCATCGATGAGGCCAAGTATGCTCTTCTTCGTCTTGATCGCGGTGGAAAGTCCCGTCGGATCGAGGTCCCGGAAAGCCTTAGCCATTGCGCTTTCGACGCTGGCCTCTCACGCGGCGCCTGTATCCGCGAGGGACTGACGTACGCTCCAGAACTTGTCGTGGTGGATCCGGCTTCGGGCAGCGTCAGGTCGGTGGCGCCCATTTCGGCGCGGCATTTACGCCTCGAGCGTTTCGCCAAAGTGCGGCGAACCTGGACCAATCGGTTCGGTTATGAGGCGGTGGGTTTCGTCCTTTATCCACGTGGTTACCGACCGGGTCGGCGGTATCCTGCGGTCATCGTCACCCATGGTGGCGACGCGGACGAACGATTTATCACGACGGAGTTCCAATGGAGCTATCCCATCCAGCTGCTTCTCGATCAAGGTTACATCGTACTTGCAGTCAATGATCCCTATCCGGCCCAGAGCGAACAGTTACAGGGCGCATTGAGAAGCTGGACGACCTGCGATGGGCGGGTGGCTCCGGCCGAAATTCAGCGATTGGTCTGGCTTAACACGGTGGAAAGCTACCGCAGTCTCGTGAAACAGCTCGATGACGAGGGGCTGATCGACCCCGCGAAGCTGGGCATTGCCGGGTACAGCGCCGGCTCGCAGATGGTCAACGTGGCCGTCACACAGACCAGCCTGTTTCGCGCGGCGTCGAGTGGCGACGGTGGCTATCTTGAGCCAGCGGCGTGGCGCTACCAGCAATGCACCTATCGGGCGATCTATGGGGGCGCCCCGGGTGATGCGCGAGCGCGCGGTAATTACACGGCACTGGTCCCGTCCTACCGTGCCGCGCCCGGCCAGGCGGCCGTTCTTCAGCAGATGGCAGAGCCACGGTCTGGTGCCGTCGAGTTCCACGAGGCGCTGATTGCGGCTGGCGTTCCTGCACAGATATCGCTTTATCCTGGCGAAACGCCTGCTTCTGATGAAACTCATCTCTTCCATATTCCGTCGAACCGCCTCGCCGCTTTGCAAGAAAACGTGGATTGGTTTGATCGATGGCTGGGGCGCGGCGCCGGCGCCTCGAATATGCAAACGCCCCCTAGCCGTCGGTCCAGTGACGCATCCAGGCATCGGCGGCCACAAGAGCAAGCATTCGCTGTGCCGTGATGCCATCTGTCACAATACGTGGCTTCGGTGGCAAGCCGAGGATTCCCAGATCGCGGAGCGGTCCGTCACGCAGCCGATCGACGACCTCGGTTTCGTGACGAAGATACGTGCGATGAACGAAGGCACCCGGCCCACCCTTCGAGCGTCGATCAAGCAAGGCGGGGGGTAATGCGTCACGGAACGCATGGCGCGCAACCGCACGGTCCGCGCCGCCCTCGATCCACAACCAGCTGGGCAAGCCGAGGCAAAGCTCCATCACCGGTTGCGACAGCAGGGGAGAAATTGACGGCGGATGGGTCGTTCGGCTGTGCAAGCCGTCGTTGCCGAGCGCCCGCCGGACCATTGCAACATGGGCGGCGGAAGCGGGGCTCGCATCGTGAGGCACTTCGTACCAAGGATGCCGGGGGACGTCTTCGATGGCTCGTGCCAGTCGATCAGCGATCAGAAGAGATCCGTCCCCTTTGGGCGGCGGATACCGGGTCTTGCTCGTTATGCGGCGCAACACGCGGCGCGCGATCGAGAGCCAGTCGGCCCCGGTTAGGACGGCGACGTCGTCTATCGTTCGCAGGATACCGCGAGGGCTTGCCCGCGTCGCAAGGCGATCGACGATCGGCGTGACCGATCGCATCATGCAAAAGACATTGTCGCCGCCATTGCCCGAGAAGTAGGCATCGACCCCCCATTCGCGAGCGGCCCGCTCGCGAACGTTCGCGATCGCCTGGGCATAGTGAGCGAGAAATGGTCTTGCGACATGGGTGGCGATCGGTCGGGTAATATCGAGCCTCTCGCGATCGTAATCGACGGAGGTGATAGAGATGCCGCAGGCATTGGCGGCCATGCGAGCATAGGCCCGCTCGTCGCTATCGTCATCGGGGCTATACATGGTGAAGCCCGACACATGGCAGTTGGCGGAGGCCAGGGCGGCCGCCACAATGGAGGAATCCAGTCCGCCCGAAAGTCCGAGCAAAACGGATTGGAAGCAGTTGCCCCACGTGGTCACCACGTCGACGACGGTGTCGTACAACAGGGCTGGGTCGGCAGTGATGCCGCGCCGGCGTGCGGGGACATGGTCCCAGGGGGACCAGAGTGTAACGGTTAGAGGCCCATTCCTGTTAAAGTCGAGGGCTTCGCCTGGTAGAATTTCCGAGACGCCGTCTATGCATGTGCGTCGCCCGGCGAAATGCGGTGTCCATAAGTGAACGGTGAGCGCTTCGGCATCTATCCGCAAATCTTCGTTGGACGTGAAGGGCGCCCGGCCAAGCTCCGACGCGACGATAATACCCTCTGAAGTGTCGCGCCAATAGGCTGGGATCGTGCCGGAAGGATCGCGGATTATTCGCACGTTGCCGCCAGATATCGGCAGGAAAGCGACGTAACCACCCCAGAACTCACTCAGCAAACTGGCACCATCGGATTGGAAGATTTGGGTAAGTTCAATCTGCGTCAGCGCGAGGACGCGTTCACTTGGCAGCCCTCGGCGGAAAAGATGCCCAATTACGATTCCCCGGTCGCCGATGTGCACTGCCGGGCCGGCATAATCGACATGCAGCCCAGGTTTGACGAAAGCGGTCGGGAAATCTGAAGGCGCTGCAATACCCGCTTCTGCCTTGACCGGCCCGGCCGGAGTGCGTGCCAGGAATCGGGGGGCAGTCACAGCCACAGGATCGGGCTCAGGCCACGGACATCGTCGATCGGGTCGCTGACGACGCGGGGCCCACACTGGACCCAGCAATGTGCCGCAAAGGGCAGGCGGACACCGAAAAGAATCGTTGGTTCGTGTCCGTATGCCCGCAGCATCGCAGCCATCGCGATGCTGCGGGGAAGGCAACGATCAATCGAGGGCACGATTTTGCGCGCGGCTTCGAAAGCGCCCACGACTTCGGCCTCAGTCCGGGAACGGCGCGAAGGCGTCGAGGCGACCGATCGCGCGATGTCGCGCCGTAGAGCGGCGAGGGTCTTCGTGAAACTCGTGTGCCGTACGCGGCGGTCAATCAACGCCTGCGTTGCTGCTGCTTTCAAAATGAGGAACGTGTCCACAGGCAGATGCGAGCCGAGCCGATCAATCTGCGCGAGCGCAGGGAGCGCCTCGCTTACCACATCGCCTTCGATCAAAATCCGGTGATCAACGAGACACGCGATGGCGCTCGGACTGGCCGTTCCTTCGACGAACCTGAGGAAATGGCCGGCCAACGATCCGCGTAAGTGGAAATATTTCCCGTCGCGTTCGTCGAGAAAGACAGGAACGTCGCCGACGAGCGTTGCATGGAGGTCATTGCGCAACCGCATGGCTGTCTCCCGTCGCAAATGGCAATGGGGCGCGCTACCTCACCGGTAACGCGCCCCGATCCATCAATCCTCGTCGGTGATGCCCGCGCCGATCCGGTTGAGAACCTGATCGGAGTCGGGCTGGCCCACGACAAGGCTGCCGCGGGTGACGACGGTCGCGTCGCCGAGTTCGATGATGTCTTCGTTGTGTTCGATACGTTCCATGGTCTTTCTCCTGTCATCGCAACTCTTGAAGTCGCAATAGGAAGATGACCGGGTCGCCGGGAACAAACTATTTTATAATCGGATTATAATAGTTCGGGAAAAGGGTGGTGATTTTTTAAAGTATGCAAATGACCGAGCAGTGAGAACGAGCGATGAGGGAGCGCGCACTGATGCCTTTAGCGCAAGCCTGGACATACGCACCAGTAACCCGGTCGCGCATACGCGGCTGGAAGCCACGTTACTCCGACAACTTGTCAATCTTTGAGATTCGGTACAAGTCACTTTATTGTCATAAAGGCATTTAGCCGTTTTTCGGACGGCGGATGAAGCCGCGATCCGCAGCCATGAACCGCTCGATCATTGGCGGAATGAGGCGCTCGACGGGCATGGCCTTAATGAGGCCAGTCTCCGTAGCATGGGCTTGCGCGTAGGCGAGGAGGTCGCGGTGTACCGATGCCGGCAACTCAATCGAGATCTTCACCGGTTTGTCGTCTTCAATCGGACCCAGCCTGAGCCGTGCCATCAATATCCTCCCTCTGCAGGATCAAGAACGAGATCGCGGGTAACGAGCACCCGTACGGGATAGCCTGATCGGATGCTCAGTGTAGGCGACAGGCCCGCCTGCCGTTGGACGAGGGCGCGGCCGGTCTGGTTGACCGTGTCCTGAGTCCCGTAACGCAGCGCGGCGACAAGATCGTTGTCGCTTTGGGTAGCAAGCTGGGTTCCGACACCGAGCATGGTCGAGACCAGCGCAGCTTTGAAGATGCCGCCCCAGTTGTAGTCGACGCTGTCCGTCAGTCCCGCCATCCCGGCCGTATCGGCGCCAGGAAGGCGATCGAGGAGTATGGAGTTGCCATCAGGGAAGATGAGCCTGTCCCATGCGAGAAGTACCCTGGTCTGACCGGCTGCCACGGCGCTGTCGTATTCCCCGACGAGCCGCGAGCCCTGAGGTATGAGCAGAATACGCCCGGTCGGGCTGTCGTACACGTTTTGCGTGACCTGGGCCGTAATCTGTCCGGGCAGGTCCGAACGGATTGCAGTGATGAGCGCCGCAGGGATTATGCTGCCGGCCTGAAGGACATTGGGTGATGCGGGAGCGGAGATGCGCGCTGTGCTCATGGCGACCCCGTCGGGCTTGATCTTCAGGAAGGCAGTCTGCCCCGTTTGAGCGCTGTCGTTGGAATTCTCTGGTGCCGGGACCGAAGCAGGGGCGGTGTCGGCGATCGCGGCAATGGTCTGCGGTCCTGCTGGCGCTGCGCTGCCGACGAATATCTGGCTGACGCGGGCGGAATTGCGCTCCTGCGATCGGCGCTCCTCTGCTTGGGCAGCCAGTGTCGAATGACTGGCATATCCTGCTTGTGCTGCTGACCCGCTGGATGTAGCCGGTGCGTCCCGGCCCTTGGCCCGAGCCGACAGGATCGGCCGCCCGAGGTCACCAGGCAAAGGCGGTCCCAGGCGAGGAACGTTCGTGTATTCCGCCGGCGCGCCGATCAGGGCATCGGGTTTGTTGACGGCCTCGGTGTCGATCAGGTTTTCCGTCTGATCATGCGTCACCGGCCGCAGCGCATATAACAGTGCCCCGCCGATCGAGAGACCGGCAAAGGCGCCGATCGCGGCAAGTGCCTTGCGGGAAAGCCGCATCACTTTGGGAGGATCACGGCGCAGCTTGAACGCATCGTTCGCCTCGGCTCCGGTGGCAGGCGAAGCCGCGAGATCTTCTGCCACGGAGACGGGCACGGGCTCCGCTTTGTCTGTTGCGCCATCCATCATGGCCGATGCCGCCGATTTTTTTGGTCGGTGCCCGCCACGATCTGCACCCGCTGCGCGCCCTTCTTTCCGCCGAGCCGCAGTTCGGCCTTCCCGAAGAGGCGATCGACCACCATGAAGCGGCCCTGGACCCGGTAATTGACGAGTTCGGCCTCGCTATCCTCACCGAGCACGAAAAGGGGTGGCATTTCGCCGGTGGCGATGCCGATCGGAAACTCGATGTAGGCCTGCCTACCGTCGTCGAATGCCCGAACGGGCCGCCAGGCTGGACGGTCGCCGTCGATAGCATACGCGAAATTGAGAGCGGCCGGATCAATCCCTTGCGCAATCGGTCTCGTTCGCTCCAGCGTCTCAGCCGCCGTGCGCAGGGCAATGAGCTGATCTGCGGGGTAAGTCCACGAGACACCGGCCATGTAGGTGGCTGAAGTAGCCCGCAGCTCAAGATGATAAGTCCGGCGGTCGGTGTTGATCACCAGATTTGTCGCGATGTCCGGACGGGTAGGCTTGAGCAGGATGTGGACGTTGCGCGCGGCCGGCGAGCCGCTCACCGTATCGGCAATGATCCAGCGTGTGGTATCTCCGGCGGCGACCGGTCCCGGTCCGACGAGCGCCTCGCCGTCCTGCAAGGCGATGTCGGTGACCTGTCCTGGGGCTGCGTAGACTTGGTACAACGCACCATCGCTATAGGCATACTGCTGGATCGCGTTGATCCAGCCTGCGCGATCGGGCTCTATACGGGCCAAGGCGTTCGCAGCGCCGATCCTCTCCCCGGGCCTGTCGGCGCTCAAAGGCGCAAATGAAACGGAAGGCTTGGTTTCCGGCGATGATCGCGATCGTGCCTCGTCGAGGTGGATCGCTTGCTCGCGATCCGGTGTCGCCCGCACCGGCGCAGCGAGTGCGGCGGCGACCGCTGCAATCGCGGCGAACGTCGATCGAGAGGAAAGTCTTGCAGCTGCGGAGATCATTGGCTGAGTTCCTTCGACCAGTTAAGGGCATCGACGAAGATGCCAAGCGGATTGCGGCGAAGACCATCGGCGTCGCGGGGGGGATGCAGCGCGACCGTCACGATAGCCGACCAGCGGGTGGTCTGTGCCAAGGCTCCATCCTGATAGCGGCGCTCAGTCCAGGCGACGCGAAAGCTCGACGGAGAGGCTCGGATCACGCTGGATACGTCCAGCGCGACCTGGCTTTTGCCGACGAGGGCAAATGGATCGTTGCTGCGGGCATAGTCGCTCAGGGCGAGGGCACCCTTGTCGCTCGCAAAGTCGTAGGCCCGCAGCCAATTCTGGCGCAGGATCACGGCGTCCGCAGGGACTGAGCGAACGTTTTCGATAAAACGGGCCAGGTGGAATGCGATCTGCGGATCGGTGGGGCGGTAACCAGCTTGAGCAGGTGCGACTTCGCGCGCCTCGCCCAGCTTGTCGACCTCAACGACCCACGGGACGATTGTGCCACGGGCCGACTGCCAGACCAGCCCACCGGCCAGTCCGCCAGATAATGCGAGAGACGCCAGGCAAGCGAGCCGCCAGTTCCTCGCCTGAACCCGGGCAGACCCGATGCGATCGTCCCAAGCCTGCGCGGCTCGTTGGTACGGCGTGACCGGCTCGGGCTGGCGCCCGTAGCGGATGGAGGAACGTTTGAACATCGGATGTCAGTCCTTCTCGCGGATGTCGGGACCGGCGCCGCCGCCGTGGCTGTCACCGGCCTTGAGACTGTGCGCGGCCATGGAAGTGCCATGCGCCACGCTTTGAGATCGTTTCATCGCGCCGGCCCATGCCGGGGGAGCGGTTGGGGCCGGAGCTGTTGTCTCGGGCACCGGCGAGGGCGCGTTCGCCTCCGGCGCGTCCGCGCGGCTGGCTGCGGCTGCCCCGGCTCCGGTGCCGGCGCGGAACTGCGCGCCCAGACTTTGCGCTACCCGAGTGGCGGCGCTGCGCAGCGGCGACGTCACGGTTTCCCCCGTGCTGCGCAAGGCGGTGCTCGCCGTTGCCATCGTGCCCCTGACCATGGCGCTTGCGCCGGATCGGCCCGCAGCGCCCGCAGCATAGGCGCCTTTCGCAGCGCCCGCTGCCTTGGCGCCGGATCGTGCTGCCGCACCTGCCATCTGGCCGCCAGCGACTCCGGCGGCCTTAGCCGCGCCCGCTGCCATTCCGGCACCGGCTGCGCCCGCTGCGAGGGTGCCGCCGGCGACCAGGGCCGTCCCCGCAACGGCGCCTGCGCCCAGCTGAGGACCGCCCGAGACGATGCCGTTGGCGATACCGGGCCCGAAGATGCCAAGACCCAGCAATGTCAGGGCGGCCAATGCGAGGGCCATGACCTGCCGGAGGTTTGGCTCCGCCGGCATCGCGGCCCCGGTGAACTGAGCGAACAGGGTGGTGCCGATGCCGGTGATCAGCGCAAGGACCAGCAGCTTAATGCCCGATGATACGATATGACCCAGAACGCGTTCGGCCATGAAAGCGGTGCGACCGAAAAAGGCGAACGGGAGCAGCACGAAACCGGCGAGGGTCACCAGCTTGAATTCGATGATGGTAACGAAGACCTGTACGGCGAGAATGAAGAAGGCCATCACCACCACAAGCCAGGCCACCAGCAGCACGACGATCTCGACGAAATTGGTGAACAGGCCCACTGGGCCGAGCAGATCGGCCGTGGCATCGAGCAGGGGCTGGGCGGCGTCCAGACCGGTCGCTGCGACGGTGCCTGGCTTCAGGAACTCGGCGAGTGCGATCGCATCGCCGCTGGCCTTGAGGCCGAGGCCTGCGAAGGATTGGAACAGGATGTTCGCGAGTGAAGAAAAATTGCCGATGATGTAGGCGAAGGTTCCGATGTAGAGGGTCTTGCGGACCAGTCGCTGGAGCACATCCTCATCCGCACCCCAGGCCCAGAACAGGGCGGCTATGGTGACGTCGATCCCGATTAGGGTGGAGGACAGGAAGCCGACCTCACCTCCCAGCAACCCGAAGCCGCTGTCGATGTAGCTGGTGAAGACCGCCAGAAAGCTATCGATAACACCCGTGTCGTTCATTGTGCGGGCTCCCGGTTGCCGAAGAAGCGGCGCCGATGCGCCTCCCAGGCGGCCTGGCATTGGGGATCCGGCGTCGTCGCACTGCGGCAATGTTGCGGCGGCCGCGAGATTTCAGACGTATCGGTTTTGGCGGCCGACGCGCCGCTCGCGACGGGAGCGTGCTCGCGGCGGTTCGCTTGCATGGCAGCGACGGCCAGGACGATACCTCCCATGCTGGCGACCACCGCGATCTTCACGCTGGGCTGCACCTCAATTTCCGGTGCGGAAGCGGCGAAAGCGTTCACGGGCCTCGGCCTCGATCGCGGCCCCCCGTGCGGCGTCCAGCGCCTGCGAGCGGCCTTGCGCGGCCAATGCAGCAGTGAGGTCGGCGAGTTGCTGCGACTGCAGCGCCAGCAGCTGATTACCGGCCTGGGCTGCCTGGAGCGCGCCGCTGGCCGACTGGCTGGCTCCAACTAACGTGTCAATGCTCGAACGGGTGCCGCCGATATTGGCGACGACGCCCGCCTGGACGGACAATGCGTCTTCGAATGAGCCGACGCTGTCCTGCCAACGTGCGTCGGCGTTGGCGATCATGCGGGCGTGGTCGCCTTGAAGGGCGGCGCCTTTGTAGCGATCGGAGAATGCGCCCTGGATCGATTGCACGTTGTAGGCGATGCGTTGAGCCTGCCCGAGCAGCGCCCGGGTACTTTCGACCTGGCCCTGCAACGTCGTGAGGGTCGATGCCGGCAGGCTTTCCAGGTTCCTCGCCTCGTTGACGAGGCTGCTTGCCTGCTGCTGGATCTGGGTAATCTGATTGTTGATCTGCTGGAGGGCGCGAGCGGCCTGGAGTACGTTCGATGCGTAGTTGGTGGGATCGTAGACGACCCCGCCGAACTGCGCATTCGCCGGTGACGCAAGCATGGCGCCAGTGATCGGTAGGCAGGAAAAGGCGCCGGCAAGCAGGACGCGGCGCAGCATGAACGGACTCATCGTCAGGGCTCCTCCGGGAATAGCGATGGTTTGATTGACGCGGCTAGGGCCGTCGTGCCTCGTTCGGGGAGCAATTGGGCGGCCCAGTCGAGACCTCGCTCGCGAAGCCACGCCGCGGCGAATGCTTCGCTTCCGTGCGCATCGACCAGGCTGGAAATGCGGCTCTGATCGGTCTTCGAGGAGACGGCCGCGAAGGCAAGCGCGACTTCTCCCAAGCCCAGTTCGAACAGGCGATTGCCGTTCGGCGATTGATAGTAGTAATCGCGCTTGGGGGCGGCGCGGCTCAAGATCTCGATTTGCCGCGCATTGAGACCGAACCGCGCGTAGATCGCCGTGATCTGCGGCTCCGCAGCACGAGGGTTCGGCAAGAAGACCCGGCTCGGGCAGCTTTCGATGATGGTCGGGGCAATAGCCGAGCTCTCGACGTCCGCGAGGCTTTGCGTCGCGAAGATGACCGAGGCGTTTTTCTTGCGCAGGGTCTTGAGCCATTCGCGCAAAGTCGCGGCAAACGCGGGTTGATCGAGTACCAACCAGCCCTCGTCGACGATGATGAGCGTAGGGCGACCGTCCAGGCGGGCCTCGATGCGGTGGAAGAGATAGGAGAGCACCGCACCGGCGGCTCCCGAGCCGACAAGGCCCTCAGTTTCGAAGGCGATGAACGAGGCACTGCCAATGCTCTCGTTGTCTGCATCCAGGAGACGGCCCCAGGGTCCGCCCAGGCAATAGGGAAGAAGTGCCTGCTTCATCGCCTGCGACTGGAGCAGAACCGCGAGGCCAGTGAGTGTTCGTTCAGAAACGGGGGCGGAAGCCAACGAGTTCAGAGCCGACCAGATATGGTCCTTGGCCGCCGGATCAATCGGCAGGCCCTCCTGGCTCAGGATCCCGGCAAGCCATTCCGCGGCCCAGGCCCGCTCGGATTGGTCGTTGATCCGAGCAAGCGGTTGTAGGCTGACGCTGGTGCCGGCCATTTGCTCGCCGCTCGGACCGCCCTCATCGTCTATCCCGTGCAGCGCGCCGCCAAGGTCCTGCCAATCGCCGCCGCAGGCAATCGCCGCTGCACGGATCGAGCCGCCGTAGTCGAACGCGATCACCTGGCTCTGTTCGTATCGTCGAAACTGGAGTGCCATGGTCGCGAGCAGGACGGACTTGCCGGCGCCGGTGGGGCCCACCACCAGCATATGACCGACGTCGCCAATATGAAGGGACAAGCGGAACGGGGTCGAGCCTTCGGTCTTGCCATAAAGCAAGGGGGCATCACCGAAGTGCTCGTCCCGTTCCGCCCCCGCCCACACAGCTGACAGGGGGATCAGGTGGGCGAGATTGAGCGTGGAAATGGGTGGCTGCCGGACATTGGCGTAAACATGGCCAGGGAGCGATCCGAGCCAGGCCTCGATCGCATTGAGGCTCTCGGTCGTGACGGTGAAATCGCGGCCCTGAATGACCTTCTCGACAAGGCGCAGCCTGTCGGTTGCGATAGTCGGGTCGGTGTCCATCACCGTTACGGTGGCTGTGACAAGTGCGATGCCGGCGTGATCGGCGCCGAGTTCCTGGAGAGCGAGATCGGCGTCGGCTGCCTTGTTCGATGCATCGCTATCGGTCAGCACCGAGGCTTCGTTGGTCATCACTTCCTTGAGGATGGCCGCGACCGACTTGCGCTTGGCGAACCATTGCCGGCGGATACGCGTCAGCAAGCGGGCCGCATCGCTCTTGTCGAGCATGATGGCGCGGGTCGACCAACGATAGGGGAAGGGCAGGGCGTTGAGCTCGTCCAGCAGTCCCGGAAAGGTCGCGATGGGAAAACCGGTGATCGTCGCTACGCGCAGATGATGGTCGCCCAGCATTGGCTCGAGGCCGCCGGTGAGCCCCTCATCGGTGAGCAAGGCGTCGAGATGCATCGAAGTCTCGGGCACACGCACGCGGTGACGCTTGGTCGAGATCGTCGAGTGCAGGTAGGTGAGCGTTTCGGTATCGTCGAGCCAGGCAACTTCTGGCATGAAGCCTTCGACGAGCCCCAGCACACGGTCGGTACGATCGATGTAGCCCTTGAGCATCTCTTGGGGATCGACGCGATCGCTACGCCGCCCCTCGTAGAGCCAGCTTTCGGCGCGAGCCGCGTCTTCGGCGGGCGGCATCCATAGCAACGTCAGAAAATAGCTGCTTTCGAAATGCGCGCCGGCCTCACGGAATTGTTCGCGCCGTTCGATATCCAGCAGCGCGGAGACGGGATCGGGGAAGGTGCTGTCGGGATAGGCGAGGGCTGGTAGGCGCTGGGCTTCGACGAACACCGCCCATCCCGATCCGAGGCGACGCAGGGCGCTGTTCAGCCGCGCGGTCACGGCGATCAGTTCGGAAGGCGTCGAACTGTCCAGATCGGGCCCGCGAAATCGCGCGGTGCGCTGGAACGAACCGTCCTTGTTGAGAACGATGCCCGCCTCTACCAGCGCGGCCCAAGGCAGGAAGTCGGCGAGCATGGCTGCGCGTGGGCGGTACTCGTGGAGGAACATCATGGCTGCATCCAGACGGGGTAACGCAGGTGTCTGCGGGCAACGTCGACGAACTGCGGATCGCGCCGTGCCGCCCAGACCGAAAGGGCGTGGCCTACTGCCCAGAGCAGGAGGCCGACCAGCCACAGCCGCAGGCCAAGTCCCACCGCGCCCGCGAGAGTGCCGTTGACGATGGCGAGGGAGCGCGGCGCACCGCCGAGCAGGATCGGCTCGGCCAGCGCGCGATGAACGGGGGCGTGGAAGCCTGGCATGTCGTCGGTCCTGGCCATCAAACCAGTGCCCCGCCCCCGAAGGAAAAGAACGACAGGAAAAACGAGGATGCCGCGAAAGCGATGGAGAGGCCGAAGACGATCTGGATCAGCCGCCGAAATCCGCCCGACGTGTCGCCGAATGCGAGGCTAAGGCCGGTCACGATGATGACCATGACCGCAATGATCTTGGCTACGGGCCCCTCGATCGATTCCAGAATGCTCTGGAGCGGTGCCTCCCAAGGCATGGATGAGCCGGACGCGTAGGCGCTGGCGGGGAGCAGCACGGCGCTGGCGGAAAGGGCGGCGCAAATGCGGCGGGCACGTCGTGCGCCATTACGGAAAGGAGAGGTCATCAAAAATCTCCGTCAGGTGAGGGCAGGAGGGTGAGGCGGTAGTCGCCGGTGAGAGGTTCGAATCCATCCACGCGTGCGAGTTCGGAAAGCCGGCGGCCGGCGCTGTCGCGCACAAGGACGGCCACAAGGCCGATGGTCTCGGCGATGGCTTGGCGCGGTACGGTGACCACCGCTTCCTGTATGAGCTGCTCCATTCGGCGGAGCGCGCCGGCGGCGCTGCCGGCGTGAATGGTGCCGATGCCGCCGGGATGGCCGGTACCCCAGGCCTTGAGAAGATCGAGAGCTTCGGCGCCGCGCACCTCGCCGATCGGGATGCGATCGGGGCGCAGCCGTAGAGAGGAGCGCACAAGCTCCGCGAGCGAGGCGACGCCGTCTTTCGTGCGCAGCGCCACCAGGTTCGGGGCGGTGCACTGCAATTCCCGGGTGTCTTCGATCAGGACGACGCGATCGCCGGTGGCGGCGACTTCGGCGAGGAGAGCATTCGCGAGGGTGGTCTTGCCGCTTCCGGTCCCCCCGGCGACCAGGATGTTGAGCCGTCCGACCACCGCGACCTGCAGTGCCTCGGCCTGCCGTGCGCTCATGATGCCAGCGCCGACGTAGTCATCAAGGGAAAAGACGGAAACGGCAGGCTTGCGGATAGCGAACGCGGGGGCGGAGACGACCGGCGGCAGGAGCCCTTCGAAGCGTTCGCCGCCTTCAGGCAGCTCGGCAGAAACGCGGGGAGAGCCAGCATGCACCTCCATGCCGACGTAATGCGCCACGACCCGAATAATGCGTTCTCCGTCGGCGGCACCAAGGGCTACGCCGCTGTCGCTCATTCCCGCTCCCAGTCGGTCGAGCCACAGCCGTCCGTCCGGGTTGAGTATGATCTCGATGATTTCGGGGTCTGACAGCCAATCGGCGATGGCATCGCCCATCGCGGTGCGCAGCATGCGAACACCACGTGCCTGGGCGTGTGATCGGCTGGATGGCGTGTCCATCGTATCCCCGTTTCGTTCGCCGGTCGAAAATGACCGGAATGACGGGGACGATTAAAAGACGCAGAAAATGGCCGAGCTCAACAGTGTTCTGCGTTCGTCGCAACACAGCGAAGTAAAACAGGTTCTGGCGTAGTTCCATTATGATATGCTGCAGATTCTGACACTCAAACGTATCTGCGGCGAGGGGTATGGCACCGAATTACCGACACATGTAATGGCGCGTCGTTCCCGTAATCAGTTGATGGAGGACACCTTGGCCTCAAGAGCAGACAGGCGTTCGGTGCAAATGGTGTGAACCACTGCGCCCAACTCCTCGACTCGTTTCGCTAGCCAGTCCAACTGCTCCGCGCTGATCTCATAGTGTTTCGAATACCGCGCTTTCACGTAAGCTTCCTTGAGCCTTTCCCACGCGGTTTGATCGACGCGGCGTTCGCGTGGCCAAACATCCACGAGGCGACGATCAAGACGTTCGGCTTGGGTGCGAAGAAATCCAATGTTATGGACGTGCGGCGTGTAAAAAGTGCTCACAAGTAAAACGCAATGGTACAGTCGTTCTGTGGCTTGGTGATAGAGAAAGGCGCTAAGTTTAAGATCTCCATCTCGAATTGCATAGCCGGCATTGCGCGAGAAGCTTTGAGCGGTTGGAAGCCAATCTTGGAAATATTCTTTTGCCATCGCCAATGCGTCTTCAGATGTTTTTGGCTTGGCGACATGCAATTCACTGTCGTCAAATTGATAAAGCGCGATGCCATCGCGCCGCAAGTCGATGAAGAAATATCGACCATGGGCAAGCCCGTCATTGACCTCCTGCAGTGAATGAACAATAAAATTGACCGGTGTTCTCAGGCCATGGGTAATCGCCAATTCGCGATTAAATCGATCTTCAAGCTTCAGCCAATAATCAACACGATCGGTCAAGCGTTTGTCATTGACAATGATCAGTATGTCGAAATCTGACTGGTAGCCCTTTGCCGTATGTGGTTCGTCCACCCAATCACCACGAGCATAGCTGCCGTACAGGACGATTTTGTCGATCCGCCCCCGCTTTTTCCACTCATGTTTAGCGAGTGCTAAGGCATCATCGAATTCTTCGAAGATGAATTGTACGACGCGATCAAGCTCACGTTGCTTCTGCGCGGATAGATGTTCAAGATTGGTGCGCATGCGTCAAGCCAAGCGACTGTCGGCGAGCCGCGGTACATCGGCGCTATAGCCCTGATCGACCGTCATGGTCACGTGATGAAGAGGGCCAAACGAAGTTTCTCCTGCAACCAAAAGAAAGGATTTCCGCCGAAATTTTGGCATGATCTTCAAATCGCCTCCTACCGACATCCACTGACGGGAAGATAGCGCTTCCCCCTATCACCATTGAATCACAACTGGAAACTCGGCGCAATACGGAGGTGGCCAGACGCTGGGCGGAATGCCGCTTGCGTCATGATCGCAGACGCTTCGGAGCCCAAATCGGGTTCGCGGAATTGCGCCTTCATTTATGGCAAAAGATGGGACTTTCCAGTCAGTCCGCTTCCGAGCAATAATATCAGGATAGCTGTCGTTCCCCGCCTTGGATGCGGGTGTCAACTGCCGCCAACATGGCGCTCCGTTACGCCCTTAGAGGCAAGGCCATGGGCATCGCTAGGACGATGTCCGGGGACAGAGACGCTTGGCGCACAAAGCAGGTACCCGGCCCGCATCAAGGTTAGGCGATAGCACGCACAGCACTTGCAAAAATGCCGTCAGCGAAACCGCGGCGCGGATCCGGATGCATCCCAACGCCGAAAATTGTCGCTTCTTAGCAGGCACTAGTCTAGATCGTTCGCATGACAGTGCGTCCTGACGCGCGGTCACTTGGAGCTTTTGAATTGACGTCGTCGCTATCCGAACTGAGCGCGCTTGATCGCCTGTTCTCGTCTGCCGTTTTTCAGGAAATGGCCAGGAAGGGGCGCTCGCCCCTGTTCAGCCGCCTCATTTACCAGGCGGGCGTTGTAGAGCGCTGCGGAAAAGAGGCGACCGTCGGCTCGGCATTCGATACTGCTTTTGCGCGCCTCCGGACTGCAGGAAGCCGGAACGAATACGTCTATCGCGCGGCGGTCACCAAGAACGTGCTGCTCGGCAAACACTCGCTGCGCACCGCCTCGATGCTCAACGAGGTGCGCGCTGGTGGCTGCAAGGCGGATCTCGTCATCCTGAACGGCACCGCTAGCGTCTATGAGATCAAGTCCGAGCGAGATTCCCTCGCGCGCCTCGTCAATCAGGTCGCCAACTACAAGCGCGTCTTTGCGACGGTTAATGTCATTGTCGGGGAAGACCATATCGAAGGTGTCCAGCGGGTGCTGGACGGCGATGTCGGCATCCTGATGCTGTCGCGGCGCTACCGGATTTCCCAAGTGCGCGAGGCCGTGGATGCGCCTGAGCGGACTTGCCCTGCAACCATCTTCGAGACCCTGCGATCGGCCGAGGCCGTGGCCATCTTAAAGTCACTCGGCATCACCGTGCCAGATGTTCCGAACACGCGGCGTCATGCCGTGCTGCGTGCGCTGTTCGCCGAACTGGACCCGGCCGATGTCCACTGCGAAATGGTCAAGACTTTGAAACGGACACGCTCTCTGGTCCCTCTAGCAGAGCTTGTTGCACGCCTCCCGGTCTCGTTGCAAGCTGCAGCTCTTTCGATACCGGTCAGGCACGGCGATCACGACCGCGTCGTCAGCGCGGTCGAAACACCTCTCGAAATAGCGATGGAGTGGGCATAAACCGACGATGTATCATCCCTATTTTCGCGGCAAGCAGTTCGAACTCATCACCATTCGAGAGACAGCGGGGGTAATGGCACAAGCGGGGTTTGTGCCGATCATCGAACCGGTCAAGGAGACTCTGAAGGGACTACATAGGGCCCTGCAGACGGTCTGCGAAGCGGACGGCAAGGCGATCGTCATCGTCAATCCCTACGTCGGCGATCATCAGGACAACGGGACCGGTATTACCGGTCTCCTCGCCCAGGAGTTTGCAGACAATGCGGCGATATCTGCCGGCATACTTCTTCGGGACGACATGAGCCTCGAAGATGCCTACGCGCTTTTCGAAGCCCACGCTGCACACGATCCGGTATTTATCCATGCCGGTTTCGGGGAACAGAAGGCTTTGGCTGAGCAGCTTGGCGCAGGTCTAAAGGACACCCGCCATGTCTTCATTGAGAAGCATGCAAGCACGCTCTACCGCAAGCCCTTTGCGGCCGCGCGCCGGGTTCTGGTCCGCGATGGCTTCGAGAAGCTCAAGAACTCGGAATATGCCAAGATCCCTTCGGAGGAGTTCTCCGAACTCCACATCACCTACGGCGACCTTGCCATGGAGGGCTTCGGCGATTTCCTCATGGTGGGCGACAGCTACTCGGAAGGCGGTGGCCCCGCCTACGCAGTCGCGATCCATCTCACGTACATTGACCCCGAGCGCGACGACGTGATGTATATCTACCATTTCGTTTCGACCACGAATGATACTCCGACCGACCCCGCCGGCAAGTTCGGACAGGCGCTGGAAAAGCTGATCGCGAAGCTCGGGGTCGGCAATTCTAAGCTTTTGGAAACCTCGGCAATCAAGGAATTTCGCGATCTCCATGCCAAGGGTCATTTTCCGGGGCTTGGCTACGTCAAGAAACTCTCGATGAACCATCACATCGAGACGCTTGCCGACTTTCTTTCCTGAGGCGGGTCATGGCCAGACATCAGTGCTGCCCGGAATGTTTCGGCGACCACCATTTGCGCGACCAAGTATTCCCGTTCCTTGGGGCGACCAGTGGGCAATGCAACTATTGCGGGACGCAAGATGCCCTACTGATCGAGCCTTCTGCCCTGGCAGATTGGTTCGGCCCTTTGATCAGCGTATATGAGCCGCATGAAGATGGCGAACCGATAGCCGAATGGCTGAAACGGGACTGGCAGCTGTTTTCCCATCCCAGAATGGATGCGGCACACACCAAGGAACTGCTCGCCGACATTCTCGATGACGGCGAAATCGTGCGGGGAAAGTTCATTCCCTCGCCAAGCTACAAGAGTGAGGCGCTCATGCAGTGGGAGACCCTGCGTGACGAAATGATGTACCAGAACCGCTGGTTTCTTGACGTCAGTTTCGACAAGGATCGGTTGGCCCAGCTGCTGGATTATCTCGTCGCGACCGACTTGCCGACGCAGTGGTTTCGCGCCCGTATCCGCGCTGGCGATGTCAATTACCCGATTGCGGAAATGGGGCCTCCGCCAAAGCGTTTGGCAAGCCATGGTAGGGCAAATCCCGCTGGCATTCCCTACCTGTATCTCGGCTCTACTGCGACTACGGCCGCTGCCGAAGTGAGGCCGCATACCGGCGAAATCGCGTGCGTTGCCAACTTTGAAGTTCCGCCCATCCGTGCCGTGGATTTGCGTGCGCCGCGTAAGGGAGTTTCTCCGTTCATCGTTCAGGATCCAGGTGCGATCGGCCAGCTACGAGCCGATCTCCCGCTGCTTGAACGCTTAGGCGAGGAGCTCACGCGCCCGGTTTTGCCATCGGGCGCGGCGATCGACTACATCCCAAGCCAATATCTGTGCGAGTTTATCAAGAAGCTTGGGTTCGACGGCGTCGTCTATCGCAGCTCGGTAAGCGATGGCATTAACCTAGCCCTCTTCAATCCGACGCGAGCCACCGGCGGCGGCGTATCGCTTTACAGAGTCTCGCGGGTATCGGTTGAAGTGGCGGTAGCGCCAGCAGCTTGAAGCAGTCGTTCTGGGACCTTCCTGCCGGACAGCTTTCAGGTTTGGGGCAGTCCAAAGCCGTCGGTGGGTGGTGTTGCAACCGTCCGGTTTTGACGCACCTTCCTTTCCCTTTCTGAAACCTGTCAGCCACTGGACTGGCGAAGCCGGGCCAAAGGCGTGAGCGAACCCCATGCGCTGCAGTGGACGCGGCCGATCAGCTTTCGGAGGCGACCATCACCAGCCCGAGCGGCACACATTTTTCTCTCGCAACAAAATCGGTATGCCGGCCCCCGGAGGGTAGCATGTAGAGGATGTGGAGCGGCAGAAATTCGCCTGCTGCTTGGAGTTCCCGCTTCAGCTGCGAGAGTGGGTCACCGCCGGGCCCGACTACCAGAATGTCCGCCGCACGTTCGCGCTGTTCCGCCTTTGCGAACAGGGCTTCTTCATCCGAGCGCTGGCGGCGGATGACGGCTAGCCCCCACCATCACTCCGGGACGATCGATTTCGGACTGCCCGTCGCCAGTGAACTCTCAGGAATTCGAATTGCGGACCCGAACGAACGGTGGTTCTCCAGGGACGCCGCACGGTTCAGGCATGAGCAGGCACCCGCCACCCTGAGTTGGGGCGCTAGGTCACTCAGCGGCGTCCAACTCGTCATCCAAGGATACGACTTCTATCGCCGGACCTTGCAGAGCGGGCAGGTTGGAAGTCGCAGGAGCCATCCATGACGGCAATTTCCCTGCGGCCTCGTCGGCTTCGAGTTGCTTGGCGACTTCGGCAAACGGATGGCGGAAGAAATGCTGATTAAGAGCGTCGGCAAGGGCCTTCTCTTTGCCCGCACGCGCCAGCGCCAGAACGGCATCGCCGTCCTTCCAGTCGATCTTCGCCTTCACGCGGCGGGCCTGTTCATCTTGCAGCTTCGCCAGCGCATCAGGCGCGATGGTATGATCTGCCCCCACCGAGTGGACCGTTTGGTTTGTTAGTGGATTAAGCCCATCGCCGCCATATCCGGACGGAGGTGGAGCGAAGCGGAACCGGAGGCCGGATATGGCGGTGTCGCCGTTTCCGGTGCCGGTGGTCGGTATCCCAGACTGCTATGCGGGCGGACGGTGTTGTAATGCCGCCGCCAAGCTTCGATCAGCACCTTGGCTTCGGCGAGGCTGTAGAAGATCTCGCCGTTGAGCAGTTCGTCGCGAAGCGACCCGTTGAAGCTTTCGTTATAGCCATTCTCCCATGGTGATCCCGGCGTGATGTAGAGCGTCTTCACGCCGATCTGCCCCAGCCATTGCTGGACGGCGGTCGCGATAAATTCGCTGCCATTATCGGACCGTATATGTGCCGGAGGGCCGCGCGAGATGAACAGGTCGGCTAAGGCCGCCAGAACATCCTCATGCCTGAGCCGACGCGCCACGACGAGCGCCAGGCACTCCCGGCTGGCCTCATCGATGATGGTCAGGATGCGGAACTTGCGGCCATCATGCGTGCGCCCTTCGACGAAGTCGTAGGCCCATACATGTCCCGGATATTCCGGCCGCAGGCGGATGCACGATCCGTCATTGAGCCATAGACGCCCGCGCTTTGGCTGGCGCTGCGGGACTTTCAGTCCTTCACGCCGCCATATCCGCTCGACACGTTTATGGTTCACCGTCCACCCTGCATGGCACAGCAACGCCGTGACCCGGCGGTAGCCGTAACGACCATATTGCTTCGCCAATGCAATGATGTCCTCGGTCAGTGCCTGTTCGTCATCTGCCCCGCGCGGCATCTTGCGCTGCGTCGATCGATGCTGACCCAGCACCCGGCATATCCGTCGCTCGGATACCCGGACTGGCAGATCCCGTCGTACCTGATCGATGCAGCGCCGCCGCCGCGCGGGGCTCAGAAGTTTCCCCGTGCAGCCTCCTGCAGGATCAGCTTGTCCAGCGTCAGGTCCGAGATCGCCCGGCGCAGCCGCTGGTTCTCCTTCTCCAGATCCTTCATCCGCCGCGCCTGATCGGTCTTCAGCCCGCCATATTCCTTGCGCCACCGATAATAGGTCTGCTCGCTGACCGCGATCCGCCGGCATGCCTCGGCAGTCGAGGCTCCCTGCGCTAGCACAATCTCAACTTCACGCAGCTTGCCGATGATCTCTTCCGGCTTGTGCTTCTTGCTCGGCATTCAATGCCCCTTTCATGGTCCAGACTATCATAGTCTCTGGGCCACTCAGCGGGGGGCAGATCAACTTATCAGAGCAGCGTCGGCCGGGCGTCGCTAGCGGTACGCGCGCTAGCGTTGAACCAAGGCTCCGGCGTTCGGTCCACAGCGAGGGGCCCTTCCCATACTTGGCATAGCGTGAAAGCTTCCTCGGGCGGGCCATCAATCCAGCGTGACCAGTCTTCGTGCGCAAGAATGGTAGGCATGCGATCATGCACGTCTCCCATCATTTCACAACCGTCGACCATGACCATCGAATAGGCATCGCCCCATTCCGAGGTGGGGCGCCATACCCCCGCGACCGCGAAAACGTCCTGCTCCGGCAGCGAGTACCAGGTGCGCGTCATCCTGCCTTTTGCGCCCTCCGCCTCGGCCCAGGCCGTCACCGGGATCAGGCATCGCCGCTTGGCGAAGCTGTCGCGCCAAAAAGCGGTGTGCAGCTTGTCCTCACGGGTGTTATTGACCGGATTGGGTTTGAGCGGCGCCCCTGTCTTCTTGCTTTTGAGCACCAGAGGGAAGCCCCACGACATCGTGCGCACGCTGTCGCCCTCGACGACGAGACCAGAGTAGCCTGGATAAACCTCGGCCGGGAAGTTGGCTCCCGATACGACGGGTCGGCCGAAGAGGTTTGCAATTTCGGCGTTGCCGCTGGTCATGCGGTAGAGGTTGCACATCCCGGCATGATGCGCAGACCATTCGAGGAGTCAACTGGCCCGATCTTGCCTCGGCGGGTAGCGGAACAAACGTGGAACATGTAAGAGGGGGCGATGATGATTCGCGAAAGGTCTTCCCTATGACCCACCCCCTTTCCGACGACGCTATGCTCTCCCTCGGACGCCAGTACCTGCATATGGCTGACCGCGAAGGCGCAACCGATCATGACCAGGCCGCGCTGCGCGATTTCGTGCCGGCGCTGCTTCACCGGCTGCGAGAGAAGGCTGAGATGTGGCGTGACGACGGCGAAATGGCGGTGCTGGACCTGCGTTTCTGCGGCGAGGAACTGGCGGCAGATGCCGACGATCAGATCGAGCTCGCGTTGCCGACGCCGGAGTGACCCGTGCAGTGGTCCGACAAGGGCTTCATGCTTCCGACCTGCATCTTCGAAGCGGCGACGCTGCATTACTCGATCGAGGCCGTTTGCGCCTGCAGGCACAGCGCACGCTTCGAGACGAAGACGCTGTGGTGGCATTTCCATCGGCGCAGTTGGGATGATCGGCTGGGGCCAGCCCAGCAACGCTTCTGGTGCCGGGTTTGCCGATCGAAGCTGAAGAGGAAGATACGGCCGGCCAAGCTGGGACTGGTGCGCTGGGCCCAAGGCGATTTCGAGCTGGCGTGGCCCGATGAACGAACATGGAAGGAGGCCGTGAGGCGGGTGCGATGAACAAGGAAGCGATGACGGACAAGGAGGCAGTCCTTGCCAACCTGCGGCGGGAGGTCGGGCGTATCGCCGGCGGCGGCGGGGCCTGGCAGGACATCACCAAGCCGACCGACTACCGGGCGTTCACGCCGGCGCCCAAGGACTCGCGGTTGAAGGTGGAGGGGCGCACGGCGGCGCCGGCCGAGCGGGGACCGTTCGGGAGATGGCTGGTGCGTCAGCCAGAGGAGGGTTTGCGTGCAGGCCTGGTGAAGGCAGCGCGGGCGGATCGCCAGTTCCCGCTCGATGGCGATCCCGAGGCGGTTCGCATCCGGCTGCGGGCCTGCATGGCCGAGGGCAGCATGTTCGAAGCGATGGATGACGCAGAGCTGGATTGGTTGTCGATGTGATCGCCGACTATCGCGCCCCCCATGACAGGCAGCACGACATGCGCGCCTACCGATAGGGGTTGCACGCTGTGGCGATCCTGAAGTGCGCGCCGTTGCGCCTGCCAATCGATACAAAAGTGCGGTTGCTCGTAGATGCTTCCTTATCAGCCCAGGAGCATGGCCGGCGGTGCGGACATGGGGGCGGCCCGCCCCATACCATCACTTCCAGCACTCTTCCCACTCTGGTGGGCGCGTCGCGTCTCCAACCTTTGCCATGCGCCTCCTGCTCGGTCCGACAGTCGATTTCACCCGGAGTCGGACCTGCTGACCTCATGAGAAAGCTCGCTCTTCAGACGCGGGCCCATTTCCATGCGCCGCGTCAGCGCCTCGACGAAGCTTTCCCAGCGTTCCTTGCCCATCGCCTGGGCAGCCTGCAAGGCGCTGTCCGGCAGCGGCGATGTACTGGTCAGCCAGGACCGGATGAACAGCGCCAGCGTCTCGTTCGACAAATCCACATGCCATTCGAGCCGCTCGAATTGCCGGGTCAGGCGGTCGAGCCTGCGAGTAACGGCGGCCTCGAGCCGGTCGGATCCATCGGGCGACAGAAAAGAGAGCAAGGCAGCCTCGATCACGGCGGTCTGCGAGGCGCGCCTGGCCCGGGCATGGTCGGCGACCTGGCGCGCCAGATCGGCCGGCAGGCGAACGGTGTACTTGATGCGCGGCGGGCTCACAGCTCGATCCCGTCGTTGGGATCGAGCGTGGCTCGCTGGGCGTTGGCGCGCATGGCCCGATCCGAGCCTGTCCGAGCCTGCACCGCCTGGGCCCGCACCGCGTCATCGGCGGCCTCGTCCCGATCGAAATCGAATTCGCCGCGCCGTTTCCCGGGGCGAGGCGCGATGTCCTCATGCTCCCCCAGCTCGGGCTCCCGGCGTATGCCGGAATTGGCATCATCGCTCGCCGCCACTGCCGTTGCCGCCGTACCGGAGGCATCCTCATCGGTCGACGGGCCTTGCGCCGACGGAGCATCCGTGCCTTCCGCGGGCGAGACCTGGACCTCCGGCTCCTGCGCGGCCTGCGCCGGTGCGACGCTCGCGGTCACCGCCTGCGCCGACCAGTCGTCCGTCGGTCGCTGCGCCGGGTCGCCGGCCTCGATGTCAGGCGGAGCGATTACCCGTTCCTGAAAGTTCGAATCGGCATAGTACCGGGCCTTCTGCCCGCGAATGGGCGCGATCCCGGACACCATGACGATCTCCTCGCCGGGTGGAAGCTGCATCACCTCGCCGGGGGTGAGCAGGGGCCGGGCGGTCTCACTGCGCGAGACCATGAGATGGCCGAGCCATGGCGAAAGCCGGTGGCCGGCGTAATTCTTCATCGCGCGCATCTCGGTGGCGGTGCCGAGCGAGTCGGAGATCCGCTTCGCCGTGCGCTCGTCGTTGGTCGCGAAGCTGACCCGCACGTGGCAGTTGTCGAGGATGGCGTTGTTGGGACCGTAGGCCTTCTCGATCTGGTTGAGGCTCTGGGCGATGAGGAAGGCTTTCAGGCCGTAGCCCGCCATGAAGGCGAGGGCGCTCTCGAAGAAGTCCAGCCGTCCGAGCGCCGGAAACTCGTCGAGCATCAGCAGGACCCGGTGCCGGTCGCCGGCCGGGCCGAGTTCCTCGGTAAGCCGGCGGCCGATCTGGTTGAGGATCAGCCGGATCAGCGGCTTGGTGCGGCTGATGTCCGACGGCGGCACGACCAGGTAGAGGCTGACCGCGCGTTCGCCGGTGACGAGATCGGCGATCCGCCAGTCGCATCCGCGCGTGACTTCGGCCACCACCGGATCGCGGTAGAGACCCAGGAACGACATCGCGGTCGACAGGACGCCCGAGCGCTCGTTCTCCGACTTGTTCAGCAGTTCGCGCGCGGCCGAGGCGATTACCGGGTGCACGCCGCCCGGGCCCAGATGCCGCGTCGTCATCATCGCGTGCAGGGTTGTGTCGATCGGCCGGACGGGATCGGAAAGGAAGGCGGCGACCCCGGCGAGCGTCTTGTTGTCCTCGGCGTAGAGCACGTGAAGGATGGCGCCGACGAGCAGGGCATGGCTGGTCTTCTCCCAGTGATTGCGCTTCTCGAGGCTCCCTTCGGGATCGACGAGAACGTCGGCGACATTCTGGACGTCGCGCACCTCCCATTCGCCCTTGCGGACCTCGAGCAGCGGATTGTAGGCGGCCGATGCGGGATTGGTGGGATCGAAGATCAACACCCGTCCGTGCCGCGCGCGAAAGCCGGCGGTGAGCTGCCAGTTCTCGCCCTTGATGTCGTGGACGATGCAACTGCCGGGCCAGGCGAGCAATGTCGGGACGACCAGGCCGACGCCTTTGCCCGAGCGGGTGGGCGCGAAGCACAGGACGTGCTCGGGGCCGTCATGGCGCAGGTAGTCCTTGCCCAGCTTGCCCAGGACGACGCCGCGATCCGCGAGCAGGCCGGCCTTGCGCACTTCGCGCGGGAGAGCCCAGCGGGCGGATCCGAAGGTCTCGGCATTGCGGGCCTCGCGCGCGCGCCACACCGACATGCCGATGGCGAGCACGATCCCTGCCATCGCGCCGGTGACGGCGATGACCGCGCCGGTCTCGAAGATGGCCGGGGCATAGGCATCGAAGGAGAACCACCACCAGAAGAAGGCGGGCGGGGGGTAGACCGGCCAGGAACGCAGATGGAACCAGGGCGGGCCGAGCGCGGCCTGATAGGCGAGGGCATGGGCGGTCCACTGGGTCGCGGACCACACGCCGAGCAAGGTGACGGCCAGAACGGACAGCAGCTGGCCCCACAGGATCTTGGTTGCGGACATCGGTTACCTCCTCGCCCAGCGAGGCAGCTGACGGCGCCGCGATCAAGGCCGATGTCGCGGCGGGCGCAGCGCGGCGAAGCAAGACAGGCGATGGCGTAGGCGCCGCTCCGTGACGCCGCGAAACAGGCAGGCATCACGTGTTCCGCCGCCAGGCCTTGCCATTGCTTTACAGGGAGGGCCCGCGCCCTCTTCCAAGGGACCAGTCGACCGTTCCACCTGGTCCCATCGTGCCCCTAAGATGCCGGCCCAGATGGGCATCGAGCGCCGGGCGCCAGGGCACCAGCTGGAAGCCCAGGCCATCGTCGATCATCGCGAATCGCCCCGAGGCGAGGGTCACCCGTTCGCGATAGATGCCCGCGACATGATTGCCCGGCTGCGAGGGACGGTGCACGAGACCGCTGCTTGCAGCGATGGCGCTGGCGCTCGCCGCGAGTTCGCGGCCCCGCAGGGTCTGGACGAGATCGTCCGCGAACCGATAGCCGCCGCCCTGGCGGCGGGCCAGCCCGGCCGCTTCGAGATGGCGGCCGCGTGCCTCCAGCGCGTCGCGATACTCGAGGCCGAACCCGTTGCCGCTGGCGGGCGGGTCGCGCGCGATGAGTTGGCGATCGAGCCAGGTCGCGCCGGGCGCGTCGATCTGTTCCTTGAGCGAGAGGTCCGAGCGCGTCGTCAGCGACAGCCGGGTCTGCCCTCGCATGTCCGGCCACGCGCGCAGTTCGACGATCGCGCCGGGGGCTGCATCGCCGGTCATGTCGAGGTCGGCGAAGCGCACGTGATGGGTGCGGCCGTCGAGGCCATCGATGACGGCATAGGCGGTGCCCGCCAGCTCGTCGTGGAGACCGCGCTCGACCAGGCGTCCGAGGACCGGATCGCTGGGGACTTCGCCATGCAGCGCGAAGGCCGCCACGTCCGGAACGCCGCCGCTTCCCGCGAGAGCGCGGTGCATCGTCTTGATGATGTCGGTGCGGATGGCGAGGTCGCGCAGCACGGGTTCGGCGCCCGGCTTCAGCACCCAGCGCGCCGATCCCTGGGCCTCGAGAAGGCCGAGCCGCTCGAGCTTGTCGGCCCTCCCGAGCAGCAGGCCGCGCATGTGCGGATCGTCGCCGTGCTGCGGGCGAAGATCGACCACGCCGCCAAGTTCGTCGGCCATGCGGCGCAGCCGCAGGTCCAGGCTGGTCCAGCGATCGGCATCCACCTCGCGTTCGAGAGCGCTTCGGATCTCGCGCTCGCTGCGGGGCCCCAGTTCGAGGGTCGCGCGGTTCTCGGCGCGGGTTCGCATGCCTTCGCGGATGTAGTCGCGGTCGATGACGAGGTCGGCGCCGGTCTGGTCTACGCCGCGCACCAGCACGTGAACGTGCGGGTTGTCGGTGTTCCAATGATCGACCGCGACCCAGTCGATCCGAGTCTCCAGGTCGCCGGCCACATCCTGCATCAGTTCGCGGGTGAAAGTGCGCAAGTCAGCGAGTTCGGCCGCGTCCTCGGGCGAGACGATGAAACGGAAATGATGCCGGTCGTCCTCGCAGCGCCGGGCGAACGCAGCAGGGTCGGCCTGGTCCGAACCGGCGTCGAACATCTCGGCGTCCTGGCCATCGTGGGAGACGCCCTCGCGCTTGAGGTAGGCGATGTGCCGGGAGAGCGGCGCCGCCCGAAACCGCACACCCTTGTGGCGCACGACGCGGGCCTTGACGACGACGCGGCGACGGCCGGCCCGGCCGGTGGTGCGCAGGCGGGCGATGCGGCCCCGGCCAAGACTGCCGGTCCCGCGCGAACCGGTGGGCCCGCGCCGCAGGTGCCCGGCCCTGGCGGCCGCGCGGCGGACCTGAACGGCGAGCCGTTGCCCACCGGCGGAGCGATCGCGGACCTTGCCCGGCCTTATCCGAAAATCGCCGTCGTCCGCGCTCATGATCGGCCCGCGCAGCCTAGTGCCAGACATGTATTCATTGAAAACATGGCAGAAAAGCGCGGCTGCGCCAGTCGCGCAAATGCGATGCCAGACAGAATTTCCTCAGCTATACAACCACATAGGCGCCACTGGCTGGCACGCCTTTTATCTCGCCATCTCCCAAACCTTTCATCCAGGTACCTTGCTGACCTGCTGCTGCGTTCACCCATCAAGGCGGCCGAGGCCCGAGATCGATGCACGGCTGCGCGCGGCGTCATGTCACTGGCCTGCAGGAGATAGCGCGACGAAGAGGCGCTCGGCGGGCAGCGCAGCGGTCGCCGGCGGCGCTGGTCCCACCATTTCAGCCGACGCGATCGAGGGTGAACCAGCATTTGTAGCGGGCGGCAAAGCAGCCGGACCGGGTCCCGCGCCGCCCGTGAACAGTGGCGAATCGCGCCAGTCCGGCGGCGCGGCGCCGGCGGGCGCGAAGGTCGGCGTGACCCCGGCGTCGCGGCCGAGCAGGCGCATGACTTTCGCGACGTAGTGCACGGTTTCGGCGGGCAGGGCGCGCGCTCCCCGGCGCCATGCGTCGGCGCGGGCCGGGCCGGCATTATAGGCGGCGAGCCCGGTTTCGAGGTCGCCGTAGCGCTCGATCATGTCGCGCAGGTACGCAGCCCCCGCAAGGACATTGGCGCGCCGATCCCAGGGGTCGTCGCCGAGCCGGTGGCGCGCGGTCAGATCGCGCCAGGTCGCGGGCATGACCTGCATCAGTCCGATGGCACCGGCGGACGAGCGGGCACGCGGATCGCCGGCACTTTCCGTGCGCATGACGGCGATGAGCCAGGCTTCGGGGATGCTGAAGCGAAGCGCCGCTTCGCGCACATGCGGTGCGAAGGGTCCTGCCTGCAGTTCGCGCTGCCTGGGTATTGGCGGCACGGGACCAGCAGGAGCGCTCGATGCCGATACCATCGGGAGGGCTGTCCCGACGAGGCAGAGCATCTGCAAGGTCCGGGACACGGCGCGCGCCGCTGACCCGCCGCGGCCGATCTTTGACATTCGTGCGCCGCATGCGGTGCTTGAGGGCATCGGCAAGCGCCGCGGAGCCGAGCCCGAATGTCCATCCGGCGCGAGGTGCGACGGCGAACCGCGCGCACCGAACGTGGTTTCGCGGCTCCGAAGCGCATCGGCGGCGCCGCGCCGAAAGCAGCGGGCTAATGGCACGATTTGCCTCCCTTCGACAGTAGCGGGGTCGCGGCCGCGCCGCGCCATCCATGCCAGCGCAGCGGCGAATGCGCCGCCTCACGGGTCAGGATCGGGATGGCGCGCCCGACCAGCCCGGTCGCTTCGATCGCCCCGAAATAGCGCCCATCAAAGCTGTCGAGGCCGGGGTTGAGGAGTAACAGCTCGCCCCCGCCAACGACCCGGCAACCGCGCCAGGAAGGCAGCGCCCGTCCGCCGGCATCGCGCGGGCGGGCGATCGCGGCGGCATGGCCAGCGATCGTCACGACAGAGCCGTCGCGGCAGATTCGCGCCCCAGGAAGCCCCGCGACCCGCTTCACCAGCGGCACGCCGCGCGGCAGGTACCCGCGCCGCGCCATGAGACCGGCGAGGAGGGCAGGGGGCGTGAGCACGACCAGGTCGCCGACGCGGGGATGGTCGATTGCAGCCACGCGGTAAAGCCCGATGGGCGCGCTGGCACTGGCGTTCCACAGCAGGCGCGGGCGCGGCTGGCGCCAATGTTGCGCGAGGAAGAGTGCCGCGAAGAGATCGACCACAAGGACCGTCGCGGCGACATAGCCGAAGCGGGTCATTCGCCCAGCGCCTTGCGCTTGAGCCACGCCTGGTGGCGCTGCGCGGTGTAGGGCCGTGCCGGTTCGCCGATGGTCAGCCGATTGTGGACGTGGCGCCAGTGCTCGGACGCCGCTTCGCACGGATCGAGCCCTTCCGCCTCGATGGCGTCGATCGCTTCGAGCACTCTGGCCACTTTTGGCCAGCCTTCGATCGAGAGCAGGATCTCGGCGCCTGGGCGCACGAAGGGGACAGTCGAATAGGCATCCCCGGGATGCACGGCGCGCAGGATGTCGATGCGTGAGCGCACGGTGCCGAAGTCGTTGGCCGACCAGCGCACGAACGCGAAGACCGCATCGGCGCGGAACGAAACGATGCGGGTGCGGCGGCTGACCACCTGCTCGCGGGCGACGCGGCCGAAGCGGATCCAGTGCTCGAGACGGCGTTCGATCCAGACGAGTTCGACGTGGGTCAGCGTGTCGCGCGAGGCGCGAGCGGGGAGGGCGACAGGCGGCGTGCGACGATCGGAGGACGGTATCATGACGGGTCTCCAAGCGGTGGGCGGGTGCTGGCGATGGCGATGGGGATGGAAGGGGGAGACGGAGGGCTCGTGGGTGCGCGCCGGCGGCGAGGCGCGGGCGGCGGGCTGTAAACCGCGCGGGCACACGGGCTTGGTCGCAATGTCGTCCCGGCGCCTGGCTGCCGTGCGTGGATCCGATGCGGGGCGGCGGCGGGCAAGCGCTCGCGCGGCGCCGGTTAGGAAGAATCCGAAGGATTCTTTTCTATTAGCATCGTTAGAGGGGTGCCGATTCTCCGTGCAATTCCGGGGCTTTGCGCCGCTGCGGCGTTCCCGATCGTCCGTGTTCGCGGTTCCCGATGGTCCGAACCGGGGTGTTCCCGATAATCCGAGCCTCATGGCAGGTTGTCCGCAGGCTCGCGGCGCCAGCGGCGCAGCGACAACGAGGAGGTATCGTCGGGTATCGGCGCGAACGAGAGGCGCTCGCGGCCCAGCGCGTGTTCGAGCGCGAGGGTGTATCCGGGAAGCGGCTGGCGCGAGACGATCGCGCGCAGTTCGAAGGCGAACCGGCGGCGCGGCGAGAGCACGCCCGATTTGAGGTGGAGATGATCGACATCGAAACTCCATCCGGTCGGCTGGCGTCCGCCATGCTTGCGCACGAGGCGGTAGAGCCAGCGTTCGAGGCCGCCGGTCAGCGCGAAATAGGTGCGGTCGATTGTCAGGATCAGCGCCCGATCGAGAACGCCGGCATAGAACCAGTCGGGCAGGATCAGTTCGATCCCCCGCACCCGTCGCTCGCCGTCGGACAGTTCGCGCCACTCGTTGATCCACGAGAAGCGATGGCGCCGGCGTTGGTGATCCTGGCGGATCGAGGTGGCGACGGTAGTCGACTGAAGCCGGTCGAGCGCCGCCTTGAGGCGATCGTAGCTGGCCTTGCCGGTGCCGCGCTGGGTGAAGGCGAGGATTTCATGGGGAGTCGTGCGCACAAGGCGCGAGGTCGGCCGGCCGGCATCGCGGGCCTGGATCAGCTGGCTGGCGGCCCAGATGAGGACGTCGGCATCCCAGATCGTCGCCATGCCGTGCTCGGGCACGGCCTCGACGTCGATCCAGGTCGCGCCCATCCGGAAGGTGATCGGCGCGGTGCGCCGCGATTTGGCGAGGCTGAAGAAGGGCCAGGACATGAGATCCTGCGCATCGCGCGCGGCGATGTCGCCGGGGATCGACCGGAACAGGTCGAGCTGGGCGTATTCGCCGTGCCCGGCCAAACGGGGAAGGGGGCGCCGGGACATTGCTCAGCGCCGGACCGGGCCGTTGCGGCGCCGGGCGGGGTGGCAGACGCCGCTGCCCGGATCGGAGGTCGAGCGGCGCAGGCCCATCTGGGCCCAGGCGTCGATCGCTTCGATCGTATAGACGACGCGGCCGCCCAGTTTGTAGAAGGCGGGACCGGTTCCGTAGCAGCGATGCTTTTCGAGAGTGCGCGGACTGAGCCCGAGCCGCAGCGCGGCGTCGGGCGTTCGCAGGTAAAGCGGCGCAGGGGGGAAAGTCGGGTGGTCCAAAGGCGTCCTCCATCGGGGAGTGTCGGCGCGGGAAGTGCGTCCGACAGGATGGGAGCACCCTGGCGCACAAGGCGCGGCGGGCCGGAGCGGCTGAATTGCAGCGCCCGGTTTTGTCGCCCCTCCGGCGCGCAGGCGGCGGGCGGGGCCGGTTCGAGGCTTTGCGCCGAGAGCGGATTCGCGCTGCCGTCGGTGCCGCGACGTCCAGGGAATGGCGCGGCGCTCGCGCCTGGATGTTCGGCGTCGAACTTAGGTTCGCTGTGCCAAAGGCGGCTGCTCGCAAGCCGCATGGCCGGTCTCTTGGCATGGGGTCAGCCGGCCTGGAAACAGCCGGCCAAGGTGCAGCCGATCACGATCGGCTCAATCGCACAGGAGGCGCAGGTAGCCCATCTCGACGAGTTCCAGCGCCTCCTTGATGAGACGCTGGGTCCGCCGACGTTCCGACGACGACTTCCATTCCGCGCCCCGGCCGATCGTCATGCGCGGATACACGAACCGGGCCGCGATCTCGTAGGTGGATGGCGGCGGCTGTGACTGGGGCCCGAGCGCATCGACGATGTCGAGCAGCAGGTTCAGCCGGCGTTGCTGGAACGCGGTCGCCCGGCGCGTGCCTTCGGGCATCGCCGCGCGGTCATCCGCCAGATGCCGTTCGAGACGGCGGACGGCCCCCAGGCGCTGTCCGAACGCCTCGTCCCATGGAATCACGCAGGCCAGCGGTCCGTCCGTTGCCGGTTCGCGCAGCCAGAGGCGGTGCCGGCCGTCGCCATCGGCGAGGACGAGGTGGCGGCCATTGGCGAGCCCGCGATCGACGAGCGGCGGGCCGGCGTCTTCAAGCCGGAGCGGCGGCGCGCCGGTGGATCCGGGCGGCGCGGCATCGAGGATGATGACGTCGGGGGCCAGGCTGGCCATCCACAGCGCCGGCGCGTCCGCGGCGAAGGCGCGCGGATCGCACGGGAAAGCACAGGCCCCATTTTCGGGCCATTGCCTCCTGCTCCGGTGTGGAGCGGTCGGGATGGTGGCCGCGCATCACCCGGCGGTACTGCGCGCGGTAGCGGGCGTTGCGCCGCAGGAATTCCTGCGCGAAGCCGGCCATGTCGAGGCGTTCGCGCATCGCGGGCGCGGCGTGATCGGGGCCCATCGTCCCTCCTTGCAGGCAGGAGGGCAGCTTCGCTCGCGCCCGAACGCGCGGGAATTCCGGGATCGGGGGACCCCGCTCCCCGGAACCGGGTATTGCGCCGCCGGGCAGGGGCGCCGATGGGCGCAGCCCGCAGCCCGCAGCCCGCGCGGGCCAACGCGCCTCGCCGCATGCATTGGATCGCAGCGATGCTCGAACGATGCGACAAAACGGCCCCGCCCGGGAGCGGGGCCGAGCGGTTCAGGCCGGCGCGTTCCAGATGATGACCTTCCTGGTCGGATCGTCGCCCGGCGCATTGGCGATGTTGCCGTAGATCGTGCCGAACTCAGGCGCGGAGAGGACCACCGAGACGTAGTCGGCGCCGGTGGTCTGCGAGGACTTCTTCCAGCCCGCGCCGAGCTCGAAGCCGTTGCGGCGGCTGATGATGCGGTAGTCGGGCTCGGCGTCCCGGACCTTGCGGGTGTTGGGAATGATCGAGATCGGACCGCTCACGGTAAAGGTGGCGAGGGTGCCCTCGAAGCTGTCACCCTTGACGGTGAGGGTTGCGACGGTGGTGGCCATGTTCGTAAACTCCTTGGGATGCTCGGGGACCATCCCCGATGGCGCCAAACGCAGAGCCGGGGCCGCAGACGTCACCGCAGCGCTCGCGCGCAGGGGAACCCCCTTGCGGGGTTGACGGCACAAGGCGGCCCACGGCTCGCAGACAGGCGCATTCGAGGGGATGGTCTTCACGGCAGAGCCAATCGGACTTGCATGGCCGCCACCCGTGCACCCGGCCCGGGCCAATCGACATCCAGGCGGGGCACCCGGCGCCATTGGCCAAGCGGTTCGGTCGCTCGTCGCTCTTGCAAGGGCCCGCACGGCGTCTGCCGGTGCATCGCGGCAGCCTGTGCGGTTGCGGGCGTCAGCCGGCTGGAAGACAGACCGCGCGGCAGCGCGCACAGGGCGTGCCCGCGCCAGCCGCCCGATCGAGGGCACATCGCGGACCGCCGCGCGGGTCCCGCGACGCGCCCGGACCCGCAGGACTATCGCCGGTGCGCCCCGCGCCGTTCGTCGTGGTGCGCCTCGCGCCGTTCGTCGTGGTGCGGTTCGGGCAGGTGCCGTTCGTCGAGCCAGGCGCTGCACAGCGCCGTAACGGCATCGCGCAAGGCCCGCACGCTTGCCGCGATCGCATCGAGATCGTCGATCTCGATGGCGTATTGGGGAGCGTAGCGCGCATCGACGCAGGCGCGCTTGAGAAGGTCGAAGCGTCGGCGGTCGATCTTGGCCGCGCGCGGCCAGCACGGCGCCAGGCGCGGCTCGCTCGCTTCGGCCAGCGAGCGCAGGAACGTGAGGTTGTGCGTGCGCGGCGCGTACCCGCCGCGCACGAGCAGATGGCAGAAATAAGCGCGTTCCGCGGCCTGATGCAGCGTGAAGGCGGTGTCGCGCCGATTGCCCGTCTCCCGGCAGAAGCGCGCGACATTGAGCGCGTCGTCGACCCTGGCCGCCCAGCTTCGCAAGACGGCATGCGCTGTCTCTGTGGTCTGGCCCTGAGCCACCTCCCCGCCGCCGTCTTCGCCTCGATCCGTTGAATCGGAAAAGGGCGCGGTAAAGGCAGGCGCGGCGCCGGCTCGTTCGTAAAGAGCGATGCCGGCTCGGGCGATATCGGTCCAGAACGCGTCGCCGCGCGCGATGCCGGCATCGACCTCATCGCACGCATGGATGAGGATTGTGACGGACCGGTCGATCGCCGGATCATGGCGGATGGCGTCCTCGGCGGGGCGCCAGTACTTGGGCATCGCGGCGAGATCCCGGTGGCTGACGACGACCAGCACGGTGGAGTCACTGGCAGGTTCATTCCGGGCGGCCGTGTTCGCCACCGGTCGGCCGGATGCGGCGAGCGGTCCGAACAGCACGATCCGGTGGATTTCGCCATGTCGTTTCCAGGGCTGCGTCGCGCGCGACACCGCGATGGCGAAGGCCTCGCGTACGATGTGCACGACGCGCTCCAGGGCGGCGCGCTGGAGCGGGGGCAGATGATCGAGGTCCGGTCCCATGCGGGAATTCTTGCCGGGGAAGCGCCGGATGCAAGCCTGCGCGGCGGGTTTGTCGTATGCGCGAGAAAGTGCCCACCCGACGGTTCGGGCGGGCACCTCCAGCGCCTCAGTCCTCGCGGCGCCGGGTGGGCCGGCTCCAGATCAGGTCGTGGCCGCCGTCCTCGCGCTCGATCAGCGTCGCGTAGATCGGGGCGGCGAAGCTGGGATCGTCGAGCTTCACCTTGTAGCTCGGACGCTTGTCGGCGTTGGGGGCGTTTTTCCAGGCGGCGCCGATTTCGGTGTCGCCGACGGTCAGCCGGTGCGACGGGGCCTTGTCGGAAGTGCTGGTGGTGTCGGGGGTCATGCGGACGTTCTTCGCCAGGATGGCCAGCGTGGTGATGGAGCCCTTGAACTCGTTGCTGGTACGGATGAAGTGGCCGATGGTCGCCATGATGCAGGTCCTTTTTCGATTTCGAGACCACGCCCATCGCGGCCTCGATGGCGATCGCGAGGCCAGGGACGGGTCGACGCCGCAGCGCAAGCCCGCAGCGCAGCGAAGGACGGTCAGTCAGCGGGTTTCTTGGTCCCGCGAGGAATGCGCGCAGCGCAAGGGAAGAAACCCGCTGGCTGGCCGTTGCGGCCAGTCGCCCGAGCCGAAGGCGCTCCTGGCCAGATCAGCCAGTGAAGAGGCCGGGTGGGACGTGGTTGCTATCGAAGGACCTGCAGGCGACCGGCCACGGCGCGGACCTGACTGGTCAAGGGTGCACCGCGCCATCGGGCGCCGCGACCGCCAACCGGCACGATTGCACTACCGCGACCCGGCGCGGCAACCGCATCGCTTCGCCGCGCCGTCCGGCGGCGCGTCTTGGGAAAAACGCCTCCTCGACGCTGGGGCCGTGGCGGTCAGCGCGCGGCGCAGCACGCCGCGCCGTTTGCGCTGGAGCGTGAGACCGTTCAGCGCAGGGCACTCGTGCCTCGATCGACGCGCGGGTCGCCGGGCGCGGCCCGGGCAATTCCGCCGCTAGGTGGCCCAGTCGACGGCGTCGAGCTCGAGCCATTGCGCCATGGTGCTGAGTTCGGATCGCAGGGCTTCGCGGGTATGGCCGGGCGCACCCTGTTCAAGATGCAGCGACTGGACAAGCAAGCGCGAAGCCTTGCGATCGGCCTTGAGATCGACGCGGGCGACGAGCCGGTCGCCGAGTAGGAATGGCAGCACGTAGTAGCCATGACGGCGTTTTTCGGCCGGCACATAGATCTCGATTCGGTAGTGGAAACCGAACAGGCGCTCGGTGCGATCGCGTTCCCAGATCAGCGGATCGAACGGGGCGAGCAGCGCCCGCGCATCAATCCGGCGCGGGCGACGGGCATCACGGTGGAGCCAGGCGTGGCGCCATCCCGGTACGTCTATGGGAATCAGAATTCCTTCTTCCGCCAGTTCGCGGATGGCCTGGCGGGCAGCTTCGGGCGGCTGGCGGAAGTAGTCGCGCAGTTCCCCGGACGTGGCGATGCCATGAGCGGCGGCGGCGCGTTCGATCAGCGCCCGGTGCGCCTCGGCGTCGCTGGGCGTGGGCGCGGCGACGACCTCGGCCGGCAGGACGCGGTCGGGCAGATCGTAGACGCGCTCGAAACTGCCGCGCCGGGTGGCGGTGGTGATGTGGCCGGCCCAGAACAGCCATTCGAGCGCGCGTTTCGTATCGCTCCACTCCCACCAGCCCGACTGGCCCTTGTGCGCCTCGAAACCCGACGTTGCCTGAGGGCCGTCGCTACGGATGCGATCGAGCAGGGCCATGGCCTCGGCCCGGCGTTCGGTCGCGAAAATGCGCATGCCGGTCCAGCCGGTTTGCCCGCGATCGGCCTGCGCCATGCGCCAGCGCAGCAGCGGATGGAGGTCGAAGGGCAACAGCGAGGCTTCATGCGCCCAGTACTCGAACAGCCGGCGCTTGCGCTTCGGCCCCCAGGCGAGGGAGTCGAGGTCGCTGCGGTCATAGATGCCAAGACGCGAGCAGGCCGGGAGGTAATGGGCGCGGGCGAGCACGTTGACGCTGTCGATCTGGTGCAGATGCACTTTGCCCAAGGTCCGCAGCAACTGGGCTGGACCCGGCTTGTCCGGACGCCTGGCCCCGAACCCCTGGGCGGCCAGGGCGATGCGCCGCGCCAGCGACGGTTCGATGCGTTCGATCATGTAAGTCGGTCGTGCTCTCGGCGCTGGGCACCGCGCGCGGCGCTCCAGCCGCGCACGATGCTCGTTACGGCTTAGCGGGCTTGTCTGATCGGCACGACCGGGGCGGTCCGCGCCCCGATGTCTTCCTGCGCCTGCGAAGCATTGTCGGTATCGGGCACCAGCGCGCCGAACCGCTCGAGAAGCTGCGGGACCAGATCGCGCAAGGCGACGAGGTCGGCGCGCGTTCCGGTCCGCGCGGCGGCGAGGTCGTGGAGCCGCCGGGCATGCGCGATCAGCCTGGTATCGCTCATCAGTAGCTCTTCCAGTCGAGCTCGGCGTCGTCGAGCGCCTCGTGCATGTCGGGGTCGGCGCCCTGGAGGTTCAGCCGCTTGCGCACGTCGGTGGGATCGCCGTCCTTGGGAAAGGCCCGGTCGGTCTTCGCCGCCGCCGCCAGCTGGCCGATCAGCCCGCCGCGCTCGGCCTGCTGGAGGATCCAACGTCCAAACGGGATTGGGTCGGCGGCGTCGTTGTGGCCGATGGCATCGGCGATGCTCAGCTTTGGCAGACCGGTCATGATGGTAACCCTCTTTGACGAATCGTTTCGGGGCATCATAGCATGTTCCAAATTTGTTCTCATAGCACGGCGTACGATCGCTGCGACGAGGCGAGGGATGGCAAGGTCTCCGGGAGCGGGGATGTCCCGCCCGAGGCGGGGCCGGTCGAGAGGACCACCGACGAAGGGCCGGTTCGTGGCTCTTATCTCCTGTCATGCAAACGCGCCGCCGCCCGTGGGCGGCGGCGCGCGAAAAATTCGGGGCGGCCCGAAGACCGCCCCTGTCGCCGTCACGCGGCCAGCGGCTCCTCGCCATCCGCGTGGGGCGAGGGTCGGGCGCGGTTCTCTTCTCCGGTCCCGTCCTCCCCCGACGCTGTCGCGCCGATCAGCGCCGCTCGCGCGGCCTCCACCTTGTGCGCGGCTTTGACGGTGCCGACGCCGCCGCGATCCGTGTAGGCACCGGGGCCGAAGCGCATCCAGCGCGGCACCCAGCGCTCGACCCTGGCGCGCCCGTCGGCGCCCTGCAGGTGGGCATCGATGATGATCTTGAGCGTGGCGGTCTTTTCGGCGGCATTGGCCTGGGCAACCGTTTCGCCCGCCACTTCCGCGACCATGCGCGTCAAGACCTCGCGGTCGCGCAGCAACGAGAAGAAGGCGGGATCGGCCTCCCACCAGTCGGCCATGTCGACCCCGAGCGTCGTGCCCACTGCCTCGACGGCGGCGCTGCCTGTCATGAGCGTTTCGCCCATGACCAGCGGGACCAGACCCAATACCGCCTCGTCGGCGAGCGCGAGGAGGCGCGCGAACAGACTGGCGAGGCCATGGTCGCCGGCGCCGCCGACCAGTGTCGGTTCGCCGGGCGGCGATTCGAGCAGGGACAGCGCATCGCGCCGCGCGGCGTCGAACACCGCCTCGGCGCGAGACCCTTCAGCGCTTTCCATCGTCTCTTCATGCCGCGCGGTGCGCGGGTCGGGGCGGATCGACCATTGCGGCGAACCGGCGATGGCGTGGGCGAGCATGAGGCGCAGCGCCATCATCGGATGCCCGAGCAGTTCGGCCCGCACCGCCGCATGGCGATGAAGGTCGATATAGGTCTGCATTCCGGCGGTGATTTCGGGGCGGGCGGGTTTGGCGTCGCCAATTTCGCTCTGTTCGGCGCGGCGCGCCTCCCGGCGTGAAAGATATCCCTCATGAACGGTTACCTCGCCGCTGGAACGCACGTCGATGTAGACGCGCCCACCTTTGCGCTTGGCGACCTTCTCGTATTCCCATGCGTGGAAGGGTTCGTTCCGGGGTACCACGACCACCTCGCTCCACCCGGCCTCCCGGCACGCACCCGCGCGGTCCTCGACGGCCGCCATCTGCGCCGTCCAGAACTGCTCCGGGTCGGCGAAATAGGCTTCGTCGCCGAACAGGGTGGTGAGGACCTGCCCCGGATAGGTGGCAAGATCGAATAGCGCGGCGGTGGTGGGGATCGAAGCCCCGCCGCATAGCCAGGCCTTCAACTGATGCCCGGTCGGCGCGCGCCGGTCGGGATCGGCGAACAGCGTGAGCCAGTCGCGCTGGCGCTGTTTGGTCGCCATGGTCAGGTGGCGCACCGTCGCCGCGTCGATCTTCTCGCGGCGATAGAGGTCGCGGATGCGCGGCATCAGATTGCCGAGCGCCAGCACGCGGCGAACCATGGACTCGGGCAGGCCGAAGGTCGCCGCGATGTCTTCGAGCTTGCGGCCCTCGCGCACCAGCCGGGCGAACGTCTCCCATTGGGTCACCTCGTCGGGCGCGAGTCGGGCGATGTTTTCCAGAAGCGAGGCCTCCAGCGCGGCGGCGTCGTCGCCGGGATCGATGATTGCGGCGGGCAGCGGATTGGTCCCGCCGTTCTCCTGCGCGACGAGCGCGGCGGCGGTGTAGCGGCGTAGGCCAGCGACGATCTCGTAGAAGTCGCCCTCGGGTGCGGGCCGCACGATCAGCGGCACCAGCACGCCGCGCGCCCGGATCGAGGGGAGGATGTCGGTAACATCGGGCGCCTTGCCGCGCGCGCGCATGTTGATCCTGCTGACGGTGAGCTTGTCCAGGGGTAGAAAATCGAGTTTCATGACAGGTACTCCATGGGAGGGCCGGTTCCGGTGGTTGTGGAAGGACGAGCGGGACCGGCGGGAAAGCGGCGGAAACGCGCCGCGCGTCAGCCGTCGCGGCTATCCCCGGCAGGGGCTTCGCCGGACGGAAGCGGAAATCGCGAACCGGCGCGCAGCAGGCGCTCGGCGGCGATGATGGAGCCGTGACGGCGGGCGAGGGCGGCCCAGCGCGAGAGCGGCGCCAATCCTTCGAAACCCTCATCCCGTTCGATGCCAAGGCCGAAGGGCAGGCGGACGCTGGCGATCTCGGACAGCGAGAAGCAGCCCAGTTCCGGACAGCCGAACCCGAGGTCGGCGAGGCCGAACAGGGTATCTTCGTCTTCGCCCAGTTCGGTCGCCAGCCATGTCGCGGCGCCGATCGGATTGAACAGCTTGAGCACGGGGAAGGGATCGGTTTCGGGCAGGCTCTCACGGCACGCGGCGCGATGGGAGCGGTCGTTGGCGCGCAGCGCGCCGCGAAGCTCGGGCGTAAGGAGGATCATGCCGCGACCCTCCCGTCTCCGGCCTGTTCGCGCTGGCAGGCGAGCAGGAATTCAGCGGCCTTGCTCGCCGCGCTCGCGGCGCGGAAGATCGCGCGGCTATCCTCGCGCAGCAGATCGATCCATCCGGCGAGGTAGTCGGCGTGGCGAACGGTGGGGACAATCCCCAATGCCGCACACAGGAAGGCTGATCCCATTTCCGCGACGAGTTCCTCGCGGGCATAGGGCGCGCTGCCGAACGCGCCGGAAAAGTCCCGTGCCAGCCGGGAGCGATGCCCGGTCCAGTGGGTCAGTTCGTGCAGGCAGGTGCGGTAGTAATTGATCTGCTCGAAGAAGGCGGGCTGCGGCGGCACTGCCACGAAATCCGCCGAAGGGGCATAATAGGCCTTGTCGCCGCCGATCCTCAAGTCGGCCCCGCAAGCGGAGATGAGCGCTTCGGCCACCGGGACAATCTCGCGGTCGGGCAGCGGCGCCGGATCGGACGCCAGACCGGGCCGCAACCCTTCGCACTGAGCGACATTGAACACCGTGAAGCGCTTGAGGAAGGGCACGGCCCGTGCGTTCTTGTCTTCTCGCGCGGCACGCTCGGCCTCGCCCTTGGGAATGAAGCGGTCTGCGTAGACGACGGTGACCCCCCGTTCCCCCTTGCGCACCGACCCTCCCGCTTCCAGCGCCTGCCTGAAGGTCAACCAGCTTTGGGAGGCATGTCCTTGTTGGATGCACGCCCCCCACAAAAGCAGCACATTGACGCCGCTGTAGGAGCGCCCCGTCAACGCGTTGCGGGGCAGGGCCGGGCCGGCGGCTCCGGCGCTCCTCCATGGCTGGACCCACGGGAACCGCCCCGCTTCCAGCTCCGCCACGATCCTGGCGGTGACCTCGTCATACAGGTTGGTTCGCGGCTTGGGGGCCACACCTTTTGCAACGTTTCGGCGGGCACGAGGCCGGTTGTTCGCACGCATGAATGGAACTCCTCTTCGCTAAAGCAACATGCCTCCCCGCAAAGCGGGGGTGGGCGGCGAAGAGCGACCGGAAAGGCCCGCTTCAAGCGGCGGACCGCACCCAAGCGGCACGCGCAGGGGCGAAACAACGTGGAGCAGCCCGCAGGCTTGCGGACCGCCGTGGCGGGCCTAGGAGGAAGCGACGCCCGCACCCGCTATTCGGGAAGGCCCACCAACAACGCCGCGGCGCCGCCGCGCCCGCTATCGTCCGGCTTTGCCGGTCGTCCGCCATGCGATCGCGACCTTCGGCCGAGACCCCTTGGGGGCTCGGGGCGCAGGCGAAGCCGGAGCATAGAGCGCGGCGCCGCGAGGCGGGCGGCCGTTTTTTGGTGTCCGCGTACCTTGGTCCGAACGTTTGCATTGTCGCGACATGAATTTTAAGTGTCCGAGAACATCCGTTTACTATGATCGTGTCGTGGACGTGATGGAGGAGTTGGTGCGCTTCACAGCGCCGACGCGGCCTAACGCCGGCCAATTGGTCGACCGGTACTCGGAACGCAAAGATGTCGGCTCGCACGCGAAGCTGCAGAGGGACCGGTCAGCTGCTGCGATCGGTTCGTCACGCTGAGGACGTAAGTGCGTGATGCCGGATAGCCGTTTAGCGTCGGCAGCCCGCTCCCACACTTGGCTTTAGCGTCTCGATTAGAGTGCCTGTTGAAGAGGCGAGGAGGCCGGGCGGGCGATCGTTACTCCGGGGCAAGTCCCTGGCGGGCAAGAAGGGCAAGGGACCTTCCGCATTTGTTCGCGCTTCTGGGCGTCACCGTAACCAGACCCGCAGTGTCAGCGACAGAGCGCCAAGGAGAAGGACGCTACCCGACCAGATTCCCACGAACCAGCAGATGTGGACGACTGTCTGTCGCATCAGTGATAGCCCTCACTGCCGACCTTGCCGCGAAACACCCAGTAGGCCCAAGCGGTGTAAACCAGGATTACCGGCACCAGCACGGCGCTGCCGATAAGCATGAACAACTGGCTGCGATAGGGTGCTGCCGCTTCCCAGATGGTGACCCGAGCCGGAATCACGTAGGGCCAGATCGAGAATCCGAGGCCGAGGAGGCACAGACCAAACATCGCAAGTGCCCAGAAGAACGGCTGTGCATCCCTGCGGCGCGAAAGACTGCGATAGAGCAGGGCCGTGACGATGAGCGTAGCGAGCGGTACCAGCGCGGTGGCGAGTACGCCCGGCCAGCTCAGCCAGCGGGTCTGGTATCTGGCCTCCAGCGTCAGCGTAGCGAGACTGACCGCGCCGATCACGGCGAGCAGCGCGATGCCCAGGCGTCCGGCATAGGTGACGACCTGCCGCTGTAGCGCGCCTTCCGTCTTCCAGTTCAGCCAGCATGCCCCGAGCAGCGCATAGCCGGTCATCAGGCCGAACCCGGTCAGCACGGAGAACGGCGAGAGCCATTCCCACCAGCCACCGGAGTAGGCGCGTCCTGAGACGCTGATCCCCTGGAGCAGAGCGCCCAGCGCTATCCCTTGCGCAAATGTCGCCACCGCCGAACCGCCGGTGAAGGCCATGTCCCACAAAGCCCGGTGCGCCGGGTCGCGCCAGCGGAACTCGAAAGCGACGCCGCGCAGCACCAGGCCCAAGAGCATGGCGATCAGAGGTGCGTAAAGTGCGGGCAGGACGATGGCATAGGCCAGAGGGAAGGCAGCGAGGAGGCCTCCGCCGCCCAGCACCAGCCAGGTCTCGTTGCCGTCCCACACCGGAGCGATGCTGTTCATCGCGGTATCCCGGTCCTTGCCGACCTTGAACAGCGGGAAGAGGATGCCGATCCCGAGGTCGAAGCCGTCCATGACGACATAGGCGACGATGGCGAAGCCGATGATGACGGCCCAGATGACGGTAAGATCGAACATCGTCATTGCCCTCCTTCGATGGCAGGTGCCGGGGTAATACCGGCAGTGCGGATCGGCGCGCCGTCGAGCGTACCTTCGTGAGCCTGAGGCGGCTTCCTCATCAGATGCAGCAGGTACCAAATGCCCATGCCGAAGACACTGAAGTAGACGATGACGAAGGCCAGCAGCGAAGCCGCCACGGCGGGCGCGTCGAGCGGGGATGCACTGTGGACTGTGCGCAGCAAGCCGTAGACCGTGAAAGGCTGGCGTCCGACTTCGGTGACGATCCATCCCGCCAGGACAGCGACGAACCCCGCCGGTCCCATGACAAGCGCCGAGCGGTGCAGCCAGGTCCACTCATGCAGCTTGCCGCGCACTCGGGCTAGCAGGCTCCATAGCCCCAGCCCCAGCATAGCGAAGCCAAGCCCGACCATCACGCGAAACGCCCAGAAAACGATGCCGACGGGAGGTTCATCGCCATCGGGCACGCTGTCCAATCCCTTTAGCGGCGCATTCAGATCATGCCTGAGAATGAGCGAGGACGCCTTGGGAATCTCAATAGCGTAGTCGATCCGCTTGTTGGCGCTATCCGGGATACCGAACAGGATCAGCGGCGCGCCGTCCGGATGGCTCTCGAAATGCCCTTCCATCGCCATGACCTTGGCCGGCTGATGCTCCAGCGTGTTGAGGCCGTGCATGTCGCCCGCGAAAATCTGGATCGGCGCGACGATCGCGGCCATCCACATCGCCATCGAGAACATCGTGCGCGCGCCAGGATTGGCCCGGTCCTTGAGCAGATGCCAGGCGCCCACCCCGCCGACCGCGAAGGCGGTGGTGAGATAGGCCGCCAGAACGGTGTGGACTAGACGATAGGGAAAACTGGGGTTGAAGATGATTGCGGTCCAGCTCGGCCCAGGCAGGAACTGGCCGTTGGCGCCGATCTCGTAGCCGGTTGGGGTCTGCATCCAGCTGTTGACCGACAGGATCCAGAAAGCGGAGATGAAGGTCCCGACCGCGACCGCGCAAGTGGCGGTGAAGTGCAGCTTGCGCCCGACCTTGTCGATGCCGAACAGCATTACGCCGAGGAACCCGGCTTCGAGGAAGAAGGCGGTGAGCACCTCGTAAGCCATCAGTGGCCCGATGACCGGCCCTGCCTTTCGGAAAACACCGACCAGTTGGTGCCGAACTGATACGACATGACAATGCCCGAGACGACGCCCATGGCGAAGACGACGGCGAAGATCTTGAGCCAGTAGCGATAGAGATTGGCGTAGAGGCCCTTGCCGGTGGCCAGCCACAATCCTTCCAGTACCATGAGATAGCTGGCCAACCCGATCGAAAAGGCCGGGAACAGGAAATGAAAACTGACGGTAAAGGCAAATTGCGCGCGGGCCAGTAAAAGGGCGTCAACGGCATCGAACATGGTCATGTCCTTTCACTCGCGTTTCATCGGGCAAGCGCGAGTAGCAGCGCGATGGGCCACCCTGTCATGCCCGACGTATCCGTCTTGCTATGTGCGGGATTAGACAGACGCCTGGGCCGCATAGTCATTGGCTTTTTCGCCATGGACGTGCTCCTTGTCGGCATCGCGAAATGGCGGGCAGTCTGCTCGTGGCACGGTGTATCGCCATGCCCAGGAGCATGGCCAGCACGAAGGGCGCGGCCAGCATGGGTGCCAGCGCGAGACTCGCGATGGCGGGACCCGGGCAAAGGCCTCCAAGACCCCATCCGATACCGAACAGCACCGCGCCAAGCGCGAGCCTGCCATCGATCCCGCGCGTCTCGGGCAGATCGAAGGCGGCGTCCGCGAGCGGCTTTTCGAGCTGCTTGCGGACCAGCCAAGCAAGCGCCATGGGAACAAGGGCGCCGCCCATCACGAAGGCCAGAGTGGGATCCCAGCGGCCGAAGAGGTCGAGGAAACCTCGCACCCGCGCCGGATCGGCCATGCCTGAAACGGCAAGCCCAGCTCCGAACAGTGCGCCCGACAGCAAGGCGATCACGATCCGCATCACAGCGCTCCTGCAAAGCGCATCGCGGCTACGGTCGCAAAACCGCTCGCCATGAACAGACCGGTGGCCAGCATCGAGCGACGAGACAGACGAGACAGCCCGCAAACGCCGTGCCCGCTTGTGCAACCTGAGCCCAGCCTCGTTCCATACCCGACGATCACCCCGGCGACGACGAGCAGGCCGGGCGCGGGGAAGGTCGCATGGATGCCTCCTGCCAGCGACGCGATGATCAAAGCGCCCAGTGGCAGGCCCAGCACAAAGGCGACCGCGATCCCGCGCGGAGCACCGCTGTCGGAGAGGCCGGCGGCGCGCGCGGTGAGGCCGCTCACGCCCGCGATCCGGCCCAGGCCCAGCAGCATGATCGCGGCAGCCAGACCGATCATGAAGCCGCCGATCAGGCCGCCACTGGCATCGGCATGGGGAAACATGTCGGCCCTCACAGCTGGTTCACCGGTATCTTGAGGTAGACGATGCCATTCTCCTCGGCTGGCGGCATATGTCCGGCGCGCATGTTGACCTGCACTGAAGGCAGGATCAGGCGGGGCATGGGCAGCGTGCGATCCCGGGTCTCTCGCATGACGACGAAGGCACCCTCGTCGATCCCGTCTCGTGCATGGACATTTGCCCGGCGCTGATCCGCGACGGTCGATTCCCAGACGAAATAATCGCGGCCTTCGGGCAGATAATCGTGGCACATGAACAGGCGCGTCTCGGGCGGCAGCTCGAGAAGCCGGCGTAGCGAGCGGAATAGCGTGCGGGCATCTCCGCCGGGGAAGTCGGCGCGCGCCGTGCCGTAGTCCGGCATGAACATGGTATCGCCCACGAAGACGGCGTCGCCGATCACATAGGCGACGCAGGCCGGCGTGTGGCCCGGCACATGCAATACGGTGACCGGCAGATTGCCGATCTGGAATGTTCCGCCATCGGCCCAGAGATGATCGAAGTCGGAGCCATCGCGAGCGAAATCGGTGCCTGCGTTGAAGAGCTTGCCAAAAGTCTGTTGGACCTCGCAGATATGCGCACCGATGGAGATTTCACCGCCGAACTTGTGCTGGAGGTACGGAGCGGCTGACAGGTGGTCGGCATGGGCGTGCGTTTCGAGATGCCAGTCGACGCCAAGACCTTGTTCGGCGACATACGCGATCACCGGATTGATCGCGTCCAGTGCCGTCCGCCCCGATGCCGGATCATAGGTCAGCACGCTGTCGACGATGGCAGCCCGGCGGGTGGCCGGATCATGCACGACGTAAGTAACCGTGCAGGTCGGCGCATCAACAAAGCCCTTGATGACCGGCATGTGCTTTTGCGCTGCGGCAACTTGCGCTGTTGCTTTGGCAAGTACGGTTTCGGCCATCTGCATCGCGGTCAATCTTCTCGCTTTTGAGCACAGGCTCGTGGCAGCATGTGCTTGCTGATTTTACGTGTTTGGAAACCTCGGGGTAGCAGCAGTGACGGCGGGAATTGAGGTGAGCTCGATGTTGAGCCGAACGAGCGCTTTCGGGTTAAACAGGGTATCGGCGCCACCGGCATGGACAATCACGACAATGCCAGTCGGGATCTGGCATTCTTCGCTCATGCCGCACAATCCTCCGTCCGAGCCCTCATTGCATTGCGGATATGTACGTAGTGGCCACACCTCACCGTGGTATCCATCGGCTTGTCTCGCCGTTCTTCCCGCCGTTCAGTCCGATCAGCGCCTTGCATCCTTCAAGAAAAATCAGAAGGCCGGCACCAAGCCCCATAGCCAGCGCTATGTCGCTCCAGGCGATGGAACCGAACTTCAGCAAGGATTGCGCTGTCGGTATCGAGAGGATCAGACCGGACACCGCTGCGATAATCGCGGTGACGTAAAGCATCACTTTATTCGGGCGGGCGATGAGGCCGCGGACCGTTGCGCGATACGACTGGTTGACGAGGATCAAGGCGATAATCGCAGCGATCAGTGAAAAGAACGTGAGCGCGCGCATTTCAGCTTCGGGCATCGACGAGTTGCCGGTTATGACAAACAGCGCCCCCAGGATCACGAACGCGGTTATGCCCTGGAAGACGCTCCAGATTATCATCGGAACCGAAAACAATCGTTCTGCAGGATCGCGTGGAGGGCGCCGCATAACGTTGTCCTCCGCGTGCTCCGCTTCGAAAACCAGGGCGCAGACCGGGTCGATTACCATCTCGAGAAGAGCGATGTGGATCGGACCGAACAGCACGGGCAGCCCGGATACAAGCGGCAGAAGAGCAAGACCGGCAATCGGCACATGAACTGCGAATATAAATGCCATGGCCTTGCGGATATTGTCGTAGATTCGACGTCCGAGGCGAACGGATTGCACGATTGATTGGAAGTCATCGTCTAGCAGGACCATGGCCGAGGCTTCCCGCGCTACATCGGTGCCGCGTTTCCCCATGGCGATACCGATATGCGCGGCTTTGAGCGACGGGGCATCGTTGACCCCATCGCCCGTCATCGCGACGATTTCGCCGCTAGCCTTTAGGGCTTGAACGATCTGTAACTTCTGCTCAGGCATGATCCGCGCAAAGACATTGACCGTTTTCAGGCGTTCACTGAGTTGATGGTCGTCAAGGCCCGTAAGCTCGGCACCGGACAGCACCTCGTCGCCGGCGATCCCCGCCTCGCGTGCTATTGCGCGCGCTGTGGCGGCGTAATCGCCGGTGATCATCACGACGCGTATGCCGGCGCTGCGGCATTGCGCGACCGCAGCTGGCACGCTCGCGCGGATAGGATCAGCGAGGCCGACGAGCCCCGCTAGCTCATAGTTGTAGGAATGCTGAGTTTCGGCCCAATTGGGATCGGGGGCGATCGCGTGTGCCACGGCCAGCACGCGAATGCCCCGGACCGCCATTGCCTCGACGGCGTCCGTCAAGATAGACAGTAGCTCGGGGGTCAGCTGGCAAAGGGTGGCGACCGCCTCGGGCGCGCCTTTGGCCGAAACCGTCAGGATACCGTCCTCACGCCAGGCATTCGACATCGCCAGAAGTCCGGGCCTCAGGGGCCAGCTATGTACGAGTTCCCTGTGTCGATGTATCTGCGTCTCTGCGCTGGCTGCTTTGTGTAGCGCTATCTCCATCGGATCGTCAGGTTTGACAGCGCTGGCCAATGCCGCGTTTTGGAGCAGGTGTCGGAAACCTTCAGGAATGGGCCGGTCGCTGGCGAAAGCCGCTACCTCGCCCGATGGTAACCACAGCGAGGTCACGGACATCCTGTTTTCCGTCAAGGTGCCGGTCTTGTCAGTGCACAGAACGGTAGCCGAGCCCAGCGTCTCGATGGCCGATGCGCGCCTTGTGAGTACCCCGACCTTGCCGATCCGCCAGGCGCCCATTGCCAGAAATACCGTCAGCACGACGGGGAATTCTTCGGGAAGCATTGCCATGCCGATCGCAATCCCGGCCAGCAGGGCTTCGATCCACCCTCCGCGCAGCAATCGGAACAAAAGAACGACGACCAGCGCGACGGCGGCGCCCCCGCCTGCGCACCACGTGACGATCCGGGCGGTGTCTCTTTGGAGGCGAGGTGCTTCGCTCTTCAGTGACGCAAGGCTCTGACCGATCTTGCCCATTTTGGTATGCGCTCCGGTCGCCACGACCTGTGCTACTCCGCTGCCGCGAACGATGAGCGATCCTGAATAGATCCGGGACTGGTCATGACCAACGGGCCGAGGGTCGACGTCCCCGTCCGTGTCGACGGATTTGTCGACCGGCATGGACTCGCCTGTCAGGAGCGACTCGTCGGCCTGCAAGTCGCTCGCTTCGATGAGGACTGCGTCGGCGGCTACACGATCGCCTTGGCCAAGTACGATCAGGTCACCGCGCACCACGTCTCGTCCGGCGATCCGACTGCGAACGCCCTCCCTGATGACAAGCGCGCGAGGCGCCGAAAGATCGCGCAGGGCCTCAAGAACATGTTCGGTGCGTGTCTCCTGTACGACGGTGACGGCTACGGAAAAGGTTGCGAATGCCAGCAGGATGAGCGCTTCGGTGAGATCTCCCAGCAGAAGGTACGCCATGCCGCCGACCAGGAGCAGGGCGAGCATCGGCTCGCGCAAGACATTCAAGACAATGCCCAGCAGCGATTTCTTCCCGGCCCGCGGGATTTCGTTGGCACCGTCTTGCGCCAACCGCGCCTGGGCCGCGAGGTTCGTCAGCCCTGTCGGCTGAAGCGCGCTCACCGCGGTCATGTTTCATCCATTGCGCGGGACCGCGCGGAATGGCGCGTTCGCGCGCTTACCAATCTCGTGGCCGTGTCTTCCTTGCCGGCGTCACCCGGCCGTGCCGGGAAAATCAAATCTGCCCGTATCGAGGTCACTGAAGCCGCCATACGCTCGCAGCGGCCGTGAACAGGAGAGCGAGAGACAGTCCGGCACATTTCGAAGATGGCGGGCATCCTGGATGGGGACCCATTCGTGTCGCATCGATTTTGCGGGGTCATCCATCATCCTTTCAAGGTTCGAACCGCCGTTGGTCCGATGGCCGCGTGCGCACTGCGTCGCGCGAATCCCGCCAACCGTGCGCTAAACCGATGTGATCGATGTCATCCGAACAAAGCGATGCTCACGACGGCGACAAGCCTCGGACATCTCCATATGCATCCGCGCAGACCTGGTCGGCAAACTGGTCGACATCGGCGAGGCGGGTGCGAATGAAGAAGTCATCCGTTCGTTCATCTATGGAATCCAGATGCAGTCGATACGTTTTCTTGCTCCCGAAAGCTTCGGAAACATATTGATCGAAGATGGTGTGCAGGGCCCCCGTGACGCCTTTTTCCGCCAGCCAGACACCTCTTGCGCCGGACGTGCAGATACTGACCAGACGAACGCCGGCCAACGGTTTTGTGTGGCCCGGAGTATTCACGACATTTCCGCAGCCCACCACGCGCTCGAAATACCCTTTCAGCATAGCGGGCGGGCTCCCGAACCAGATTGGGTAGACGAACACCAAAACATCGAGCGCCTTCAGGACTTCCAACTCGGCTAGGTTCGCCTCCAGCGGAGCGTACCCTTGCTTGCCAGGCTGCTCGTTCGATTTGAGTACAGGGTCAAATCCGTCCGCGTAGAGGTCTCGGACCTCGCATTCCTGGTGATGTCCCTGCGCCCGGACCAACCAGCGTTTCGCGATTGCCGAACAGAGACTTTCGGTGTCGGGATGACACAGCACAATCCGCTGCTTTACCGAGGTCAGTGCCATGCTACCGTCTCCTGTACGCGTGCCGGTCAGATCTCTGGAGGCCGGACCGTGCTGCGCAGGCCTTTTCGCCGGATCGACTGAGCCCTCTTTCGATCAAGGTCTGTCGAGGTCTTCGACCGGCCAGTTCGGATTGCCTATACGCAATTCTCCCATGTGCTTCCTGACACCGCTGTGCCGGGATAACGTGCCAACGGGCGGTTGATCGCGCGCGGGCCCGACATGCACTTTGAAAACCCGCGAGACGGCTTTAGTGTGCTTGATGGATAACAAGGCGGTCCAGGCGTCTATCGCGGGCAAGTTCCTTCTGGGCTTGGCGCCTGAGCCTTCACGTCGCGCCGATAGACGTCGGGAAAATAGCGCACGCTTCCCGCGCCGTCTGGTTCGGCCGTAAAGTAGGCTACGTACACAGGGATAGGCGCTGGCAGACTGAGCGTCTGTGTCTGACCCTTCGCAACCAGAGATCCTAGCCTCGAACGAGAATGGGGTTTGCCCAAGAGGGTCGCGGCTAGACCCAAGGCGTCGCCCACGCGAACGCAGCCATGGCTGAAAGCGCGGACGTCCTGCCCAAACAGGTTTTGCGCGGGCGTGTCATGGAGGTACACATTGTAGGGGTTTGGCATGACGAGTTTCATGCGGCCCAACGCATTGTTCGCCCCGGGGCGCTGACGATAGCGCTGGCCGGCGCGGACATAGCCCCGGCGTGCGGCTTCCGCCGGGTCACGGGCGAGAAGGCCTGCGACGCTCTCCCGAGCGATCGCCGGAGGAATCTCCCACCAGGGGTTTACGACAACGCCGGTTACGCGCGCCGCAAAAACCGGAGTTGGCGATCTGGTCTTGCCCACGACAACGGCCCAGCGGCCAATCATTGCTCCGTCCTGCCATAGCGTTGCCTCGAAGGCGGCTGCGTTCACCAGAAGGTAACGCGAGCCCGGATCGCGAGGCATCCACCTCCATCTGTCGAGATTGGCGGCAAGCGTGTTTCGGCGAATTGGGTCACGTTCACGCGAGTATGCCGCGCGCAGCGCCGCATAGAAGGGATGGGACGGAAGGGCACGGCCAAAGAGCGCGTCCAAGCCATCGTCGCGCACCGCGCTGGCTATGGCGCCGCGCCGGTCGAACGTCTCGTATCCGTTGGCGATATGCCAGTTGGATCTGAGCGCCGCATTACAACAGCCACCGATATAATTGCCGAGAAGGTTCTGTGCCATGCGGGTGGCGAGCGCGTCCGTCGCGTCCACGTCGCCAAGCGCCAAGGCCTGCCTGAGGCGCGGTACGTCTTGCGTTGCTTCGGCGAGCCCCTCATCCGAAGAGCGTTCCATCAGGGTCAGTAGACGGCTCACTTGCATACTGGACCAATGTGGCGGCGGCGAGGCGGCCGACAGAAGCATCGCGAACAAAGGCAGGGACCATATTTTCATAGCCTGTGTTTGCCGGGTGTCGATGCGGCAGGCCTATAAGGGTTTGTACTTACCTACCTTGCCGATCGGATTCGCGTTATTGGTTTCCAAACGCATCCGGAGCCCTCGCCACGTGATTTCGCGTCGTTATTTCCTCGCAGCACTCGGTTCGATTGCATTGGTGCGGCCCGGTCACGCCGCTGCTGCGGCAGCGCAATCGCCTCCCATGTCACTCCTGTCACAGGCTCTTGGGGCGCTCGAACGGCATTCCCACTTCAGTCCTGAACGCGACGTGGTGGGCGTGGTCGATTTCAGTGCCCCATCGGCGGCGCCGCGCTTTCACATCGTTGATTTGCTTGGCGGCACAAGCAAGCCCGTCCTGGTGGCACATGGACGGGGGTCCGATCCCGAGCATAGCGGTTGGGTGCACTCCTTTTCCAATAGCAGTGGATCCAACGCCTCCTCCGCCGGGGCCTATCTCACCGAAGGCATTTACGAAGGACGGCATGGGTCTTCGCGCCATCTTCGCGGGCTTGAGCAGAGCAATAGCAATGCCGCCCAACGGGGGCTGGTCATTCATTCCGCGGACTATGTCTCCTACGGTCTGGCTGGCGCCGCAGGCAAAATCGGTCGAAGCGAAGGATGCCTGGCGGTGGCCGGCATCGACCTCGCCACCGTCCTTGGCCGCCTCGGGCCGCGCCGCCTGATTTTTGTGAGGAAGTGCTAGGCGACCAAAAATGTGGGCACCATTCCCATGTTCGATCTGCGCACCACTCAACGGCTCAAAGCGATCTCGACAAGGCCTGCGATGGTATTGGCATTGAGCTTGCGCATCATTCTGGCCCGGTGGATTTCCACTGTCCGAAAACTGATGCCGAGCTCGCGAGCGATGGCCTTGTTGGTAAGGCCACGCACCACGCCGTCGAGGACTTCGCGCTCACGCGGGGACAGGCGTTCAAATGCCGACATATCCTCAGGATATCGGCCTCGATGGGGGGCGTTATCTTTCCCGCTCATCCGGGCTGGTCCGGATTGAGCCCGGTCAAGCGCGCAACGGCACGGACAAGCGCCCATTCCTCCATCGGCTTTTCGAGAAATTCACTGAAGCCGGCCAACTGCGCGCACCGCCTTAATTCCGCTGTTGAAAACGCAGTCACCAGGATAGCCGGTCCGTGCCAGCCATGCTCGCGCATTACTTGCAGAACGGCCATGCCGTCATGTTCGCCCAGGCGGTAGTCCACGACCAGGCAAGCGACGTCGCTGAAATCTCCCGTCAGCAGGATTGGGTCGGCGGCGGCATGGGCACGAACATCGAAGCCCTTGCCCTGAAGCAATAGCTGCGTTGAGCGCCGTACGCTTGCGTCGTCCTCGACGAGGAGGATGCGTGGTCTGCGCCGTTCAGATTGTTTCAAACTACTATTCAATTCACCGTTCCCATCTTTAGCCATGGGAATGGCGAACCCACTCGTGCGGGTCTTTACGTAGTGGCCCTAAGGGTTACTGCCCTAACCCGGCCGCAAAGGCGATGCGCAGTGCATCGGACAGGCTGCGTACGTCGAGCTTGGCCATCAGGTTCGCACGGTGAACCTCGACCGTGCGCGGTGAGATGCCCAGGTCATATGCAATGGTCTTGTTGGGCAGCCCCTGAGCCAGGCCTTCCAGGACATCGCGCTCTCGCGGGGTCAGCGCCGCCAGCAACGTAGCGGCATCCTGGGCTTTGATGGCTGCGTCGTCCGCCTTGGCGATACGCTCGAATGCAGCTTCGACGGCGTTCAGGAGCGCCGATTTTTCGAACGGTTTTTCGAGAAAGTCCACGGCGCCCGCTTTCATCGCCTGAACCGCGATGGTTATGTCGCCGTGACCGGTCATGATCACGACCGGCATCGTTACGCCGCGCGCGGCGAGAACCTGCTGAACTTCCAGGCCGTCGATGTCGGGCATACGCACATCGAGAAGTATGCACCCCTGCTCGGCGTGCCGCACCTGCTTGAGAAATTCGGTGCCTGAGGACCAGGTGGCGACCGCGTAACCGGTAGTCTTCAACGCATATCCGGTTGAGCGTCGCATCGATTCCTCGTCATCGACGATGTGCACTAACTTACTGCTGCTCATGCTCGTCCTCCGTCTGCGCGCGCTGCAAGGTGAAATGGAAGATCGTGCCGCCTTCGGGCCGAGGTTCCATCCAGATGCGTCCGCCATTTGCCTCGATGATCGTGCGGCAGATCGAAAGGCCCAGGCCCATGCCCTGTGGCTTGGTGCTGGTGAATGCGCTGAAGAGTTGCTCCACAATTTCCTTGGCAACTCCAGGTCCGGTGTCGGCCACGCTGACGCGCACCAGGCCGTCTCTATCCGGACTGCTCGTCACATGTACCCGGCGATCCGAGGAGTCACTTAGCGCCTCGACGGCATTGCGCAGCAGATTGATAAGCACCTGCTGGATTTGCACTCGATCGACCAGGACCGGCGAAGCGGAAGGATCCAGGTCGAAGGTGGCCTCGATGCCACGTTCCCGCGCGCCCATCAGCCCCAGAACCAAAGCTTCTTTAATCAAGGCTGGCAATTCTTCTACCGACCGCTCCACGTCCCCCCGTGCGACGAAATCGCGCAAGCGACGAACGATTTGCCCAGCGCGCAGCGCATCCTTGGCAGCATCGTCAAGAGCTTCACGCATCAAAGGTAACTCCTCACCCCGAGGATCGAGGAGCTGATCGCGGACCGCCTCGACGTAATTGGCAATGGCGGCAATCGGCTGATTGAGTTCGTGGGCGAGGGTCGAGGCCATTGTACCCATCGCGCTTAGCCGTGACACGTGAATGAGCTCGGACTGCAAGGACTGTAGTCGCTCCTCGGTGCGTCGTCGGTCCGTAAGATCGCGGATGAAGCCCGTGAAGATGCGTTGCGATCTGCTTTTCGCTTCGCCGATCGAGAGCTCCATGGGAAAGGTCGAACCGTCCTTGCGCTGGGCGAATACGATCCGGCCGATCCCGATGATCCGTTTCTGACTGGTCTCGAGATATCGCAGGATGTAGCCGTCGTGACGTTCACGATCCGGTGAAGGCATGAGCATGCTGACATTACAGCCCACGATTGCATCCTCCAAATAGCCGAACAACGCCTGTGCCGCGGAACTGAAGGAGAGGATGATGCCTTTATGATTGATCACCACCATGGCGTCCGGGACCGTCGAGAGGATCGATGCCAGATGTTCTTCACGAGCCCGGATGTTATCTTCCGCAGCGCGACTGTCGGTGATGTCCGAAACGATCTTCGCAAAGCCGCGCAAATTGCCCTGTTCGTCCTTCAGGGCGGTGAGTGAAAGGGACGCGAGAAACTCGCTTCCGTCTTTCCGAAGGCGCCAGCACTCTTCTTCGAAGCGCCCTTCTTTTCGCGCTCGGGCGAGGTCCGCCTCGGGCTTGCCCGCTATCCGTGCATCAGCAGGATAGAAGACGGAGGTGTGTTGCCCAAGAGCCTCGGCTTCGCTCCAGCCTTTCAGTCGCTCGGCTCCCTGATTCCAGATGGTAACGCAGCCGCGTGGATCGAGCATATATATAGCATGGCCCTCAGCACCATCGATCAGCAAGTTGAGTTCTTCGGCCACAGCTAGAGCTTCACGGGTCCGGGCTTGCGATTTGCGTTCGTTGTCAAGGGCTTGGTGTCGAAGGCGGCTTACGGTGCCCCCCAGAAGGAGGATGCCAATTGCCGTGACGGCGAAGGTCAATGCCTCTGCCTGTTCGCCGACGCTGAAGTTGGTGGGGCCGGAAAAATAGTAACCGAACAGCAGTGCAGCAACGCTGGCGAAAATGGCTGGCCCCGGGCCGCACAGCACGATCGCGAAGAGGACCACCAGAGCAAAGGGAATGTAAGCTGCCCGTTCACCAAGCCACGGGGCCAGCGCCCAACGGATCGCAGCGGTAAGCAGCAAGCTGGCCGCCGCCAAGCCGTAACGCACAACAGCTGATCGCTCCCGAGCCGGCATCGCAAGCGCGGCCTCCATCCGCGCAATCACGTGGACCGCGAAAGCCGGAGCGTCGGAGCGGTGGGTGACTGTGTGCGATACATAGCCGCTTTTTGTCTGAAACAGAAACCACCTCGAAAAACACGCTTGGGCAATAGGGTAGAGAGATATGGGCGTGGGATATCGTGCATCGTTGAGGCCGGGCATCAGGGAATCTACTTATGGCCGATCTGCTTGAGGCCAGCCCATCGTGCGAAATGAGTCGCGGCGCACCAGCCGCGAAGCGGAGGCCCCTGGCAATGCACGATCTCTCGCCGTTCCTTAATCCCGGCAGCGTTGCCGTCGTTGGCGGCTCCGACCGGCTGCACAGCCTTGGTGCAGCGGTGCTGGACAACCTTATCCAGGGCGGCTTTGCGGGGCCTATCATCGCCGTGAACCCGCATGAAGTTCGCCGTTCGGGAATATCCTGGGTGGCCCGCATCGAAGACTTGCGCGCACCGCCGGCGCTGGCGGTGGTGGTGACGCCGCCCCATACGGTCCCCAAGGTTATCTCTGCACTCGGCGCGGTCGGGACGACCAGCGTGGTCATTTTGACCGCTGGCCTGTCGGAGGAAGATGGGCTGAGGCAAGCGATGCTCGCTGCGGCAAGTCGCCATCGCGTGCGGATCATGGGTCCCAATTGTCTGGGGCTGATGGCGCCTCACGCCAAACTCAATGCCACATTTGCGCGAACGGAGGCACTGCCTGGGGGGCTAGCGCTGATCTCTCAGAGCGGCGCACTTATGACCGCCGTGCTCGACTGGGCGCAGATGCGAAGCGTCGGCTTTTCGGGGCTCGTATCGATAGGCGACATGGTCGACATCGATTTGGGCGATCTGATTGACCTGTTTGCTGCCGACCCTAAGACGAAGGCGATCCTCCTCTACATAGAGGGTGTCACTGACGCCGCAAAGTTCATGTCCGCCGCAGCCGCCGCGGCGCGGCACAAACCGGTCATCGCGATAAAGGCTGGCAGATCCCCGGCGGCGGCACCCGCTACCTTTTCGCACACCGGCGCGCTTGCCGGAAATTACGATGTCTATCGTGCGGCCTTCGAACGCGCCGGCATCGTGCTCGTCGAAAACCTTACTGAGCTGTTCGACGCGGCGGAGATAGTCTGCACTTCCACCGCGCCCCGCGGCGCCCGGCTCGGCATCGTGACGAATGGCGGCGGGGCGGGCATCCTCGCTGTCGATGCACTGATGCAGACCGATGGCGTCCTGGCCAGTCTCGATGAGGATCTACTCGGTCGGCTCAATGACATCCTTCCTGCGCCTTGGTCCGGGGCCAACCCCGTCGACATCCGGGGCGATGCCGGGCCCGACCGATATCGCGAGGCGACCCGCGAAGTCGTGCGCGCGACGTGCACGGATGCGGTTCTGATAATGAACTGTCCCACGGGCCAGCAAGATGCAGCGGCGATTGCCGAAGCGGTTGCGCGGGAAGTCATGGACGCCCGGGCAACCCACATCGACAAGCCCGTACTCGCCTGTTGGCTCGGCGAGGTGAACTGCCTTGCCGCGAGCGGGATCATGGCGCGTGCTGGGATTGCAATTTACGCAACTCCCGACGATGCGATCCGCGGTTTTGGATATCTGCTGGCGAGCCGGCAGGCACGCGAGGCATTGTCGGACCGGGATGCGACAACCCGCGTAGTGACCCGCGATGTGATAGCCGCTCGCAGGATTGTCGAAGACGCTCGCGCGGATGGCCGGACGGAACTTTCGCAGATGGAAGCGAGCGATCTTCTCGCGGCCTATTCGATCCCTGTCGCCGCCTGGCGCTTTGCCACCGCGACTGAAGATGTCGAGGTCGCCTGTACATGGCTCAAGGCGCCGTATGTCCTCAAGATCGTATCGCGGGAACTGGTGCATAAGTCCGAGGTCGGCGGCGTCGTAACAGGCTTGGTGGATGGAGTGGCGGCATGCGCCGCGGCACGGGCGATGGAAGCGCAGATACGCCGCGAACGCCCCAGCGCGCGCCTGGAAGGTTTCCTCATCCAGGAGCAGGCGCACCGCCCCATTGCGCGCGAGATGATCGTTGGTATCGCGGACGATCCCACGTTCGGTCCCGTCATTGTCGCCGGGACCGGCGGGACGGCCGTCGAGATCATCGCCGATAAGGCCCTTGCGTTGCCGCCCATCGATCATGCGCAGGCTCTTGCGCTGATTGGGAAGACGCGGATGTCCCGTCTGCTCGCGGCGTATCGTGGTAAGCCGGCCGCCAATATCGAGGCTGTCGCGAACGTGCTGGATGCCCTTTCGGCAATGGCTGAAGATATTCCTGATATCCTCGAACTGGACATCAACCCTCTGCTGGTCGACCCCGATGGGGTTCTAGCGCTGGACGCACGTATTCGAATCTGCGCTGCCACCGCGAAATCCTCCAGACTGGTCATTTATCCGGCGCCGATAGAGTGGGCATCCACGCTGGTGACGCAGACCGGCACGTCCATTTACGTTCGGCCAGTGCGAGCCGACGATACCCAGCTGCTCGCGGCATTCTTCGAACGCGTGTCGGCGGACGACCTTCGGTTTCGTTTCCTTAATGGTGCCCTCCATGTGAACCATGAAGTCATTTCGGCGATGACGAACGTCGATTATCGCCGAACGACCACGTTCCTGGCGTTCGAGGAAGGCCAGGCAGAGGTTATCGCTACCGCCATGCTCGCCGCCGATCAGGAGGGCCTGAGAGCCGAGGTCGCTCTAGCGACGCGGTCCGACGCGAAGGGCAAAGGAATTTCCTGGACCTTGCTCGAGTACGTCCTTCGTTATGCAAAGGCGCGAGGTATTGAAATCGTAGAGGCCATCGAAAATGCAGGTCACCATGAAGCGATCGACATGGAACGTGAGATGGGCTTTGCAGTGTCGTCTGATCCAGCGGATCCGACCATACGCATCGTCACTCGAACTTTTGATCCAGTGATCGGTGATTGATACCGGTTTGTTCTCGCATCATTTTTCCGGATCGGGACCGGGCATCGAGGTGCGATCGCGATGGGGCCGGTGTTTGATTGCCTTGCGCATCAGCGCCATGCCCGGAAGAAGCGGCAGCCAGAGGGTCAGCAGCCGCAGCAGCATCGTCCCCGCGAACGCCGCCTCGAAAGGTATTCCCAAAAGATGCAGGGTTGCCGTCGAAGCCGCCTCGAAACTACCAAGGCCCAGCGGGATGGGGCCCAGCGTCACCACGATCGATGCCATGACCAGAGCGATGAAACTGGTCGCTATCGATGGCTCGGTACCCAGCGCACGCAGGCAAGCGAAAAGGGTGCCGGCATCTGCCAGGAACACCACGCCGCTGCAGGCCGCAACGCGGAGCAACAATCGGCGATCCGCCAGCAGTTCGCTCGGAGCCTGGGCGACGGTGCCCAGCAGCGAGCGAACGAAAGCGATCTGTTCGAGCCGGTCGGGCAGCGGCTTGCTGCCGCGGCGGCGCAGCCACAGGGCGAGGCTGGGGATGGCCAGAGCAACGCATAGCAGAAGCGTCACGAGGCCGGCCATGAGCGGTGTCGCTTGGTGATGAAGCCATAACATCATCAACATCACGATCGCCAGGAGGGCGTAAGCGGCGTAGAATCCGATCATCGAAATCAGTAGCGCTGCGATCGCCGTCCCGCGCGGCACTCCGATCCGTCGCAACTGGTCTACGAGTAGGACATTTCCACCCATCCCGGCACTCGGCAGAGCCTGATCGGCAAAGAGCTTGGTCACGGCAATGCGGATCAATGGAGCCAACCCCCGGGGCGTGCCAGCCCGAGTCAGGACCAATGCCCAACCCATCGCCACGCTGACATACGTCGAAAGCTGAAAGGCGATGGCGAGGGCCAGCCATGCCGGTCGTGCCCGGCGCAGCAATTGCGCAAAATCCTTCACCTCGCCCCAGTGTGCGACTGCTCCGACCAAAGCCGCGATCAGTACGAAGCCGAGGAACCAGTTGCGCCATCCCCCTAACTTGGCCGGCGGCGCGACCGGCGAGCCTATGTCATCCGGTCGCGTAGCGCTGGAAGCGGGTTTCTCGGGCAAGCAATCCATTCCCGTCTCCACTGCGGTTCGTCGGCAGCGTAGCCTATCAAGTTGGCGCGCGAACTCGGGATAGCTACGTAGGATAACGGATACGCGCAGAGGATCTCACACTGCAGTCCGGCACCAGGCGAGACGAGTGTCCGGTGCGAAATCCCGGTCGAGGACATCGTGCCGGGCGACATCGTCCTGCTGGACGCGGGCGATCTGGTGCCGGCCGACGGCATCGTCATCGAAGCCAATGCTGCGCAGGTGAACCAGGCCGTGCTCACCGGTTAGCGTTATAGTCCTGGCCTACCTCTTGGCATCCGAGGCTCTGAAACGCGTGGCAATACCCGAACGCCGTCGGCGCGCGCCCTGAGGCTCACCGACGGTTACCCACCATTGCCCTCAGCGTCTGCGACTAAGTGCGATAGGCCGCTGGGGCCCTCCTGATTTAGGCATTAAGACACTGTGCCTTCAGCGATTGAGCTTGTAGAATATCGCAATCGGAATGAAGGCAATCAGCCCGGCCGTCGCCAGTGTGATGAATAGCAGGACCTTGGTTTTGATCGGAGCGCTGCGGATAGGGCTCATCGTTCTCTCCTCGCTGCCTGGATTGGCTGATCAATGCGATAGCGAGCCCTCGCCGGGCATAAGGCCCTCGCTTAGGATTTGGCTCCGGGCTTCCGCCATTGTTTGGGTTATGGTGCGGCCGACTTCGGCTTTTGTGAACACGAGGCCAGCGGCCTCGAGGTCGTTCGCTACTTTTTCGACCACCACTTTTTCGCCGCCGTTCTCAAGCGCAATGCAAACCACGGTTGTCTCGTAGACCGCCGCCTCTTGCGGAGGCAGACGTAGCTGGACGGATACCCAACGGGCGAGAAGGCGATTGCCCCTCGCCGCGATGGCGAAATTCATATCTTGCTCATGTGCAAACTGCGCCTCGATCGCGCGTTCGCGCTCGTCGAAACCACTCATCTCGCTTCCCTCCCATGCCCGATTTTCCGGCCAACGTTTCAAGTTGGTTGCCGTTCAGTGACCCAGCAGAAGCGGGATGTGGGCATTGCGAAGCATCCGCTTGGTGACCCCGCCGAAGGTCTCCATCAGCCGGCCGTGACTGTAGGCGCCCATCACGATGTAATCGGCGCGGAAGTTATCAATTTCTTCCATTATGTAGCGATCGGCGGGTTGTAGGCCGTCGTCCACGATCTTGACCTCCGCATGGATGCCGTGCCGCGAAAGATAGGCTGCGGCTTCGGACGGTTCGACCTGCTCAGCTCCGTCACGCACCATCAGGATCTCAACCGCCTCGGCCAGACGCAGGATTGGAACGCAGGCGCGCATCGTTGCCGCACTGGATGCTTGGCCGTCGAACGCCACCAATGCGCGATTTAGCTTCAGGCCCCTCTGCTCGGATGAAACTGCGAGGACGGGGACGCGAACGTGCGTCAGTATGCGGCTCGCGACCCCGTGCATGTCAGGATAGGGGTATCTCTCAAGTTCGCGGTTGACCACGACGACGTCCGCCAACCGCGCCGCGTCGACCACGGCCTCGAAGAAGTTGCCCGTGACATCCGTCCAGTCCCAGGCAAGCCCCTCATTAGCCAAACGCGCGGAAACCTGCGTTTTGTTCTTGCTCTCCCGCTGGCGTTCGTCGGCAAGAAGCATACCCGCGGCCCCGCCGCCGCCGTAATAGTAGTCGCCAGCAAAGGCGGGATAGAGCGACACGTCAACGCAGCTGAGGTGACCGTCCAGCGCGCGGGTAAGGTCGAGCGCGGCCTGCAGCCGGGCTTCCTGGCCGTCGTCATCGTGCACAAGCAAAAGTACGTTTTTCATCGCCGTCTCCATCGTTTCAAGGAATGATATGGACGCGTTTGGATCGTCGATATGAGGGATGATACGGATACGAAAACGGCCGCCCCTTCTTGGAACGGCCGTCTCGATAGGCCAGGCATGCCTTCAGAAAGCGACGACGATATTGTCCTCGACCCTGTTGACCCCCGGCGCCGCCCACGCCGCACGCTCGGCAATCCCGCGCTCGTTCCAGGCCTTGACCCTTCCGCCGAGCGTCACCGTGTTACCGGATGTGACGACGGTAACGCTTTTGGCATCCAGATCGGCCTGCCGCTCAAAGGCGGACAAGATCCGGGTCTTGATGTCGGATGCGAGCGGCAGCTTCTTGACCTCGACAAGGTTGCTGACACCAGTGACCCCGGTCACTCGGCCGGCGACGTTGCGGGCCTCGATGCTCTGGTAGTTCCAGTTCACCGAACCGGTCAGGGTCACCCAGCCGTGCTCCACCTTCACGTTGATCGTGTCCTCAGGGATCGACGAACTCCACGAGAACATGTCGATGATCCGCTTGGCGATCTCGTGATCGGCGGTCTTGGGCTGCGAGGCGAAGCGAACCTTGATCTCCTCTGCGATCGCCTTGACGCCTTCGACGCGGCGCGTGGCCTTCTCGGCAGCCACCTTCTGGGGGTAGCTCTTCACGTAGCCCGAGAGAGTGACGACACCGTCATTGACGGCAACGCCGACGTCGGCATGATCGACGCTGGGCTCCCACTCGAGTTCATCCATCACGTCACGCTGCAACTGGCTGTCGGTCTTCTTCATGGGACTTCTCCTTGTGCTTGAGCATGATGCTCCACGGGGGAGCGGTGGTATCCGCGGTGCAGACCGAAAGGACTGCCGGCAGGATGAGGGCGACCGCATTTCCGGTCGAAGGGCTGGTGCGTACGAGTACCTGGCCATGGGCCCGCCTCGCCAAATGTCGTACCGCTACCAGCGCCGGCGGGCGGGTCCGGCCATCGTCATGCGCCAGAATCCAGATGCGCGCCCCGACCTTGTGCATGCGCAACTCGATGTTACGCGCGCCAGCGGACGCAGCATCGGCGACCAAGGCAAGCATTGCGCTATCGAATTCGTAAGGATCCAGACGGACGCGCGAACGCGGCAGGCCGATTTCCAGATCGAACGATATCGGCGCTCCGGCGATGCAGCACATGGCGGCGGCCAGCGCCCCGAGCCGTTCGCCGAGATCGATGGACCGATGGCCTGTATAGTCCGGGCTTGTCGAAGGACGCGTATCCTCAGCATCGCGATTGAGCCACCGAGCCGTGGTGATGGGCGAAGTCTTGATGACGTTGGCCCGGTCGCACGCCATGCGCTGCAATAATCGGGTATCGTGAGTACTATGTTGATGTGAAAGACTTGCCACTCGGCCCTCCCATTGCTGGTTCGGGTTGTTTGTGGCGCCTGCGGTTCGGCGTCTCTATTCGCAATCCTGCGTAGGGGTTCGCGCGGCGATCGGAGGTATCGCTTCTCTGGGGGTCTCGCCTTGTCCCCCTTCCGACGCCGACCCGTGCTGTTTGCGCAGCTCGGCGCGAAATTCAGCCAAGCGCTCGCGATATCCTTCTGCATCCCCGTATTCGAGGAACGTGTGATATCGTTGATGCGGCTGGCTGATGCGGACGGCGTGCTTGATCGGACACCAATAGGCTTCGGTCCGGCTACCAACCTCCCGGACATAGGCGATGACGCCATTGGCATAACCACAGTAGACGCAGTTCAGTGCTTCGATCCAGTTGAGATAGGCTAGTCGGCCGCGATCAATGCTTATGTACGCTGCGCGCGGCACGCGAGGGATGCCATAGGCGCGGAAACAGACTGCCTGGTAAAAGCTGGCCCATAGATCGAGCGCAACCAGAGGCAATATCAGCGAATAGATGACGGGGGCCACGAGGATCGTACCAATTGAAGAGCGCCCGATAAACCCGGCAACCCCGCGGCGCAGCTTGCGATGCTCGGCCACCAGGCCTTGCTCGAAGCGGATCAGCCCCTCTTTTAGCGACCAGCCCAGGATCTTGCGGCGCCTTTCGATTTCTCGATCGAGTTCGCCTTGCAGCCGTACTATCTCCCGGGCCAATTCCTCCATCCGCGCAGTCATGGCCGAATGAGGACCTTGAGCGCGTGAGTTCGCGCCGCGTTACCGAAGGTTTCATAGGCTGCCTCGATCTCGCTGAGATCGAAGCGATGGGTGATGAACTGTTCCGCCCCAAGCTTCTTGGCGGTCACCATCTTTAGGAGGAGCGGAGTGGCCGCGGTATCGACCAATCGCGTCGTGATCGCTACGTTGCGAGACCAGAGCGCCTCCAGGTGAAGGTCGACCTTGACGCCGTGGACGCCGACATTGGCGATCACACCGCCCGGCGCGACCAGCTGCTGGCATAGATCGAAGCTTGCCGGGATGCCGACGGCTTCGATTACCGCATCGATGCCGCGCCCCCCGGTCAGGCCATTTACGACAGTCATGACATCGCCCGCCGCAGGATCGATGATGTGCGTGGCACCGAAGCGCATCGCAACGTCTAGGCGATGGGGATCGGGGTCTATGACGATCAGTTCAGCGGGGGAATGGAACTGCGCTGTCAGAAGCGCCGCGAGCCCGATCGGCCCGGCACCGACGATCGCAACGCTGCTACCGGGCGAAATTCGGCCGTTGAGCACGCCGCATTCGTAGCCCGTGGGCAGGATGTCGCTCAGCATGACGAGAGCCTCCTCCTCAGCTCCAGGGGGTACATGGTGGAGGCTGGTGTCGGCATGGGGGATGCGAACAAGTTCCGCCTGCGTTCCGTCGATTGTATTTCCCAGGATCCATCCCCCGGTTTCGCAGTGGGAATACATGCCCTTGCGGCAATAATGGCAGACCCCGCAGGAGGTGATGCACGAGATGAGGACATGATCGCCGAGCAGGAAGGCCGTGACGGCTGCGCCAACCCGTTCGACAACCCCGACGCCTTCGTGGCCAAGGACGCGGCCAGGAGAGCAGGTCGGTACGTCTCCTTTCAAGATGTGCAGGTCGGTCCCGCATATCGTGGTATAGGTGACCCTGACGATGGCATCGCCTGCTGCCTCAATCCTCGGATCGGGATGATCCTGGAGGCTCTTGAGCCCTGGTCCATGATATACCAATGCTTTCACGGGGCTATCTCCTTCGCGCGGCAGATGCGCCCCTGATCTGCTTCCCGCGAGGGGGCGGCTATAAGGATAACTACGCAGAGAACCGGCCGAAAGGCTTGGTTATGCTGATCTTCAGTGCAGTGTTCACTATCTATGGACAATGGCTACCCAACTTGAAGGTCTTGGAGCAGCATGCGCAAAATTCACTCGGAATCCGGTCGATGACGACGGCGATGATGAAAGCCATGGTTTTCGAGGGGCCGGGGCAACCGCTTCGAGCGTGTGAACGGCCGATGCTCGTGCCGGAGGGGCCCGACCTGCTTCTCGAGGTTTGCGCCTGCGGGGTTTGCCGTACCGACCTTCACGTCGCGGACGGCTAGGTTTACGCGCGTTACCCCGTCATCCCTGGGCACGAGATCGTCGGCAGGGTAATCGCCATGGGCGAACAAGCCACTGGGTTTACACTGGGGGATCGTGTCGGGGTCCCTTGGCTTGGGCGCAGCTGCGGGACGTGCCCCTATTGCTGCTCCGGGCGGGAGAACCTGTGTGACGACGCGGTTTACACCGGCGCGACCCGCGATGGTGGATATGCCTCGCATGTCATCGCGGATTCCCGCTTCTGTCTTAGCATTCCAGACGTCTATGGTGATGTGGAAGCCGCCCCGCTGCTATGCGCCGGCCTGATTGGCTACCGCGCACTGGTCACCGCCGGAGAGGCCAAGGTTCTGGGTCTTTACGGGTTCGGGGGTGCTGCGCACATCGTTGCACAGGTCGCGATCTGGAAAGGGCGCTCGGTTCACGCCTTTACCCGGCCAGGCGATATCGCGGCGCAGGCATTCGCCCGGTCGCTTGGCTGCGTCGAGACGATCGATTCGGATCAGCTTCCTGCTGCTCTTCTCGACGCGGCCATCATTATTGCGCCTGCCGGCCCGCTTGTGCCATTGGCGCTTAAAGCGGTACGCAAAGGAGGGCGGGTGGTTTGCGCTGGCATCCACATGAGCGAAATTCCCGCCTTTCCCTATGCCGATCTGTGGGAAGAGCGATCAATCGTCTCTATCGCAAACCTCACGCGGTCTGATGGCCGTGAATTCCTGGCTCTCGCACCGCAGGTTCCGGTCCACACGCACGTCTCACGGTTCGCTCTTGGTGATGCGGGCGAGGCGCTGCAGGCTCTTCGTGACGGACGGCTCCAGGGCGCCGCGGTTCTGGTTCCGTGATTTAATCTTTCCTCCGCGGCATGGCGCCGCCGCCGCCCCCTAAGTACCTTTCCTGATTAACGGGCACGCGCAGGCCGCATAGCGTCACGCTCGACGAGGATAGGAGGCAGACCATGGTCGGCACGGTTCATCGCTCGGATACATGTGCGGGCTTGGGAATGGATGCGCTGTTAGCGTTCTGGGCAATTCCGGCCCTGCTGGCTGTGCAATCGATGGAGTCGTGGGTCGGCTCCGTGTCGCGGGTAGCATCGCTGCATTGCGTCGGGCCGCACCGGCACCGTCAGCTTGCGGTACCTATGGAATTTGCCGGCGACATTCGTCCTGCTCTTTTTGCCTGATTTCCAGCTTCAATCCCCTTTAACGGCAAATCACGGAGACATTTGATGAACGAAATGAGCAAACCTTCAAGCGGCGCACTTCTCCCGCTCGGCGCGGGGCCTATGAACTGGATCCGCGGCGAGATCGATCGTCTGTTCGATGATTTCACGCAGCCAGGCCGCGGCATCTTCAGCCCCTTTTCGCCTGGAACAGGACCGGTTCCCGCGATGGACCTTGTCGACAAGGGAAAGGAGTATTGCCTGACAGCAGAACTTCCCGGTCTCACGGACAAGGACATTGATATCGAATTTTCCGACGGGGTCCTCAGCATCGCCGGAGAGAAGTCCGAGAAATCCGAGACCAAAGACTGCGGCTGTCTGATGACCGAACGCCGATACGGAAGTTTCAGGCGTCAAATTTCCTTGCCGGCCGATGCCGATCCCGAAAGCATCGAGGCGAAGGTCAAGCACGGGGTGCTGACCGTCACGATCGAGAAGGATGCCAAAGCGTCCGCGTCCGTGCGCAAGATCGAAATCGGGAACTAGGCCTTGGGAGGGGCACCGCCCTCGACGGATCACACTGTCGGGGGCGATGTCGCGTCTTGGCTCGAGCGGGGCGGGCCATGGGGCGGATCTCTCGTCCCCGAAAGGATCGATACGCACGCAGCGAGCGTCTTTCTGACCGGCGATCGCGCCTGGAAACTCAAGCGACCGATCAAGCTACCATACCTCGACTTTTCTTCGGTCGATCTTCGCCACGACGCCCTGGAGGCGGAATTGCGCCTCAACCGCCGGACAGCGCCGGATATCTACCTTTCCTTGCACAAGGTCACACTGTCTTCATCTGGGGCCCTGAAACTCGATGGCGAGTGCGACGTGGTGGACTGGCTGCTCGAAATGCAGAGATTCCCGGAGGGAGCTCTTCTTGCGGATCAAGTCGACCAAGGCATCCTCGATGATGCCACTGTGATGCAGTTGGCCGACGATCTGGTACGCTTTCATGGAAAGGCTCAGGCCTCTACAAATTCAGGAGGAGCAGCGCGGCTCAGAAAAGTCGCGCAAGGAAATGCCGCGTGCCTGGCTGCCTATCCAGCACTGTTCGATAGCCGGCACGTCAGCGCCTTGACGACACGGATTGCGGCAATGATCGAACGAAACGCCGCTCTCCTCGATTTCCGGGCTATCCTTGGCCGGGTCCGTCATGGCCATGGCGATCTTCACCTCGGAAATATCGCCATGGTTGATGGCAGAGCAACACCGTTCGACTGCCTGGAATTTAATGATGAGCTGGCAACGGGCGATGTGCTTTACGACTTGGCGTTCCTGCTCATGGATCTGTGGCATAGGGGAGCCCGGCGTGCTGCGAACATGCTGTTCAACCGATACCTCGACGCCTCTGCGGACGAAGGCGGGGCGGCTCTCGTCCCTTTGTTCATGAGCATTCGCGCGACCGTGCGCGCGCATGTACTCGCGACCACGTTCCAAAGATCCGGATCCCCTGAAGCGGCAAGTTCAGCAAGAAACTACCTGATTTTGGCGCAAGCGCTGGTCACGGAAGTGAAGCCCGTGCTGGTCGCCATCGGCGGTTTGTCCGGGACCGGCAAGACAACGCTGGCGCGGGCAATTGGAGGGGGTATTGGCGGCGCGCCCGGCGCGCGAATTTTGCGCAGTGACGTACTGCGAAAGCGTCTGGCCGGAATCGCTCCGGAAGTGCCAATGCCACCCTCGAGCTACAGCCAGATGACGGCCAGCAAGGTCTATGCAGAACTGACGCGACTGGCACGGCACTGGGTGAGCGCCGGTTCCTGCGTGGTGGGTGACGCCGTTTTTGGACAGGCTGCAGAGAAGCGAGCGCTCGAGAAGGTCGCGCGGCAGCAAAGGCTTCCGTTTCATGGCTTCTGGCTCGACCTTGGAGAGGAAAACCGCATCGAACGCATCCGGGACCGAGGTCCGGATGCGTCCGATGCTACCGTGGCAGTTGCGCGGCGGCAGTCGGAGGATTCGCGGCTAGGGCCGGATGGCTGGTCCATTTTGCCGGCGGGAACTGACATCGCATCGTTGGCGACCGTGATCCAGGAAACAATCTCGCGGATATAGGGAAGCCGGTCTCCAAGTCAGCGCTCGAGCTCTACGACGTGCATTCTTTGAGCAGCCGCATGAGCGGGCGGTGTCCATCAGGGCACCCGCCCAGGAAATCAGTCAATGCCTGTTCGATCAGCCCTTCAAAATATTGCGACCGGCGGCCGAATGCCAGCGACCAGGATGCAAAAAGCCGTCTCTGAGAGACACCCATTTCGATCGTAGTTAGATCGTCATGTCGTGGATCACGGCGAATGCTGGCGCGCAATGCATCGACTGAAGCGTGGGGTCCTTCGATGTATTGAGCGAAGCGGTTTCCGGTGTAGAGCAGCGCCCCGGTGACATCGAGCCGAGCGTTGCGTTCGTGCGATAGCGCGACGAGATGATCGATCTCGGCTCCTGCGGTCTCGGGCGGGAGCAGGCTTCTGCTCGCATAAAGCCAGGCCGTTATTGCCATCGCCATTCCTCATAATTTGAACCGTGGGCGGGGAATTGAAAACATCTGAAAGTGGAAATTTTGGATCGCACCATTTTTCATACCTGCCCGTCCTGCGCATTACGCAAATGACCGGAGCAGCAGACCTTTTGGGCCCTCCGATCTGAGGGGTTTGCGCAAACCTGGTTTTTCTTTCGACGTCCCGAAATCTATTCCTACGTACATATCCGCAATGCGCACCGCCTCGTTACCGGCGAGAGTCCCGCTGCATGGAGGGACCAAAATGCTGACGGATGTTCTCGCAATCGTTGACGTTGATGATGAGGACGGAAGATTTCTTCAGCACGCGCGTGCTTTTGCCCGGTTTCACGGCGCACATCTCAGCATAGCCGTCCTATGGGCCGTCAAGCAGCTGGACCATTTCTTCACGGTGACACCGCCATATATGCCCATGATCGATGTCCAGGAAGCCGGAGAACGCAAACGACAGAGACTGGCGCGCTGGGGCGAACAAGATGAATACGAGGTCTCCTTGCTGCGAGACTCGACTGGCTGCTTGGCTGATCAGGTAACAATTTTGGCCCGTTATGCTGATCTGGTGCTATTTGGTCCGATAGCCGCTTACGGCGATCCAGCGCTGCGTCAGCGCGTCCTCACCCAGGTCGTCCTGTCATCGGGAAGGCCGGTCCTGATCTGGCCCGATGGCCGCGAGCCCGACCCCGTACGCAGACTGGCCCTAGGATGGAACGGCACCCGCGAAGCGACCCGGGCGCTCTGTGAAAGCCTTGTCTTCGCGCGACCAGGTGCCGCGGTAGACGTGGTCGTCGTCGATGCAAAACCCGAGCTCAAGGAAAATGGCTATCCTCCGGGCGAATTGATCGCCCGCCACCTTTCCCGTCACGGGTTCGACACTAGCATCCATCACGTGAAATCAAACGGCCTTCACGTTTCGGCCGCGCTGGTAGATTTTGCCGGCAATCATCGCGCTGACATGCTGGCTATCGGCGCAGCAGCCCATTCCCGCGTCCGCGAAATGCTCTTGGGCGGGGTGACTCATGATCTCTTGGACGGCGCCGATCCACCGGCATCTCACCTCCTTCGAGCGGCAGCCGTGCCGATTCTGTTTGGCCATTGATCTCAGGGAGCAGCAACGTGCCCAGCTATAGCGTCTGTTTTTTCAACGACTTGCCCGATCCCACCGGACATGATCACCACGTCTGCCAGAGGACTGTGGAGGTCCTCCATGTGGCGGATGAACAACAGGCCATCGAATATGCAATCGCAGAGTTCGAGCGACTGGAACACATTTCTCCCTGGCACCTGCACGCCCGCACCATTGAGTGTGAGGTGTTGACTTGAGCGCCGAATTTCTGGCGATGCGACCGAAATCTCCCGCCCGAAACCAACGCATTCCGGGCATGAGGCGACCATGAAAATGGTTCCAGCTGGCGAGTCTGCGGATTCCATTCCCTCGAGGCCGCACTCATTCCTGAAGTCGCTGGGTCCCGGTCTGATAACCGGCGCTGCGGACGACGATCCCAGCGGAATCGGCACGCATAGCCAGATTGGCGCCCAGTTCGGCTATGGCCTGTCCTGGACCTTCGTCCTGAGTTTTCCGCTGATGGTCGCCATTCAGGAAATCGCGGGCAAAATCGGGTGCGTAACGGGCGCTGGAATCGCACGGAACCTGAGGCGCCATTACCCGCGCGTGGTCCTGTGGATTATGGTCTCACTTTTGCTGATAGCAAATGTCATCAACCTGGGCGCGGACTTGAGCGCCATGGGGGCAGCGCTGGCACTTCTCACGCACGGGGACAGTGGCTTGTATACGTTGCTGTTCGGCATCGTCTGCGTGATCCTCGAGGTTGGTTTGAGCTATCCGCGGTACGCTGCAATTCTCAAGTGGACCACGTTGTCGCTTTTCACCTATGTCGCCGTGGTCGCCGTAGCCCACGTGCCTTGGGCACATGCCTTGCGCTCGCTCGTAGTGCCTGAGCTGCAGTTCAACGCGGCTTACGCAACCGCATTCGTTGCGATCCTTGGGACGACGATCAGCCCCTATCTGTTTTTCTGGCAAGCTGGCCAGGAGATCGAGGAGCAGCACCGGCATCACGTTAAGCCGCTCTGCCTTACCGCCAGCACGGCAGGGCCTGAATTGAGGCGTATTCGCCTGGACACTCTCACCGGGATGGCGGTCAGCACCGTCATATCGTTGGCGATCGTGTTTGCGACCGCAGCGACGCTCCACGCCAGCGGTGTCCGGGATATCACGACTTCTTCGCAGGCCGCAGAAGCGCTTCGTCCGATAGCAGGGCAGTTTGCATTCGCTATGTTTGCATTGGGTATCATCGGGACCGGCCTTCTGGCGGTCCCGGTGCTGGCGGGGTCTGCGGCATATGCCGTCACGGAGATGACGGGAAGGGCAGGCAGCCTGGATGCCAAACCACTCTCGGCGAAGCTTTTCTACGGCACCATTGCCGTGACAACGCTGGGCGGCGCCTCCCTGAACAACATAGGCCTGGACCCTGCGCGAGCGCTTTACTGGGCTGCGGTGGTCAATGGCGTCCTGGCAGGACCGCTGATGGTCATGATGATGCTGATCGTCCGTAACCCCCGGGCTATGGGGCGGCTGACGGTATCTCGTGGCCAGGCGGTAGTAGGATGGTGCGCGACGGCGGTAATGCTCGCTGCGTCCATGATCTTCCTCGGTTTTACCGCTTGGGACGTTGTTTAGTGGGGGAATGAACTACTCATCGATGGTTCACCAGAGGCTTCTCTGTGCAGTGCAACGCTTGACGGTCGCTGTTCCACGGCGGGGGCAGGTGGGTTCGGCCACTGCGATCGGAAACTTTGGGCGGCAATCGTGCCTCGGTCCAAGATGATTGGCCCGTCAACCTAACGCATTCTGGGCTGATACGGATGTCGTTCACCCCCAGGAAACGCCTATCGAGGAATTCGTAATGATGCTGAGGCGGATCATGCAGGTATCGAGACGACTTTATCCAACGGAGCTCATCAACGCGAGCGCCTCGGGCGAGGTGGTTTCGGCAGATGACATGTCGGCAGTCATGCGGACAGTCTGCTATTTGCTCGGTAATGGCACGCACAGCGGCGTATGGCACGTCAGATGGCCACGCCATGGAAGAGGACTTGCAGGCGCACGATGCGCTGAGTCTTGCTGCAATGTTAGGTTGAAGCGCAGTGGATGAAACGCATCCGCTGGTCAGATTGGCGGCGGCACTTGCCACAGGTCTGCTGGTGGGCATGCAAAGAGGATGGGCACTGCGCGATCGCACTGCCGGGTCGCGCGTCGCCGGTTTCAGGACGTTCGGGCTTCTTGGCTTTTGCGGCGGGCTGGCAAGCCTGCTTCCCACTGGCGTGGGCGCAGCCATGGCTTTCGGAGTCTGCGCCGTGGTTACCATAGGCTACACCAAAGAAGCCGATCAAAGTGACCTCTCGGCTACGAGTGCCATTGCCGCCATCGCGACGTTCGCCGCCGGGTTTGCGGCAGTCGCGATCTCAGTCCAGGTTGGCTTGGGGACGGGCGCGGCGACGTTCGCCATCTTGAGTGCGCGCCATTCGATGCATACTCTTCTGAGAGGCATGGACGAGGCTGAGATCGACGCCGGCGCTCGTTTCGCGGTCGTAGCGCTCATCATATTACCCCTGCTGCCCGATACCGCCATGGGGCCGTATGACGCATGGAATCCGCGCCATGTCTGGATGATCGTAGTGTTCGTCACCGGCATGTCGTTCTTCGGCTACGCGGCGGCCCGCCGCCTTGGGGGCAAAAAGGGAACCATGATAATGGCTTTCCTTGGGGCAATGGTGTCATCGACCGCAGTCACTGCGGACTGTGCCAGGCAATTGAGGACTGATCAGGAGGGCGGGGCTTCGCTCACAGCGGGTATAGCCGTCGCCTCTATCGTGATGTTCGTCCGCGTCGAGATATTGGTTATAATGCTCGCGCCGGACGCGGCTCCATCGATGGCCTTCATCTTGGCGCCAGCTGTACTGACGTCAGCTGCTTTTGCCTTCTCGGCTTGGCAGGACAGCGGCCGGCAGGCCCACTCGCCGACGCTTGCGAATCCTCTTTCCCTGTCGACCGCATTCATGCTGGCAGCATGGGTTGCCATCCTGGCCGTGGCTTCGCACTGGGCGCTTGAGCTTTTCGGCAGGTCGGGCATCGCCATTGTGCTTGGCCTAACCGGCCTCGTCGATGTCGATGCCGCTGTGATCACGGTGGGATCACTGCCTGCGCCCGTGTTGGCGAATCCAGCCGGAGGCCTGATCTTGGTTACGCCGGTAGCTGCCAATACCGTTATGAAAGCGGTGATGACGGTCGCGATCGCAGGTCGAGATCAGGGATGGAGGGCGTCGCTGTCGTTGTGGTCATCGGCGTTGGCCTTGGCGGTCGGATGGGCTTGGTGCGAAGGCGAAGCTGGAGCATAGAGCGCGGCGCCGCCAGACGGGCGGCCGGACGGACTGCTGTGCCCACATTCTGGACGAAGTGCTCTCTGACGGACGCGCGATCATGATCCGCAGGAAGTCGGTGAAAGGCCAGGCACCTCGCCGCGAACGGTAAAGGCAAACGCCACATACGCTTTCTTCACCGTTCGCGGCGAGTGCACTGGCTCGACCTCCCCGGGGATTCTGGCGGGTCCGTGAAAGCCCGGCGGCTTTCGGTTGCGGGGAGGGCCCTACCATTGGCAACTTGACGGGAGCGCGGAGAAACTGAAAGTCGAGGTCGACTGGTCCGTCATCGTGAACGAGATGTCGCCCGCCAACGAACTCGCGAAGCGCGGAAACGCCCAAGTGAACGCGATCGGCGGTATGCGGGCAGCAATTGAACGGTATGCCCGCATGATGGCGGCGACGTACGCAACCTGGGGAATTTGCGCCGCGACCACCCAGCCGTAATCGCGCGGCCGTTGCGCTGGTCCGAAGCGATCTGGGCGGTCACTGGCGCGGCGCTACTGTTGGTATTGGGTCTGATGCCCATCCCTGCTGTGATTGGTGCGGTGGGCCAGGGGCTCGACGTCTATCTCTTTCCGACTGGGATGATGCTGCTGAGCGAAGTGGCCCGCAAGGAGGGGCTGTTTGATTGGGTGGCCGCGACGGCAGCGATTCATTTCAAAGGTTCAAGTGCGCGGCTGCTCGCGCTGCTTTCGCTGGCAGCAGTCGGTGTAACCTTCGTTGTCTTACGCTGGACCCAGCGCCGCAGTTTGTCTGAGCCGTGCGAATGGGACGTGCCACGTTCACCGCAGACGATGGCTGGCAAAGCGGTACTCGCCGGGATCGTGGGTACAGCCATCCTTTTAATCGTGACATCTGCTCGCTGCGGGCAACTCGGTCTGCCGATCGCGATCGCTGGGATACTCACGGCGGTGACGCTTTGTGCGCTCGCCCGGCGGTCGCCCGGGGGTATCGCGTACGATGTATTCTGTGGTTCTAGGCGTTCCGCCGTGAGGGGGAAGACATCGGATTCTGGCGTTTCCTCAAGCTTGGTGCGGTGGCGATGCCCCTGGCGCTCGCGGCTGCGCTCGGCGCTCGAATCATTTTGGGTTAAAGGGACGCCCGGTCCGCCAGGTCGGGCGGTTTTTTGCTTTCGGATCGAGCCGTGATCGATAAGAGGGCGGGCAGCTATCTCGGGCATTCAAGCAGGAGTCTCGCCAGTGGAGGAATTCTCGCGCATCGCGAGTGGGATCGGTGGACTGGATCAGATCCTCGAGGGGGGACTGATCAAGGGTGCCTCCTATATTGTCCAGGGCCGTCCCGGCGCGGGCAAGACCATTTTATCCAATCAGGTGGCATTCCACCATGTCGCCGACGGTGGCCGGGTTCTGTTTGTAACCCTGCTTTCGGAGAGTCATGATCGCCTGTTCCAGGCCCTTGGCAGGTTCGACTTCTTCGATGCCGAAAAGCTGGGCGAGGACATCTCGTATGTCAGCGTCTTCCAAACCATGCGGCAGGAGGGCCTGGACGCGGTGGTCAAGCTGCTGCGGCATGAAACCAAGCGGCGCCAGGCGACCTTGCTGGTTTTTGACGGACTTCTCAACGCACGTGACCGCGCTGACAACGACTTCGACGTGAAAACTTTCGTGGCTGAGGTGCAGGGGCAGGCTGCGTTCGTGGGCTGCACTGTGCTTTTCCTGACAAGCGCAAGTCTGGAGGAGACGAGCCCCGAACACACCATGGTCGATGGTGTCATCGAACTGAGCGACATGCTGGCCGGGGTCCGCACGGTTCGCCAAATACAGGTCAGGAAGTCGCGCGGTAGCAAGGCGCTGGGCGGGTTACACAAGTTCGAGATCGATCGGCGCGGCGTAACGATCTACCCTCGCGTGGAGGCGCTCTATGGCGGTGCATTACCCGACGAGGAAATCTCGAGTGCCCGACTGAGTTGCGGGGTCGCGGAGTTGGACGCCCTGATGGGAGGCGGCGTTCCGCAAGGTTCGGTAACCTTGGTAGCTGGACCGACCGGGAGCGGCAAAACCACTCTGGGTCTCCATTTCCTGAGCAAAGCCACCGCCGAAGAGCCGACTTTGCATTTCGGTTTTTTCGAGAATGAGCAGCGCTTGCGGCTAAAGGCCCGCAGCCTCGGCATTGCGCTGCCCGAAGCGGGCTCCGCCTATTTTACGGTTCTGTGCCATCCGATGGGTGAAAACCTGCTCGACCGGCTTGCTCACGAGCTCATCAATGAGGTCCGAGACCGAAAAATCTCCCGGCTGTTTATCGACGGGTTGGGGGGCTTCGAAAGGGCATCGGTCCACCGTGAGAGATTGGCCGAGTTTTTTGCCATATTGATGAACCATCTCCGGTCGCTGGGCGTTACGACGTTAGCAAGCTGGGAAACTCGCGAACTTATCGGATCGAATGTTTACGCGCCCGCCGGGGAAATATCGGCGGTCTTGGACAACCTGATATTGCTGCGGCAATTTGAAGAAAATGATGAACTGCAGCGATCGATTTCCATCCAGAAAATGCGAGAGAGCGCCTTCGATACGAAAGCTCGCCGGTTCGCGTTCACGCCGGGCGGATTGCGCATCAGCGAGCCACTCAAAAAACCGGGCAAGGAAGCTTCCGTCACTTTCCCCCTTGCGGACTAATTCGTCATGATCGCATCGCGGAGAGGGCCACAATCATGGCGTTGATCGTGATCGCCGACGATGAATTTCTGCTTGCCGCCATGCTGGCCGACATTCTTGAGGACGAGGGCTACGAAACGGTCGTGGCGTCGCACGGTCAGGAAGCACTTGAGCGGATTCGATCCCGGCGGCCAGCCTTGCTCATCACCGATTTCATGATGCCGGTCATGACCGGCCTGGAACTGGCCATGGCGTTGAAGTCCGACCCGAAAACATTGGACCTGCCAATCATCCTGGTCAGTGGCGCGCAAGGGGCTATCGGCCGCCAGCACAGCGAGTTGTTCGAACAGGTTCTTGACAAACCCTACCGCAATGAAGAACTTCTGGCAGCCGTCGAACGCTTGCTCACATAGTCTGAACCTCATCGCCGTGAGATATTCGAGCACGGGCAAAAACAGCGCAAAGCGGGGCCCGATGGTTAGGTTGCTCGTCGCCAACCGAAATCTTGATCGCTTTTGGCGTGGATTAGACAGCGCCACCCAGAGTGGCGCTGTACCAGCCGTTTTTCAGGAAACCCTTGCCGCAGGAGGCCCATCATATCTTAGTGTGGCCCTCGCTTCGTTGGCCTGACAAGCGATCGCTCCGGGATCTGATTGGCTATCTCAACCAACCTGCATTGATCAGAACCTACGCGCCCATTTTCGACGTCCGATGGTCATGATGCGCCGCGGTTGATCAACGAGCTTGTTCCAAGCTTCACAGCAGAGGTCGATGATGTTTTCGTAGGATGTGAAGACGCGGTTGGAGAGCCAGTTGTCGCGCATGAACTGCCTGATGTTCTCGACCGGGTTGAGTTCGGGGCATTTGGGCGGGAGCGCGACAATGCTGATGTTGTCGGGGACATCGAGCTTGTCGGTCATGTGCCAACCGGCCTCGTCCATCAGCACGACCGCGTGGGCTCGCTGGGCAGCAACGAGAGCGATCTGGTGCGTGCTGTCCGACAATCGACGCAGCAGTCCGCCAATCAGGCTGGGCAGCAGATCGTCTCGAAAAACCTCAACATCCAACCCACGATCACCGTTCGTCCCGGCTGGCCGCTGCGCATCGTCGTCCACAAGCACATCATTCTGCGGCCCTGGGGAGGCGCGCGCTGAAAGGAGGCAATCATGCTCAAGCTTGCAAAACTGCCCGACCGAACTCCGATCAAGCTCAGCCTTACGGTCACGCCCGATCTGGCGCGGGCGCTTGGTGACTACACGGCGGTGTACAACCATGCCTACGCCGACAGCGCCGAGACGGCCGAACTAATTCCGGCCATGCTGGAAGCCTTTCTTGCCAATGACCGCGTGTTCGCCAAGGCGCGCAAGGAAGCGGAGGCCAGTCCATGAAGCGCGGCATGGTCATCGGGCGCTTCAAGATTTCTCGGCAGGGTGGTTGGTAAGGAGAAATTCAGACCCTCACCATCCATCGTCAGGTCCGCCTCGTTCCTGACGACGATCGTGCGAGCGTGAATGCACCGGCGTTCCGGGTAATGATGGGCTGGCAGTAGATCGGAGACACCTGGGAGCGCCAGTCGCGTACCGAGCCGGTCCGCCACTATCTGCGTGTCAGGATCGACGATCCGATGTGCTCGATCAGTGCCATGTGGTTTACCGACCCTGACGATTTGACGGCGCGGTTGGTGTTGCCGCCCCGTCAACCTCGTGCGTTCAGGGGAGGGGAGAGGGGATGTCTGAATTTACGGACCGCCTGAGCGGCTGCTGAAGCTCGAGGAGGTAATGCGGCGTGTCGGCTTAGGCAAATCGATGATCTATCGATTGATTTCACAAGATCGTTTTCCCGCGCCATATAAGCTGTCGCCTGCTGCATCCCGTTGGAGCGAGCAGGAAGTTGGTGCGTGGATCACCGATGTTAAAGACGGGTTCGGGGGGAAGCGGCGGGCGCTTTGGTAAAAGGGGGTCATTTCTTCGAGCGCTGCCGCCAACACTTTTACACCAGCACAGATCGAAAGAGGGAGTCGGAAGAAATGATAATTGCTGTCCGGACCATGCTTTTCAAACACGGGATCGAAGTTCCGATCGCTGTTGCGCTCGTTTTCGGCAGCGGTCAAGCAAAGTTGGTCGCCTCGTTCTCCTCAGACACGGTCGATTCAGGCAGAGGCAGGCAACCTGAAATGCGGTGTTTTCCGCCCTATTGAAGCCTTAGGATGCTACCGACCGCTACAATCTGTGCTTCGTGATTGGGGGCTTTGGGCCGCTAACGTCTGGTCCGATAAACGAAATCATGTTGCAGGGCAGCGACGTTGAGCGCTCCGTTGCTCTCGCGTCAGTTGAGGGGCAGGGCAATTCATGAAGCAGGGGGGCATTTAAGCACGGAACACGGTCTGCGCCATCATTGCCAAGGGGGGGCGACCTGACACCATGTGCGACAGGCGTGCTCCGCCCTATAGGCCGCACCAACCGTTACTTGGCTGGCTCAGCCTTGTAATCGCCGGCGACTGCGTCCTTGCTTCCCTCACCCTTTGCAATCGACGCCGTCGCGGGGATACCTTGGTAGCCGGAAATCGATTCGGCGCTCGCCATGCCGGGAGCCTCTGACATTCCGCCGAGCAGGCCGCGGGTGGCCTTCTCGATCCGATCACCGATGTCCTTGTCCACATTGCGCCAGTAATCGAAGGCGCGCACGAGGATTGGTTCGCTGACGCCGTCGGCCAGATGTCCCGAAACGTTGGTGACGAAGCGTTCGCGCTGCGCGTCGTCCATCACTTCGCGCACCAGCGCGCCAGGCTGGCTCCAGTCATCGTCGTCCTGGCGCAGGGAGTACGCAGCGCGCACCATGTCGCCATCGGCCATCCACGTTGCTTCTCCGCCGACTTGCGGCTGGGCGCCGGGGCCGCCGTAGGAATTGGGCGCGTAGACCGGATCGAGCGCGTTGACTGTCCGCCCCTTCCCTGCACGCGAATACGAATGGACTTCGGCGGCCTTGGCCTGATTTACCGGGATCTGCTTGTAATTGACGCCGAGCCGGGCGCGGTGGGCATCCGAATAGGAAAAGCCGCGTGCCAGCAGCATCTTGTCCGGGCTCAGGCCGATACCGGGTACCATGTTGTTCGGCTCGAACGCCAGCTGCTCGATCTGGGTGTCCCAGTCGACGGGGTTGGTGTCGAGCGTCAGCTTGCCGACTTCGATCAGCGGATAATCGGCGTGCGGCCACGTCTTGGTGATCTGCCCCCCGCTGAGTGGCCCAGAGACTATGATAGTCTGGACCATGAAAGGGGCATTGAATGCCGAGCAAGAAGCACAAGCCGGAAGAGATCATCGGCAAGCTGCGTGAAGTTGAGATTGTGCTAGCGCAGGGAGCCTCGACTGCCGAGGCATGCCGGCGGATCGCGGTCAGCGAGCAGACCTATTATCGGTGGCGCAAGGAGTATGGCGGCCTGAAGACCGATCAGGCGCGGCGGATGAAGGATCTGGAGAAGGAGAACCAGCGGCTGCGCCGGGCGATCTCGGACCTGACGCTGGACAAGCTGATCCTGCAGGAGGCTGCACGGGGAAACTTCTGAGCCCCGCGCGGCGGCGGCGCTGCATCGATCAGGTACGACGGGATCTGCCAGTCCGGGTATCCGAGCGACGGATATGCCGGGTGCTGGGTCAGCATCGATCGACGCAGCGCAAGATGCCGCGCGGGGCGGATGACGAACAGGCACTGACCGAGGACATCATTGCATTGGCGAAGCAATATGGTCGTTACGGCTACCGCCGGGTCACGGCGTTGCTGTGCCATGCAGGGTGGACGGTGAACCATAAACGTGTCGAGCGGATATGGCGGCGTGAAGGACTGAAAGTCCCGCAGCGCCAGCCAAAGCGCGGGCGTCTATGGCTCAATGACGGATCCTGCATCCGCCTGCGGCCGGAATATCCGGGACATGTATGGGCCTACGACTTCGTCGAAGGGCGCACGCATGATGGCCGCAAGTTCCGCATCCTGACCATCATCGATGAGGCCAGCCGGGAGTGCCTGGCGCTCGTCGTGGCGCGTCGGCTCAGGCATGAGGATGTTCTGGCGGCCTTAGCCGACCTGTTCATCTCGCGCGGCCCTCCGGCACATATACGGTCCGATAATGGCAGCGAATTTATCGCGACCGCCGTCCAGCAATGGCTGGGGCAGATCGGCGTGAAGACGCTCTACATCACGCCGGGATCACCATGGGAGAATGGCTATAACGAAAGCTTCAACGGGTCGCTTCGCGACGAACTGCTCAACGGCGAGATCTTCTACAGCCTCGCCGAAGCCAAGGTGCTGATCGAAGCTTGGCGGCGGCATTACAACACCGTCCGCCCGCATAGCAGTCTGGGATACCGACCACCGGCACCGGAAACGGCGACACCGCCATATCCGGCCTCCGGTTCCGCTTCGCTCCACCTCCGACCGGATATGGCGGCGATGGGCTTAATCCACTAACAAACCAAACGGTCCACTCGGTGGGGGCAGATCATTGGTCAGATCGAACGGATTGATCCGGTACGTCTTGGCATCCTCGAACGGCATGATCTGGAATTTCAGCGTCCAAGTGGGGAATTCACCCCTAGCGATGTGCTCGAACAGGTCGCGGCGATGGTAGTCGCCGTCTTGGCCGGCCATCTTGTCGGCTGCGTCCTGCGTCAGGTGCGCATTGCCGTCGCCCAGATCGGTGTGGAAGTGCCACTTGACCCAGAACTTCTCGCCCGCCTCGTTGATGAGCATGTAGGTGTGGCTGGAATAGCCGTGCATTTCGCGCCAGTTCTTGGGCACGCCGCGATCGCCCATCAGGTAGGTGACTTGATGGGCGCTTTCGGGGCTCAGCGTCCAGAAATCCCACTGCATGTCGTGGTCGCGCAGGCCATTATCGGCGCGGCGCTTCTGGCTGCGGATGAAGTGCTGGAACTTCATAGGATCACGGATGAAGAAGATGGGGGTATTGTTGCCCACCATGTCGAAATTGCCGTCCTCGGTGTAGAACTTCACCGAGAACCCGCGCGGATCGCGCCAGGTGTCGGGACTGCCGCGCTCGCCCGCGACCGTGGAGAAACGCATCGCGGTTTCCACTTTCGCGCCGGGCTGCAGGAACTTTGCTTTGGTGTATCGGGTGAGGTCGGCCGTGACCTCGAAATGACCGAACGCGCCGCTACCTTTGGCATGGGGCTGGCGCTCCGGAATACGCTCCCGGTTGAAGTTCGCCATCTGCTCGATCAGATAATGATCGTTGAGGACGATCGGGCCATCGCGCCCGATGGACAGCGAATGTTCGTCGCTCTGCACCGGAATGCCGGCATCGGTGGTCGTGCGCGGGGCGGATTTGTTGTCGGTCATGGTCGGATACTTTCGGCGAACGTGTCAGCGGGACAATCCTGTAACGTCGCGGGCGGTACAACGTTCCGTCGCCGCGATATGCCAGCAGCCTTACGCCTATTCTGGGCGTTCCCCCAGATCACCGAACTGTCGAAATCGGCCATCCGGCAGGGCGGGCAAGATATTGCCTGTGTGTCCGACGAATGCACACTGCGGATGCCATTCGAGATGGAGACGACATCACCATGGCTCTCGTTGCGCTGCTACAGACGGCCCGGTTCCGGCAACTCGCGACCAGAGCCGATGATTCGTCGAACGCCGATTACCCTGATTAGCGCGCTCGCCGAGGAAGGCACCCATGGCTTCGAACTGCTGCGCAAACCTTATTCAGTGGCCGAACTGTCCATAACTTTCACGCAGATCATGCGCGGGAAGGCGACAACGGCTACATATTGCGATGACGCGGGCTATCGATCGGCATGGTGCCTAATTCGATCGTGCACCGTGCGTAACCTGTCTTCATCTGTGGGACTCGCCAATTGAGATTGCGCTCTCGCCAAGGCGTCTTCGGCCTCGAACATGCAGTCTTGCCGTGCCTGTGGCTCGATGGCAGCAAGGGCCGCCAGAGACTTCTGCAGACGGATGCCCAATTCGACGGTGCCCGCCCCGTCACGCGCAAGGGGTCTGTAGAGATCCTCCAGCAAGTCCGGGAATGCGAACGCGGGCACATTGACGCCAGGGAACGGATCGTCTCTTTCCTCGGGGTCGTGACGGAGAATGGCTGCCAGCACACGCGTGCCGGCTTCCAGCACCGCGATCGCCGTTCCCTGGTCGTTGACGGCGGGAGACAAGGCGCGCGAGCCGATCTCGGAAAGCACCACGAGCCCGAAACGCGGATCGTGGTCGAACGCGCGGTTGTTTGAAACGGTAAAAGCCTCACGGATTCGTCGCATCTGGCGATCATCCAATCGCACAGTCGTCCAAGCGATAACGCGTGCAGGATCGACGAACGTGCCAGGGAGAGCAGACAGCGTGATTTCGCCACTTATCTCCTTGGCGACCTCGGCGAGTTGTGGCGTGTCTACATGGGTGATCCTGCCAATGCCCTTATGGTGGATGCACGTTGCACCCGAAGGAACGGCACGGCGCTCCTTCTCACCGAACCGAGGCCGCTGAGCCATAGCACGCACAGCCTGCGTGGCGGCGTGCTCCACGCGTTCGATGGTGTCGCCGACCCGGCCAAAACGCGTGATGTGCTCGATCCAGCGCAGGAACGTCACGACGATCAACGCAATCACCAGGATCGTGCCAGCGAAGAGAATCACGCGTCCCGTTTCGCCATAGAGCCCGGTCGACAGGGCGATGATCCCGACCACAGCGAAGAGGAAGCTGCCGAGAAACGTCGCGAGCGCATTCTGGGCGGTCGTATCGTCGATCAGCAGCTGGACGGCCCGCGGTGTGATGTTGCTCGTCGCCCCTGCATAGGCAGAGACCATTGCGGTCAGCGAAAACGTTGTCACGGCCAACATGCTCGAAGCGAGGACATTGAGAATATTGTCGACGGACTTAGCACCGACCTTACCTGCGAAATCGTAGGAAATCGTGTGCCCCAGCAGGGCTCCGGCCATGGCGAGGGCCACGGCGAAGACGCAGAACAGGGCGGCCCGGAACCACATGCGCCTTGTGAGCAGGCGCACGGCCCACTGCCATCGTTTCATTGGCTCTTTCCCGTCCGCCTGAAGGTCAAACGGGAAGCGACGGCGGAGCCTGATGTTCCATAGGTCGTTGAGCGCCGCAGAAGATCTAGCGAATTAGGTAAGCACGTAAATCGCAGCGCACGTCGCCCCGCCGACGATGATGTTCATGGGCAGGCCGATCTTGACGAAATCGGCGAACCGGTAGTCGGCGGCGGCATAGACCATAGTGTTGGTCTGGTATCCGATCGGGGTCGCAAAGCTGGCGGAGGCAGCGAACATCACGGCGATCACCAGCGGGCGCGCATCGACGCCGCTTTGCCCGGCGATGCCGATCGCAATCGGGGTCATGATGACGGCGACCGCGTTGTTGGTGACCGTCTCGGTCAAGGCGGACGTAGCGGCGTAGAGGGCAATGATCAGCGCTAGAGGCGGTAGGCCGTTCATCCATGGCGAAAGGGTATCCACGATCAGCTTGACGCTGTCGGCTTTCTCGAGCCCGAGCCCGAATGCCAGCATCGCAAAGATCAGGACGATGACATTGCCGTCGATGGCCGCCCACGCCTCTTCGGCATCCAGACATCTCGTCGCGAGTACGATGGCCACGCCAAGCAGCGCGAGAGCGTACACTGGCATTACGTTGAACGCGGCGCCAAGTATTACAAGGGCCAGGGTCAGCGCGGCGATGGGCGCCCGGTGGCGGCGGTAGCGCCGCACCCCGCTGGTATCCTCGGCGATGAAGTTGGCATTTTCCCGCAGTTCCGAAGCTGCCTGGTCGTCTGCGGCGACCAGCAGGCTGTCGCCAGCTCGCAGGCGCGCGTTGGCGAGGTCCGGCCCGGCCAGATGGCGTGGGCGGCTGAGTCCGAGAACGCGCACGCCAAGGTTGGACAGGAAAGGTATCTCCCGCAACCGGCGACCGATTGCCGGATGGGTGGGCGCCAGAGTGATGCCGATCATTCTGACCGCTTCGTCGCGCTCGTCATGGGCAAGCCTGATCGAGCGGCCGACATTCTGTAGCCCGACCATGAAATCGTGCGACCGCGCCAGTGCATCAAGTTCGTGTGCGCTGGTGGCAACGATGATGCGGTCCGACGATAGAATTTGCTCGCTAGCCAATACGTTACGCAAGACCTGCGAACCACGCTTAATCCCGACGACCTTTACGGCGCCGCGCCGCAGAGCACCGAACTCGCTAAGTGGCCGGCCCGCCGCGCCGCGGAACGTCGGAAGAAGCTCAGTGATGTACTGGCGATCGCTATCCACATCGAGTTCGTCGTCAGGCCGGTTGGGCAGGAGTTTGGGCCCCAGCAGCAGAAGCGTGAGACCGCCGCTCAGGAGGGCGACCGCACCCACGGCGGTGATTTCGAAGATGCCGAAAGGCGCAAGACCGTTCTCCTGGGCAACACCGTCCACCAAAAGGTTGGTGGAGGTACCGACGAGGGTCAGCGTGCCGCTAAGTATCGCGAGGTAGGACAGCGGGATCAGCAACCGGGTCGCGGCGATGTGCACGGTGCGGCCCAGCTTCTTGACCAGCGGGATCAGGACCATGACGACCGGCGTGTTGTTGATGAACGCGGGCGCGAGCATGGCCGTGCCCATCAGTTCGGCCACCGTGCGTCGCGGCCGCTCCCGAGCGCGGGCTATCATGAGGCTGGCCAGTGCTTCGATCGCGCCCGTCCTGATCAAGGCGCCGGACAGGATGAAGAAGGCGGCGATCGTGATCGGCGCTGGATTGGAGAAGACGGTGAGAACGTCCGCTGGGGCCAGGATTCCGGTGCCGAGCATCAGTGCGGCGCCGATCAGGGCGATCACGACGGGAGGGAAACGCTCGAGCGCGAAGGACGCGAACAGCAGCACGACCATGATCAGGCCGACAAACGGTTTGGCGACGTGCCAGAAAGACGTCAAAGCGTCGGGGGACATCTCGGCTCCTTGATAAGCGTTGGGCGAGATCAACGCACGATCTGCGAGCGCGGCTTCAGGCCATCACCATGTCCTTGCCGCGGCGTTAGACTTTTCCCGGTCCGCCAAGCGCAATACGGCATAGCCCAGAAGCCCCGAGAGCAGGGAGCCTGCCAGGATCCCGATCTTTGCCTCGGACTGGAGGATGATGTCCCCCGGAAAAGCAAGAAGCGCAATGAAAAGGCTCATCGTGAAGCCGATCCCGCATAGCAAGGCGACGCCGAACATCTGCATGCGGCTCGCATGGGCAGGTGCATCCGCCAGCCCGAACCGAACCGCAAGCAAAGACATCCCGAAGACGCCCACCGGCTTGCCAAGCAGCAGGCCGAGCGCCACGCCAAGCGTTACCGGCGCGGCCAGCGCCTCGGCGGGCAACTGCAGCACGGGTACGCCGGCATTGGCGAGCGCAAAGAGTGGCACGATCAGGAAGCCGACCGGCAGGTGGAGGAAATGCTCGAGCCGGTGAAGCGGGCTGGTCGCGTCGACGTCGGACCGGCTCGGCGTAATCTCCATCGGGATCGTCAGCGCGAGCACGACGCCCGCCAAGGTCGCGTGGATGCCGGAGCGGAACACGAATACCCAAAGCAGCGCGCCCAGCAGGAGGTAGGGCGTCAGGCTCCTCACTCGGAAGCGATTGAGCGCGACGAGCACCGCCACCACTCCTCCCGCGCAGGCAAGGTCCACCACCGAAAGATCGGCAGTATAGAACACTGCGATGATGATCACCGCGCCCAGATCGTCGATGATGGCAAGTGCAGCCAGGAAGATGCGTAGGGACGCCGGAACTCTGTTCCCCAACAGTGAGATGACCCCTAGCGCAAAAGCGATGTCGGTGGCGGCCGGGATCGCCCATCCGCGCGCCGTCTGCCCGGTATTGAAGGCATAGAACAGCAGCGCCGGCACCGCCATTCCTCCTGCGGCGGCAATCCCGGGCAGTATCCGACGCGACCACGTGGACAACTGGCCGTCGAGCATCTCGCGCTTGATCTCCAGCCCGACCAGCAGGAAGAAAACTGCCATCAGGGCATCGTTGATCCAGTGGGCCAGCGAAAGCGGCCCCAGATAGACGCGCAGAACCGCGTCGTATGTGCTCGCGAGCGGAGAGTTGGCGAGCACTAGCGCCACTGCTGCCGTAGCCATGAGAACAAGACCGGCGGAAGACTGGCTGTGCAAAAAGCGACGGATTGCGCTGATACGTATGCGTGGGGTGATGGCCATTGGTGCTCCGGGCGAAGTTCATCATGCGCTGGCGGCCCGACCAACGCTACGATACCTGCCCGCCTCTGAAAACGAACACCCGAAGCTGCCTATCGCATTGGAGTGAGCATGCGGCAACCTTGAAGGATCATTCCGAGATGCGCCCGATGCCGGTCGAAAAACGCCGGATTTCGCGACCGTTGTGTGGGATTGTGAAAACGCCGGTCGACCCCGCGAACCGGATTTTTGAAGATCGAAGCGACGGGTTTTCGATTTTCCTGCGTTCAAAAGTCGTCGCGCAGCAGCGCGGTATGTTCGATCAACCCTCACGAGGTGAAGTCATGAACGTCAAGAAGCTTTCGACAAGCATGGTCGCGGCCCTGATGGCCGCGACCATGATCGTCACTCCGGCGATGGCAGGGGTCAACGGACGGCAGGCGAACCAGCAGCATCGTATCGCGCAAGGGTGGCGCTCGGGCGAGTTGACCGGGCGTGAGACGGCACGACTGGAGCGCCAGCAGCATCGCATCCACCGCACCGAAAATCGCATGCGCGCGACCGGCGGGATGAACCCGCGCGAGCGTGCTCGCCTGCACGCCCGTCAGGATCGAGCAAGCGCCAACATCCGCCATCAAAAGTATGACGGGTGGCGCCACTGATGCGCCGCCTCGCTATCCTTGCCCTCCCGGGCGCGCTGCTTCATGTCGCAGCTCTGGCCGCTCCCGCGCCCGCCAAGGCCGAAGGCATTGGCAAGGTCGAGTTCCAGACCGCGCTGCGCGGCCGGATGATGCGGGCGGATACGGACGGTGACGGCCGTGTCAGCGCCGTTGAATGGTCCGCCGCCGCCAAGGCGCGGGGCAGGGGAGCAATGGCGGATCGCGCCTTCGCGCGAATGGACGCGGACGGCAGCGCCTTCCTTGAAGCCACGGAACTGGATGCGCTGGCGGCGAAGCGGTTCGACCGGCAGGATGCCAACCACGACGGTCGCCTGTCGGCCGACGAGCGCAAGGCGATGATGGATGCCATGCGGGAGAAGGCTGGCGATTGAGCGGGATCGGGGACAGCCACGATCCGGATGCGGAACTCGTCCGGCGCGTCGGGCAAGGCGATGCGGCAGCGGCGCGGCGCATGGTCGCGGCCAAGCTGCCCCGCCTGCTCGCGCTGGGGACCCGCATCTTGGGCGATGTGGCTGGGGCGGAGGAGATCGCGCAGGAAAGCCTGCTGCGATCATGGCGGCAGGCGCCGGGCTGGCGCTTCGGTGCAGCGCGGTTCGATACCTGGCTCCATCAGGTGGCGCTCAACTTGTGCCGCGACCGGCTGCGCAAGCGGCGGCGCGAGACGCTGACCCCGGAGCCGCCCGAGCGTATCGACCCGGCACCGCTGCAGGATCAGGCGCTGGCGAGCATAGACGAAAACCGGCGCATCGAACGCGCGCTGCAGGCGCTGCCGCCGCGCCAGCGCGAGGCGATCGTGCTGCAGTATTATCAGGAACTCTCGAATGCGGATGCGGCGGCCTTGATGGAGATCAGCGTGGAAGCCCTGGAAAGCCTGCTGTCGCGCGCCCGCCGCGCCTTGCGCGAACTCTTACTGGAAACGGACGATGACGCCTGAACGTCTGTCACGCATATTGACCGCCTACGGCTCCAGCCCCGAGCGCTGGCCCGGCGATGAGCGGGAGGCGGCCACGCGGCTGCTGGCGCAGGTTCCTGATGCGCAAGCTCGCGCGCGTGGGGAGCAGGCGCTTGATGCCCTGCTGGCGCGACATCGCGTCCCCGCCCCTCACGCAGCGCTGGTCGGGCGGACGCTGGCGGCATTCGCGCCGGTTTCCGGGCTTTCGGTTCTGCGCAGCTGGTGGGCGCGGCTGGCCCTGGCGGGCGCGGCGATCGCTGGCATTGCGGCAGGCGTGCTGACGCTCGACGTGCAGCATGGACGTGAGGCGAACCGGCAGATGCTGGCCTTATCCGAGGATCAGGACACGATCTTCGCATCGCTGGATACCGGCGAGGTCACGCCATGAAAGGGCGCGGTTTCCAGATCCTGCTGGTCTGCTCGCTGGTCCTCAACGTGTTCATGATCGGCGGGCTGGTCGGCGCCGGGGTCATGTGGGAGCGCGCCGAGGTGCAGCCTCCGGTGAACGGCCTGGGCCGCGCCGGGCGCCTGCGCATGGCGGCCCAGGACCTGCCTCAACCCTATCGCCGAGACCTGCGCCGCACGGTGGCGGAAACCATGCGCACGCTCAAGCTCCAGCTCGGCGAGGGGCGCGCGGCCCGGCGGGAGGCGGCCCGGCTTCTTGCACAGCCCACGCTCGACCAGGCTGCGCTGGATGCCACGCTGGCGCGAGGCCGCGCCGCGGACAGCGCCGTACGCACCCGCTTGGAGGCAAGCATCGCCGGTTTCGCTGCCGGATTGCCGCAGCAAGAGCGCTTGCGGCTGCTCGAAGCTTTGACACGCCAGCAGCCGCGATCGCCCGGACAGGAGAAGCGGCCATGACCATTGCCATCGCACTTAACCGCTTTGGACTCGGCGCACGTCCCGACGAGACCTTGTCGCGCGACCCGAAGGGCTTCTTGCTCGACCAATTCGGCCGTTACGAGGCACGCCCTCCGGCCTGGGCGAGCTTGCCGGGCAGCCACGCGATCGCGGCCGACTATATCGCCGAGCGGCAGGAGGTGCGATCGACGCAGGGCGACGCCAAGCGACGTGCCCGCATGGACCTGCGCAAGGATGGCCGCGATCTCCTGCGCGTTGCCGCGAATGCCCGGGCGGTCAGCGCGTTGACGACGCCGACCCCATTCGTCGAGCGGCTGGTGCATTTCTGGTCGAACCATTTCGCGATCTCGGCTGACAAGCAGACGGTGATCCCCTTCGCTGGCGCATTCGAGGCCGAGGCGATCCGTCCGCACGTGCTGGGCCGGTTCGAGGATATGCTGCTGGCGGTAGAGCGGCATCCGGCGATGCAACTCTTTCTGGATCAGGCGCAATCGGTTGGCCCCGGCAGCGCGTTCGCGCGCCGTGCGACTCGCCGCGATCCGAAGAAGGCGCCCGGCCTCAACGAGAACCTCGCGCGCGAGATCATGGAGCTTCACACTCTGGGCGCCCGTGCCGGATACACCCAGGCCGACGTAACCGAGTTCGCCCGTGCTCTCACGGGATGGAGCACCGCCGGGCTGGGCCGGGGCGGCAAGGTGCGCGCGGGTGCCGGGGATCCGGGCAGCTTCGTGTTCAGGCCAATGCTGCACGAACCCGGGACGCGCACGATCATGGGCCGCAGTTACGCTCAGCAAGGCGAGGGGCAGGCACTGGCGATCCTTGGCGCACTTGCCGCCGCGCCCTCCACGGCCGATCACATTGCGACGAAGCTGGCGCGGCATTTCGTTGCGGACGAACCGCCACCTGCATTGGTCGCCCGTCTCTCCGCTGCGTTTCGCGAAAGCAGTGGCGATTTGCCGGCCGTCTATCGCGCGCTGGTGGTAGCGCCTGAAAGCTGGGCGCCCGCCTCAGCCAAGTTCAAGACGCCGTGGGAATGGCTGATCTCCTCGATGCGCGGCCTGGGTATGAGTGATGCCAACGAGATTCAGGTCGCGGGCGTTATGCTGCAACTGGGGCAGCCGGTGTGGCGCCCCGGATCGCCCGCCGGGTTCGACGACGTGGCGGCCAGTTGGGCGGCACCCGATGCGCTCCTGCGCCGCGTCGAAATGGCGCAGCGCTTGGCGGCTCGCGCAACTGGAGCAATTGATCCACGCGAACTGGCGCCAAAACTTCTGCCCGGAAACCTGGCCCCCGCGACGGCGCAAGCGATCGCGCGGGCGGAAAGCCTGCCGACCGGCCTGGCGCTGCTGCTGGTATCGCCAGAATTCCTGAGGAGGTGATCATGACGTATTCGCGCCGCCATGCCTTGCGCAACATCGCCGCCGTCGGAGCGGGTGCTCTCTTCTGCCCCCGGATGGCCTTTGCAGCCGTGCCGGGAGACCGGCGTTTCGTCTTCGTGATCCAGCGCGGCGCGGCGGATGGGCTGAACATCGTCGTGCCCCATGGCGATCCCGGCTATGCGGCGGCGCGGGGCGCTCTGGCCATAGACCCGGCAAATATGATCAAGCTCGATGGCATGTTCGGGCTTCATCCGGCGCTGAAGGAAACCGGCAGGATGTACGCCGACGGGCAGGCGCTGGCGCTCCACGCCGTCGCCTCGTCCTATCGCGAGCGGTCGCATTTCGATGGGCAGAATGTGCTGGAGACAGGCGGTAATCGCCCCTACGCGATCAAGGACGGGTGGATGAACCGCCTTGTCAGCCGCATGCCGGGCACCCATGCCGAGCCGATCGCGTTCGCTCCGATCGTGCCGCTCGCTTTGCGCGGCGCGGCGCCAGTTACCTCCTATGCCTCGTCGAGCCTCCCGCGCGCGACCGACGACCTGATGGCGCGGGTGGAGGGCCTTTATGCGGGCGATGCTGCGCTCCACGCCCTGTGGTCCGCCGCGATGGCGACGCGCGCGCAGGCGGGCGAGGATGCCGGTGGGCAGGACCCGGCCGCGCTGGGGCGCCTGGCCGCGGGGTTTCTTGCCCGGCCCGATGGCCCGCGCGTGGCGATGATCGAAACCGGCGGCTGGGATACACACAGCGGCCAGGGCGGGCGAATGGCGACGCAACTCAAGCGGCTGGATGCGATGCTCGCCGCCCTTCGCGACGGCATGGGGACTGTTTGGAGCGAAACCATCGTGCTGGTGGCCACCGAGTTCGGGCGGACTGTGGCGGCTAATGGAACCGGCGGTACGGACCATGGCACGGCCTCCGCCACGCTGCTGGTTGGCGGTGCGGTGCAGGGCAGGAAAGTGCTGGCGGACTGGCCGGGGCTGTCACCCGGCGCGCTGCACGAAGGACGGGACTTGCGCCCGACTATGTCGCTGGAGGTCGTTATCGGCAATGTGCTCGCGCAAAGCTACGGCATTGATCCGGGCAAGCTCTTCTCGGCTACTCAGCCGATAGAGCACATCGGTGGTCTGTTGAGGAGCTGAGCCGAAACGCCGGAGTAGCAAAAATTATAAGCTCAGATTTATCGTGGAGCGACGCCATTGCATTCGCGAATCTGCAAAAATCTACATGCATATGACAAAGTAAAAATCACAGACGTGGTTCGGGCGTGTTTGCCCATTAAACCCGAATAGCCGACATACGCAGCGAAGATCTGAGCAGCAAATGGGTCCCATTTAAAGGCGATAAACGAAGGGCCGGAATCGGGCACCTCATTTCGGCTCGCGAACTTCCATTATCAGGGCGCGAGCCGACTATCCAGAAGTTTGGATCATAGGGGTGGGAACCTACATTTCGCTCAATGATCACGGCGCTACTCCCGGAACGGCTCGGCGATCATCGCGTTTAATCCTGACGTATTTTAACAGGAGGATAGGATGGCAGATGTCCCACAACGAAATGACCAACATTATGCACTGAAGGTTTTCTTCGGTAAATGGTCAGCTCATGGAACGTCGTTTGGAGGCACCGGCCAGACAGGCGACGATCCGAAGGGAAATGGGCAGCCTTGGGTCAGCACCCATGAGGCTTCGTGGCATACGGGCAGGTTCTTCATACTGCAGGACGAGCGAGCGGACATCGCGGGCCACCGCTTCGATACGTACAGTATTCTCGGCGTGGATGATGACGGCTCATACTTTTCGCGTAGCGTGGAGAACCACGGCTTTTATCGCGACTACAAGGTGACCCGAGAGGGCGATCGCTGGAGGTTCAATGGTGTGACTGAACGAGCGACCGTGAATTTTGAGAACGAGGGCAAACGTCAGGTATGGACGTGGGAATGGAAGCCGGGAAACGATTGGCTTCCCCTCTGCGACCGGGTTGCGGACAAGGTCTTCTGACGAACGAGGCTCTGCTTGCGACCATGATAATTGAGACCCGCAATGTCCGTAATGAGGGCGGAAATCCTAAACGGGTCATGGCGTAGAGGCAGGTCGCGACCAAACCACGACGTTCAGGCCTCATCTCCGGAGTGGCTGCGTCCGCCATAGGCTGCCATTTCCGTCAACGGGGCTGCGGTACAATAGCAGGCGGCTTCCATCGCCCAGTCTGGATCGATTCGCCAGGTCCATACAAGCGCATCATGAGATAGAACGGCGCCTCCGGGGATGGAAGCCACACGACGTCTGGATCCTGTGGCCTGGTGCGCGAGACGACGATGTCCCGCAGAGATCCGTCAGGCTTGGTGATCCCCGGGGTGCGATTGCCGACCGAATACCGTCTCAACGCGTTTGCCGTCATCGCCCCTCTGTCGTCTTATAGCGTGATCGACCAAAATGCGCGGACAGGTGGCGGTGCCTTCATGGCAAGATGGTAGGATCGATGGCCGTCGAGTGCGGAGCCGTCCTCGGCAGTGCGTGCGATGGGGTAGATCGCCTCTTCGGGCAAGGTCACGAAGATCTGGTCTTTTGATACCGTCGCCCTCAGGAGCCAGTCCGAACCAAAACGGGCGCCCGCAAGGTTGACGCTCCATCCACCGACTTGGGTCCCGAACGCACTTGCGGCATGCGAGACGATGACCGATCCGTCTGCCATCGCGCGATCTGCCCGCTGATCGTCATCGGTGGTCCATGCTGCGGCTTGGGCCTTTTGCAGGAGAGGCTGGAGGCGATTGGCGATAGCCTGATCCTGCGGCGAGAGCTTCATGTCGGCCAAAGCAACGGCAAGCTGCTGCAAGAATGCCCGTCCGCTCGTGCCTGCCGGAAACTGGCGTTGCTTCGGCGGTGACCCAACGGGGATGGTGCGGCCATCGACGAATCGCTCCACCTTAATGGCATCCTGCAATGCTCGAACCTTCGGAAGATCATGCGCGGACTCGACAAGCGTGCGTCCCCAAAGATGCAAGTATCGGTCAGGACTGACGATCTCGATCATTCCGGCGGGAACCGGACCGGTGTAGCTGGCCGCTCGAATGAAGAGCGGCGGCAGCTTGCCACCATGCGTGCGGCTGCCGAGCGACGCGCTCGTTGCACTGTCGGGATGCGCGACGGAGAACGTATAGTACCGATCCGCGAAGTCGGGCGTCGTAACGATGAACGGGCCCGTGGTCACGTCAAAAGTGGCGTTGCTGTAGAGGGTGTCGTTGTTCGGTCCGACGCCGGACTTGCTGTCAGGGTCGGCCAGAATCCGGCCATGACCGAAGCGGTTCAATGCTGCTCCGGCTACGGCCGGCGCGCGGGGTGCCGTCGGATTCGCAGGTTGAGTGAAGAACAACCGGATTTTCGCCGCGTCGACGATCGGCTTGCCCCAGACGAAAGCCATGACCGTGAGACTATAGTCATCGCATGCGGCAGTACTGGCGGGTACTGAGGTGACCATTGTGATCAACTCGGCTTGGAAAGACATAATCGTCCACATTACCACCCCGCCGTTCGAGCCACGCCAGCAGGCTAGCCCAGGCATCAGGGAGGAGTTCAAATTGCACAGGCGGCCCCGTTTTCTGCTGCATCACAATTGCCCGCGTTCGGACCTGCCCGCCATTGACGACATCGCCAATTTTCATGCGACCAAGGTCGCAACCGCGCAGCTTGTTGTCGATTGCAAGGTCGAACAGCGCCCGATCCCTGAGGCGGCGGCGCTGATTGAGGTAAAAGCGGATCTCCCAGATTTGCTTTGGGTTCAGCGCCCGCTTGGCACCGACCGCGCGCCCAGCGTTCCAGACCGGGTGCTTGGGGATGCATTCAACGTTTCAGACATTTCCATGATCATTCTCCAGTTGGCCAAAATCGGCCATTCCGAGGAACGGCTGCAGGCCTTCGGGGAAAATTAGTGAGGCTTGGAGCAAGCTGCGCTTCGGGAAGCGTAGAAGGCGTCGGCTGCGCAATTGGCCACTCTTCGCGGGAGCAGGCCAAGGGCGAATTGACAACCTTTGGCAATCTTTGCTATTTTCCTAGCCTTGGAGATTGCCGTGGCCACGATGAACATCTCACTGCCCGATCCGATGAAGCAATGGGTCGAAGCGCAAGCTGACACTGGTCGGTATAGCAATGCCAGCGACTATGTGCGCGATCTCATCCGCCGTGACCAAGAACGCGCCGACAAAGTCGCGGTCATGCAGCGCTTTGTCGATGAGGCCCGCGCCAGCGGTTTGAGCGACGAGACGATGGCGGACATCCGGACGCGAGCGATCAGCCAGGCTGGCTTGCAAGCCTGACCGTGCCTCGCTTCCGCTTAACGCGCGCCGCAGCCGACGATCTGACAACCATCTTTCTCGAAGGCATCGAGCAGTTCGGACTACCTCAAGTCGATACCTATCACGAAGGGCTGAGCGCGATATTCGCGTTTCTTGCCGAGTATCCTCAGGCTGCTCGATTGCGGGAGGAAATATCGCCTCCTGTCCGCGTGCATCCCTACAAGGCACATCTGGTGATTTATGACGTGGGAGATGAGGACGAGGTCATCATTCTGCGTGTCCGGCATGGTAGGGAAGATTGGATATCCTCGAACTACGACGGCTAGCCATGGCAAGGTACGTGCTTGCGGCCAATACGCAGAGATCCCCACCCTACTTGGCATTTCTGCTGCCGACCAACGCACGAACGAACATGACGTAATCGCGGGAACGCCGGCCGTTGGCCAGATGCACGGGATTACTGGAAGGTTGGTTGCCCCCCGATAAGATGAAGAACGGGCTCACGATTTTGGACCGGGCCCAGCATCATATGGAGGACAACCGTGGATCAGCATATAGGACTCGACGTCTCCCTGAAAGACACTTCAGTATCGGTTCGTCAGGACGGCAAGCGCATTTGGCGTGGCAAGTGTGCATCCGACCCGAAGCTTCTCGCAGAAGTGATCCGAAAGCGCGCACCGAATGCAAAGCGCGTGGTATTTGAGACCGGACCTTTGTCGGTATGGTTTTTCCATGCCCTCACTGCGGAAGGTCTGCCGGCGATTTGTATAGATGTACCCGGCATACGCTTGGCAACAGTTATGAATGAACGAACGAATGATTTGGCTGGCTTGACAGAGGGGCGATTAGACGACCCGCTCCGAGGGAGGGTCGCTTGGGGTGACGTAGTGTAGTATTTGTGAGGCTTTCGGCGGGGCGGCGTCGCCCGCCGACTGTGGAGTTCCTTCAACCGAGAGGAACTTACCATAGATGCTATCACGACCGCTGCGCCGACCCATTCGCTGCGTGAGCGGATGCTGCAGGACATGACGATGCGTGGCTTCGGGGCGCACACGCAGAAGGACTATATCCGACATGTCCGGAACTTCGCCGCGTTTCTCGGCCGCCCCCCGGACACGGCCACGGTGGAAGACCTCCGGCGTTTTCAGGTTGACCAGCACGAGCGCGCCGTTGGTTCAGCCACGATCAATGGCGCGGTATCGGCACTGCGGTTCTTCTTCGGGATAACCCTCGGGCGGCCGGAGATGGCGCTAGCGCTGGTCGTCGTTCGCTTCACACCCAAGCTGCGGGTGGTTTTGAGCGTCGAGGAGACAGCGCGGCTGCTCGAGGCTGCGCCAGGCATCAAGTACAAGGCGGCCCTCAGCGTGGCCTATGGCGCGGGCCTGCTGCTAGCAACCTCTGGAATGATGCAGAGAGTTTAGCACAACTCTGTAGCCGCAAGTGATCTTCTACGCCAACTTGGGATCAGACCGATCGCCAGGCACGACCGCACCCGGCTGAAGCCGCCGTTTATGTGCGGTGCCTTGATTGGCTGCTACGCCCGGCCCCGCCCATCTCGATCGAACCCTGTTGTTTTTTCGGGGTAGCCCCGACCCCGAAAAAGGCATTGCTGTTACGGGCGTGACCCGGCAGCATGAAATCGGGAATACCCGATATGTATTGACGAATCCCATTACATCGGTAATTTCCGCTGCATGAAGACCGACGCCGCTTTGGCTGCCTTAGCAGCTCTCGCCCATCCTACTCGCCTGGATGCCTTCCGGCTGCTCGTCCGGCATGAGCCCGAGGGGTTGCCGACCGGCGCGCTGGTCGAGGCCAGCGGCCTCACCCAAAGCACCTTCTCCACGCACCTCGCCGTTTTGGCCAGGGCCGGCCTTGTTACTTCCGAGAAGCGGGGGCGGCAGCAGATCCAGCGCGCGAGCGTGTCGTCTCTGGTCGCCTTGATGACGTTCCTCGCCAAGGACTGCTGCGGCGGCCGCGCCGATTTATGCGAGCCGCTACTCGCCGAGCTTACCTGCTGCTGAAGGACACGCCCATGACCGACATCGTCATCTATCACAATCCTGCCTGCGGAACGTCGCGTAACGTGCTCGAACTGATCCGCAATTCGGGCGTCGAACCGCATGTCATCGAATACCTCAAGACACCGCCGAGCCGCGCGCTGCTGGTTGAGATGATCGACCGTGCACACATGACGCCCCGCGATCTGCTGCGCGAGAAGGGCACGCCGTATGCCGATCTCGGTCTTGGCAACACGGCGCTCACGGACGATGCGCTTGTCGATGCGATGATGGCGCACCCCGTGCTCATCAACCGCCCACTAGTGGTGACGCCGTTCGGCGTGAAGCTGTGCCGCCCGTCCGAGGCCGTGCTCGACATCCTGCCTGGCGCGCAGCGCGGCGCCTTCGCCAAGGAAGACGGCGAGCAGGTAATCGACGCATCCGGCAACCGGGTCCGCTGACATGGCCAGCGCCGGGATAGACGCGCCGGACAGACCACCTATGGGGCTGTTCGAGCGCTGGCTGACATTGTGGGTGGCGCTTTGCATTGTCGCCGGGATCGCGCTGGGGCAGGCCGTGCCCGGCGTGTTCGCGACCATCGCCTCTGCTGAGGTGGCCCAGGTCAATCTCGTGGTTGCGGGGCTGATCTGGCTGATGATCGTTCCCATGCTCCTGAAGATCGACTTCGGGGCACTCGGCTCGGTACGGCAGCACTGGAAGGGCGTGATCGTGACCCTAGTGGTGAACTGGGGGGTGAAGCCGTTTTCGATGGCGCTGCTCGGGACGCTGTTCCTTGGCTGGCTTTTTCTGCCGCTGCTGCCGGTCGGCGAGGCACCGTCCTATATCGCCGGACTGATCCTGCTTGCCGCTGCGCCCTGCACCGCGATGGTCTTCGTCTGGTCGAACCTGTGCGATGGCGATCCGACCTACACGCTCAGCCAAGTGGCGCTGAACGACGTGCTGATGGTCTTCCTGTTCGCGCCGCTTGTTGCCCTCCTGCTCGGCGTTGCGTCAGTGACTGTGCCGTGGGCCACGCTGCTGATCTCGGTCGGCCTCTATATCGTCGTGCCGGTGGTCGCGGCGCAAACGGTCAGGGGTGCCGTCCTCGCTACCGGCGGTCAGCTGGCGCTAGACCGGTTGCTATCCGTGCTCGGCCCTATCTCACTGGTGGCGCTCCTCGGCACGCTGGTGCTGCTGTTCGGCTTCCAGGGCGAGCAGATCGTCGCGCAGCCGCTGGTGATTGCGCTGATCGCCGTACCAATCGTGGTCCAGGTCTACTTCAACGCCGGCGTCGCCTATCTGCTGTCCCGCCAGCTTGGCGTCGCATGGTGCGTGGCCGCACCTGCCGCCCTGATCGGTGCCTCCAACTTCTTCGAACTCGCGGTTGCCGCCGCCATCAGCCTGTTCGGCCTCAAGTCCGGCGCTGCGCTCGCCACCGTAGTGGGCGTGCTGGTCGAGGTTCCCGTCATGCTTTCGGTCGTGTCGATCGTGAAGCGGACGCGGCGCTGGTATGAAAGAGAGAACGTCTCATGAGCCGCCTTCGCGTCCTGTCCGATCCCCAGTATCTGCCCGCGCTCGACCGATCCTTCGTCATCGATCGACCCGCGCTAGGCCTAGGTGCCGATCAACCGCCACCCCGCATTCTGCTGCTTTACGGCAGCTTGCGCGAGCGGTCCTTTTCGCGGTTCTGTGTCGAGGAGGCGGCCCGGCTGCTCCAGTTGTTCGGCGCAGAGACCCGCATTTTCGACCCGTCTGATCTGCCGCTTCCCGATCAGGTTGCTGGTGACGATCACCCCGCTGTGCACGAACTGCGCGAGTTGTCGATGTGGAGTGAGGGCCATGTCTGGTGCAGTCCCGAGCGGCACGGCCAGATCACCGGCGTCATGAAGACGCAGATAGATCATCTGCCCCTGTCGATGGGTGGTATGCGCCCCACGCAGGGCCGCACACTCGCGGTCATGCAGGTGTCGGCTGGATCGCAGTCGTTCAACAGCATCAATACGTTGCGCGTCCTGGGACGCTGGATGCGAATGGTCACCATCCCGAACCAGTCTTCGGTCGCCATGGCCTATAAGGAATTCGACGACAACGGCCGGATGCGAGCGTCGAGCTATTACGATCGGATCGTCGATGTCATGGAGGAACTTGTACGGTTCACCGTGCTGATGCGGCCTCACGCCACCCAGCTTGTCGACCGTTATTCCGAGCGCAAGGAGCGTGGTGCGGGAGCGAGCGGGGAAGACCATGCCGCTGCCGCAATTGGATCCGTAGGGCCAACCTGACAGGACAAAAGCCTTCGAAGATGAAAGCCAGTCATCCAGCGAATCGCCGGCGCACCCAAAACCCGTCGTTCATGGCTGTACCGGTAAATGGTGGGTGTGTCCCAAATTCGGCCGGTTATTGGCGTGGTACAATAGTGCTCCTTATTGTCTATCAACCAAAAAGCGCGCGCTTTTGAGTAGGTGAGGGCGTCATTTATAATGCGCTTTGAAGTCCGCCATTTGAACGGATGGAAGTGAGTGTGGGACCCAGTGTGGGACTGAGGGAGCGAATATAAAAAGATTCAATAAAAACAGTTGTATAATTCGGTTGTTCGAATCCCACCCTCTCGTCCCCTAATCGAAAGACACTCTGGAAACATGACCTAAGGGGGCGAGTCGGGCGATGTTTTCCAGAAGCGAGGCCTCAGCGCGGCGGCGTCATCGCCGGGATCGATGATCGCGGCGGGCAGCGGATCGGTCCCGCCATTCTCCTGCGCGACGAGCGCGGCGGAGGTGTAGCGGCGCAGCCCAGCGACGATCTCGTAAAGGTCGCCTGCGGGTGCGGGCCGCACGATCAGCGGCACCAGCACGCCGCGCGCCCGGATCGAGGGCAGGATGTCGGTAACAACGGGCGCCTTGCCCCGCGCGCGCATGTTGATCCTGCTGACGGTGAGCTTGTCCAGGGGTAGAAAATCGAGTTTCATGACAGGTACTCCATGGGAGGGCCGGTTCCGGTGGTTGTGGAAGGACGAGCGGGACCGGCGGGAAAGCGGCGGAAACGCGCCGCGCTTCAGCGTAACCGCTGATCCTACCCCACGCATTGGTGGTGGCAGGATTTATATCAGGCTGCTGGCGTCATGCGCGCGAAGGCGCACTGGTCATGGATCAGCGAGATGATTTGCGGGACCATGCGCCACGTATCGGCAATTGCCAGATTGGCGCTCGGATCACCCAGTTGTTCGATCCATGACGGGCCACCTGTAATTGTTCTGTGGCCAAGCAGTGCCGCGAGCGGGTAGCCGAACTCCGGGTCGGCGATGAAGGGCTTCCACGCCTCCATGTCGAGATGCATGGCTGTGAAGAACCCGTTGGCGAAGTCCTCGAGCAGTACCTCGCCTTCCTCGGTGCGCATGTAGATCGGGGCGTACGCCTCGGGCTTCTCGGCGAGCTCGATGCAGATGCGGCTATACCGCTTGAGGATCGTTCGGCGCGCAGGCGCCGAGCGCGCACTTTGAGCATGGTCGCGCAGGATGCTCCTGATCCATACGTCGGGGTCAATGACGCTGGGGCCTGCGGCGACTGCGGCCAGGAAGCCGTCGATCGATGAGACGCCAGCTACGGGGGGATCAAGCTCGTCGAGCCATATCTCGAGCTGTTCGAGCGAGAGGGTCCGGCCCTGCGATGTGCGAGGTTTGAAGTTCATGCCGCCAACGCTTTTACCGGTTCTGCCGCCGGCCGCCAGTTCCATGGGAGCAAGATGTCCAGTTCGTTGATCTTCACAGCGCCCGTGACGATACGCTCCAGCACGTCATTCAGCCAGGTGTAGGGATCCAGGCCGCCCAGGCGAGCCGTCTGGAGAAGCGATGCCATGACGGCCCAGGTCTGGGCTCCTTCCTCGCTACCAGCGAAGAGGCTGGATTTGCGGCCCTGGGCCACATTTCTCATGCCGCGCTCGACGGTGTTGGTATCGACCTCGATCCGGCCGTCTTCCAGGAACAGCGTCAGCCCCTTCCAATGGTTGAGCGTGTAGCGCATCGCCTTGGCCAGATCGGACTTCGGCGACAGACGTGGAAGCATGGTGTCGATCTGCGCCTTGATCTTCGCCATGACGTCGGCGGTTTCGGCGAGACGAGCCTGGAGGCGCTGTGCGGCGGTGCCTTTGCGCACACGCGCCTCGACCACGTAGACCTGACTGATCAGGGCGATGATTGCCGCGGCCACCGGCGATGGCGATTTGCGGTAGGCATCGACGAACTTGCGCCGGGCGTGGGCAAGACAGAAGGCGAGTGTGATCTTACCTCGGCCCGGACCACTGCGCACAAGCGCCTTGTAGGCACCATAGCCGTCGACCTGGATAACGCCCTGGTAGCGGGCGAGTTGTTCGAACGCCTCGGCATGCCGCCGTCCGCGAGCATGGATATACACCACTGCCGGATGGGCCGGGCCTGACCACGGTCCGTCATCACAAGCGTGCGCCCAGAACTGTGTCGTGCGGGTTCGTCTTCGCCCTTTTTCGAGGACCGGCATGCGGGTCTCATCGCAGAAGATCCGGGACTGGCTGTGGATGTAGGCAAGCAGGCGATCATAGAGCGCCTTCACCCACCATGCGATCTTACGCATCCAGCGGCTCGGTAATGCCCGGTCGAGGATGACGCCCTGGCCTGCGAGCATCTGCAACTGCCGATTGAGCGGGATCGACCAGGCGAAGCGCGCCGTCGCCATCCAGGCCAGCGTTGAGGTGGTGACCATCGAGCCCGGGATCGCGCGGCGCGGTGCCGGCGCCTGAACGACGCCCTCCCGGCATTTTCGGCAGGCATAGCGAGGACGCACTGTGCGGATGACGCGAACGATGGCCGGCACCCAGTCGAGTGCTTCGCTGGCATCTTCGCCGATCCTGTGGAGTGTGCCGGCGCAGCAGGGGCAATCCAGCGTGTCGGGATCGATCACGCGCTCGACGCGCTCGATATGGGCCGGCAGTGCCATCACGCCTCGCTTGCGCCGTGGGCGAGCGACGGCAGGCTTGTCTTCGGCGTCGCCATCGTCGTTAGCTGCGGCAGCCGGCGTGGTTACGAGGTCGCCGAGATCAAGAATTCCCTGGTCGCCCAGGATCGCGCTGGCGCGTTCCGAACGGCTGCCGAAGGCCTGATGGGCCATGCCTTTGAGCAGCGCGCGCAGCTGGGCGTTTTCTGCCTGGAGCTCACGCACCAGAGCCGCCATTTGCTCCATATCTTCAGGGAGATCGTCGGCTTGGGCGGGCATGGCTGACTATACCACACCGGCTCTTTGCCGCTACAGAAAACCGCAGATATCAGCCAAAAATAAGGGGTCTGCGCGCTTCCTGGGATGGCAATTTCTTCCAGTCCAGACCCGACAACAATGCCGTGCATTGCGGCCCGCTCAGGACCATCGTGCCGCCTTGCATGGGTGGCCAGTAAAACCTCCCACGGTCGAGCCATTTCGTCGCCATAACCGCGCCTGACCCGTCATGACGGACCAACTTCACCTTATCCGCGCCCTTGTTGCGGAACACGAAGACATCGCCCGCACAGGCATCATGCCCCAGCACGTGCGTCACCAGCCCCATCAACCGGTTAATCCCGGCTCTGAAGTCGACCGGCTGTGTCGCCACGAAGATCCGTACGCTTCCGTCGATCGGGATCATTCCCGGATCGCCGCCAGTACCGCGCGCAGGTGGTCCATCTCGACCGCGCCCATGATCCGAACCGTCACGTCTCGTACCACCAACTCCAAGCCGCCAGGTTCGAGTTGCTTCTCCTGAGCCAGCGTGACGGGTACGAACCGCAATTCCTCGACGGCTCCTGCTGCTCGCGCTTGCCGACGCCAATAGTGCAAAAGGCCAAGGCCGACGCCGTTATCGCGGGCGACCTGCGCCACAGTCATTCCTGGCACAAAGCTCTCAGCCAGAATGCGGTCGCGTACGTCATCCGGCCAACGCTCGTAGCGCCGACGTCCGGGCGGCAAACTGACGGTCAAACGCGCAGTTGTACTGTGCGACGCACACGTCAAACCGCCGTTTGCCCCTGCATCAATTTCATCCGACATTGCCCGATCTCCTCATCGTCTCGGGCGAGCCTAACCATCAGCAAGCTCTCGGAATACGTGGGGCGGGTGCAGCGGCTACGCTTCAGCCGTCGCGGCTATCCCCGGCAGGGGCTTCGCCGGACGGAAGCGGAAATCGCGAACCGGCGCGCAGCAGGCGCTCGGCGGCGATGATGGAGCCGTGACGGCGGGCGAGGGCGGCCCAGGGCAAGAGCGGCGCCAATCCTTCGAAACCCTCATCCCGTTCGATGCCAAGGCCGAAGGGCAGGCGGACGCTGGCGATCTCGGACAGCGAGAAGCAGCCCAGTTCCGGGCAGCCGAACCCGAGGTCGGCGAGGCCGAACAGGGTATCTTCGTCTTCGCCCAGTTCGGTCGCCAGCCATGTCGCGGCGCCGATCGGATTGAACAGCTTGAGCACGGGGAAGGGATCGGTTTCGGGCAGGCGCTCACGGCACGCGGCGCGATGGGAGCGGTCGTTGGCGCGCAGCGCGCCGCGAAGCTCGGGCGTGAGGAGGATCATGCCGCGACCCTCCCGTCTTCGGCCTGTTCGCGCTGGCAAGCGAGCAGGAATTCAGCGGCCCTGCTTGCCGCGCTCGCGGCGCGGAAGATCGCGCGGCTATCGACGGCAGCGTCATCACCTCGGCCCGCGCGACGCGTGGCTCGCCGATCTGGAAACCGATTGGGGAGGTCGACTACCGTGGCAAGTGAACGTCCCATGGACCGTGACGCGCGTATTGACGCGCTGCTCGACAAGCAAGACATCCTCGAATGCCTAGCGCGCTTCGCCGTCATAACCGGCGGCGCGCGGGGCCTCGGCTTCGCTTACGCGCAGTTGCTGGGATCGCTCGGCGCGAAAATCGTGGGCAACGACAATGGCAGCGCGATGTCGGGCACGGGCAGCGACCTCGGCCCCGCCGAGGCAGCGGCGCAGGCCTTGCGTGCGGCGGGCTGCGAGGCGGTGGCCTGCTCCGAAGGCGAGGAAATGAAAACGGAATAGCCACGTGGAGCCGCGGGGAAATCCAAGAAGATCATCAATAAGTTGACATCTCACCGCTTTTATTAGCACTTCCAAAGTCGTATTGTTTGCGACCATTAGCCAGATAGATTGAGTGGCTACAAACGATTATCCTGCTGAAGTTAATCCAAATGAGCCCGCCTGCACGATCTGAGCAATTCACGATTTCACCGGTGCGCGTTCGTGTCAGTGGAGGTCTCATCGGCTATCGCTAATTTGAGTGGGACCGACATGACAAACGCGACGGAAAATTATCCAGATTCTGGCGCACCAACTGTCCACGTCATAGATGATGACCCGTGCATTCGCGAAGCCCTCGACGGACTTTTCAGGGCGGTGGGATATCCCGTTCGTACTTTCGGGGCCACCGTCGATTTCGTCGCATCTGGGCATCATCACTCATGCGGATGCCTGGTGCTGGACGTGTTTCTCTCTGGGCTAAACGGACTCGACTTCCTCGCGCAGTTTGCAGGAAAAGCGGCTTCCATGCCCGTCATCCTCATGACCGGTCGCGCGGATATACCCATGGCGGTGCGCGGTGTGAAGGCCGGCGCAATCGACTTTTTGCCTAAACCGTTCGCCGTGCGGGACATGCTGGATGCTGTCGCGTCGGCAATGGCAAAAGATGCCGCGCAGCGCGCCGAACGGGCCAGGTCTCAGCAACTGTACGATCGGATGGCGACCCTGACTGGCCGCGAAAAAGAGGTGATGAGCCTGGTGGCCAAGGGCAAGATGAACAAGCAAGTGGCCTTCGAGATCGGCTTGAGCGAAGTGACCGTCAAAATCTACCGCGGCAAGGCCATGCGTAAGATGGGCGCACGAACGCTGGCCGATTTCGTCCTGATGGCGGATCGCCTCGACTTGCGAGGTGGCAGTCCGCCACCCGATTGCGCGTGATCAAACCTCGTTCATAAAGCGTCTGAGCAAGGCATTGTACGCGTCCGGCTGCTCGCACATCGTCAGGTGCGAGCAGCCGCTCATGGTGACGAGGCTGCTGGGTCCACCAATGCCGTCCCGGATGGTCTCGTGGCAATCAAGTGTGATTTCGTCGAATTCGCCGGTGGTGATGAGCGTCTTGTTCGTGATCGTCCCCAGATCCTTGCGACGATCCCAGTCCTTGATGACGCCGCTGATGGAAAATTCGTTCGGCCCGTTCATGACCCGGTATGCGATGGATTTGGACAAGGCATCGAAGCTGGCCAGCGCGTCCGGGGAGGGGGGCGTGCGGATGACGAAGTTGTCGTAGAACTTCTGCGCCAGCGCTGCATATTCGGGAGTGGCCGTTCGGCCTTCGCGCTCCAGCGCGCGCAGTTTTTCTGCGTAGTCGCCCGGCATCTCGTCGATCAGGCGGGCCATGCCCTCCACCGCCTGGGGTACGCTCGCAAGGGCGCCGCCGAGAATGAGTTTCTCCACCCCGGCCCCCCGTCCCTGGCAAAGGTATTCGATGGCCAGGATCGTGCCCCAGGAGTGGCCGTAAAGGATCACTTTCTCAAGGCCCAGAGCGGTGCGGACGGCATCGAGTTCGTCGACCGACCGTTGGATCGTGTAGAGGCCCTCGTTCGTGGGGGCATCCGCCCTGCCGCATCCCAGCTGGTCGTAGAGGATCACCGGACGTTCGTCGGCCAGGCCCTTCATCGACAGCAGGTAGTTGTGCGCGGCCCCGGGACCGCCGTGGAGGGCGAGCAAGGGGGTCTTGCCCACCCGGCCGAACCGCCGCCAGTAAATCCGGCCTCCCGTGACCGGGAGGTAGCCCTCTTCTTTTTCGATCGGTTCGCCCGCCAGGGCGCTGCCCGCTCCTGCGAGGCCGCCCGCGAGCAGCGCCGCTCCGGTCATTACAGCCGAACGGCGGGTCCAGCCTTTGTCTGTGGTCATTGCATCGGTTCCTCGTCCATGCACTGCGGTCCTCCCGTCAAGACGGAGCCGTTCCCGCCTGGCTTTGGTGAGCGTGGGTCTCCATCGTCCGTCTGCCGTCGATCGGGGGAATGCCGTCCATGATGGCGGTGAGAGCCAGCATGGTCTGCGCCTCCATGGCGCTGTGCCCAGCATTGGTGGTGACGAACGTCGCAGGGACCACGCTTGCCGCCGCCATTGCAGCGACGAGTCTCGATGCCTGCGTAAGCGGGCAGATCTGGTCGAAACGGCCGTGGACGATGTGGACGTCCAGCGCGGCGATCCGCTCGATGTTGCGGACTATGTAGTCCGGCTCGAGGAACAGGGCGTTGGCGAAATAGTGTGCCTCGATCTGGGCGAACGACAGCGCGAAATGCGCCTCGCCAAACTTTCCGGGATCGTCGTCGTGGGGGATCATGTTGGAGATCGTGCCTTCCCAGACCGACCATGCGAGCGCAGCCCGCAACTGCAGTTCGCGATCGGCGGCGGTGGGCGCGGGCATGTCGAAGATCGCCTTGTAGGCACCCATCATGTCGCCGCGCGCCGCCGGGGGAATGACCTCGACGAACGCCTTCCACTCCTCGGGATAGGTCACGTAGCTGCCCGGGGCGGCGAGCGCGTAAGGGGCCTCCTCGAAGGACGCCGCGTTGCCCTGGTACATGTAGAGCAGGTCTTCAGGCGCGCCGAGGAAGATGCCCCGCAGAATGAGGGAGGCGACGTTCTGCGGGTGCCGGATCGCATAGACCAGGGCGAGCGTGCTGCCCCAGCTGCCGCCGAAGACGTGCATCCTGCCCTTGATTCCGAGGGCGCGGCGCAGCGCTTCGATGTCCTCGATCAGATGGGCGGTCGTATTGTTGACGAGCGCGACCTCGGGCCCCGCGCTCGCCACCGTCGGCTCGCTCTTGCCGCAGCCACGCTGGTCGAACAGGATGACGCGGTAGCGGGCCGGGTCGAAGAAGCGCGCCATGACCGGGGCGCAGGCACCGCCCGGGCCGCCGTGCAGGAACATGACCGGTTCGCCCTCGGGATTGCCGTATTCCTCCCAGTAGAGCTTGTGGTCGGGAGCGCTGTCCACCTGCAGCAGCCCGCTGCGGTTTGCCGCACCCTGCGGGTACTTCCACTCGTCCTGCACGGAACTGACCGACTGGAGCCTGGAAAAATCGATCACGCGCATATCCTCTTCGTTCGCCATCTTCATCGCCGTCAGCCGGATCGCACTACTTCCGCGCCGCGTCGCCCAGAAGGTCCACCATCCTCACCAGTTCCGGCACCGAATCCGCTTCCATCTTGCGCATCGCCTGGCCGCGATGGAGCTTCACGGTCGCCTCGGTGATGCCCACCCGCGCGGCGATCTGCTTGTTGAGCAGGCCCGCGGCGACCAGCGTCATGACCTGGCGTTCGCGCTCGGTCAGCGTCGCGTACCGCGCCCGCATGAAGGCGCAGCGATCCGCCTCGTCGCGCCTCAGCCGGTCCTGCGCCAGGGCCCGGTTGACCGCCTCCAGCAGATCCTGCTCGCGTACCGGCTTGGTGAGCACGTCAACCGCGCCGGCCTTCATGGCGCGCACCGCCATCTGCACGTCGACGTGCGCGCTGATGAGGACGACGGACTGCATGATGTCGCTCCGGGGCAGCGTCTCCAGGAACTCGAGGCCGCTGGTGCCCGGGAGCCTTATGTCCAGCACCACACACCCCGCGCTGCCCAGATGATCGCTCTCCAGATAGTCGCGCACCGAGCCGAAGCAGCGGGTGACGAGACCTACGGACTGGAAAAGCCCTTGCAGTGCTTCGCGCACGCTCTGGTCGTCGTCGATCACCACGACGGCGGGCGTGCCGCCCTCAGCGGGATGGGACATGGATCAGGGCTCCTTCGACCAATGGCAGGGTGAAGCTGAACATGCTGCCTCGCACAGGATTGTTCGCCGCCCGGATGCGGCCGCCATGCGCTTCCACGATCGAGCGGCAGATCGACAGGCCCATACCGATACCTGCGGGCTTGGTGCTGAAGAAGGCTTCGAACATCCGCTCTCCGCTGTCCGGGTCCAGGCCGGTTCCCGTATCCTGAACGCTGACTTGCGCATGGCCCGCCGCAACGTCGGTCCGGACGGTCAGGCGTCGGTCACCCTCATCTACCTGGGCCATCGCCTCGATGCCGTTCATGACCAGGTTGAGGACGACCTGCTGAAGCTGCGTCGGGTCTCCGTAGATCGAAGGAACTTCTCCCGAGAACTCTGTCTTCGAAGCGACGCCTCGGCGTTGGAGTTCGCCGCGCAGCAGATCCAGAACCTCCTGGATCACCGTTTCCAGATCGAGCTTTTCCATTCTGGGGGCCGCCTTGCGCGCCAGCGCGCGGATGCTCGTGACGATCTCCCCCGCGCGGTGTCCGTCTCGGACGATGCGCCCGGCGGCCTCCCGCGCCATGGCGACGTTGAGCTGCCCGTCGTCCAGCCAGCGCAGGCAGGTACCGGCATTGGTGACGATCGCCATGAGCGGCTGGTTTACCTCGTGTGCGATGGAGACGGCGAGTTCGTCCATGGTCATCATCCGCGTCACATGGGCGAGTTCGGTCTGGCTCTGGCGGAGTTGCTCCTCGGCGCGCTTGCGGTTCTCGATATCGACGTTGACGCCGAACCACTGAGTGAGATTCCCGGCCGCGTCATAGAACGGGCTAGCGCGGATCAGGAACCAGCGGAAATGACCGTCCGCCCGGCGCAGACGAGCCTCGGCTTCCCCCGGAGCGCCCGACTGCAGCGTGGCGGACCAGACCTCCAGCATGTGGTCCCGATCATCTGGGTGGATGTGATCGAGGAAACCCCAGCCCAGCACCTCGTCGCTGCGCAACCCTGCGTAGTCGAGATACTGCTGGCTCCAGAAGGTAGTCGCCCCGCGGGAATCGGACGACCACGCCAATCCCGGGATCGAGGAAACGATCTGCATCAGCTGGCGCTCGCTGTCCTGCAGCCGGGCTTCACTGCCCCTGAGGGCCTCTTCTGCACGCTTGCGATCCTCGATATCGATAATGATGCCATACCATTTCACAACGTTTCCTTGAGCATCAAGCAACGGGTTCTGGCGAAGCGTGAACCACCGATATTCGCCGTCGGCACGCTTGATCCGTCCGTCGACGTCCTGCGGCTGCTTCGTTGCCAGGGTGCGCTCCCAGGCTCGACGCATTGGCTCTACATCGTCGGGGTGGAAGATGCGGTAGAACCCACTGCCTACGATCTGATCGAACGACAGACCGACGAAATCGCTGAGATTCCGGTTCCAGAATTCGAGCATTCCGTCCGGCCCGGCCGACCATGCCATGGCTGGAATGGTCTCGACGATTTGCTGAAGCTCGAGTTCGCTTTGCTGAAGTGCGGCCTCGCCGGCTCTCAGCGCGTCTTCGGCTCGTTGCAGGTCGTCGATGTCGATGTTCGCACCGAACCATCGCACCATGCCATTCGCGTCGGTGAGCTTGCTTCCCCGGAAATAAAACCACCGATAGGTCCCATCGGCACCGAGCACTCTGCCTTTCAGCTGAGTGTCGTTGCCTTTTTCCAAATCTCGTTTCCAGATATCGAGCATGCCCGGGATGTCGTCGGGATGGTAGAGGTCGAGAAAGCCCCAATCGAGGATTTTCTCGGCGGGAAGCCCGGCATATTCAAGCCACCTCTTGTTGATGAAATCCGCACTGCCGTCGGGCCGGGCCGACCAGATGAGGACGGGTAGCGAGTCGATGATGAGGGTCAGGTTCTGCTCGCTCGACAGCAGCGCAATCTCGGTTTCCCGCAAGGCATCTTCGGCGCTCTTGCGGTCGTCGATATCGATGATCGCGCCATACCATTTCACGACTGCGCCATCCGCATCCAGAAGAGGGTTCTGCCTCAAGGTGAACCACTGGTACGCGCCGTCGCCTCGTCTGATCCGGCCTTCAACCTCGCGACCGCGCTTGGTCGCCATGATGTCCTGCCAGGCGGCGAGGACGTGCGGGATGTCGTCGGGATGATAGATGCGGTAGAAGCCGAGGCCGCTGATCTCCTCGAACGTCAGCCCCACGAAGTCGAGGAGGTGCTGGTTGCAGAAGTCCAGTCTTCCGTCGGCCGTCGTGGACCATACCATGGCGGGTATGGTGTTGATCGCGAGGTTCAGCTCCCATTCGCTACGCGCGAGCGCGTCGCCCGTGAGCTTCTCGGCGCGGAAATCTGCAGGCGTCTGACGGGCGCTGAGTTCGCGGACCTCGCGGCAGGCCAGGCTGGCTTGCATGGCGGCGATGTTCAGCGTTGTCATATCACTCGAGGCCGGAAAGCCGGAGCGAAGCGACCCGGCGAGCAGGATGCCCATGCTCGCGATTGCACCGAGCGGTAGAGCGACCACCGACAGCTCGCCTTCGCCGAACCGCAGGCGCACCGGGCGGTCTGCGGGATCGCTCTGCAACCAGCACTCGATCGCTTTCGCCACGTCATTCCTGCCGGTGGCCGCGCCGAAAGCCTGGCCCACACGCAGGAAGATATGCTCCGTCTCGCTGAACCGAAGGCCGACGAAGTCGAGCTCGAGCATAGTGTGCAGCGTATCGAGAAGGCTCTGCACGATCGTGGTGGGGTCCAGCCCCTGCCAGGTCGAGGGCAGGAGCGTCAGTCGTTCTAAGTTTTCCTGGAACCGGCGCGGTTCAGGTTCTTCCGCCGCCGCACCGGAGTGCAGGGCACGTGCGTCAGGCGGCGGCGGTGCATTCACGGGACGTACCTCGAAGCGATCTCTGCGCGCCATCTTCGTCGACGCCCACGTCATTGTCACGCGCTGCGCCTGACGTTGAAGAGAGCGATTGCACTAGCCTACTCCGCGTCATGCCCAGCGACCACCTCGACCATGGTCGATTGCGGCACTACTATCGGCTAAGGAATCCGCACGATAGGCGAATTGAGACCGGAGTGGCCGTCCGATAGACTCAGACTGCAAGTGGGGGCACGTCTGACATCGAGGGTCTCATCGTCCATGCCATTGACGTCGAGGCTTCATGCGGCGGCCGCGGCCGGCCTGTCTGGTCGGCTACGTGCGGACCATGTCTCGCCCAGTCCGACCCCCGGCCCGGCGACGATATCATCGTTACCGCGACCCGCCAGGAAACACGACTTCAGGACACGCCACTGGCGATTTCGGCCTACACCGCCGACAGATGGAGCGCAGCGGGACACGCGACCTGCGGGATATCGTGACTTTCACGCCCGGCCTCACGATCGGCACCGGCGAGGGGCAGGGAGCCGTACCGATATCGATACGCGGTGTGGGCCAGAACGACCTCGGGATCGGTGCGGATGCGCCGATCGGAGTCTATCTCGATGGCGTCTACCTGGCGCGGCCCTACATGAACCTGTTCGACCTCGTGGACGTCGAGCGGATCGAGGTCCTGCGCGGCCCGCAGGGTACGCTTTACGGTCGCAATGCCACCGGTGGGGCGATCAACGTCATCACTCGCCGTCCCGGCGAGGCTACCGTGTTCGAGGCACTCGCGCGCTATGGGAAATATGATGCCAAGGGTGCGCAGGCCCTGGTCATGGGTCCATTGAGCAGCACCCTGTCGGGGAAGATCGCCTTCGCGGCGAGCGATCGCGACGGCTACACGATGGATACGCGAACCGGTCGCGACCTCGACCCCGAGAATACCTTCACTCTGCGCAGCGCGCTGCGCTGGCGACCGAACGGCGTGCTCGACATTCAGCTCAATGCGGACGGCGGATATCACGACATGCCCGTCGTTGTTCACAAGAGCCTTGCACCCGACTTCGATCCGAAGCGCATTGCCCTCGACGCCGTCCCGCGCGAGGATCGACATTATTGGGGGCTTTCCCTCGACGCCACCTACTATTTTGCCGGGGTGCAGCTGACGTCGATCAGCGGGTACCGGGAAGCAAGCCTGAAGAACCTCATTGATACCGATGCCGGGCCGGCGCCGCTCATCCATTTCGGGCAGTACGACGAGACCTCCCAGTTCAGCCAGGAACTGCGGATCCAGACGATTGGAAGCCACCGGCTGCAATGGCTGGCCGGGCTCTACTATTTCAGGGAGGCCGCCGACACGTTCAGCGCAATATATCTCAACTTCATGGGCTTGCTCGGCGTTGCCAGTTCCACGACCCAGCTCATAAACGCCTCGAACCGCACCACGGCGTACGCCGCGTTTGGCCAGGCGGACTTTCACCTTGCCGACAATCTGACGTTTTCCGGGGGGCTGCGATGGAGCCGCGAAACGAAGGCGTTCACGTTCCTGCAGCAGTCACGGTAGAGATTCCGCCGCTGTTCAATTCGTATCCGCAGTCCGTTCAGAAAACGACGTGGTCCAATGTCGCGCCGCGATTGGCCTTCGATTACAGGCCCGGTCGCCATCTGCTGTTCTACGCAAGCTAGTCCGAGGGTTTCAAGAGCGGCGGTTCGACCTCCGTGAGCCTCATCACGAACCCGGCCCCCAATGTCTTCGAGCCCGAGACGCTGCGCGCCTATGAAGCGGGCATCAAGAGCGACTGGCTGGCCGGCGACCTGCGGGTCAACGCGACCGTCTTTCACTACGACTACAGCAATCTGCAGGTCCGCACCGCCGATGCGCTGGGCTTCCTGGTGGTCCGAAACGCCACCACCGCCACGATCGATGGGCTCGAGCTTGAGACCACGGCCTACCCTATCGATCGCCTTGAGCTCACGGCGATCGCAGCCTTGCTCGTTGCCCGGTACGATCGCTTCATCGATCCGGTCTCGCTGGCCGACTATTCGGACAACCGGCTGAACCGGGCTCCCGACGTCAAGGTCGGCCTGGGCGCCCAGAACCGCTTCCCGATGCCGGGCGGAGCCGAGCTGACGGTCCGCGGGGAATACGAATATACGAGCCGCATCTTCCACCAGCCCGGAGAACTCCGCGCGTTCTCGCGCGACCCCGCGCATCTTTTCAATGCGCGCCTCGCCTATCGAACTCCCGACGAACGCTGGTCGCTGGCCCTGTTCGCGAAGAATCTGACGCACGAGCGGTATTTCGGTCATGCTTTCGTCGTGCTGGGTGAACCGCGCGCGACCATCACGCCGCCGCGCACGTTCGGATTTGAAGTTCGATTTGCAAACTAGTCCTGCGCAAACGGCCATACGCCTTCGACGAAAGTATAGACCCGCACGACTTATATGTATTTTCGATAGACCAACAGAGAATTGAAGCGACGTGGGCGAGCACGATAGTCTCGGGTATCGGCCAACCCAGGGAGCAAGACGGCGCCAGGGGCGACCTGCCGGTTCGAATGGAGGACTACATGAAGCATCTCCTCGCAGTCATGCTCGGCTGTTCCGTCCTCGCCGGTCCCGCGGCGGCGCAGACTACTTGTCCGGCGGCCAAAAGCGGAATTGCAGCCAATGCCGTGCCGGTCATCCACTACCGGTCGGTTAAGATCGACAGCGTCAGCGTATTCTACCGCGAGGCCGGCCCTGCCGACGCGCCTGTACTGCTGCTGCTCCACGGGTTCCCGACCTCGTCGCACATGTTCCGCAACCTGATCCCGCTGCTTGCGGATCGCTATCGCGTGATCGCGCCCGATTATCCTGGCTATGGTCAGAGCGATGCGCCCGACCGTACTAAGTTCTCGTACACCTTCGCCAGCCAGGCCGACATCATCGACAAGCTCGTGACGAGGCTGGGCGCCGAGCGTTACGCGATGTACGTAATGGATTACGGTGCCCCTATCGGTTACCGCTTGGCGCTCAAGCATCCGGAACGCGTCAGCGGATTGATCGTGCAAAACGGCAACGCTTACGACGAGGGCCTGCAGTCCCCGTTCTGGGATCCGATCAAGGTCTACTGGCGCGATCATTCGCAAAACAACCGCGACGCACTGAACGGTTTGGTCACACTCGATATCACCAAGTTCCAGTATACCGACGGCATGAGCGATGTCGCGCGCATCAGTCCGGACAACTGGGTGCAGGATCAGGCGCTGCTCGATCGCCCCGGCAATCGGGACATACAGCTCGACATGCTTGGCGACTACGGCTCGAACGTACCCCTCTACCCGCAATTCCAGGCGTTCTTCCGCAAGTATCAGCCGCCTACGCTGATCGTCTGGGGCAAGAACGACAAGATCTTCCCGGAAGCCGGTGCGCCTCCCTATCTGCGAGACCTGCCAAAGGCCGAGATGCACATCCTCGACAGCGGCCATTTCGCGCTGGAGGACAAGCTCGACGTCATGGCGCCGCTGATCCGCGACTTCCTCGATCGCAAGCTCTGCAAATAGTACCTGCGATCATCCGATTGTGATCCGAGGAAGGAAACGCACATGACAAACGACCTATCTGGTCCCGCGGGAGAAGGCCCAGCACAGGCCCCTGGAACGGCTGTTTCGATCGTGCTGGTGCACGGCGCGTTCGTGGATGGGTCGGGCTGGCGGGCGGTCTACGATATCCTGACCGCCCGCGGCCATGAGGTTCTGGTTGTGCAGAACCCGACGATCACCCTTGAAGGCGATGTCGCGGCGACCGAGCGAGTGATCGCCATGGCCCGGTATCCCGTCGTGCTCGTGGGCCACAGCTACGGCGGCGCCGTGGTGACCGCCGCCGGCGACGATGCGAGGGTGAGGGCGGTCGCCTATATCGCCGGCTTCGCGCCGGATGTGGGTGAATCCGTCGCCGCGCTGAACGAGCAGCCAGCCGAGCCGGAAGAGGCCAAGGCGCCGCTGTTGCCGCCGCAGGACGGATTTCTGATCGTCGACCCCGAAAAATTCCCCGAAGCCTTCGCCTCCGACGTCGATACCGTCACGACACGCTTCATGGCCGCCGCCCAGGTACCCTGGGGGCTCGAAGCGGTGACCGCGCAGGCGACGCGGGTCGCGTGGAAGACGAAGCCGACGCATTACCTGCTTGCCACCGGCGACCTTATGATCCCGCCCAGCGCGCAGCGCCGGATGGCCGAGAGGATGGCCGCTCGCCTCGTCGAGATCGACAGCAGCCACGCGGTCATGCTGGCTCATCCCGAGAAAGTCGCGGCCTTCATCGAAGACGCCGTGGGGTCAGCTTAGCATGGGCCCTGCATCGCCGCCGCTGCCCGTCACCTACCACCGCACCGCGATGGTCGAGGGGCTGGAGATCTTCTACCGCGAGGCGGGGCCGGTCGGCGCGCCCGCCCTGGTTCTTCTTCACGGCTTTCCAAGCTCGTCGCACATGTTCCGCAACCTCATCCCGGCGCTGGCGGATCGCTATCACGTAATAGCGCCCGATCTTCCGGGGTTTGGCCTGTCGGCCATGCCGCCGCAGGGGACGTTCGACTATGGCTTCGCGCATTTCGCCGAAGTGGTAGATGGATTGCTCGGGCAGCTCGGGATTGTTTGCTATGCCCTCTACGTGATGGATTACGGCGCGCCGACAGGCTTTCGGCTGGCTCTGGCGCATCCCGAGCGTGTCTCTGCGCTGATCGTACAGAACGGCAATGCCTATGAAGAGGGCATGCAGGAGTTCTGGGAGCCGACACGGGCGCTGTGGGCCGACAACAGCGCTGCCAACCGCGATGCCATGCGACCGTTCCTGACACTGGAGGGCACGCGTTTCCAGTATACCGCCGGCGTCAAAGATCCGGCGCGGATCGACCCGGCGGCGTGGCTGCACGACCAGTTGTTCCTGGATCGTCCCGGAGCCGTCGCGATCCAGTTCGAGATCATCTACGACTACCGAACGAACCTTGCGCTCTACCCCGATTTTCACGCTTACTTCAGAGCATTTCAGCCGCCTGCGCTGATCCTGTGGGGCGCCGCCGATCCGATCTTCGCGCCCGAGGGCGCGCACGCTTTCCTGCGCGATCTGCCCGAGGCGGAGCTTCATCTCCTCAACACCGGGCACTTCGCGCTGGAAGACAAGGCCGACGAGATGGTGCCGCTGATCCGCGCTTTCCTGGAGCAGCACCTTTCGGCCGGAATGGCCCCCGACACACACCGAACCGCAGGAGAATGATCATGGTCTCTTCGTCGACCGCACAATCGAGCGTCCTTCCCACCGGCGGCGGCGCTGCACTGCTGGATTCCTCCGACACGCTGGTGCTGCTTCTCGATCACCAATCCGGCCTGTTCCAGACGGTCAAGGACATCCCGGTGGCTGACCTGCGGCGCAACGTGGAGATGATCGCCAGGCTGTGTACTCTGCTCAAGATTCCGGTCATCACCACTGCCTCGGAGCCGAGCGGGAGCAATGGGCCGCTGATGCCGGAGATCCATCGGGACGCGCCGCATGCCGTCTATGTCCCGCGCAAGGGCGAGGTGAACGCCTGGGACAATGCCGACTTCGTCGCCGAGGTCGAGGCGACCGGGCGCAAGACCCTCGTCATGGCAGGCGTCTGGACCAGCGTCTGCGTGATGTTCCCGGCGCTGGATGCGCGCGCTGCGGGGTACGATGTCTATGCCGTCATCGACGCGTCCGGCGATCCCAGCGAAATGGTATCGTGCGTGTCGCTCGCCCGCTTCGTGCAGGGCGGCGTGAAACCGACCTCGACCAACGCGCTGTTATCCGAGCTCCACCGCACCTGGGCACGGCCGGAAGCCGCGGAGCTGGCGCAGCTCTACGGACTCGCCGCCCCGAACTACGCAGCGGTGATGGAAAGCTATCAGAGCGCGCAGAAAGCTGCCAGACAGGCGGGGTGATCTGGGAGACGGACGATTTCTTACGGATTTCTCGATATCGCGATGACCCCCAGCGTCCGGGCCGCACAGGCCGACATGGGCGCGGCGCGGCAGTGGGAGCATTTCGCGGGAGATCGCGAATCCGACCGGTTCACGGCGCAGGAGGCTGCGTTCATCGCGGAGCGCGACACCTTCTACATCGCGACCGTGTCGGAGAACGGCTGGCCCTATGTCCAGCATCGCGGCGGACCGGCCGGGTTCCTCAAGATGATCGACGAGCGCACGCTGGCATTCGCGGACTATCGCGGCAACCGGCAGTACATCAGCACCGGCAACCTGGCGGCGAACGACCGGGCCTGCCTGATCCTGGTGGACTATCCCCGCCGCGCCCGGCTCAAGATCTACGCCCATGTCGAGAAGCTGGCGCTCGATGCGGAACCGGCGCTCACTGATCTCGTCAAGGACGGACGCTACAAGGCGAAGCTCGAACGTATCTTCCGGCTTCGCCTCGCGGCGTTCGACTGGAACTGCCCGCAGCACATCACCCCGCGCTTCACCGAAGGCGAGATCGCGCAGGCTGTCCGCCCCCTGCACGACCGCATCGCCGCGCTCGAGGCCGAAAACGCAGCGATGCGCGTTCGGCTCGGTGACTAAGGAGAACCTCGATGGAAACCCCACGCCCACCGCTGCCGCCATTCACGCTGGAGACGGCGACTGAAAAGGTGCGCCTCGCCGAGGATGGGTGGAACAGCCGCGATCCCGGTAAAGTTGCTTTGGCCTACACGTTCGACAGCCAATGGCGGAACCGCGCCGAAATCGTGAAAGGCCGCGAGGCGATCGTCGCCTTTCTGACGCGCAAATGGCAGCGAGAACTGGATTACCGGCTCATCAAGAAACTGTGGGCGTTCAGCCACAACCGCATCGCCGTCCGCTTCGCCTACGAATGGCATGACGACAGCGGCAACTGGTTCCGATCCTACGGCAACGAGAACTGGGAGTTCGACGACACTGGCCTCATGCGGCGGCGCCTAGCCTGCATCAACGATGCGCCTATCGCAAACGAGGATCGGCTATTTCACTGGCCCCTCGGTCGCCGGCCCGACGACCATCCAAGTTTGGAGATGCTGGGGCTTTGAGATTCCATGGACGACCTGTCACTCCACCAATCAAGCAAAACTGCGGCTGATTAAGATGTGGGTTTTCGAGTGGTGGGATAAGATGACTTCCGACGACAATTTGCTACCTCACAGCGTCTGGGATTGATGTCTCGGATTTCCGAGACCGACAATCACGATTGTCCCAGCGTCAGTCACTCATCTGAGCTCGTGTAGCCTCGCGCGAATAGCAGCTATCCCAAGCGCCGACCCCGAAGCGGACTTTCTGGCATGTCCCAAAGCCGGGCCTTCCTGCAGCCCTGCAGACACACAAAAAACAATCGAAGACATCATGGGAGAAGGCATAAGTTCTAAGCCGCCTCGTCCCTGTCGGCACGATCATCGGCCGCTGTGCTTTCACTTAACTCGTTGATCGCAGCAAACCAAATGCCTCAGCTAGCCAAAAGACAATAAAAGCCGCTGCAGAGCCAACTGAGGCGTGTCACTCAGACCTCGGCAAAAGCTCGCGTCAGGAGCCAGGTACGATATCCGACCTGCGACGGCCACCGCCTTCTTCAGGCGGAGCTTGCGCGCAGGCTTCTTCAACTCTTCTTTCGGCTTGCGGCCAATCCCGATCTTGTGCCCGAGGTCACGCGCTTTGGAGCATACTCGGCCGCCACCATGGGATAATCACGCGGGAGGCCAAACGTCTCCCGGTAGCTTTGCGGCGTGTAGCCATTCAGCGAGAGATGACGCTTGAGCATTTTGTAGGGCTTGCCGTTGATCATGCTGATCAGGCGATCGGCTTTGACCGACGCCCTGGGGGAGACGGCACCCACCGGATTTGCTGGTTGCTCGTCCGCAGCAGGGGCTCCCGTTGCCTGCAGGGCCAAGAACACAATTTAATGAGCGAACTCAGCGCTTCCGGTGCGACGAAGTTGTGGCTGACATGCGCAGCGACGATGTCTCCGGTCAAAGCGATCACATTGCCGGTGTCGACGGCCAATGCAGGCTACTGATGTAAAATGCCGCACCGCCGAATGCCTCGTTGCCCGGACCCTGTCGAACCGCGACCATTTGGCCTTGGATTACCATTCGTCGAGCGGCGAAACGACCTACGTAGCCCAGTTAAGCGCCGAACCATGGCCGACAAATTACGCCATGCCTTGTTTTTGCACGCCGCTCTGCGACGAGGTAGCGAGACCCCTCGCACGCCCCAACCATCCGGGGATACAAGGTCCGCAACCCGCCTGCAACGCGGATTTGCACTTTGGAAATGGAGGAAGAACTTGCGGACGAGCGACTTCAAGCGGTATGCTTCGCTACCCACGGATAAACCCCTGCAGCCCACAATCGAGCACCTGCGGGGGACAGCCAATGTGGGGCCCGCGAATGAGTTTCTGCGGACGGGCTCAGCCCGCACCAGTCATCCACCGTCATTCAAGGCGGTGTCGGTAAGAATTCCAACTGCCGCCGCGATGCTGGGTATTGGAAAGACCAAGCTGTACGAGCTGATTTCCACCGGTGAAATCGATATGATCAAGATAGGCAAGGTCTCACTCATTGCCGTGAACGCTTTGGAAGCGTTCGTCGAAAGACAACGGCGTACGAACGATACGCCGCGGTGCCGTCCTGCCAGCCGAGGTCGTCCTCGCAAATCCTTCACCGAATTGATCCGCTGAGGAGATCGGGCAGATCGCAATCGTCGTTACCGCTGAAGGCGTCAAACCGCTGCGGCAATGAGGATCAATCGCTTTCAGCCCATCGGTGTCACGAGCAGCAGTAGTCTGCCCAGTCCTGCATCAGCACCTGCCGCTTTTTGAAGAAATCCGTTCGCAGATAGGCAGCCTTGGTCTTGTCCCCGACGCTGTGAGCGAGGGATGCCTCCGCCACCGCTTCCGCCACATCCGTCTCTTCCGCCGCCCAGTCGCGAAAACTGGATCGGAACCCATGGACGGTTACCCCGTGGCCCATGCCGCGAACCAGCTGCAGAAGCGCCATATCCGACAAGGCCTTTCCAGATCTGGAGTTCGGGAAAACGAGGTCGTTGCCGTCAATGCGAAGCGCGCGGGCCCGGCGAAAAACGTCAGCCGCCTGCGCAGAAAGCGGGACGACATGCTCGACCCTCATCTTCATCCGATCTTCCGGGATCGTCCAAAGCGTAAGATCCTCATCAAACTCGGACCAGGTGGCCAAGCGAAGTTCTCCGGAGCGCACAGCTGTCAGGATCACGGCCTCTAGCGCCAGGGTGCTCGCGCAGGCGACTTTTGCCCTTAGTTCGACAATGAACTGCCTGACCTGTGTATGCGGTAGTGCGGCGAAGTGCCCCTTCTTTCTGGATTGTCGAGGAAGCCCTTTCGAGATCGAGCGCATGGGCGCTTCGGTCTCGCGAAGTCCGTTAGCATAGGACCAATCCAGCACGGTGCCGATCCTCTGGCGCACTCGGCGCGCCGTCTCCGGAATATCGAGCCAGATTTCCGCCAGGGCATCGCGAATCAGCGGCCCGTCGATCTTGTCGACCTTCAGCTTCCCGAGCTTCGGGTAGGCGTAAAGCTCAAGGGTCTTGAGCCACTGCTTGGTGTGCTTGCCGTTCTTCCAGCTTTTCAACATCTCGGCGTGCACCGACTTGGCTGCCTGCTTGAACGTTGGAATCACCCGCGTGACCTTGCGGCGCTCTTCGAGAGGGTCGATCCCCGCAGCCGCCAGTTTTTTGGCTGCAGCGGCCTCCAGACGGGCCGTGCGAACGGGAATATGCCTGGCGTCACCAAGGCCGATGTCGCGCCGGGTCCCGTTCACTTGGATACGCAGCACCCAGCTCTTGCCGCCGGATGGCGACACTTTGAGATAGAGCCCTTCACCGTCCGGATATCGGCCGGGATCAGCGAGCTCTTTGATGATCGTTGCGGTGAGCTTTCCCATGGCCACGAATCTACCACCGAATCGCGCTTATCTGAAGCCCCTCGCTCGGCTCCAGTCCCACACCCAGTCCCACATTTGTTTTCGGACGACGCCGAGTGAGGGCGGTCGACGTTGAACAATTGCCCTTGATTATCGGGCGTTTAGGCCAATTTTCCGGTCAGTGGCGAATGTCAGCGAAGGGGTTGTTGGCGGACAGGGTGGGATTCGAACCCACGGTGAGCTTCCACCCACGGCGGTTTTCAAGACCGCTGCCTTAAACCACTCGGCCACCTGTCCGCTCGGGTTTGCGCATAGCTCAATGTGGCGCGGGCGCAAGAGGGGCAATGCGAACCTTGTGTTCATCGTTGAAGGGCGCTGCATATGCGATGGCTGTCCACGGGTGAGCGCGGTGCCCCATTTGCAACCAGTGCGCTTTGTGCGAAGTTCCCTTGTAATGACCTTCAGATCCCTTCTGCGTTCGCTGCGTATTCCCTCCATGGCGCTTGGCCTCATCCTGGTGCCGATGCCCGCGATGCAGGTATCCGCCCAATCGGAAAGTTTTCCTGCCTATCTCCAGCAGGTTGCCTCCCGTGCCCGTAGCCAGGGGGTGAGTGAAACGGCGATCGGCAGCGTCCTGAGCGGGCTGACGCCAAACGAGCGGGTCATCGCTCTCGACACCGCACAGCCCGGTCGGCAGACCGCGCCGCCCGCGCTTGCCCCCTACATCTCGCAGCATGTCGGCAGCTCGATCATCGGCCGGGGGCGCGCGCGCTATGCCTCGCTGGCCTCGATCTCTGCACAGATTGAGCGGCGCTACGGCGTGCCCGCGCCGATCCTCTTCGCGATCTGGGGGCACGAGACCAATTTCGGCAGCTATACCGGAGACTTCGACCTTGCCCGCTCCCTTGCGACGCTGGCGTGGGAGGGGCGCCGCCGCGCTCTGTTCGAAGGTGAACTGATCGCGCTGATGAAGATGGTCGACCGGGGCGTGCCGCGCTCGCAGCTCAAGGGCAGCTGGGCCGGGGCTTTCGGCTATCCGCAGTTCCTGCCGAGCGTCTACTTGCGCCTTGCAGCAGACGGCGATGGCGACGGGCGGGCCGACATCTTCACCAGTTCGGCCGATACTCTTGCCTCGATCGCCAACTATTTCCGCGATGCCGGATGGCGTCCTGGCCAGCCCTGGGGCGTGCGCGTCGGTATACCCGCCGGGTTCAACGTCGACAGCTACGCGACCAAGCTGGCCGCTGCCAGCTGCGACAGGGTCCATGCCCGCCATTCGCAGTGGAAGACCGTCTCGCAGTGGCGCGCTCTCGGCATCTCTCCGCAGGGCGCGATCGGCGGCAATGTCCTCACGTCGCTGTTCCAGCCCGATGGACCGGGCACGCCGGCATATCTGTTAACCGGTAATTATCGGGTTATCCTCCAGTACAATTGCTCGAACTACTACGCCATGTCCGTGGGGTTGCTTGCAGATGAGATTTCCCGTTAACCACGCCCTGCCGCTTGCGGCGCTGATCCTGCTGGGAGCCGCTGGCGGCGCCGGTGCCGCAGACCGGAGGCAACCGCCGCCCGATGTGCCGGTAACGGGCCCGGCTGCCGATTACCCCGTGGTGGTGGGCGAGCCTTTCACCATCGGCAGCACTGTGTGGACCCCTGTAGACCAGCTCAATTACGACGCGGTCGGCACGGCCATCGCGGGTGAGGGCGCGGGCGTCAGCGGCGCACACAAAACCCTGCCGCTGCCCTGCTATGTGGAAGTGACGGCGCTCGATTCCGGGCGAACGATCCTTGTGCGGCTGGAACGCCGGGGCCCGATGACCAACGACGCACTGGTGGAACTTTCGCCCGATGCGATCGCGCAACTGGGCTTGCCTGCGGGCGGGCGCGGTTCGGTACGCGTGCGCCGCGTCAATCCGCCTGAGCAGGAACGTGCGCTGCTGCGCAGGGGCGGGCGCGCTCTTGACCGGATGGAGACGCCGGAAGGGCTGCTGAAGGTCCTGCGCCGAAAGTTGGCCGACCAGTTGCCGTTGCTACCTCCGCCGTCCACCCCGCCGATACCTCCGTCCTTGCCTGTCGGTGAGACGGCATCGCCGCTCAAGCCCGCGCCGGTGAAGACCGCGCCAGCGAAGAGTGAACCGGCGCCGCGACCGACTGCCAAGCCGCCGGTCGCGGCGCCGTCAGTGCAGCCTCCCAAACGACCCGCACCGGCTGGGCCTAAGCTCCCTACAGAGCCCACGGCAAGCAGCACTGCGGCGCCCAAACCGTCAGCGCCCAAGCCGCCAGTGGCCAAGCCCCAGGCCGCCGGTCCGACCGCCACTGCCGCGAAGGGATCGTTCCTCGTCCAGGTCGCTGCATTCTCGTCCGAACCTTCTGCGCGCAAGATTGCCGGGCAGCTTGGCGCAAGTGTCTCACAAGCCGGAAAATTCTGGCGCGTCCGCCTCGGACCTTACGGCAACCGTGCACAAGCTGCTCAGGCGCTGGAGAAGGCAAAGGGTGCAGGTTATAGGGACGCACGAATCCAGAGCGCGGAGTGACCTTCATGGCTCCCGCGCGATAGAAAGCCAGGCGTCCGGTGGACGCGCGGGAGAATACGGGTCTTGAAGTCCAGTCTGAATGCTCTGAAGCTCGTCCTTGCCGCCGCGCTGCCCGCCAGCGCCGCCGGGGCCGCCGTTCCCACGCCGCCAGCCCAATTGGCGCCGATCCCGGTCAGCATCCTTGTTGACCTCGGATCGGGCCAGGTTCTGGAACAGCGACACGCGGACACGCCTTTTCTGCCCGCTTCGGTGACAAAGGTGATGACCGCCTACGTCGCCTTCGAGGAGATCGGGGCAGGTCGTCTCAGCATGGACCGCAAGTTCAACGAACGGCCTGAGACGGAGCGGGAGTGGTTCGCGAAAGGTACGAATATGTACCTGACAACGAAGGATTTTCCTACAACGCGCGATCTGCTGCACGGCATCATGACCGCATCGGCCAACGACGCGGCGGTCGTGTTGGGCGAAGGCTATGCGGGCAGCGTTGCGGGATGGGCGGCGAAGATGAACGACGCCGCTCGCCGGCTCGGCATGACGCGCAGCCATTACAATACGCCGAACGGCTGGATGGACGGTGGCAACACTTACGTCACCGCCAGCGATCTGGTTCGGCTGGCCGATGCGATGATTACCCGCTACCCCGACCTTTACCGGGAGTTTTCCGGCCACAAGCGCTGGCTCTGGCGTGATGTCGTCATGCGCAGCCATGACCCGACGGTAGGCGTGGTGCCCGGTGCGGACGGCATCAAGACCGGCTACACCCGCGAGGCGGGCTATAATTTCCTCGGCACTGCCGAGCGTGGCGGCCGCCGCCTCGTCATGGTGCTGGCCGGCTCACCGCTGCCCAAGGTGCGCGATGATGCTGCGAAGGCGCTCCTCGAATGGGGTTTCGCCGCGTGGGATACGCGCCATCTGTTCGATCAGGGGCAGACCGTGGCGCAGGCGCGCATTCAGGGCGGAGACGCGCGCACGCTGCCGCTCGTCGCCAACCGAGAGGTTCATGCCACCATTGCGCGCGGCAGCCAGCCGGGCATCACGCTTGCCGTCCACTATCGCGGTCCAATCGTGGCCCCGGTCCGCAAGGGTGAGCAGGTGGGCGAACTGGAGATTCGGGTCGCCGGCCTCGCGCCGGGCCGCGTGCCGCTCTACGCCGGACGCGACGTTGGCAAGGCCGGTACGCTGGACAGGCTGTGGAACGGGTTTATCAACCTCTTCACATGACGCAGGGAAAATTCATCGCGCTCGAAGGCGGGGAGGGGGCTGGCAAGTCCACGCAGGCTCGCCTGCTGGCTAACGCCCTGCGCGCACGGGGACTGGAAGTCGTGACCACACGGGAGCCGGGCGGCACGGCGGGGAGCGAGGCCATCCGCGCACTGCTCCTCAACGGTGTCGAGGGCGATCAGGGCGAAAGCTGGAACCCGCGCGCAGAGGCGCTGCTGTTCGCCGCTGCCCGTTCGGACCACGTCCACCGCCTGATCCGCCCGGCACTGGCGCGCGGCGCCTGGGTGATCTGCGACCGTTATCTCGATTCGAGCCGGGCCTACCAGGGCGGCGGCAGCGGACTATCCGACGCCGATATCGGCCTGCTCCACCAGATCGGCAGCGAGGGCCTCCTGCCCGACCTTGCCTTGCTGGTCGAAGTGTCTCCCGAAGTCGCGGTCCAACGTCTTGCTCTGCGCGACACGGACGGGTCGGACCGCATCGGCGGCCGTAACAGCGCTTACCACGCCCGCGTCGCCAGCGCCTTCTCGGCTTTTGCCAAGGCGGAACCGGAACGATTCGCCCGCATCGACGGAAACGGCGACCCGCAATCGACCCACGCACTCGTACTCGCCGCGCTCGAAGCGCTGCTGGCCGGGGGCACATGAACGCTGCTTTTATCGGCCAGGACGCGGCGTGGCAGGAATGGTTGTCCGCGATCGCCTCAGAGCGGATGCACCACGCCTGGTTGCTGAGCGGCGCCAAGGGACTGGGCAAGCGCGCCTTCGCCCGCGCCGCTGCCGCTCAGCTGGTCCGCATCCCGGGCCAGTCGGTGCCCGAGGTCGATGGCCATCCCGATGTCCTGATCCTCGAACACCTTCCCGCCAACGACGACGAGGCGAAGAAGAAGGCCGAGGGCAAGCCGTACCAGACCAAGCGCAACATCACGGTCGATCAGGTCCGCGCGATGATCCGCCGTCTCGTCACCAAACCCACGCTTGGCGAGAAGCGGGCGATCATCATCGATCCGGCCGACGACATGGAGAAGGGCGCCGTCAACGCCCTGCTCAAAGCGCTGGAGGAGCCGCCGTTCGGCACTTACTTCCTGCTGCTGACGCACCAGCCCGGGCGCCTGCTGCCGACTGTCCGCTCGCGCTGCCGTGTCCTGCGCTTTGCTGCGCTGGGCGCGGAGGAACTGGACACAATGATCCAGCGGGGCGCGCCGCAGACGGATGCCGCCGCGCGCGCTGCCGCCATCGCCGCATCACACGGCTCGCCCGGCGTCGCGCTCGATTTCGTCGAACATGACCTTGGCGGCATTCACCGGCTGATGCTGCGTATTCTTCACGAGGGCGACGCCCAATTCCATTTGCGCGGGCTGCTTGCCGACGAGATGGGCGCCCGCCCGGCCCGCGACCGACAGATCGCTACGCTGGAACTGGCGCGCTCGGTGCTGGTCCACCAGCTTCGGGATGCTTCCCGCACCCGGCAGATGAAAATCATCGAAGCACATGGCATCCTGACAAAGCTGTCGACCCAAGCATCGACTTACAATTTCGACGCCGGACTCCTTATAATGGAAATTGGCGGGTTGCTGGCCTCGGCCGCGATGCCTAGAGAAGCGGCTCGCTAGCGTATTTTTGCGAAGGGCCGAATGATGCGGCACCTTCTTCAGAAAATACATGAGCTTTGAACATTAAACATCAGATAGAAAGCGCGACGCCGCATGGGCGAGCCCTATTACATCACGACTGCGATCAGCTACCCCAACGGTAAGCCGCACATCGGCCACGCTTACGAGGCAATTGCTGCCGACGTCATCGCCCGCTTCAAGAAGGCGGAAGGTTTCGACGTGCGCTTCCAGACCGGCACGGACGAGCATGGCCTGAAAATGGCCCAGAAGGCCCGCGAACTAGACACAACGCCGGCCGATCTCGCGACGGAAATGTCGCAACATTTCCACGACATGTGCGATACTCTTAACATCGGATACGATGTTTTCATCCGCACTACCGAACCGCGCCACCACGCTGCGACGCAGAAACTGTGGAAGCGTATGGAGGCTGCCGGCGACCTCTACCTCGACCGCTACGAGGGCTGGTACTCGGTGCGCGACGAAGCCTACTACGACGAAAGCGAACTCGTCACAGGCGAGGGCGGCGAAAAGCTGTCTCCCCAAGGCACGCCAGTTGAGTGGACCGTCGAGGAATCTTGGTTCTTCCGCCTTTCGAAGTATCAGGACAAACTGCTCGATCTCTACGGATCGAGCGATTTCATCCGTCCGGACAGCCGCAAGAACGAGATTTTGCGCTTCGTGGAGGGCGGCCTGCGGGATCTCTCGGTTTCGCGCACCAGCTTCGACTGGGGCATCAAGGTGCCCGGCAGCGACAACCATGTGATGTATGTCTGGGTGGATGCCCTGACGAACTACATCACTGGCCTGGGCTTCCCCGACGAGGACGGCGATTACGCGAAATTCTGGCCCGCAGACCTGCACCTGATCGGCAAGGACATCGTGCGTTTTCATACGGTCTACTGGCCGGCCTTCCTGATGAGCGCGGGGTTGCCTATGCCGAAGCAGGTCTTTGGCCACGGCTTCCTGCTGAACCGAGGCCAGAAGGAATCGAAGTCGCTGGGCAACGTCACCGATCCGATCGGGCTGGCTGAAACCTTCGGCGTAGACGCGGTGCGCTACTTCCTCTTGCGCGAAGTCGCGTTTGGCCAGGATGGTTCGTGGTCGCACGAAGCGATCGTAACGCGCGCGAACGCCGAACTAGCCAACAGCTTCGGCAACCTCGCGCAGCGTAGCTTGTCCATGATTTTCAAGAACATGGACGGCGAAGTTAAGGCCGACTTACCGGAAACCGAAGCCGACGCCGCGCTCTTCGCCGCTGTCACCGAAGGCATTGCCGGACTGCGCTCCGCTTTCGATGCGCTCGATTTCAGTAACGGCCTCGATGCCTGGATGCGGGCAGTCTTCGCCTGCAACCAATACGTGGACGAACAGGCGCCCTGGACCCTGCGCAAGACCGACCCGGCGCGCATGGAAGCCGTGCTGATGACGCTTTTCAGAGCCGTGCGCGACCTTGCCATCGCCGTGCGCCCCGTGGTGCCCGCATCGATCGACGCCTTGCTCGACCAGATGGGCATCGCTGCCGAAGCGCGCGATTACGCCGCTCTGGCCGACAAGGGCTGGTTTGCTGCACTGGTTGCCACGGGGTACAAGGTCGACAAGCCCGTGGGCGTCTTCCCGCGCCTTGAAATGCCGGAGGTGGCAGCCGTCTGATGCTGATCGATTCGCACTGCCATCTCGAATACGAGGGCCTCGTCGAGGACCAGCAGGCCGTGCTCGCACGTGCCCGTGAAGCGGGAATTGCCGGGTTCCTCAACATTTCGACGCGGCAGCGCGAATGGGACCGCGTGGTGGCAACCGCCGCGCGTGAGCGAGACGTATGGGCGTCGATCGGCATCCATCCCCACGAAGCCGATCAGCACGCTGATCTGGGCGAGGGCGCTTTGCTTGAAGCCGCCGACCACCCCCGGGTGATCGCCATCGGCGAGACCGGACTTGATTACTATTACGATAAGTCCGACCGCGCTGTGCAGCAGGCATTGTTCCGCACTCACATCACCGTGGCGCGCGAAACCGGCCTGCCAATCATCATCCACACGCGCGATGCCGAGGACGATACCGCCAGTATCCTGGAGGATGAAATGGGGAAGGGGGCGTTTCCGGCCCTGATCCACTGTTTCACCGCCAGCGCTGAATTCGGCCGTAAAGTGCTCGAGCTCGGCCTGACGATCAGCATTTCCGGCATCGTAACTTTCAAGAATGCCAAGGACCTGCAGGAGGTTGTGAAGGTCGTTCCCGAAGATCGCCTGCTGGTGGAAACCGATGCGCCGTTCCTGGCACCGATCCCGCATCGTGGCCGCAAATGCGAGCCGGCGTTCACCGCCGACACTGCGCGCTTCGTGGCAGCCCTGCGGGGGGTGACTCTGGAACAACTGGGCGAAACCACCACGCGCAATTTCTTCGGCCTGTTCACCAAGGCAGCTTATGCGGACAGCCCCGCGTGAAGCTGACGATCCTCGGTAGCGGCACGTCCACGGGTGTACCGCGTCTGGGCGGCGAGGACGGCAAGGCCGATTGGGGCCTGTGCGATCCCGAGGAACCGCGCAACCGCCGCACCCGTGTCGCCATTATGGTCGAAAGCGATGCCGGGTCGCGCATCCTGGTCGATACTCCCACGGACTTGCGTGCGCAGCTTCTGGCGAACGAATTCCACCGCATCGATGCGGTGTTCTGGACCCACGATCACGCCGACCACTGCCACGGCATCGACGACCTGCGCCCGCTGCGCTACGGCCGTGCCGGGCCGATCCCGGGCTTCGCCGCATCGGAAACGGTGCGCAGGCTGCGCCAGCGTTTCGGCTACGTCTTTGCAGGCCAGTTCGGTTATCCGACGTTGGTTTCACTGGATAATCTTGACACGCTGCGACTGTGTGAAGGTTTTCGGGTAGGCCATACCCAGATGCCGCACGGCCCGGCTGAATCGACAGGCCTGCTTTTCGATGCTGACGGAAAATCAATCGGTTACGCGACGGACTTCAGCGAGATTACAAAGGGCATGGTAGATTTGTTCTACGGCTGCGACGTGCTTGTCATCGACTGTCTGCGCCGTGAACCGCATCCGACCCATTCGCATTTGGCGATGTCGCTTGAGTTGGCCGCCGTCTGCCGGGTTGGTACAGCAGTACTGACGCATCTCGACAAGAGCATGGACTATGCGACGCTGAGCGCGCAGGTTCCAGAAAATGTTCATATTGCCTACGACGGGTTGGTGATCACGCCATGAGCCAGACGGCCATGATCATGTCGGTTATCTCATTGATCGGTTGCCTGATCCTGGTGACCCGCAATTCGCAGCTTCGTTCGCTTGGTACGGGCAAAACAATGCGACTGGTGGCGATATGGGCGGTGATAATCGTCGGGCTCGTGCTGGTCATCCAGTTGTCTGGCTTCAGGATACAGCCTTGACCGCGCTCCTCGCCGGACGTAAATTTAACATAAGATATATTATCGGTTTCATCTAGACTGACAGAAACAGCGTCTTCGAATTGGCAGGAACAGATGACCGACACCCGACATCAGCAAATCGACCGCCTCCTTGCTATCATGGCTCGCCTGCGTGATCCGCAGACGGGCTGCGAATGGGACCGCGAGCAGACTTTCGCCACGATCGCCCCGTACACGATTGAGGAAGCATACGAAGTCGCCGAAGCCATTGCCCAGGCCGATCTTGCATCGCTCCGCGATGAACTCGGCGATCTGCTGCTGCAGGTCGTATTTCATGCCCGCATGGCCGAGGAGCTTGGCCATTTCGCCTTTGCCGACGTTGCTTCTGCGATTTCGAACAAGCTGGAAGCACGTCATCCGCACATCTTCGGCGACGACGTGTCGGGCGATGCGCAGACCGAGCGTTGGGAAGCAATCAAGGCTCAGGAGCGCGCTGCCAAGGGTGCGACCAGCGCCATAGACGGCGTGGCGCTTTCGCTTCCGGGTTTGATGCGGGCGGAAAAGCTGCAGAGGCGCGCAGCGAGAGTGGGCTTCGACTGGCCTGACCCCAGCGGTGCCGCCGACAAGGTCCGCGAAGAAATGGCGGAACTGGATGAAGCCTCGGCGGCGGACAAGCTCGAGGAAGCGGGCGACCTGCTATTCGCAGCGGTCAACCTCGTGCGCCTGAACGGTATCGCGCCTGAGGACGCCCTTCGTGCGGCGAACACCAAGTTCGAACGGCGTTTCCGGGGTATGGAGACCTTGGCAGCAGGCGACGGAGTTGATTTCGCCGGCCTGTCACTCGAGGAACAGGAAGCCTACTGGCAGGCAGTCAAACGGGCCGAAAAGGCTTGATTTGAAGTGAGCCGCCCTCCCCATCGTCTTGCGACAGGGAGGGCTCGGGACTTCAAAGTGACGTAAAACGACCCAGTTCGCGTTCGGAAAGACGGGCCTGGATGCGCAGCAGCGGCCCCTCCTCGCCTTCACCTGCATCTTCCTCGGCCACGACTTCGCCGCGGGCATGGAGGAAGGCAAGGCGCTGGCCATCGGCTGCCGGGATCACGAAGCTGTAGACTTTCGAACCCAGCGTCAGCGTGCGGCTGACGACCGCGAGCATGTTTTCACAGCCCTCACCGGTGAGCGCCGACACGGGAATGATCGTCTCGCCGTCACGGTGAGACATCGCCTCGCGCAGCGCTTCGATCTGCTCGGGATCCAGCAGGTCCCACTTGTTCCAGACTTCGATGATCGGGATCAGGGGGGCAGGCCCCTCCTCTTCCTCGTCGTCGCGGCCCCAGCCTATGACGCGGTCATCCTGTTCCTTGCGGCGCAGGGCCCGCTCGTCGATCTTCGGCTCCATCACGCCAAGGTCGGCAAGAATGTCGAGAACCTGACGTTTCTGGGCTTCGGTATCGGGATTGGCCATGTCACGCACGTGCACGATGACGTCGGCGGCCGTCACTTCTTCCAGGGTCGCGCGAAACGCGGCAACGAGCTGGGTCGGCAGGTCCGAGATGAACCCCACGGTGTCCGACAGGATGGCCTTTTCAAGACCCGGCAGGCGAACCGCGCGCATCGTCGGGTCGAGCGTGGCGAAGAGGAGATCTTCCGCCATGACCTCGGCGCCGGTCAGGCGGTTGAACAGCGTCGACTTACCGGCATTGGTGTAACCGACGAGGGCGACAATCGGCCAGGGCGCCTTCTCTCGCCGGTCACGATGCAGGCCGCGCGTGCGGCGGACCTGTTCCAGTTCGCGGCGGATTTTGGCCATACGGTCGCGGATCAGGCGGCGATCTGCCTCGATCTGGGTTTCGCCCGGGCCGCCAAGGAAGCCGAAGCCGCCGCGCTGACGCTCAAGGTGGGTCCAACTGCGCACGAGGCGACCAGCCTGGTAATCCAAGTGGGCAAGTTCGACTTGCAGCCGGCCTTCCGCCGTCGCCGCGCGTTCGCCGAAGATCTCCAGGATCAGGCCAGTGCGGTCGATGACCTTGCGCTTGAGCTTTTCTTCGAGGTTGCGCTGCTGGATCGCGGTGAGCGAGCCATCGACGATGATAAGCTCGGCTTCGTTCAGTGTGCAGGCGACCGAGATGTTCTGGATCTGGCCTTCGCCGAACAGCGTGGCGGCGCGCGGTTCGCGGATGACGATGGCCATCGCTTCGACCACTTCCAGCCCGATCGCAAGGGCGAGGCCTTTTGCCTCTTCCAGCCGTGCATCCACATCAAGGTCGGACATCTGGCCCCGAGGGCCACGCATTTGCGGATAAACGACGAGGGCACGCGCACCGCGCGTGACCTCGTCCATAAGTTCGTCGTTCAAATCAGTTCAGCTTCCAGAGTCGCGACGTCAATCGTCGGCTTCCTCATGCGCCTGAAGGTCGACCGGAGTCACGGGCTGAATCGTCGAAACGGCATGCTTGTAGGCAAGCTGCACGTAACCTTCGCGTTCCAGCAGCATGCAGAACAGGTCATATGCTGCAACGCGGCCCTGAAGCATGACGCCGTTGATGAGGAACATGGTGACCTGCACGCCGGCGTTGCGGATGCTGGAAAGGAACACGTCCTGCAGGACGCGCAGCTTCTTGGCGTTTTCCGAGCCGTTCGAGAACTGGCGCGCATCGACCGGGGTCGACGGCATGATCGTCGAGATCGCATGTTTGTAGACGAGCTGCGACTGACCGTCGCGGCGCAGCAGGATCGAGAAATTGTCGAACCAGGTGACGATGCCCTGGAGCTTGACGCCCTTGACCAGGAACATGGTGACCGGGGTCTTGTTCTTGCGCAGGAGATTGAGGAACTGGTCCTGAAGGTTCTGTCCCTTGCCGGCTGCGGGCGCGGCCGGTGCCGAGGTGCCGGCGCTTACCGGAGCTACGGCGTTTACAGCAACTTCAGCCGGCTCATCGCCAGGTGCTGGCGCGGGCTTGGGACGCGCCGTGAGAGTTCGACCAGCCATTGTATTCTCCTTCTTTTTGGCGGCCGCTTATGCGGTCCGCGATCTGGCGCCAGATTGCTGGCGCCGTTCTCGAATCAGAAACTACCGATTTGCTGCAGTGCAGTAAACGGCATTTTTGTAGCAAAAATGTTACAGCGCGAGAATTATCATCGCGACTGCCTTGTTAATTACAATTTCCGTATCGTCAGAGCGCTTCGTCGGCGTCCGTTTCGTCGTCGCGTCGTTCCGACATGCCAAGCAGCTTGAGCTTGCGGTGAAGCGCCGATCGCTCCATCCCGATGAAGGCGGCCGTTTTCGAGATATTGCCGGAAAACCGGCGAATCTGGACGCGCAGGTATTCACGTTCGAAACTTTCGCGGGCCTCACGCAGCGGTGCGCTCATCATCACGGTGGCGCCGGCGTCGGCCCCTCCCCGGCTGTTGAAAATTTCCGGTGGCAACATGTCGCCCTCGATCCGCGCCAGCTTTTCGCGCGGTGCCATAATGACGGTGCGCTCCACGACATTGCGCAACTGGCGCACGTTACCGGGCCATTCGTAGGCCTGGAGTGCTGTCATCGCCTCATTGCTGACCTGCGGCGGGGCAACACCCTGTTCGTTGGCATAGCGGGCGAAGAAATGGTCGATCAGCGCGGGAATGTCGTCGCGGCGTTCGCGCAGCGCGGGGATCGAGACCGGGACCACATTGAGGCGGTAGAACAGGTCTTCGCGGAAGCGGCGTTCGGCGATCTCTTTTTCGAGGTCGCGCGAAGTGGAGGAGACGACGCGAACGTCGACACGGATCTGGCGGGTGCCGCCCACGCGCACGAAAGCCTGATCGGTCAGCACACGCAGGATGCGGGCCTGGGTGGAGAGCGGCATGTCGGCCACCTCGTCGAAGTAGAGCGTGCCGCTGTCCGCCGTTTCCAGCAGGCCGGGGCGGATCAGCGCGCCGTCGGCCTCTTCGCCGAACAGTTCCTGCTCGAAACGTTCGGGGGTGATGCGGGCGGAATTGACGCTGACGAAGGCGTTGTCGGCGCGCGGGCTCCAGGCGTGCAGCAGGCGTGCGGCCACTTCCTTGCCCGAACCGGCGGGGCCGGTGATCAGCAGCCGGCTGCCGGTGTTGGCGATGCGCTTCAGCGTAGCGCGGACCTGGTTGATCGCGCCGCTGGACCCGGTGAACTCCTCCGATCCGGTGAAGCCCTGCCCTTGCTTGAGCTGCGCGTTTTCACGGCGCAGGCGCTCGGTTTCGGTGGCGCGGCCGACGAGGTGGAGCAGCTTTTCGGCTTCGAACGGCTTCTCGATGAAGTCCACCGCGCCGCGGCTGATCGCGGCGACCGCGGTGTCGATGTTGCCGTGGCCGGAGAAGATGATGACCGGCAGTTCGGGTTCGCGCGACTTGATCGCATCAAGCACCTCGAGGCCGTCCATCGGGCTGCCGTGGAGCCATACGTCGAGCAGGACGAGCGAGGGGCGGCGGGCGTCGACTGCGGCAAGTGCAGCCTCGCTGTCGCCGGCGGTGCGGCATTCGTAGCCTTCGTCGCTCAGTACGCCGGCGACCAGTTCGCGGATATCGCGTTCATCGTCGACGATCAGGATTTCGAGTGCCATGGGCTTTTCTTCTTCGTCTTGAGGTCGTTTGTTGCGGGGCTGGCGATGGTGGGGATGAAGGCGGTCACTGCGCGGCCTCGGTCTTGCGGCCCTGGTCGAGGGCCATCGGATCGTGGGCGAAGCGCATTGTCACTGTGGTGCCGCCGCCTTGCGCGGCGGTGAACGTCATTTCGCCGCCGTGTTCCTCGATGATCTTGTTGACGATCGCGAGGCCCAGGCCAGTGCCCTTCTCGCGCGTGGTGACGTAAGGTTCAATCAGGCGCTCCTTGTCCTGCGACAGGCCGATGCCGTTGTCGGTTACGCGCACGAGGATCGAATGTTCGTGATCGACAACCTCGACCGAAATCGCGCCGCGGTAGCCTTCGTCAGCCGTCTTGGCCTTGGCTTCGATAGCTTCGACGGCGTTCTTGAGGACGTTCGTCATCGCCTGGCCGAACTGATGGCGGTCGCAGTCGATTGTCCCGATGTCGCGGTCGGCGCTGAAGGCGAAATCGATGTGCGGACGGGCGACTTCCTGCAGGAACAGCGCTTGGCGGGTGAGCGCGGCCGGGTCCTCGGCCCGGAACACCGGCTTGGGCAGTCGCGCGAAGGACGAGAACTCGTCGACCATCTTGCGCAGTTCCCCAACCTGCCGGATGATCGTGCGGGTAAGGTCCTGGAACAGCTCTGGATTGTCGGTGATCTGCTTGAGGTAACGGCGGCTCAGGCGTTCTGTCGCCAGCTGGATCGGGGTGAGCGGATTCTTGATCTCGTGGGCGATGCGCCGCGCCACGTCGGACCAGGCGGCAGTGCGCTGGTCGAGCAACTGGCGGGTGATATCCTCGAAGGTTATGACATAGCCGGTGGCGTCCCGGCTGGTCTTGACCGCCAGCGTGAGCAGGTCGCCGCCGCGATTGTACTGGACGATACCATCGGAAGAACCCTGCTCCACCAGAGCCGCGATCGGCGGCGCCAGTTCCGCGATCGGCATGCCTTCGGGCACTTCGCCGCTGCGGTCGGTCAGCAGCTTCTGCGCGGTGCTGTTCATCAGCAGGATACGGCCCTGGTCGTCGAGTGAGACGATGCCCGAAGTGACCGATTCCAGCACCGCCTCGATGAACAGGCGGCGTTCGTGAAGCTGGCGGTTTGCGCCCAGCAAGGCCTGGGTCTGCTTTTCGATCTGCCCGGTCATGCGGTTGAACGCGCGGTTGAGCAGGCCGATCTCGTCGGCGCCGGTGCGCCCTTCGATGCGCAAGGCATAGTTGCCCGCGCCCACCCGCCGTGCCGCGTCGACAAGCTCGTAAAGCGGCGCTACCTGCCTGTCGGCAAAGCGCAGCGCGAACCACACGGCAAGTCCGACGAGCGCCAGCGAGGCGACGAACAGCGCGACGTTAAAGCGCAGCTGGAGAACGCGGGCGCGGCTAGTCAGGACCTCATAGGCCTGCACGATGTTTTCGGCCCGCTCGCCCTGACCGAGCGAGAGAAGATCGGAACTGCGGATGACGAGCAGATAGACGCCGGACGACCGGTCGATTGGCGCGGCAGCGACGATGCGGTTGTCCATCGCGGTGGCGACATAAGGCTCGCCCTTGTCGAGCCGGGCCAGGACGTCCTGGCTGATGCGATTGTTCTCCGCCTGGTTATCGGGATCGGCGATGATCGGGGTGCGCTGGTTTCCCTCCCCGTCGATCTGGATGATGGCGGCGAAGCTGAGGTTACGCCGGACGACCTGGAACGAGAGAAATTCCTGGAAACGACGGCTGGCGACGGGGTTGGTAGTCAACACCTCGCGCGAGTTCTGGGCCATCGCCACCGATTCGTACCCGACATCGCGCAGGGTCTGTTCGTAGTAGCCGCGCGCCAGCTTGTTGGCATTTTCCAGCAATCCGCGCGAACTGTCGGAGAACCAGAACTCGACGCCGGACTGGAACAGCCACGATGCGAAGACCACGACGAGCAAGGTCGGCACGGCGGAAATCAGCGAGAAGATGAACACCAGCCGCACGTGCATCTGCCCGGTGCCGCCGATGCTTTCGGCCGCGCGGCGCAGCGCCATGCGGCGGCCCAGCAACACCAGGATCGCCATGGCCGGCACCAGCGTGCCGACCAGCAGACTGGCCGTGAGGTTGGAGGGCAACAGTTCCCGCTTGTCGCCGCCGTTGTTCAGGGCGACCCATGTCGCCACCGTCATCGTCAGGAACGCGGCAACCGAAATCACTTCCATGAAGGCGAAAATGTTCGCCCGGCGCGCAGCTACCTGCATGCGCCGCCACCAGCGCGGCCAAGTGCGTTTCTGGGGTGAACTATCCGTCATCGTTGCAGCGTTACAACAGCACTGTGGCCGCGCTGCAAGAGGGAATCCACCAACTCGATATTACGGTCGACGAGTGAATTCCTCAGGATCGAGCGACAGTTCGCCAAGGCGCTTGCGCAAGGTGTTGCGATTGATCCCCAGTGCCTGCGCGGCGCGCAGTTGGTTGCCCGCGGTTTCCTTCAGCACTTCGGCGAAAAGCGGGCGTTCGAAGGCGGCCATGGCGCTGTCGTAGATAGTGCCGCTGGCCGGGCGGGTGGCCGAGAGCCATTGTGCGACCGCTGCGGCGATGTCGCCCGGGGCGTGAGCAGGGCCGCTCGTCGATGCGCCGTGATCGGCGTCCTCACCCATGCCGGTCGCAGTCGCCGTGGGCTCGGGAGTCAGCAGCGGCAAGACCTGATCGACGTCGATGAGGTCCTCGCGCGCCAGCAGGGCCATGCGATAGATGAAGTTCTTCAGTTCCCGCACGTTGCCTCGCCAGGGCTGGCGGCTGAGCAGTTCGGCGGCTTCTGCCGTCAGCTGGCGGCGCGGCAGGCCTTCGTTCGCGGCGTGCTGGAGGAAATGGCGCGCAAGCACGTCGATGTCGTCGCGCCGGTCGCGCAAGGGGGGCATGTGGATCGGCACCACATTGAGGCGGTAGTACAAGTCCTCGCGGAAGCGCCCGGCGGCGATTTCCGGCTCAAGGTCCTTGTTGGTCGCGGCAACGATGCGGGTGTCGAGCTGGATTTCCTCGCGCCCGCCGACGCGGCGTACCGAGCCGGACTGGAGTGCGCGCAGCAGGCGGGTCTGGGCCTGCATCGGCATGTCGCCGATTTCGTCGAGGAACAGGGTGCCGCCCGCCGCCTGCTCGAACTTGCCGACATGGCGCGCGACGGCGCCGGTGAAGGCGCCCTTCTCGTGCCCGAACAATTCGCTCTCGATCAGTTCAGCGGGGATCGCGGCGGTGTTCACGGCGATGAACGGACCGCTGCGGCGATTGCCGAGCTGGTGGATCGCCTCTGCGACGAGTTCCTTGCCGGTGCCCGATTCGCCCAGGATCAGCACCGTCAGGTCGTTGCGCAGTACCCGCGTGATCATGCGGAAGACCGATTGCATCGCGGTGCTCCGGCCCACTAGCGGCAGCCCGTCCGCGACCGGCTCCTCACCTTCCAGCTGGCTCTGCGTCGCCCCGGCGGCCTGGCGCACGGTGCGCGCCAGTTCGTCGATGTCGAAGGGCTTGGGGAAGTATTCGAAAGCGCCGGTATCGGTGGCGCGCACGGCGGTATCGAGCGTGTTCTGGGCCGAGAGGATCACGATCGGCATATCGGGATGAAGCGCGCGGACGCGGCCGATCGTCTCGATGCCGTCGCCGTCGGGCAGCATTACATCGGTGACGAAGGCAGCGAAGCCGTGTTCGGCCAGCTGCCGGTCGCGTTCTGCGATGGTCTGGCAATGGACGACGGCAAAGCCCTCGTCCTCCAGCGCCGCCGTGATGACTATGGCGATGGACATGTCGTCCTCGAGCAGCAGGACGCGCCGCGAATGAGGCATCATGCCGGCTTCCTTCTCACGCGGGTGCGTGTTTCCCGCGCGAGCGGCAGGTGGATGCGAAAGTGCGTCAGCCCGGTCTCGTCGTCCCGGTCGTGAGTGATGCGCCCGTTCATGTCGCGTACCAGTTTGCGGACCAGCGGCAGGCCAAGCCCCTGCCCGGACTTCTTGGTGGTGACGAACGGTTCGAAGATGTGATCGCGCATGGCCGGATCGATGCCGGCGCCATTGTCGCTCACCCGCACTTCGATCGGAAGGCGCAGCGGCGTGTCGTGGTCGCCGGTCTGAAGCTGGAGGCCGCTGGCGAAACGGGTGCGGATGGTCACGCGCGGTTGACCGCCGTCCCGCGCCGCGTCCTGACTGGCTTCGGCGGCGTTGGAAAGCAGGTTTATCATCACCTGCACCAGTCCATCGGGGCTGCCCAGAACCGAGGGGAGCGAAGGGTCGAATTCCTCGATCAGGCGGAACCGGCGCGCGCCCTCCCCGTTCGCGGCATCGAGCACGTCGATCGCGCGGCGGGCGGCCTCATGGAGGTTGCAGGGCTCGACCGGAGGGGTGGTGCGCCCGCTCAGCTTCTGCATCCGCTCGATCAGGGCGGCTATGCGGTCCACCTCCCCGGTGATGAGGTCGGTCAGCGCGCGGTCCCGGTCATCAAGCTTGCGGGCAAGAAGCTGCGCCGCGCCGCGAATGCCGGCGAGCGGGTTCTTGATCTCGTGCGCCATGATCTCGGGGCCGCGCAGGACTGCGTTGTCCGGGCCGCCGGAATCGTCGCCCAGTGCATCGGCGGCGGTGTTGTCGTGAATGGTCAGCAGCCGCCAGCCCGGTGTGTCCGCCACCGGCGCCACGTTGATGTCGACCCGGCGCGCGCCCTTGCCCTTGAGTTCGACGACGACTTCGCGCGCGGAAACCGGAGTTTCGTAATCGTCGAGACGGTCGACCAGACGGCGGTCGGAAATCGACACGATCTCACGCAGGGGAACGCCGATAAGCCGGCGTGCGGACTGGCCGAAGAACTGCTCCGCCGCCGGGTTGAGCGAGGCGATCTTCAGCCCCGGTTCGAGCAGCACGACAGCTTGCGGCAGGCTGGCGAGCAGCCGCTGGGCTTCGGGAACGGGCGTGCCCGGGGCCAGGCTCATGCGGCGTGAAGCTGCCCGCTAGCCGCATCGCCGCCGTCGCGGTACGGCGCGTAAAATTCGGCAAGTTCGCGAAGGACTTCATCGGGATCGCTGATGAAGTTCACCTTGTTTCTGAACTCGGCAGAGCCGCGCACGCCCTTGATATACCAGCCAAGGTGCTTGCGGGCCATGCGCACGCCGGTGTCGGCGCCGTAATGGGCCAGCATGTCCTCGTAGTGAGCGCGCATGATTTCGTACTGCTCACCGATGGTGGGGTCTGCGGCGACTTCGGCGCCGCGCCACCATTGCATCACCTGCGCAAGGAACCACGGGCGGCCATAAGCGCCGCGCCCGATCATGAGGCCATCCGCGCCGGACTGTTCCAGCGCCTTGGAGGCATCCTCCACCGTGCAGATGTCGCCGTTGACGATGACCGGGATCGAAACCGCGTCCTTCACGCTCTGCACGAAGGCCCAGTCGGCCTCGCCCTTGTACATCTGGTTGCGGGTGCGGCCGTGGACGGTAATCATCTGTGCGCCCAGATCCTCGGCGATCCGCGCGAGTTCGGGAGCGTTGAGGCTATCGTGGCACCAGCCCATGCGCATCTTCACGGTGACCGGCACCTTCACCGCCTTGACGGTGGCCTCGATCAGCTTGGTCGCCAACGGCACCTGACGCATCAGCGCGGAACCGGCGTCGCCATTGACGACCTTGCGCACCGGGCAACCCATGTTGATGTCGATGATCGCGGCGCCCTGCCCTTCGACCAGCTTGGCGGCTTCGGCCATCTGTTCGGGATCGCAGCCGACAAGCTGCATCGCGACGGGTTCCTCGATCACGTCCCACATCGCCTTTTGCAGCGATACCCGCGTCTCGCGGATGGCCGCCGGGCTGGCGATCATCTCGGTGACGTTGAGGCCCGAGCCGAAGCCGCGCACCATCCTGCGGAACGGCAGGTCCGATACGCCCGTCATCGGCGCGAGCACGACCGGGCAGTCGATCGTCACGGGACCGACCTGAATGGGCTTGAGTGCCGGGGGATTGGGCAAGTGAGTCATGGTTCGCGCAATACTGCCTAAAAAACAGGCAGCGCATAGTGGATTGCCCTTGTGCGGGCAAGCGATTACCGGCGAGAACAATGTCGCAATTCGTTTCAGAAGCCCCGAAACCTACGGGAGAGCGCGCGGTGGCAGCCGTTGCCGCGCTGGTCGTCGCTGCCGGACAAGGCCTTCGCGCCGGTCAACCGGTGCCCAAGCAGTTCGCTTTGTGGCGCGGCAAGCCGGTGGTCCGCCATTCGGTGGAGGCGCTGGCGGCGGCGGGTTGTTCGCCGATCCTGGTGGTCATTCCGCAAGGCGCCGATGCAATCGCGCGTGAGGCTCTGGCGGGGATCGCCGGGGTGCAATTTACCGCAGGCGGGGCGACGCGGCAGGCATCGGTGCGGCTTGGGCTTGAAGTGCTGGTCGGGGCCGCGCCGGACAGCGTGCTGATCCATGACGCCGCCCGGCCGCTGCTGCCCGCTGAGGTCGTCGCGCGGCTGATCGAGGCGCTGGAGCGTCACCGGGGCGCGATCCCGGTGCTGCCGGTGGTCGACAGCCTCGCCCACGCGGAACACGGCGATATCATGGGCGCTCCGGCCCGGCGCGAGGATCTGCGCCGGGTGCAGACCCCGCAGGCGTTCCGTTTCGAGGATATTCTCGCCGCTCACCGTGAATGGGACGGCGCTGCCGCCGCCGGGGACGATGCGCAAGTGGCGCAGGCCTGGGGCATGGAAATCGCCTTCGTCGAAGGGGACGAAATCTTGCACAAGTTGACTTACGCCGCCGACTTCGCTCCCTCGCAGCCGCTGGTGCGGGTGGGCACCGGCTATGACGTCCACGCGCTGGAGGAAAGCGAGGAACTGTGGCTCTGCGGCGTGCGCATCGCGCATACCCACGGCCTTTCCGGCCACAGCGACGCCGACGTGGCGATCCATGCGCTGGTCGATGCGATGCTCGGCGCGGTGGGGGCGGGCGATATCGGCCAGCACTTCCCGCCCAGCGACCCGCAGTGGAAAGGCGCGGCCTCCGACCGCTTCCTCGCCCATGCCGGGAAGCTGGTGGCGGAGGCGGGCTACGGCCTGGGTAATGCGGACGTGACGATCATCTGCGAAGCGCCCAAGATCGGCCCGCACCGCGAGGCCATGCGCGCGCGGCTTGCGCAGGTGCTCGACGTTGACATCGCCGCCATCAGCGTGAAGGCAACCACCACCGAGAAGCTGGGTTTCACCGGAAGACGCGAAGGCATCGCCGCACAGGCCGCCGTCAGCCTGATCCGGCTTTAGAACAGGACTATTTTTCATGCACGCATTCGTCAGGACCATCGCCTTCGCGGCCAGCATGACGCCCGGCCTCGCCATGGCCGCCGCGCCGGTGTGCATCACCAAGAAGGAGGCGACCGCGCTGATCGCCTATGCCCTGCCGCAGGCCATCAACGGCACCGCCAAGCGCTGCGCCCCCTCCCTGCCCGCCGATGCCTTCCTGCGCCGTCAGGGGCCGCAGCTGGCCGCGCGCTATTCCGGGCAGAAGGACCGCTACTGGGCGCAGGCCCGCCCCGCCTTCATGAAAACGCTGGGCGCCGAAGGCAACGGTTCGGCCGACATGGTGCGCAATCTTCCCGATGAGACGGTGCGCCAGCTGGCCGACGTATTCGTGGAAGGGTTCGTTTCGCAGCGCATCGCGGTGAAGTCCTGCACCAAGCTGGACCTCGCGATCGACCTGCTCTCGCCGCTGCCGCCCGAGAACACCGCGGGCCTTATCGCGCTGAGCCTCGAAGTCGCCAGCGCGGCCGATCCCAAGCTGGGCAAAGTCGCCCTGTGCCGCAGCTGATCTAAGGACCATCATGGCCACCAACCCGTTCTTCCCCGAAGACCTCTTCGCCCTCGCCCAGCGCGTGATCGACGAGAACAAGGCGCTGGGCCGCACCGTGGCGCTGGCCGAAAGCTGCACCGGCGGACTGGTCTGCGCGGCGCTGACCGAGATTCCCGGCTCGTCGGCCGTGCTCGATCGCGGTTTCGTTACCTATTCCAACGACTCCAAGATGGAAATGCTGGGCGTCCATTCGGACATCATCGATTCGTTCGGCGCGGTATCGCCGGCAACGGCCTGGGCGATGGCGCAGGGCGCGATCAAGAAGAGCAAAGCCGACGTGGCCGTCGCCATCAGTGGCATTGCCGGGCCCGAAGGCGGGAGCGAGATGAAGCCGGTGGGAACGGTGGTATTCGCCTGCGCCCGCCGCGGCGAGGAAGACGTCAATGCCGAGCAGAAACTGCTCGAAGGCAAGACCCGCGCTGAAATCCGGCATCAGGCGGCGATTATCGCACTGGAACTGCTACTGCCCTGAGCGGGGGGGCAGGTGCCTGCCTGCAACATACTCCAAACCCCGCTCAGCCTTCCTGCGGCAACCCGTAAAGTTCCGAGGCGCGCGTTTCGAACGCGGCGACCATCTTGCGGAAGGCCTTGTCGAAATATTGCCCCGCCAGCTTCTCGAACAGCGCATTGCGGAACGAGAACTTCACGTCGAACTCGATGTCGCAGGCGTGATCGCTCACCGGGTGGAAAGTCCAGCGGTTGTCGAGATCGCGCATCGGGCCGTCGACGTAATGGACGCGAATCTCGCGCGGGCGTTCCTTCTCGACGCGCGAGGTGAACTTCTCGCGCAGCGCCTTGAAGCCGACGAGCATGTCGGCGACCATCTCGGTGCCGTCGTCCGACTTCACGCGGGTGGCGACCACCCAGGGCAGGAATTCCTGATAGCGGCCGACATCGGCCACCAGGTCGAACATCTGCTCGGCGCTGTAGGGAAGGCGGTAAACTTCGTGAATGCCGGGCACGGGATCAGGCCTTCACGCCGACCTGCGCCGCTTTTGCCAGCTTCGCTTCACGCGCCGCGCGCATTTCGGCGAAATCGGCACCGGCGTGATAGCTGGAGCGCGTCAGCGGCGAGGCGGCGACCTGCAGGAAGCCCTTGGCGCGGGCGATGGCGCCGTAAGCCTTGAACGCCTGCGGGGTCACGAATTCCTTGACCTCGGCATGCTTGGGCGTAGGGCGCAGGTACTGGCCCATGGTGAGAAAATCGATGTCGGCGCAGCGCATGTCGTCCATCACCTGATGGATTTCGAGGCGCTCCTCGCCCAGCCCCAGCATCACGCCGGACTTGGTGAAGATCGACGGATCGTGGCGCTTCACCTCTTCGAGCAGCCGCAGCGAGGCGTAATAACGCGCGCCGGGGCGGATGGTAGGGTAAAGGCGGGGCACGGTTTCGAGATTGTGGTTGTAGACGTCCGGGCGCGCCATGACGATCGCTTCGACCGCGCGCTGCATCTTGTTGCGGAAATCGGGCGTCAGGATCTCGATCGTGGTCGAGGGAGTCGCGGCGCGGATCGCCTCGATCACCTTCACGAACTGCGAGGCGCCGCCGTCGGGCAGGTCGTCGCGGTCGACCGAGGTGATGACAATGTGCTCAAGCCCTGTCTTCAGTGCCAGTTCGGCGACGTTCGCTGGCTCTGCCGGATCGACGCGGCCGGGCATGCCGGTCTTCACGTTGCAAAAAGCGCAGGCGCGGGTGCAGGTATCGCCCAGGATCATCACCGTGGCGTGTTTTTTGGTCCAGCACTCCCCGATATTCGGGCAGGCGGCTTCCTCGCACACGGTAGTCAGCTTGAGGTCCCGCATCAGCTGGCGCGTCTCGCCGTAACCCTTGCTGGTCGGCGCCTTCACGCGAATCCAGTCCGGCTTGCGCTGGCGCTGCGGTGTTTCTTCGGGGGTCGGCACGGAAGAAAGATCGTTCATGCCGTTCAGATAGTCACATGTGCCCGCGCTTGCCAGTGCCAATATCCGGCGTATGGGAAAGCAGAAGTGTTCCCGCCCTGCAGGAGGCCCGATCGATGACCGAAGTGCTGAACCACCTTCTCGACGGCTATCACCGCTTCCGCACCACCGGCTGGTCGTCCAACCGCGAGCGCTGGGACCAGTTGGGCCAGGGCCAGTCGCCCGAAGTGATGGTGATCGCCTGCTCCGACAGCCGCGTCGATCCCAGCCAGATTTTCGACGTCGCCCCCGGCACGATCTTCGTGGTCCGTAACGTGGCCGCGCTGGTTCCGCCGTTTGAGACCACGCCCGGCCATCACGGCGTTTCCGCCGCGCTGGAATTCGCGGTGCAGGTGCTCAAGGTGAAGGAAGTCGTGGTGATGGGCCATGGACTGTGCGGCGGCTGCAAGGCCGCGCTGACGCAGGACCTCAAGGGCGCCGAAATCGGTCAGGGCGGCTTCGTGGCAGACTGGATCTCGATGCTCGACGAAGCGCGCGAGCCGGTCGCCGCAGCTTACGGCACGACCGGACGAGAAGCCGAGCGCGCGATGGAGCAGGCAGCGGTCAAGGTAAGCCTCGATAACCTGATGACCTTCCCTTGCGTGAAGACCAAGGTGGCCAGGGGCGAGTTGAAACTGCGCGGCGCGTTCTTCGCCATAGCCGACGGCGTGCTGCACCTGTTGGATGAAGATAGCGGCAAGTTCGCCCCGGTGGATTGAGGGGGCGGTAGCGCACCCTCCCCTTCACCCTTGCAGACAAACAAAAAGGGCGGCGGTTTCCCGTCGCCCTTTTCGCTGGTGATCGAAAAAGATCAGTTCGTGGCGGCAGGCGCCGTGGCAGCGGCCGGAGCCGATTTGCTCTTGGCGTAGGCCGACCACAGCTTGGCGACGGGCTGGCGGGTGCCGGTTACCTTCGCGAAGTTGGTCTGCGCATCCGCATACTTGCCCGAAAGCGTCTGCGACATGCCAAGGCGCAGCGCTACCTTGTTGGCATCCACGCCCGGCATCGAGATCGCCTTGGTGTAGAACGTCTCTGCCTTGGCGGGCTGGTCGTAGCTGAGGAACACGTCGCCGGCTGCAACCACCGTCGCGGTGGTGGCGCCAGCCTTGTTGGCATCGCGCTCGGTCGCGGGCAGCGAGGCCTTGTCACCCGCGACGCGGCCCTGCGAGTTCGACAGGTCGGCGCCGATTTCGGCCTGGGTCAGCTTGCCCTTGGCAAGGCCGTCCTGCATCACCTTGACCGCTTCGCCCGGGAAGGCGCGCGGGTCGACGTTCTCGATGTACTCGAAATAGTCGCGCTTTTCAGCCATGCCGCCGGTGACGAACATCAGGCGCATGAGATCGAGGTTCTGGTCGCGCGGCAGCGAGGAAAGCTGGCGGACGACCGAGATCGAGGTGCCCCAGCTCGACGGATAGTACTGGCCGAGAAGCGCTGCATACTCGGTCGAGGGCGCAAGCTGCTTGGCGGTGTAGGTCTGCTGCAGCACGTTGCGCAGCGCGGTTTCCGAAGGCGCGGTGCCCTTGGCCTGAGCTGCGGCCACATCGTCCTTGGCCATCTGCAGAGCGGCTTCGGGGTTGTTGTTGCGCTTGTAGGAATCGGCGAGGACGAGGTCCAGCTGGCCCGACGTATCGCTATATCCGCCATCCTTGGCAGCCTTCAGGTACTTGGCCGCATTGGCGTAGTCCTTGAGCTGGTAGGCGGTGATGCCCGAATCGTAGTTGGTGGTGCCCAGGGCGGCCGCATCGAGCTTGCCGCTTTCGAGCAGCATCATGTTGCCCTGCTGCTTGAGCGCGAGGTCCTTGGAGATGATGCCGAAGTTGCGCATCATCGAGCCGAGTGCATTCTTGTCGTCCGGCGTGGTGGCGACGGGCACTGCTGCTTGGAACGCGGCCTTGCCGTCACCGCCCGCAGCGGTATCGAACGCCTGCTTGGCAGCAGCCATCGCTTCGGGGGTCTGCTGACCGCCCAAGGCGGCAACTGCGGCTTCCATCGCTTTTTGAAGCGGCTGCGCGACCTTCACGAATTCCGGCGAGAACTTGCCGCCGGCGGCCTGCTTCTCTTTCTTGGCAGCCATTGCAGGCGTTGCGACCATGGCGGCCATTCCGCTTGAAAGGGCGACGGCGAGAGCGACACGGGAAACAAGGAACTTGCGAGCCATCTAGGCTAACTCCTCTCAAGACAAAACAAATCCTGCAGTGAGCAGGTCATATCCTGCCCGAAAGCAGGAAGAAAATGAGCGCCGCAGGGTTTGGCGGCGAATTGAACGATTGGCAACCTGCCCAGCAAAATAGGTGGGCGCCGTTGAACGCTCCTTGAATGCAATTCGTCGCACCCGTTCAGGGTTCCCATGCATATGTGTGGAAAACGCCGAACTGCCCCGCCCCGGCGGTGTGGTTCAGGTGGCATTCGCCCCGCGCATGTCCTAGGGCGGTCCATCAACCCTTTCCCACAGCAATCTGGCGACAGCAACGCGTGAGCGACGAGACCGACATCACCGAGCACACCGGCCCCGAGGGCGAATTCATCCGCGTCGACATCGTCGACGAGATGAAGACGAGCTATCTCGATTACGCGATGAGCGTGATCGTGAGCCGCGCGCTTCCCGACGTGCGCGACGGCCTTAAACCGGTCCACCGCCGCATTCTGTTCGCCAGCCAGGAAGGCGGCTTCGTTGCCGGGCGGCCTTATCGCAAGTCGGCGAAGATCGTCGGCGACGTCATGGGCAACTACCACCCCCACGGCGACAGCGCGATCTACGACGCTTTGGCGCGCATGACCCAGGACTGGTCGATGCGCCTGCCGCTGATCGACGGTCAGGGTAACTTCGGTTCGATGGACCCCGATCCGCCGGCCTCGATGCGCTATACCGAAGCGCGCCTGGCCCGGGTCGCCAATTCGCTGCTTGACGATCTCGACAAGGATACCGTCGATTTCGTCGACAACTATGATGGTTCGCGGCGCGAGCCTTCGGTGCTGCCCGCGAAATATCCCAACCTGCTGGTCAACGGCGCCGGCGGCATCGCGGTCGGCATGGCCACCAACATCCCGCCCCACAACCTGGGCGAGGTGATCGACGGCTGCTTCGCGATGATGGACAATCCCGCCATCACCGCGGAGGAACTGTTCCACATCATCCCCGGCCCCGATTTCCCGACCGCGCCGTTGATCCTGGGCCAGCACGGTGCACGCAATGCGTCGTACACCGGACGCGGCTCGATCGTGATGCGCTGCCGCCACCACGTCGAAGAAGCACGCGGCGCAAGCCGGGGTGCCCGCTCGATCGTGCTGACCAGCATTCCCTATCAGGTCGGGAAGTCCAACCTGGTCGAGAAGATCGCCGAAGCCGCCAAGGACAAGCGGATCGAAGGCGTCTCGGACATCCGCGACGAATCGAACCGCGAAGGCATGCGCGTGGTCGTTGACCTCAAGCGTGACGCCTCGCCCGAAGTGGTGCTCAACCAGATCTGGCGCAGCACCCCGGCGCAGTCCAACTTCGCCGCCAACATGCTGGCGATCCGTGGCGGCCGGCCCGAGATCATGTCGCTGCGCGACATTCTCCAAGCCTTCATCCAGTTCCGCGAGCAGGTTATCACCCGCCGCACCAAGTTCGAACTGAACAAGGCCCGCGAACGCGCGCACATCTTGCTCGGCCTGGTGGTCGCGGTCTCGAACATGGACGAGGTCGTGAAGATCATTCGCGGCGCGTCCAACCCGGCCGACGCGCGTGCCAAGCTGATCGCCAAGGAATGGCCGATCGGCGACATCGCGGCCTACATCCGCCTCGTCGAGGCGATCGAACCCGATGCCGAGCAGGCTGGCGGCAGCTACCGCCTGTCCGAAGCGCAGGTGAAGGCGATCCTCGACCTGCGCCTCCACCGCCTCACCGCGCTAGGCCGCGACGAGATCGGCGACGAACTCAAGGAACTGGCGGTCGCGATCGCCGGATTCCTCGAAATCCTGGCCGACCGCGTCAAACTTTACAACGTGATGCGCGGCGAACTTCAGGCTGTGCGTGATGCTTACGCCACCCCGCGCGTTTCCGAGATCACCGCCGCTTTCGATGGGATCGACGACGAAGACCTGATTGAGCGCGAGGACATGGTGGTGACCGTCACCATGGACGGCTACATCAAGCGCACCGCCCTCTCCACCTTCCGCGCGCAGAACCGGGGCGGCAAGGGCCGCGCCGGCATGGCGACGAAGGAAGAGGATGCCGTGACGACGATGTTCGTTACCTCCACGCACAACCCGGTGCTGTTTTTCTCCACTGCCGGCAAGGTCTACCGCCTCAAGGTCTACCGCCTGCCCGAAGGCGGTCCGACCACGCGCGGGCGCCCGATCGTCAACCTCCTGCCCGCGCTGGACAAGGACGAGACGATCCAGACGGTGCTCGCCCTGCCCGAGGACGAGACCGAGTGGAGCAAACTGTCGGTCGTGTTCGCCACGGCCAAGGGCAATGTGCGCCGTAACTCGATGGATTCCTTCGCGAATATCCCCAGCAACGGCAAGTTCGCGATGCGCTTCGACGAAGGCAGCGACGATCGACTGATCGGCGTCGCCCTGCTCGCGGCGGCGGACGACGTGCTGCTCGCCACCCGCAAGGGCCGCGCGATCCGCTTCGCCGGCGACGACGTGCGCGAATTCACGAGCCGCACTTCCACCGGCGTTCGCGGCATGACGCTCAAGGAAGACGACGAGGTCATCTCGCTGTCGATCCTGCACCGCGTCGGCACTGACGGCGAGGAGCGCGAGCAATACCTGCGCTTCGCCCCGTGGAAGGGCGAGAAGGAAGGCGAGTCCACCCTTGCGCCCGAACGCATGGAAGAACTGGCCGCGCGCGAACAGTTCATCCTCACCGTATGCGCCAATGGCTACGGCAAGATGTCCTCGGCCTACGAGTATCGCCGCACCGGACGCGGCGGCCAGGGCATCACCAATATCGACAACATCGGCCGTAACGGGCCGGTGGTGGCCAGCTTCCCGGCCACCCGTGCACAGCAACTGATGCTGGTCACCGACCAGGCCAAGCTGATCCGCCTGCCGCTCGATTCGCTGCGGGTCATCGGACGCGGGTCGGCAGGCGTGCGCCTGTTCACCGTATCGAACGACGAGCACGTCGTCAGCGCCGTGCGCCTCGACGAAGAGCCTCAGGACGACGTGGTCGCAGTGATCCCCGTGGCAGACGATGCGGCCGAAACGCCGGACATCGAAACCCCCGAGGCACCCGAAGCCGAGGGCGACGAGTGAGCGCGGCGGCGGATACCGTCGCCTACAAGATCCTGACCGGCGAGCAGCTTGCAAGGCTGCTCGCCGACGGGACTTTCGCCGGCGCTCCGGTGGACATCGCGGACGGGTATATCCACCTTTCCGCCGCGCCGCAGGCGCAGGGCACGCTGGACAAGCATTTCGCCGGGCAGGACGACCTGCATATCGCCGTGGTCGACCTGACCGCGCTGGGCGATGCGGTGAAGTGGGAAGTCTCGCGCGGGGGCGCATTGTTCCCGCACATCTACGCAGCCCTGCCGCTCTCGGCAGTCCTGTCGCACGCCCCGGTATCGCGGGACGATGCCGGAACCCTGCAACTCCCTCATTGACAATTATAACCAATTAGGTTATAAGCACCGACATCCGCAGCCCCGACGCGTAAGGGAAAGCGGTGTATCGGGTAGGCGCCGTGGGCCGGACGCGTGCGAAAGCCGTGGACCACGCCACCAGCGTCTGACCGGATCGGTTCACATACCCAGGTCCCCGCAATCGGCCCGCCTCCCACGAAGAGGGGGCTTCCCGGATGACCTTCTCGAAGCAGCGGCTTTTGCGAGTCCGCGTCGCCGCTTCGAACCGATCCGCAGGACCGAGCCGGGCTGTAGCAGCCGCTAACCGGCCGTTCGCACCAAAGGCTGCCCTCCCTCGCGTCCTTGCACAGGACGCCCCGGCGCCGACCCGATGATCCCTTGGGCTATGCGTTTTCTTTCGGCGTTACTCCGGCCTCGCCAGCGGGTGATTTGCCATGCCTGGCGTTCCCCCATTCCTGTGGAACCGGGGAAACAGCGCCTAGAAAATATCGTCGCGCATCCGCAGCTCTCCGGTAACCCCGGTCGCCAACACCAGGTTGCCAAGGTAGAACAGCGGCCATGCCGCCAGCGCCACGGCCGGCAGCGAACCGCCCATCGCTGCGATGCCCAGCACATTCCCGGCCACGATCAGCGACGCCCCCAGCCCCACACGAGAACGCGGGAACGTGCTGATCCACGCCGCAGCCGCCATGCCGCCCAGAGCGAGGCCCAGGAACAGCGGCACGCCAACCCCGGCCCGTTCCGCCGCGAAATAGCACAGCAGGGGCGTCCCCAAAGTCAGCGCCAGCGCCGACGCCTTGCGTCCGCCGTCCATCTCCACCCGGCGATGGACAAGGAACATCCCCAACCCGATCAGATAGGCCACCAGCAGCGCATTGAGCGCGATCAGCGGCATGTAGTCCATCAGCGCCGAGCCGATTCCCTGCAACACCAGCATCCCCGCCAGCGACCGCGTATCGTTCCCCCGGTGCCGCAGCGCCGTGTAAACCGCCAGCAACAGCAGCGGCGCGGCTTTGAGCAGCAACAGGTAAAGCCCCGGCGTCTCGCTGCCCTGCAGCCAGATCCAGGCCAGTGCCAGCACCATGCTACCCAGCAACCAGGGGCGGCGTTCGATCAGGGCGCGCTTGGGCATCGTGGTCTTTCTCGTCGCTTCGGTCCGCCCGCGGCTATGGCAGGTGAGCGGGGCCTTTTCCATGACCGCCATACCGGCTAGGCGAGGCTCATGACAAAAGACTCCGGTACGACTTACGACGTTCACATTATCGGCGGCGGCCTGGCCGGCAGCGAGGCAGCCTGGCAGCTCGGCCGCCGGGGCTACCGCGTGCGCCTTTCCGAAATGCGCGGCGCCGGTCCCGAATGGCCGGGCGAGCGCAGCCCCGCCCACCAGGGCGACGGCCTGGCCGAACTGGTCTGCTCCAACTCGTTCCGCTCCGACGACAGCGACAAGAACGCCGTCGGCCTGCTCCACCACGAGATGCGCCGCTGCGATTCGCTGATCATGTCGGCGGCCGCCATCGCGGAAGTTCCCGCAGGTTCTGCGCTGGCCGTGGACCGCGACGTCTTCTCCGCCGAGGTGGAAGCCCGCCTCGCCGCCCTGCCGAACGTCGACATCGTGCGCGAACGCATCGACGTCCTGCCCGAAGGCCGCGTCATCGTCGCCACTGGCCCGCTGACCGCCGAGGCGCTGGCCGGGTCGATCGGTCAGGCGACCGGCGCGGACAGCCTCGCTTTCTTTGATGCCATCGCCCCGATCGTCTACCACGAATCAATCGACATGGACGTGTGCTGGATGGCCTCGCGCTGGGACAAGGGCGAGACCAAGGACTACATCAACTGCCCGATGAACGAGGAGCAATACCTCGCCTTCCACAAGGGTCTGGTCGAAGGCGAGAAGACCTCGTTCAAGGAATGGGAGGCCAACACCCCCTATTTCGACGGCTGCATGCCCATCGAAGTCATGGCCGAACGCGGCGTGGACACCCTGCGGTTCGGCCCGATGAAGCCGGTCGGCCTCGACAACCCGCACTGGGCGACGCCGGAGCATCCGAACGGACGCTGGCCCTATGCCGTGGTGCAGCTGCGCCAGGACAACAAGCTGGGCACGATCTGGAACATGGTCGGCTTCCAGACCAAACTGAAACATGCCGAGCAGGTGAAGCTGTTCCGCACGATCCCCGGCCTCGAAAATGCCGAGTTCGCGCGGCTTGGCGGCCTGCACCGCAACACGTTCCTCAACTCGCCGGTGCTGCTGGACCGGACCCTTCGCTTGAAATCGGCGCCGAACGTTCGCTTTGCCGGGCAGATCACCGGCTGCGAAGGTTATGTCGAAAGCGCGGCGGTGGGCCTCATGGCCGGCCTGATGGCCTGCGCCGAACTGGCCGGCCAGGAATGGCAGGCGCCGCCGCGCACGACCGCGATGGGCGCCCTGCTCTCGCACATCACCGGCGACGCCGAGGCTGAAACCTATCAGCCGATGAACATCAACTTCGGCCTATTCCCGCCGCTGCACGACGTGAAGAAAAAGCAGCGCAAGGAAGCCTACACCGGCCGCGCCAAGGAAGAGATCGCGCCGTGGCTGGAAGGGCTGATGCCGGCGTAAGTCGGCCGCCCCTCAGCAGCTGCATTTTGCCTTGGGCTTGGGCGGCGGCGCTGTGCGGCGAAATTCGGCGGGGGTCAGGTACTGGTCGCGGTCGACGTCGGCTTCGCTAAACTTGTCGACCGTGGCGACCGCCCACTCTTCGAACGTCAGCAGGTTGTTGCCGTCCTTGTCGAGCTTGCGAAAGGCATCGGCGCGGGTCGAGAGCATTTCGCTGCGCGATATCCGCTTGTCGCGGTCACGGTCGTAGCGGAAGAAGCGGCGCTGCTCGCGGCTGAGTTCGGTCGCTTCCGGCAATTCCGGACCCACCATGTCGCCTACGTCAGCGCTGGGCAATGGCGCGGGTCCGATGGACGCGCCGGCGCTGGGCGGAGGGGCGCCGGCTTCCACTTCGGCGCGGCCCTGAAGCCAGAACAGGCCAATGCCCATCATCACGAACACGGCCAGTCCGCCAAGCAGGAAACGGTTCATAGCAAGCCCCTTCATCAAGGCTCGCAGCCTTAGAGGCAGCCCCTATCCTTCCGGAAATTACAACGCTTTAATCTAAAAGCCGAGCAGGCCAAGGCGCATGGCCTTGAGCACCGCGGCAGGGGATGTCGCCGCTTCCTCGCCCTTGTCGAGACGGCGATAAGCGAGCCCATGAAGCACCATCAACGGGCGCAAGGGCCGCGAAAGACGCACGCCTTTGGCACGGTCAGCCAGCGCCAAAGCACGCGCCGTCTCGCGCTCGCTTTCATGGCCGAGGCGCATGGCAAGGTCGGCCAGCGCCCAGGAACGGGCTAGTCGCTGCACGGCGCGAAGTTCGTCGTCGTGGCCCAGCGCCTGCGCCAACGTGGCGAAAGCAGCGGCCCTGCCCTCGGCCATCGACTCCAGCGCGGATGCGGGAAGCGGCGCGCTCCCGGTCATGGCTTCCCAGCCATTGACGAGGCTGACGAGACCGCCGTGATGCCCGTTCCAGGTTCGCAGAAGGGCCAGCAGCGGTTCGCCATCGGGCCACTTGTCGGCAGGCTGGGACAACGACTCACGCCACCATGCCAGACGCAGCTGCGCCATCATCGGTTCACGGGAGTTGCGCAGCAAACCGGCGAACCGGGTGTCGAGCGCCAGCAGCGCCAGCGTCTGTATCCGGGCGGACTTCGGCGCATAAGCCAAGGCAAGCCGCGATACCGTAGGCAGCGAGGCGACGAGGATGTCCTCGTTCGAGGCGGGTGTTTCGGATGCGGGGGGCTGGGTTTCGGTCACGCGGCCTCCCTAGAGGGTGCGGCGGCGGGAATAAACCCATCTTCCGCTCACCGGATCGTCGATGGCGCGGGCGGCGGCACAAACCATCGCCCGCGCCGTCAGATCAACGGTAGCAGACCTTCTTGACTGCCTCGACGACGCGCTTGGCATCGATCAGGGCCAGCTTCTCGAGGTTCGCGGCGTAAGGCAGCGGCACGTCCTCGTTGCATACGCGCACGACCGGCGCGTCGAGGTCGTCGAAGCCTTCCTCCATGCAGATCGCCGAGATTTCGGACGCGATCGAGCAGACGGGGAAGCCTTCTTCCGCAACGACGAGGCGGTTGGTCTTGGCAAGGCTGGCCAGAACCGTTTCCTTGTCGAGCGGACGCAAGGTGCGAAGATCGATGACTTCGACGTCGATGCCTTCTTCCGCCAGCGTCTCGGCGGCTTCGAGCGCGAGGCCGACGCCGATCGAGTAGGACACGATGGTCACGTCCTTGCCTTCGCGCATGACCCGCGCCTTGCCGATCGGCAGGACGTGGTCGTCAAGCTCGGGCAGTCCGAAAGAACGGCCATAGATCAGCTCGTTCTCGAGGAACACGACCGGATCATCGCTGCGGATCGCGGCTTTGAGCAGGCCCTTGGCGTCCGACGCGTCATAAGGCGCGATGACCACCAGGCCCGGAACGTTGGCGTACCACGGACCGTAGTTCTGCGAGTGCTGCGCACCCACGCGCGAAGCCGCGCCGTTGGGACCACGGAACACGATCGGGCAGCGCATCTGGCCGCCGGACATGTAGTTGGTCTTGGCGGCCGAGTTGATGATGTGGTCGATCGCCTGCATGGCGAAGTTGAACGTCATGAACTCGATGACCGGGCGCAGTCCGCCCATCGCCGCGCCGGTGCCGATGCCGGCAAAGCCGTACTCGGTGATCGGCGTGTCGATGACGCGGGTGGGGCCGAATTCGGCGAGCAACCCTTGCGTCACCTTGTAGGCGCCCTGGTACTCGGCGACTTCCTCACCCATCACGAAGACGCGGTCGTCGCGGCGCATTTCCTCGGCCATCGCGTCGCGCAGGGCGTCGCGCACGGTCGAGGTCTTCATGTTGATGCCGTGCGGCACTTCGGGGCCGCGCGGGGTCTTGATGTCGCTGTGGAGGTTGGCCGTGCCGCTTTCGGCGGGCTTCTTGTCCTCAGCGGGCTTTTCACCGGACTGGGGCGCTTCGGCAGACTCTTCGGTCTTGGCGGCAGGCGCCTCGACCGAAGAAGCGTCTTCGCCTTCGCCGGCGAGAACCGCGATCACGGTGCCGACCTTCACGCCCTCGGTGCCTTCGGCAACGAGGATCTTGCCGACCACGCCTTCGTCGATGGACTCGAATTCCATCGTAGCCTTATCGGTCTCGATTTCGGCGAGAATGTCACCGGAGGAGACTTCATCGCCTTCCTTGACCAGCCACTTGGCCAGCTTGCCCTCTTCCATCGTCGGGGAGAGAGCGGGCATCTTCAGTTCGATCGCCATCTCAGTAGCTCTCCACCAGCACGTCGGTATACAGTTCGGAAGCCACCGGCTCCGGCGAATTCTCGGCGAAGTCTGCCGACTGGGCGACCTGCGAGCGCACGCGCTTGTCGAGTTCCTTCAGGCTTTCCTCGGTCACGCCCATGCCCATCAATTCGGTCTTGGCGTGTTCGATCGGATCGCGCTTCTCGCGCACGTCCTGAACTTCCTCGCGGCTGCGGTACTTGGCCGGATCGGACATCGAGTGGCCGCGGTAACGGTAGGTGTTGAGTTCCATGAGGACCGGGCCATTGCCGCCGCGCACATATTCGAGCGCGATTTCGGCAGCCTTGCGGACTTCCAGAACGTCCATGCCGTCGACCGACATGCCGGGGATCCGGAACGCGGTGCCGCGGCGGTGGAAGTGAGTCTCGGCCGAGCCACGCTTGACCGCGGTGCCCATGGCGTAGCCGTTGTTCTCGATCACGAAGATGATCGGCAGCTTCCACAGGGCAGCCATGTTGAAGCTCTCGTAGACCTGGCCCTGGTTGGCCGCGCCATCGCCGAAGTAGGCCATCGCGACGCCGCCGTCTTCACGGTACTTGTGCGCGAAGGCGAGGCCTGCGCCCAGCGAGACCTGCGCACCGACGATGCCGTGCCCGCCGTAGAAGCGATGCTCCACGGAGAACATGTGCATCGAGCCGCCCTTGCCCTTCGAGATGCCGGCTTCACGGCCGGTCAACTCGGCCATGATGACCTTGGGGTCGATGCCGTAGGCAAGCATGTGGCCGTGGTCGCGGTAGCCGGTGATGACCGAGTCCTTCGACCCGTCGAGCGCCGACTGCAGGCCGACGGCAACCGCTTCCTGACCGATGTAGAGATGGCAGAAGCCGCCGATCAGGCCCAGGCCGTAAAGCTGGCCGGCCTTTTCCTCGAAGCGGCGGATCAGCAGCATCTGCTCGTAAAAGTGGAGCAATTGTTCCTTGGAAGGTTCGTAACGCTTGTCAGCGTCCAGAGCGGCCTGGAGGCTGTGCAGCGCGAAATCCTCGTCCGTTGAGGCGTCTGCGACAGTGGCCGTTTCGGCTACCGGAGTCTTTGCTTTGGGCAACGCTTGCTTCCCATCGTTGGTGCGATCGTTCGGAAGGGCGGTATAGGAACGCCGCTCGAAAAGAGAAAGCGCGGACGGTCGAAATCAGCCTGCGAACGTGGACTTTTTTGCAACTAGACTTGCAAAAATCGGTATTGTTACGCGCCGTTCACGACACCGACACGCGCCCTTATCACGGCAGTTGCATCACCATCTCGTCCGGACGCGCGACATTGAGATGGCTACGAACCAGCTCACCCGCAAGGTCGGGATCCATGTTCTGCGGATTGAGCAGAGCGACACGATTTTTGAGACGGTCACGCTCAGCCTGCAGATCGACCAGCTTGGCGCGGCGTTCTTCGAGGAGGTGCTGATTCTCACCCCAGGCGAGAAGGCCACTTGGCCCGGCGACGCAGTAGAGGCCCATGAGCAACAGCACGGCAAAGGCAAGGCCCTGCACGAGTCGCTCTCTGGCAATGTTCGCTTCCTGTCGCACGGTCCGCATAGCTTTATAGAATCACAAGTGATTCGTCGTTTCAAGTCCAATTGTTACTGGATTTCCGCCATTTGCGACAGGTGGAGGCACGATCGGCCGCGTCACGAACGTGGGTATAGGTGTTGATAAGTTTTCGCACTCGTCAAGTGTGCACTGGGCAACACAAATCTGCGCCTTTTCTACTTCCAAATGCTGCGCTTGCAGCGAGGAACGCGGTTTCGCTTAACCGCGCGCCCTGCTAGGCGCAGCGCCATGTTGACCATACGTGACATCACCGTGCGCCTCGGCGGCCGCACCATTATCGACGGCGCGAGCGCGACTCTGCCCCAGAACGGCAAGATCGGCCTCATCGGCCGCAACGGCGCTGGCAAGTCCACGCTGGTCAAGGCGATCATCGGCGAACTGGAACCCGACGGCGGCTCGGTGGACATGCCCCGCCGAGCGCGCCTGGGTTACATTGCTCAGGAAGCCCCTACCGGCACCAAGACCCCGTTCGACGCCGTGGTGGAAGCCGATACCGAGCGTACGCAGCTGCTCGCCGAAGCCGAGACCTGCACCGATCCGCACCGCATTGGCGACCTGCATGAGCGCCTGATTGCTATCGACGCCTATACCGCCCCTGCCCGCGCGGCGCGCATTCTCGTCGGCCTTGGCTTCGACGAGGAAATGCAGGGCCGTCCGCTGGACAGCTACTCGGGCGGCTGGAAGATGCGCGTGGCGCTGGCCTCGCTGCTTTTCTCCGAGCCTGACGTGATGCTACTCGATGAGCCTTCGAACCACCTTGACCTCGAAGCGACGCTGTGGCTGGAGAACTTCCTCAAGGGCTACCCCAAGACGCTGCTGGTCATCAGCCACGAGCGCGACCTGCTCAACACCGTGGTCGATCACATCCTGCACCTGCAGCAGGGCAAGCTGACGCTCTACCCCGGCGACTACGACAGCTTCGAGCGCATCCGCGCTGAACGCGCCGCGCAGGCGGAAGCCGCGCGCGCCAGTCAGGATGCCCAGCGCAAGAAGCTGTCGGAATACGTCGCGAAAAATTCGGCCCGCGCTTCGACTGCCAAGCAGGCGCAGTCGCGCGCCAAGATGTTGGCCAAGATGCAGCCCATCGCCTCGATGGCCGAAGATCCCTCGCTCAGCTTCGACTTTCCCAGCCCCGACGAGCTGCGTCCGCCGCTGGTCACGCTGGACCTTGCCGCAGTAGGCTATGAAGAAGACAAGCCGATCCTGCGCCGCCTGAACCTGCGCATCGACCCTGAGGACCGCATCGCGCTGCTGGGCCGAAACGGCAACGGCAAGACCACGCTGGCGCGCCTCCTGGCCCGTCAGCTTGATCCGATGGAAGGGTCGCTGACCTTCTCGCCCAAGATTCGCATCGGCTACTTCACGCAGTATCAGGTGGAGGAACTGCCCAGCAATTCCACGCCGCTGGAGCTGATGACGCGGGCGATGGACGGCAAACCCACGGTCGCCGTGCGCGGGCAGCTTGGTCGTTTCGGCTTCTCGGGCAACCGTGCCACTTCGGTGACTGGCACCCTTTCGGGCGGTGAGCGCGCAAGATTGGCGTTGGCGCTCGTGACGCGCGATGCGCCGCATATGCTGATCCTCGACGAACCGACCAACCACCTTGACGTCGATGCACGTGAAGCGCTGGTGCAGGCGCTCAACGCCTTCGACGGCGCGGTCATTCTCGTCAGCCATGACCGTCACATGGTCGAACTGGTCGCGGACCGGCTGGTACTTGTCGATGGCGGCGTGGCCGAGAACTACGATGGCTCGATGGAAGATTACGTCGACTTCGTGCTGGGCCGCAACCAGCCCAAGTCCGGGAGCGCTGAAAGCAAGGCCGGTGGCGGCGCCAAGAAGTCCGGCGCCGTTGCGCGCGAGGAACTCAAAGCCCTGCGCAAGAAGGTCACCGCCGCCGAAACGCGCATGAAGCGCCAGCAGGTCCAGCTTGCAGAGATCGACGCAGCGCTTGCCAACCCGGGCTCGGGCAAGGGCGATCTCAAGGGCGTGGCCATCGGCGAACTCGGTAAGCGCCATGCCCTCTGCTCGGCCGATCTGGAACAGGCCGAGACCGAGTGGCTTGAGGTCAACGAAGTTCTCGAAACCTTGATGGGCCGCGGCAAGTGAGCGTCGCGTTCCGGCGGGACGGGGACGAGGAGCACCTCGAGCCCAAGTTCGAAGTGCCGATCCCGCCCGGCCCGAACCTCGTAACCCAGCGCGGCCTTGAGATGATTCAGTCGCGGATCAATGAGTTGACGGCTAAAGTTGCCGAGCTTTCGGAAGAAACCGCGCTGAACACCGGCAAGCGCGACCTGCGCTACTGGCGTGCCCGTCTGGACACGGCCAAAGTTCAGCCCGAACCTTCGGGCGCAAAAGCGATGTTCGGTTGCCGCGTGCGTTTCACTCTTGACGGCAAGGCTCGCGAAATCACCGTGGTCGGCCATGACGAGGCTGAACCGGCTGCGGGCCGCCTTGCCTTCACCGCGCCGCTGGCCCGCGCAGTGCTGGGAGCGCAAGTCGGCGAATTCGTCGACTTCAATGGCCGCGAAGAAGCGATAGAAGTGCTGGAGATCGCTGCCGCCTGACCCGGTGAGCAAGCGCCTTCGGTAAATCGAGGTAAGGACATAAAAAAACCCGGCATCACCAAGGTGACGCCGGGTTTTTTTATTTATCGGCGTTGGCCGGTCGGATCAGTCCCGACCGCCCTTGCGCGGCTTCTTGTGGAACGGCTTGCCGCCGCCAGGACCACCAGCCGGGCGCGGGCGGGATTCGCCTTCGCCGCGCGGATAACCATTGCCCTGAGGACGACGACCACGACCCTGCGGACCCTCGCGGTCACGGCTGCGGTGCCTGGCGACATCGCGCGGTGCTTCGGCCGAACGCTCGATCAGGATGGTCGATTCGTACTCGCCGTCGTCATGGCTGGCAGTGCGCTGCACGGCAGCAGCAAACTGGTCGGCCAGGGCAACCGGGATCTGGAAATGCGTCTGATCGGCCGAGATGCGGATCTGGCCGACGGCGTCACGGGTAACGTGACCACGGCGGCACAGCACCGGCAGGATCCAGCGCGCTTCGGCGTTCTGCTGGCGGCCCACATCCATGCTGAACCATACCACGTCGTCGAAACCGGGACGGTGACGCGGCTCGCGGCTTTCCGGCGTATTGCCGATCAGTTCCTCGGGCTGGGGCATGGCGGCGCGGTGCGCGACGACCAGAGCGGCGGCGAGATCCTCGGCGCTGACCTTCTCGAGCAGAACGCGGGCGATCTCGCGATCGTCTTCTTCGGCCTCGACAGGAGCGAGGAGCTTTTCCATGAGGCGCTCACGGTCCTGCGCGCGGATCGATTCCAGCGTCGGTGCTTCGCCCCACTCAGCTTCGATGCGCGCGCCGCGCAGCATCATTTCAACGCGGCGACGGCGCGGATACGGCACCAGGATCACGGCAGTGCCCTTACGGCCTGCACGGCCCGTACGGCCGGAACGGTGCTGCAGGGTTTCCGCATCGCGCGGAATCTCGACGTGAACGACGAGCGTCAGCGTCGGCAGATCGATGCCGCGTGCAGCAACGTCGGTGGCGACGCAGACGCGGGCACGGCGGTCGCGCAGCGCCTGAAGCGCGTTGTTACGCTCGTTCTGCGAGTGCTCGCCCGACAGGGCAACGGCAGAGAAGCCGCGCTCGACCAAGGTTGCGTGCAGGTGCTTCACGTTGTCGCGCGTGGCGCAGAAAAGGATCGCGGTTTCGGCATCGTGGAAACGTAGCAGGTTGACCACCGCGCGCTCGATGTCCGACGGGGCGACGGTGACGGCCTTGTAGGCGATGTCGCCGTGACCACGGTTTTCACCGACGGTCGAAATGCGCAGCGCGTTCTTCTGGTAACGCTGGGCCAACGCTTCGATCGGACGGGGCATCGTTGCCGAGAAGAGCAGCGTGCGGCGGCCTTCCGGGGTCGCATCGAGGATTTCCTCGAGATCGTCGCGGAAGCCCATGTCGAGCATCTCGTCGGCTTCGTCGAGGACGATGGCGCGCAGGCCCGAGAGGTTGAGCTTGCCGCGCTCGAGGTGGTCACGCAGGCGGCCCGGCGTGCCGACGACGATGGTCGCGCCGCGTTCGAGCGCACGGCGCTCCTTCACGGGGTCCATGCCGCCGACGCAGGTCACGATGCGGGCGCCGGTCTTGGCGTAGAGCCATTCCAGTTCGCGGCTGACCTGCTGGGCCAGTTCGCGGGTCGGTGCGATGGCCAGTGCGAGCGGACCTTCCGAGTAGGGAATGCGGCCGTCTTCCAGCAGTTCGTCGGCAATCGCCAGGCCGAAAGCCACGGTCTTGCCCGAGCCGGTCTGCGCGGAGACGACAAGATCGCGGCTGCGTGCTTCGTCCTCGCTCACCGCGGCCTGTACCGGCGTGAGCGTTTCGTAGCCATGCGCTGCGAGAGCCTCGGCGAGAGGCTGGGGGAGGTTTGTAAATGTCATAACGGGCAAATGAATCCTGCCGCAGTGAGCGGCCTAATGGAGCGTAGAAAGGGCTGCGAGGGCACCTTCATACGGCGCCAGTCGGCCGCCCATAGACGAAACCGCGCGAATTTGCGCGCACCAAATTCACTTTCGCGTGAAATCGTTGCTCATGCAGGCACTGCGGAGGCTTACTTCCACTCCGGCCAGAGCCGCCGCGACGCAGGTTTTGCATCCGATTGCTTTTCGGGCAACTGATCGAAACTGGGCTGAAATCCTAGCAGGACGTACATTTCCCGCTCAAGGTACGGGGCCGCGTCGCCGGCGCTCATGTCGACCCGGGCGCATTCGCCCAGACCTGGCAGGTTCGTGCGAAAAAGTCCTTTGCGTACAGTGCTTACGCGCATGACAGATACACCCCTGGATTTATTGGCCGCCTCATTGTGCGGGCCGCTAACGATCCTGCGACCGGCGATCAAGCTGGCCGGAAGACTGTCATATTCCCGCAAGAGAGGCAACAGGATAGGCAAATGCCCAGCAGCGCCACATCGGCGTGAAATGACCGCTGGTTCATGTCCATAAATATCAGGCATAAAGCATACGTCATGCTCACCATGGTCCAGGACTTGCGGTGATCCCGGCGGCGTCACCAGCACTGGCGGCGTCTTCTGCGATGATGTAATCCGCGCCAGAGTAATCGGTCTCAGGATCGGCAGGGATTTCTGACGCTTTGAACTTCGGGAGAGGGAAACGCGCCCGGGCGGCTGATGGCCGTCTTGGCCTTGTCGCAGCGATGGCGCTGGTCATGGGCAACATGATCGGCTCCGGTGTGTTTCTGCTGCCCGCCACGCTGGCCCCGTTCGGGTGGAACGCGGTGGTGGGGTGGATCGTGACCACCGCAGGCGCCGTCGTGCTGGCCCTCGTCCTCGCCCGGCTGACGCGGGCCTTGCCCGAAGCCGGCAGCCCTCCCGCGTTCGGGCCGACTGCCGGGTTTTTCATCAACCGGATCTACCTTGTGTCGCTCTGGACAACGGTAGCCACGATCGCGGTGGCGGCGGTGAGCTACCTGGCGAACATGATACCTGCTCTTTCGGCGCAAGCGTTTCGCCCGGCCTTGGCGGCGCTTGCGCTGGTTTGGCTGCTGGCGCTGGTCAATCTTCGCGGCGTGAAGGCGGCCGGAAGTTTCCAGATCGTAACGACTGCGATCAAGATCATCCCGCTGCTGGTGGTGATCGCCATAGCCGCCGCCGTGTTCGTCACCGGCAAGCGCGATCTCATTCCAGAGGCGCGCTTTGAGCACCGCCCTGCCCCCGGCTGGAACCACGCAGCATGACCACGAAGTACGACGCGATCATCATCGGCGGCGGTCACAACGGCCTCACCTGCGCATTCTACCTCGCCCGCGCCGGGCTCAAGGTGCGCGTGCTGGAGCGGCGCGACGTTGTCGGCGGGGCGGCGGTGACCGAGGAATTCCATCCGGGTTTCCGTAACTCCGTCGCCAGCTATACCGTCAGCCTGCTGCAACCCAAGGTCATCGCCGACATGCGACTGGCAGAGCATGGCTACCGCGTGATCGAGCGGCCGATCAGCAACTTCCTGCCGCAGGAAGACGGCGGCTACCTCAAGCTCGGCGGCGGGCTGGAACGCACGCAGGCGGAGTTTCGCCGCTTTTCGCAGCACGACGCGGCGGTTCTGCCCGCCTATTACGAAGCCCTTGAAGGGGTGGCAGAGGTTCTGCGCGACCTTGCACTCAAGACCCCGCCCGAGGCCGGCGGCGGCTGGCGCGCGCTGATCGATGCGGCATTGCAGGGCCGCAAGCTGGCTGGCCTGCCGATCGAGAAGCAGCGCGATGTGCTGGACCTGTTCACCAAGTCCGCACGCGGCCTGCTCGACGGCTGGTTCGAAAGCGAGGCGGTCAAGGCTGCCTTCGGTTTCGACGCCGTAGTGGGCAATTACGCCTCGCCTGATACGCCGGGCAGCGCCTATGTGCTGCTCCACCACGTTTTCGGCGAGGTGAACGGCAAGAAGGGCGCGTGGGGCCACTCGGTCGGCGGCATGGGCACGATCACCCAGATCATGGCCAAGGTCTGCCGCGAGATGGGCGTGGAAATCAGCCTCGAAACGCCTGTCGAGCAAGTGCTGGTCGATGGCGGCAAGGCCGCCGGCGTGCGCCTCGAAAGCGGCGAGGAGGTCGCCGCGCCGCGTGTCATCGCCAATGTCGGACCGGCGCTGCTCTACGGTAGGATGATCGCCGCCAGCGACCTGAACCCGGATTTTGTGCGCCGCATGAAGGGTTTCAAGACCGGCAGCGGCACGTTCCGCATGAATGTCGCCCTGTCGCAATTGCCGCGTTTCACCTGCCTGCCGGAGCCGGGAGAGCATCATCGCTCGGGCATCATCATCGCGCCCACTCTGGATTACATGGACCGCGCCTTCATCGACGCGAAGCAGTATGGGTGGTCCAAGGCACCGATCGTCGAAATGCTCATCCCCTCGACCATCGACGACAGTCTTGCGCCCGAAGGCCAGCACGTAGCCAGCCTGTTCTGCCAGCAGTTCGCGCCCGAACTGCCCGGCGGCAGGGACTGGGACGCCGAGGAAGACAAGGCCGCAGATTGCATCGTCGATACGGTGGAAGCCCATGCGCCGGGGTTCCGCGCCTCGATCCTGGGCAGGCAGGTGCTCAGCCCCAAGGGCCTCGAACGCAAGTTCGGCCTTGTCGGCGGAGACATCATGCACGGCAACCTGACGCTGGATCAGATGTGGTCGGCGCGGCCCGTACTTGGGCACGGCGCATACCGGGGACCGATCAAGGGGCTCTACATGTGCGGTGCGGGCGCTCATCCCGGCGGCGGGGTGACGGGAGCCCCAGGCCACAACTGCGCCCATGAGGTGATCGCAGACAAGGGGCGGTTCGGCCGGTTCCGTTAAAGGCAGCGCCTGCCTATTGGAACTGGCCTTGCAGCCGCTTCGGCCCCCGAAGCACCGCATCGCTGCTATGTGGTAGCGGGACGCGGGTGGCTGCGGCGTCGGTTTCGGCTGAAACGAACTGCCGGGCCCTTGCCGTACCCGATGAGCCGACCATCCGCTTGTAGGCGCTGCGCACAGCGCGAAGCATTGCGGCAGGGGCGAACAGCATGGGTAGGCCGAGCAACCACAATCGGGGCATCGCTGCATAACGCCCGATCAGGTATGTTGCAGCGTCCAGCCTTTCGCCGGAGTCCTCCCCGCCGGTCCTTGCATTAACGATGCGGGCAAGGATGTGCGTATCGAACACCCGCTTGCACATCGCCCGGTGCGCGGTGCGATCGCCAGCAAAGAGCAGGTCCGCGATCTCGTCATAGGCGCGCACGTCGATCTTCAGTCGCTCCAGCCAGCCGACCCTGCGCTTGAGCTGATCGTTGCCGGAACGGAAACCGATGCAAGGTTCGTTGACGATGCCCCATGCACCTGCCGCACCCACGGCGCGGCCAAGGATGTAGACCGGCGAGTAAAGGTTCTTCATGGCACGCGCACTGGGGTCGGCGCTGGCAGCGTTCCACTTGCGGCGATCCACGACGGTCCCCGATATGTAGCCGAGCAAGTCGGCCGTGCGGCTAAAGACCGCTGCCGCGCCTTCGATCCGCTGCGTTCTGGGCATGACCCGCAGGCCGGTGACGTGACGCAGGGTCACGTCGTAATCGACAACGCCAAGCGTCAGTCCGACCACGCCCGGCCAGCGTTCCAGCGCATTCATCACCCGGCGCGCTCCGCCCGGTTCCAGACGGTCGTCATCGCCGATCAACCAGATGTAATCGCCCGTCGCGGCTTCCGTGACGGCACGGATATTACGGTCGACGCCGATATTTACCGGCTGGCACAGGAACGTGAACCGCGCGATCCTTTCGCCATAGCGCCGGGCAAGAGCGGCAGTGTCGTCGGGCGAGCCGTCGTCGCTGACGACGACTTCGATTTCGGGCATGTCCTGAGCGATGATACTGTCGAGAAGTTCGGCCAGGCAGTGGGAACGGTTGTATGTCGGAATGCAGATGGAAAGCGTGGGCATAGAAGCTCCGGCACGACAGCGGGTGATCGCCTGAGCAAAACTACATCACACTCCCGAAATATCGTCCAGATAACTTTCCTTAACAAAAGCATAGCCGGCAGCCATTACTGGCACTTTTCCGGCAATGAGGGCGATATGAACTTATTTTACGTGGAGAATTATTAGGACCTGAAATTCGCGACAAACCATCTCCGTAAGCTGGTCGCCGAGCGTTTCAGGCCCCTCTGACATCAGGCGGTGGCGGGTTGAGGCCGGTTGGCGATGAGGTTGTCGACCACCGAAGGATCGGCGAGGGTCGAAGTATCGCCGAGATTGGAAAAGTCGTTCTCGCCGATCTTGCGCAGGATGCGGCGCATGATCTTGCCCGAGCGGGTCTTGGGCAGTCCCGGCGCGAACTGGATCACGTCAGGGGTCGCGATCGGGCCGATCTCGTGGCGGACCCAGGCGACAAGGTCCTTGCGCAAGGCCTCGTCCGGCTCGACTTCGGCATTGGTGGTGACGAAGGCGTAGATGCCCTGCCCCTTGATCTCGTGCGGCATGCCCACGACGGCCGCCTCGGCAACCTTGGGATGAGCGACAAGCGCGCTTTCGACTTCGGCGGTGCCCATGCGGTGGCCCGAGACGTTGATGACGTCGTCGATGCGGCCGGTGATCCAGTAATAGCCGTCCTCATCGCGGCGGCAACCGTCGCCGGTGAAGTAGGTGCCCTTGAAGGTGCTGAAATAGGTCTGGAAGAAGCGGTCGTGATCGCCCCAGACGGTGCGCATCTGGCCAGGCCAGCTATCGGTGAGGACGAGGCAGCCGTCGCCGGCACCCTCGATCTCCTTGCCCTCGGTATCGACCAGCTTGGGCTGGACGCCGAACATCGGGCGCGTGGCGGAGCCGGGTTTCAGCGCAGTAGCGCCCGGCAGCGGGGTGATCATGATGCCGCCGGTCTCGGTCTGCCACCAGGTGTCGACGATCGGGCATCGCCCCTCGCCCACGACTTCGTGATACCACGACCAAGCCTCGGGGTTGATCGGCTCGCCCACCGATCCCAGCAGGCGCAGCGACTTGCGGCTGGTCTTCTTCACCCAGTCGTCACCCTCGCGCATTAGGGCGCGCAGAGCGGTGGGGGCGCCGTAGAATATCTCGACGCCGAACTTGTCGACGATCTGCCAGAAACGGCTGGGATCGGGGAAGTTGGGAACGCCCTCGAACATCACCGTGGTGGCCCCGTTCATCAGCGGCCCGTAGACGGCATAGGAATGCCCGGTCACCCAGCCCACGTCGGCCGCGCACCAGAAAATCTGTCCGGGGCGGTAATCGAAGACGTATTCATGCGTCATCGACGCCCAGACCGAATAGCCGCCGGTGGTGTGCAGCACGCCCTTCGGCTTGCCGGTGGATCCGGAGGTGTAGAGGATGAACAGCGGGTCTTCGGCGTTCATTTCCTCAGGCGCGCAGTCGGCGCTTTGCTCCGCGACGGCGGAAGCCCAGTCGATATCGCGGCCCTCCACCAAGGGCGTGCCGCCGCCGGTGTGGGCCAGCACGATTACCGTATCGACGCAGGACGAACGCTGCACCGCCTCGTCTACATTGGCTTTCAGCGGAACTTTCTTGCCGCCGCGCAGCCCCTCGTCGGCTGTCAGCACGATACGGCTGTCGCAATCGGTGATGCGCCCCGCGAGCGCGTCGGGCGAGAAGCCGGCGAAGACTATCGAGTGGATCGCCCCGATGCGCGCGCAGGCGAGCATGGCGACCGCAGCTTCGGGCACCATCGGCAGGTAGATGGTGACGCGCTCGCCCTTCCTGACGCCCTTCGCCTTGAGGAGGTTGGCGAAACGGCAGACCTGTTCGTGTAGCTGGCGATACGTGATGCGGCGTTCCGGCTGGTCCGGGCTGTCCGGCTCCCACAGGATCGCAATGTCGTCGCCGTGTGCGCTCAGGTGCCGGTCGAGACAATTGGCCGAAAGGTTCAGCGTACCGTCGGCGAACCACGAAATGCCAAAGTCTTCCTCATGGAAGCTGGTCTGCTTGACCACGGTGAAGGGCTTGATCCAGTCGAGACGCTGAGCCTCCTGACGCCAGAAGCCGTCCGGGTCCGCGACCGACTTCTCGTACATCTCCTGGTAGCGGGCGTCGTCGATCAGGGAATTCTCGGCCCACTCGGTGGGTACGGGATAGACGGCGTCAGCCATTTCGGTGCTCTCCTCTCGCGTCATTCGTGCCGGGCTCTTCCGGCCTTGATGCAGCCTTATCACGGCTGGCGCGCGGTCACGACACTGGACATTGGTATCAGGACCGCACGCAATGCCGAAAGTGGGGCCGCTTGTGATCCGGATCAAGGCGTGAGGCACAGGAAACGGGTCAGGAATTGCCGCATCGCTTCCTCGCGAAAGGCCGATTTCCCTACCGTTTTGACCGTCACCCTGGCCGCCCGCCCGGGCCTCGACATTGACGTGCGCCCCGAGCCTTTGGAAGGAGATCCGACGCTGGTCGTTCTGGCACGAAACTTCCGGTAAAACAGACTGTCCACCGTTATGGAGGCACTCTGCGCCGAAACGCTAACGACATGGTAACCAATTGGGCGCCAAGCGTTCATCCCGCCCAAGGAGAGTACATTGCAGGACCACGGAATCAATAACCCGAACGATGGTCACGCGGCGCGTTCCACGCGAATCGGCGTCGAGATTCTGTGCGAAGTGCGCCAGGGCACCCGGCCCTGGAAAGCAGCGCGGCTGGAAGATCTTTCCCCAGGTGGTTTTCGCATAGCCAAGTTTGCCGATGCGCGGGCCGAAGTACCGCTGCGCATCCGCATTCCCGGGCTTCAGCTACTGAGCGCACGCATCTGCTGGGTGCGTGACGGCGCCGTGGGCTGCGAGTTCGCCGAGCCGCTGCATGTCGCGGTGTTCGAACATATCGTTCGCGCGGCGGGGTAAAGCGTTCTGCCGATCCCCGCCCGCTCGTCCTTCGACAAGCTCAGGATGAGCGGAGGTGGGCGCACTGGCGCTGGCCCTCAACGAAAAGGGGCGGACCTTGCGGCCCGCCCCTTTCGCTTTGCACTGAATGCACGTCACATGTGGAGCGCGCGTCCGTAGGCGGCCAGCGTCGCCTCGTGCATCGTTTCCGAGATCGTCGGGTGCGGGAACACCGTGTTCATCAGTTCGGCCTCGGTGGTTTCGAGGGTCTTGCCCACGACGTAGCCCTGAATCATCTCGGTCACTTCCGCGCCGATCATGTGGGCGCCCAGCAGTTCGCCGGTCTTGGCGTCGAACACCGTCTTGACGAAGCCTTCCGCCTCGCCGAGCGCGATGGCCTTGCCGTTTCCGATGAACGGGAAGGTTCCGGCCTTGACCTCGTAACCCGCTTCCTTGGCCTTCGCCTCGGTCAGGCCGACCGACGCGATCTGCGGGTGGCAGTAGGTGCAGCCCGGGATGTTGTTGCGGTCGAGCGGATGCGGGTGGACTTCCTTGTTACCCATTTCCTTGGCGATGGATTCTGCCGTGGTGGTGCCTTCATGGCTGGCCTTGTGCGCCAGCCAGGGGCCCTTCACGCAGTCGCCGATCGCCCAGACGCCGGGCACGTTGGTGCGGCCATAATCGTCCACCTTGACGAAGAACTTCTCGTCCGGCTCGATCTTCAGTTCTTCCAGGCCGATGTTCTCGACGTTCGGCACGATGCCGATGGCGACGATGACATGGCTGAATTCCTGCGCTTCTTCCTTGCCGCCCTTGGGGGTGATCTTGACGGTGACGCCCTTGTCGGACGGGATCACGTCACCCGCCTTGGCGCCGGTCAGGATCTTGATACCCTGCTTGGTCAGCGACTTTTCCAGGAACACCGAGATGTCCTTGTCCTCGACCGGCACGATCCGGTCCAGCATCTCGACGACCGTCACATCAACGCCCATGTCGTTGTAGAAGCTGGCGAATTCGATGCCGATGGCGCCCGAACCCAGAACCAGCAGCTTGGTCGGCATTTCCTTCGGCGTCATCGCATGGCGATAGGTCCACACGCGGTTGCCGTCGGCCTTCGCCTTGGGCAGGTCGCGGGCGCGGGCGCCGGTGGCGATGATGATGTGCTTGGCCGACAGGGTTTCGCTGCCCTTGTCGCCGGTCACTTCCAGCTTGCCGGGCGCGACGAGCTTGCCAGTGCCCATGTGGACGGTGATCTTGTTCTTCTTCATCAGGTGCGTGATGCCCTGATTGAGCTGCTTGGCGACGCCGCGCGAGCGCTTGACGATGGCGTCGAGGTCGGCGGTGATGTTGTCCGCCGCCAGGCCGTAGTCCTTGGCGTGCTTCATGTGGTGCAGGATCTCGGCCGAGCGCAGCAGCGCCTTGGTCGGGATACAGCCCCAGTTGAGGCAGATGCCGCCGAGCAGTTCGCGCTCGACGATGGCGGTCTTCAGGCCCAGCTGCGCAGCGCGGATCGCGGCAACGTAGCCGCCGGGGCCGGAACCGAGAACGATGACGTCGTAAGTATCAGCCACTGAATCAACTCTCCTGTTCGATAGCGCGGGGTTTGCCCGCATCGTCGATCGCAACGAAGGTGAAGACCGCTTCGGTTACTTTCACCTGTTCTTCTTCATGACGGTGGCGCCGCCAAGCCTCGATGGCTATGGTCATCGAGGAGCGCCCCACCTTGCGCAAGTTCCCGTAGACGGAGACTTCGTCTCCGACCTTGACGGGCTTGTGGAACTGCATGCCGTCCATCGCGATAGTCACCGCGCGGCCATGCGAATGACGGGCGGCGATCAGGCCGGCGCCCATGTCCATCAGGCTCATCAGCCATCCGCCGAAGATGTCGCCGTAAGCGTTGGCATCGGCAGGCATCGCGGTGATGCGGATGACGGGTTCGCGGTATTCTTCAGTCATATCAATCGACACCCATGGTCGTGGCGACGGCACGCGGCCGGTCGTTATCATCCAGCGTGACGAAGGTGAAAGTGCCGGCGGCGACTTCGACCTGGTTCTCGCTCGCCCGCGCCCGGCCAAAGCCGCGCGTGGCGATGGTCATCGAGGTGCGCCCGGTCCTTGCCACCTGCGCATAGACGTTGAGTTCATCGCCCACCACCATGACGCCGGGAAAGGTAAAATCGGTCGCGCCCACGACGACGGCCTTGTGACCGGTGCGGCGGGTCACCAGAGAAGCGGCGCCAAGGGCGAGCTGGCTCATCAGCCAGCCCCCGAAGACGCCGCCATAGGGATTGAGGTCGGTCGGCATCGCGGTCACGCGAATGACGAGGTCTCCGGCCTCATTCTCCATCTCAGGCGACCATACCCAGCGGGTTTTCGACATAGTTGCGGAACGCGGCCATCAGGCGCGCACCATCGGCGCCGTCCACAGCGCGGTGATCGAAACTGCCGGTTGCTGTCATCACGGTTGCTACTCCCAGCGAACCGTCTGGCATGACCCAGGGGCGCTTGTCGCCTGCACCTATGGCGAGGATGGTCGCCTGCGGGGGATTGATGACGGCAGTGAACTGCTTGATGCCCATCATGCCCATGTTGGAGATCGAGGCGGTGCCGCCCTGATATTCCTCAGGCTTGAGCTTGCCGTCCTTGGCGCGCGCGGCCAGGTCCTTGCTGGCCTTGGCGATCGCCGAAATGGACTTGCCGTTGGCGTCCTGCACGATCGGGGTGATGAGGCCGCCGGGGATCGAAACCGCCACCGAAACGTCGGCGCGCTCATATTTGATAAGCTCGCCGCCGGCGAAGGTCACGTTGCACTCGGGCACTTCGATCAGCGCCAGGCCGAGCGCCTTGATGAGCATGTCGTTGACCGAAACCTTCACGCCCTGCTTTTCCAGCGCGGTGTTGATATCGGCGCGCAGGGCCATCAGCTTGTCGAGGCGCACGTCGACCGTGAGGTAGATGTGCGGCGCTTCCTGCATCGACTGCGTAAGGCGGCGGGCGATGGTCTTGCGCATGCCGGACAGCTTTTCGACGCTGTGCGGGATACGCGCGTCGAGCAGCGCGCGGGTTTCGTCGGCCATCTGGACCGTGGAAGCCGGTGCGGCGGGAGCGGCGTCGTTTGCAGCGGCAGGCGCGGCCTTCTTTGCCTTGGCGGCGCCCGGCTGGGCCGCTTCGACGTCAGCCTTGACGACGCGGCCGTTGGGGCCGGTCCCGGTCAGGGCTTCGATGTCGACGCCCTTGGCAGTCGCGATACGCTTGGCGAGCGGAGATGCGATCACGCGGCCCTCCTGGGTTGCGGCCGGAGCCTTGGTTTCAGCCTTGGCGGCGGGAGCGGGCTGCGCGGACTTGGCATCAGCCTTCGGGGCTTCGGCCTTGGGAGCTTCTTCCTTCGGCGCGTCAGCCTTAGGGGCAGCGTCGATAGCCGAGGCATCCTCGTCCTCGCCGAGGAGGACGGCGATCACGGAGCCGACCTTCACGCCTTCAGTGCCTTCGGCAATCGTGATCTTGCCGATGGTGCCTTCGTCCACGGCCTCGAATTCCATCGTGGCCTTGTCGGTTTCGATTTCGGCCATGATGTCGCCGGAAGAAACGGTGTCGCCTTCCTTGACCAGCCATTTGGCGAGTTTGCCTTCTTCCATCGTGGGCGACAGGGCGGGCATCTTGATCTCGATGGGCATGGAAACTATCGCGTTCCTTGTGATCCGGGGGAGGTCTTCAACGGGATTTGGCCCCTCATTGGACAACTTGACGCTTGCGCACAAGCACCACGCAGTTTCTTTTTTCGCAACAGTGGTGGCTTGCACTGCAGCCTTGCCCTATCGATAACCTCAGTGGAGAGGGCCTGACCAATGCGCATCTATCTGGTGATTGTCGACGAGAGCGACGAAGCCCTTGTGGCGCTACAGTTCGCTGCAAGGCGTGCGGCCAAGACTGACGGGGCTTTGCACCTTCTTGCGCTCGTTCCGCCGCAGCCTTTCAACGCCTTCGCCGGGGTTCAGGCCACCATCGAGGAAGAAGCGCGCGCGCGCGCCGAAACGCTGGTCACGGCAGCCGCCGGAAACCTTTTGTCGCAAGGCGCCAAGATGCCGGTAATATCTGTTCGCGTCGGAGAAGACATCAAGGTGGTGCGCAAGTACCTTGAGGAACACACCGAGGTATCGGCGCTGGTTCTGGGCGCGGCGAACGAAGGTGGGCCGGGTCCGCTGGTAGCGCACTTCACCGGCGCGGGCATGGCGCATATGACCTGCCCGGTGTTCGTCGTCCCCGGCGGGTTGGACGCCGAGGCGATCGAACGCTTGAGCTGAGATTCGCTGCGGGGGCAGCGGATGGTCACGGTGCTTCGACAAGCTCAGCATGAGCGGAAAATCGGAGGCGTTTAGACTGTGCTTGCTGGCGGCCCCTGCCCCACCCAACTCCGCTCATCCTGAGCTTGTCGAAGAATGCAGGCAGGGCGCGACCGCCCGCCTACCGCTTGTTCTTGCCCTTGTGCCGGATGTTCGCCGGCCGCCCGCGCTTACCTACCAGGTGGTTGCCGCGCTTCTGGAAAGCCTGCTGCTGCGGACGCCCGCGCGGCTCGATGCTGCCTTCGGCGTCCTCCAGTTCGAACTTGAGAGCGCCGGTCAGCGGATTCGCCTCGGCCAGACGCAGACGCACGATCTGCCCGATGGCATAAGTGGTGCGGGTCCGCTCGCCGACCAGCACTTGTGCCTTCTCGTCATAGCCGAACCGCTCGTCACCCAATGTCGATACCGGCACGAGGCCGTCACCGCCAAGGCTGAGGATCGTGGCGAAGAAGCCGAACTTCTGGACGCCGGTGATGCGGCAGTCGAACACCTCGCCCACCCGGCTGGACAGCCAGGCGGCGACGTAGCGGTCGATAGTCTCGCGCTCGGCCTCCATGGCGCGGCGTTCGGCCTTGCTGATGACGTCGCTGATGCGGCCAAGGTCACTGCGGTCGCGCTCGGCGAGGCCGGACGTCGCCGGGATGTCGCCGACGGGCCGGGGCTGCTCCAGCCCATAGGCGTCGACAAGCGAGCGGTGCACCAGAAGGTCGGCATAGCGGCGGATCGGCGATGTGAAGTGCGCGTAGGAACCCAGCGCCAGCCCGAAGTGCCCGGCATTGCTGGGGCCGTAATAAGCCTGCGTCTGGCTGCGCAGCACGGCTTCCATGATGAGCGCCTTCTCGGCCTCGCCAGTGATGTCCTTGAGCATTCGGTTGAACAGGCCCGGCGTGATGACCTGACCCAGCGACAGCTTCTTTTCGAACGTGGCGAGATAGTCCTTAAGCGCCATCAGCTTCTCGCGGCTCGGCGTCTCGTGGATACGGTAGACCACCGGGGCGACCTTCGACTCCAGCGCCTTGGCGGCGGCGACGTTGGCCGCGATCATGAAGTCCTCGACCACCTTGTGCGCGTCGAGCCGCTCGCGGATGGCGATCTCGGTGATGCGGCCCTTGTCGTCCAGCTTCACGCGGCGCTCGGGCAGTTCCAGTTCCAGCGGGTCGCGGCTCTTGCGCGCCGTGGCCAGCGCCGCCCAGCAATCCCACAGGTGCCTGAGGTGATCCTCGGCGCGGTCCTCGTCCATCCGCGCCTGCGCTTCCTCGTAGGCGATGACCTCATGGATGCGGACCAGCGCGCGGGTGAAGCGCCATTCGGTGACGCGGCCTTCGGCGTCGATTTTCATGTGGCAGGCCATAGCCGCCCGGTCCTCGCCCGAGCGCAGCGAACAGACGTCGGCGCTCAGCACTTCGGGCAGCATCGGCACGACGCGGTCGGGGAAATAGACCGAATTGCCGCGCTTGCGGGCCTCGCGGTCGATCTCGCCGCCGGGGCGCACGTAGAACGAGACGTCGGCGATGGCGACGAGCGCGTCGAAACCGCCCTGCCCGTCCGGCATGGCCCAGATCGCATCGTCGTGATCGCGCGCGTCGGAGGGATCGATGGCGACGATCGGCAGATGGCGCAGGTCCTCGCGCTTGTCGTGGCTGAGCGGCAGTTTCGCCGCCAACTGCGCCTCGTCCAGCGTTTCCTGCCCGAAGTGGTTGGGGATGCCGTGCTTGTGGATGGCGATCAGGCTGAAGGCCTTGGGCGCCAGCGGCTCGCCCAGCACTTGAACCACCTTGATCGAAGGCCGCATCGACTTGCCGATCGGCTCGCCCAGCACCAGTTCGCCCGGCTTCGCACCGCCAAGGTCGGAAATCAGCGAGGAATTGCGGATGCGTTTGTCGACAGGCGCCAGCCACGCCTTGCCGGCGGTGTCGACCTCGACCACGCCCAGAACCTGGTCCGCGCGCAGTTCCAGCTTCTTCATCGGATAGCCGCGCCAGCCGGTTTCGCTCTCCTCGGTCCGCGCCAGCACACGGTCGCCCTTGCGCAAAGCAGCAGGCGGGCGCTGTCCACGCGGGCCTTTCTCGATCAGGCGTATGCGCGGCGGCGGCGTGGCGTCCTCGGGCTGCCAGGTATCGGGCACAGCGATGGCCTCGCCCTCCTCGATATCGATCACGCGCAGCACGGTGACCTTGGGCAGCCCGCCCATCTTGTGGAAGGCGGTGCGCTTGCCGTCGATCAGGCCTTCCTCGGCCATGTCCTTGAGCAGCGCCTTGAGCTGGATCTTCTCCGCGCCCTGCAGGCCGAAATGCCGCGAAATCTCGCGCTTGCCCACCGTTTCGGGCGCATTCTGGATGAAGTCGAGGATCTGCTTGCGCGTGGGCAAGCCGGGAGCGGGCCGGTTCTTGAAAGGCATAAGCCCAGCAATGGAGCCGATGGCGCGCTAATGCAATGGGCGCGCCGGCCGCCCGGTCAGTAGCGGACGGATTGTTCACCGTACCGGTTCGGCCCCGGCGTGGAGCGCCAGGCTCCGAAAACCACCACGATCAGCATGGCCGCCCATCCCAACAACGTGCCCGCCAGCATTTTCGACTGTACGGCCATCGCCGCAGTCATGTCGCCGCCCGCGCCCAGCATGGTCGCATCGACGAGTTCGTCCATCTTGATCCAGACGAAGACCCTGGCGGCCAGCGACAGACCAAGGGCAAGGCCAGCGATCCAGCCTGGCCGGTTGGAATCGTGCAGCCGGCGAACGAACGAGGCAACCAGAAGCAGGCTGACGACCATCGAAACGATCGAACTGACGATCATCGTGGTGCGCATGTAGCTGCCCATCTTCGCCATGATGCGCGCCTGAAGTTCGGCCTGCGCAGCGCCGTTCATGGCCCCGTGGATCGCTTCGGTCATGGCGCCGCCCAACATCGGGACGGACAGAGCCATGCCGACCGCGTACTGCAAGATCACGAGGAAAAGGACGTAGAACCAGAAGGTCTGCCGCGCATCCCGCCCATCGAAACGGGCGATACTGCGCAGATTGTACTTGATCGCCCCCAGCATGTCGCTTTCCCCCCGATCGCGATCAGTAAGACCGCGCCACGTAGATTTTCTCGACCGCCGGGCGGCCCGTGAAGATGCAAGCGCCTGTCACCGGTGCCGCATCCAAGGGGGTGTTGCGCATCGTCAGCTTCAGCGTCTTGAGCTTCTGCACGACCGCTTCCAGTTCATCTCCGGTAGGGCGCGCCCACTCCACTTCGACCCAGCCCGGATAGCGCTTGTCGTCGGAGAAGAACGCGGCGACTTCATCGAAGCTGGTGGCGGCCGCAATGTTCGCATCGCGGCGCGTCTTGGCTTCGGCGTATAGCGAGGCCTGGATGTCCTCGATCTCGGCAGCAGCCTTGGCGACGAAATCGTCCTTCGCCATGCCGATGAAGTTGGCCTTGGCGGCCTCGTTCCACAGGCGGTCGCGGCGCAGCATCGAAACCTGTCCGCCGGCAGCATCGCGGCCGCCGATTTCCAGCACGATCGGCACGCCCTTCTTGACCCAGGCCCAGCGCTTCTGCGTAGCCTTGCCGGGACGCTTGTCGAGCAGCACGCGCACCGGCTCGCCCAGCGTGGTCTGGCGGCTGAGAGCCTTGCGCAGTTCCTCGCAGTACGCGAGCAGCGCGTCGTCCTCAGGCGTTTCGCGCAGCATCGGCAGGATCACGATCTGGTGCGGCGCGACGCGCGGCGGTACGCGCAGGCCATCATCGTCGCCGTGGACCATGATGAGGCCGCCGATCATGCGGGTCGAGGTGCCCCAACTGGTCGTATGCGCATATTGCTGCGTGCCTTCGCGGTCCTGGAAGGTGATGCCCGCGGCATGGGCAAACCCTGTGCCGAGGTAGTGCGAGGTGCCCGCCTGGAGCGCCTTGCCATCCTGCATCATCGCCTCGATCGAATAGGTCGCGACGGCGCCGGGGAAGCGCTCGTTCTCCGGCTTTTCACCGGCGACGACCGGCATGGCCAGTTCGTCCTCGGCGAAATCGCGGTACATTTCCAGCGCGCGCAGGGTTTCCACCATGGCGTCGTCCTTGTCGGCGTGGGCGGTGTGGCCCTCCTGCCAGAGGAACTCGCTGGTACGCAGGAACATGCGGGTGCGCATTTCCCAGCGCACGACGTTGGCCCACTGGTTGACCATCAGCGGCAGGTCGCGCCACGACTGCACCCAACGCGCCATGGCTTGGCCGATCACCGTCTCCGAAGTGGGGCGCACGATCAGCGGTTCTTCCAGCTTGGCCTCGGGATCGGGCACCAGGCCGCCCTTGCCGTCACCGATCAGGCGGTGATGGGTGACGACCGCCATTTCCTTGGCGAAACCCTCGACGTGCTCGGCTTCCTTGGCGAAGTAGGACAGCGGGATGAACAGCGGGAAATAGCAGTTCTGAACGCCCGCAGCCTTGATCCGGTCGTCCATCAGGCGCTGGATGCGTTCCCACACGCCGTAGCCCCACGGCTTGATGACCATGCAGCCGCGAACGCCGGATTCCTCGGCCATCTCGGCTTCGGAAACGACTTCCTGATACCACTGGGCGAAATCGTCCGCGCGCTTGGTGTTGAGGGCGTGGCGGATGGCGGGCGTCTGGCTGGACTTCTGATTCATGGCAGCGCTGTTAGCGGCACTTGGGCCAAGGTTCAAACGCCGCGAAACGGCTAATCGAGAAAGTCTGCCAGATCTTCGGGAAAGAACTGTTCGTCCATCGCGGCCAGCGCTGCGCGGTCGAACCAGCGCCAGCTTTTCATCACGGCGCGTTCGAGTTCGGTATGGCCGCCGGTATCGATCGCATCAGGATCGGTGCCGGCAGGCAGATGGACCCGGAAATAGCGCTCGTCGGCGATGACCGGCACGCCTTCGATGGTGATGAATTCAGCCTGCTTGCGCGCGATTTCCGGCCCGGGTTCGGCGATAATGCCGGTTTCCTCAAGCAGTTCGCGGCGTGCAGCCTGCTCAAACGTTTCGCCGGGGTCGACGGCGCCGCCCGCCGTGCACCAGAACGGAGGGCGGCCCGGCGGATCGAACCGGAATAGCAGGACCCTGCCGGCATCATCCAGCAGGATGATGCGCGCGGCAGGCCGGGACGCACGGGTTGCCATCAGTTCGATCTGCGCACGGAAGCCGATTACTTGCCCAGCGAGTCGAGCCGCTTCTGGATTTCGGCCATCTGGTCGCGAAGCGCGGAAAGATCGCCAGCCGATTCGCCGGTGGGCGCGGGGCCTTCGGACGGAGCCTTGGGCGCGTCGCCCTTTTCGGCGCCGGGCATGAAGGCCGACGAAGCGGCGCGGAACATTGCCATGTTCTGCTCAGCCAGCTTGGCCAGCGGGTTGTTGCCCAGGCTGTCTTCAAATGCCTTGGCGAGTTTGGACTGGTTGGCCCGGAAGTTTTCCATCGAGGCTTCCAGATAGTGCGGGATCAGCGACTGCATCGAATTGCCGTACATGCTGATGAGTTCGCGCAGGAAGTTCACCGGAAGCATCTGCTCGCCGTTGGATTCTTCTTCCATGATGATCTGGGTCAGGATGGTGTGGGTGATGTCGGCGCCGGTCTTGGCGTCGAGAACCTTGTAGTCCACCCCTTCGCGGGTCATCTTGGATAGGTGGTCAAGCGTGATGTAGCTCGACGAGCGGGTGTTGTAGAGTCGCCGGTTTGCGTATTTCTTGATGATTACGGTGTTGTCGTCATTCGACGCCGTTTCAGCCATTACCAGTCCCCAATCCTGCGGATGTTTAGGATATCATCCTGCAATATCGCATTGCAACACAAATTGCTGCGCAGCAAAAGAGGGAATATCCGAAATGCACCCGATAACTGGCGGAATTATCGACTAAAACGCCTGCGGATCGCTCCATGCGGCGCAAGCACACAAACGGGACATAATTTACGTGGGGGAAAGTGCTGCCACGGCAGCATTCCAAGGCAGCATCACGGCGCCGTGGCGCGCTGGGTAGTCACGCGCGGCGGCTATGACATCAAGGCGCGGCCAATCCGGCAAGGCACCTTCACCGGCCAGCCATGCGGCAATCTCGCGGCTCGCTTGCCCGATCTGCGCCGGAGTGCATCCTGCGGCAGCGCCTGCGAAGATAGCGGCCGCCGCCTGCCCGATTGCGCAGGCCTGGCTGCGCACGCCGATCCGCTCGATGGTGCCTTCGGCCCCCGTCGAAAGCCCGAGGGTAATCGTGCTGCCGCAACTTTTTGAGCGCCCCTCACCGCTCAGCGCAAGATCGTCGGTGAGCGGATAGCGCGCCAGCTCAATCGTCAGGCCAAGCACTGCGGGGGTGTAAAGAACGGCAGCAGTCATGGCGCTCAGCGCGCGGCCTCGGCGGCGACAGCTTCGCGGCGGCGCTCGGCGATCACCTGGACGAGTGCTTCGCTGCTGGCGTTGATGAAGGGATAGGTCCGTGCGGTCGTGATCCAGTCGGGCCGGCCGCCTACACCCCACACGGTATCGTAGCCCAGCACCAGCACCGAGAAACCCAGCACGATAATGATCACGCCCTTCACCGCGCCGAAGCCGAATCCGAGCGCCCGGTCGATCGGCCCCAGCACCGAGGCCCGGCTTTTGCTGCCCGCCCATTTGGCGACCAGCTTCACAAACGCGAACGGAATGCCGAGGCACAGCGCAAAAGCAAGCACCGCTGCGCCCGAATCCGAGCCGATATGCGGCTCCAGCCAGGTGGTGGCCGGCGCATGCAGCATACGGATGGCGAAGATCGCAAAGACCCACGCGGCCAGCGCCAGGATTTCCTGCACGAAGCCGCGCATGAAACCGGTAATGGCGCCGAGACCCACGAAGAGCAGCACGGCAATGTCGAAGCCAGTCATAGACGGACAGGATTAGGCATCGGACAGGATGCGGTCAACGAGGTTGGGCAACATTGCCAGTCCGGAAAATTTCAGCCCCTGTTCCGGCGGCGGCCCATTGGACGGCCCGAACGCGCTCTCGAAGCCGAGCTTGGCCGATTCGCGCTGGCGGATCGAACCATGGGCGACCGGGCGTATCTCTCCCGCGAGAGACACTTCGCCGAACCACACGGCGGTCGTCGGCAGCGGCTTGTCCCCCAACGCCGAGATCAGCGCGGCGGCGACGGCAAGGTCGGCAGCGGGGTCACTCAGGCGGTAGCCGCCCGCGACATTGAGGTAGACTTCGGCGCTGGAGAAACTTAGCCCGCAGCGCGCTTCCAACACAGCGAGCAACATCGCCATTCGGCCCGAATCCCAGCCCACCACAGCGCGGCGCGGGGTTGCGCCGCTTTGCAAGCGGACGATCAGCGCCTGGATTTCAACCAGTACCGGGCGGGTGCCTTCCATTGCCGGGAACACCGCAGAGCCGGCCATCGGTTCCTCCCGGCCTGAGAGGAACAGCATCGAGGGGTTGCCTACTTCCGCAAGTCCCGTGCCCTCCATCGCGAAAACGCCGATCTCGTCGACGGGGCCGAAGCGGTTCTTCAAGGATCGCAGGATGCGGTACTGATGGCTTCGCTCGCCCTCGAAGCTCATCACCACGTCGACCATGTGTTCCAGCACGCGCGGGCCGGCGATCGAGCCGTCCTTGGTGACGTGGCCGACGAGGACGAGGATGACGCCGTTTTCCTTGGCGTAGCGGATCAGTTCGAACGCGCAGCCACGGACCTGGCTGACGGTGCCGGGGGCGCCCTCGATCTGGTCGGAATGCATGGTCTGGATCGAATCTATCACCAGCAGCGCCGGCGGGTCCATCATGCCCAGCGTAGTCAGGATATCGCGCACCGAAGTTGCCGCCGCGAGTTGGATCGGGGCGTTGGAAAGGCCGAGCCGCTCGGCACGCAGGCGGACCTGTCCGGCTGCCTCCTCGCCGCTGACGTAGACCGAAAGACCGCCTGCCCTGGCAACGTTGGCCGATACCTGCAGCAGGATCGTCGACTTGCCGATACCCGGATCGCCGCCCATCAGAATCGCCGAACCGGGCACGAAACCGCCGCCCAGCGCCCGGTCGAATTCGGAGATGCCGCTGGTGCGCCGCTTGGGAATTTCGCCGGGCTGGTCGAGCGGGGTGAACAGGATCGGCCGCCCGCCCGACGACAAGTCGTGCTTGGACGAGAAGATCGTCTGCGGCGCGTCTTCGGCCAGCGTATTCCACTCGCTGCAATCGGGGCACTGGCCCTGCCAGCGCGTGGAAACACCGCCGCAGGCCTGGCATATAAATCGACGTTTCGGTTTCGCCATGCCTGATCGACTAACCGGAACGGAATGAGAACGCAATTACCATTCTTGTAATATTGCCAATATCGTCCGCCTGCGCCAAGCTATGTAAATGCAGCAGAAAGAACTGCGGATCGCGCTGGTCTGCTATGGCGGTGTCAGCCTTGCGGTCTACATGCACGGCGTCACCAAGGAACTGTGGAAGGCCCTTCAGGCCAGCCGTGCGCTATGGTCACGCGAAGACGCGCCCGAGGGCAGCGCGGCGGTCTATCTCGCCCTGCTGAAGCGGCTTGAGAGCGGCGGCAATGTTCGCCTGCGCATCCTTACCGATATCGTCGCCGGGGCCAGCGCGGGCGGCATCAACAGCGTCTTCCTTGCGCAGGCGATCCATTCGGGGCAGTCGCTGGAGCCATTGACCGACCTGTGGCTCGATAATGCCGACGTCGACATGCTGCTCGATCCCGAGGCGCGGCCCGGATCGCGCGCGGCGAAGTTCTGGGCGAGCCCCCTCGTCTCCTACCTGCTGCACCGGCCCGGCAATGCGGTTAGTGCCAGCGTCGCGCCCGAGGCGCGGGCCGAAGTGCGCGACAAGCTGTCGCGCCTGATCCGCTCCCGCTGGTTCGAGCCGCCGTTCAGCGGCATCGGTTTCTCGCGCCTGCTCTACCGCGCGCTGACGGCTATGGCTGAGGCGCCGGCAGGCAAACCGCTGCTACCGGCAGACCATCCCCTGGACCTGTTCGTCACCGCTACCGACTTCAAGGGACACCTTGAAACGCTGCGGCTCCATTCGCCCGAACTGGTGCTGGAGAGCGAGCATCGTCTGACTTTGGGCTTCCACTCAGTGGCCGGGCGAACGGGCGGACAGCCGCTGGCCGGTATTCCGGAACTGGTGCTGGCGGCGCGGGCCTCGGCCAGCTTTCCCGGCGCTTTCCCGCCGCTACGGATCGAGGAGATCGACCGTCTTGTCGCCGAACACGGCGCGTCGTGGCCGGAGCGGGATGCTTTCCTTGCGCGGGTGATGCCTGAACATGCGCGGCGCGGAGAGCTAGATTCGGTGTCGCTGATCGATGGCTCGGTGCTGGTCAACGCACCTTTTTCGGATGCGATGGCAGTGCTGCGAGACCGGCCGGCGACGCGTGAGATCGATCGGCGCTTCGTCTATATCGACCCCTCGCCCGACCACCTCGGTGCGGAGATGCGGCGCGATACTACCCTGCCCGGTTTCTTCCCGGTGATATTCGGCGCACTCTCGGCGATCCCGCGCGAGCAGCCGATCCGTGACAATCTGGAAACCCTCGCCCGCCAGTCGCGCGAGATGGCGACGCTGCGCGAGATCGTCCTCGCCATGCGTCCGCAGATCGAGGAAACGGTGGACAGGTTGTTCGGCCATACCCTGTTCCTGGACCGGCCGACGCCCAAGCGGCTCGCGGCGTGGCGGGCCAAGGCGCAAGGCGCGGCGTCGGAGCAGGCGGGCTATGCCTATCATGGCTATGCGCAGGTCAAGTTCAGCGGCATCGCGGCGATGATCGCGCGCATGGTGCTGGAGGCTGCGCCGGAACTGGACCTGCCCTCGCCCGAACCGATCAGGGCTCGGCTGATGCTGCACCTTGCCGCCAGCGGGATCGACCGCACGCAGGCGCTGCGCGAGGCAGTTTCGCCCGCGATGGTCGGGTTCTTCCGCTCGCACGACATCGCGTTCAGGGTGCGCCGCCTGCGGCTGCTGGCGCGGCGGGTGACGCAGGAATGGGAGGCCGAGGCCGACGTCACCGAAGAGGACCGCGACAAGGCGCGGGCAGCGATCTACGCGGCGCTCTCGCTCTATATCGAGCGCGAGCCGCTGGCGGCGCTGGGCGATGATTTTCCGGCGCTGGCGCGGGCATTTTTCGAGGACCCGCAAGCAGTCGTCGATCATATCGAGGAGCGGCGTAACCTGATCGAGGCGGACGTGGCTGTCGACGATCTGCTGGCGCAGGCGCTGGCGGCGATGCCGCAGGCGCTGCGCCGCCGCGTGCTGCTCGCCTATCTGGGGTTCCCGTTTTACGATACGGTCACCCTGCCCCTGCTGCGCGGTGAAGGGCTGAACGAGTTCGATCCCGTGCTGGTCGACCGGATTTCACCCGAGGATTGCCATGCGATCCGTCGCGGCGGCACCGGGGAGACTTTGCGCGGGACCGAGTTCTACAACTTCGGTGCCTTCTTCAGCCGGACTTACCGCGAAAACGATTATCTGTGGGGCCGCCTCCACGGGGCGGAGCGGGTTATGGACATGATCGCCTCGACGCTGGGCGCCGAGCACGCGATGTCGCCGGTGGAACTGCTGGGGTTCAAGCGCCGCGCGTTCATCGCCATCCTCGATGAGGAGAAAACGCGGCTGCTTGCCGATCCGGGGCTGGTCAAGCGCATCCGGCGCGAGGTTCTGGCGGGCGGCGGGGCGGGCACGTCCTCCCCGATCCAAGGAGGTGGCAGCCCGCAGGGCTGACGGAGGGGATGCGCGGCCTGACGCAGCGCTGCGTCGGCCGGCAATCCCCTCCACCACCGCTTTGCGGCGGTTCCCCTCCCCGTATCGGGGAGGACAGGGCTATTCGGTCAGGTCGTTCCAGGCGTCCTTCAGCCGGTCGAAGAAACCTTTGGAGCCGGGGCATTCGTCACCCGTCTCGGTATCCTGCAATTCGCGAAGGATTTCCTTCTGCCGCGCGGAGAGCTTGGTCGGCGTTTCCACCGAAATCTCCACGACCATGTCGCCCCGGCCGCGTCCCTGCAACACCGGCATACCGGTCCCGCGTTTACGCAGCTGCTTGCCCGACTGAATACCGGCGGGAATGTCGACCGTGATCGCTTCCCCGTCGATGCCGGGAATTTCGATCGACCCGCCCAGCGCTGCCGTCGTGAACGTGATCGGCACATGGGTCAGCAGCGTGGTGCCTTCGCGCTCGAAGACGCGGTGAGGTTTGACGTGCAGGAAGATGTAGAGGTCGCCCGGAGGCGATCCGAACGGACCTGCCTCGCCCTTGCCCGACAAGCGGATGCGGGTGCCCGAATCCACCCCCGGCGGGATGTCCACCTGCAACGTCTGCGGCTTGTCGACCCGGCCTTCACCGCCGCACGAGCGGCATGGCTTTTCGATCACCTCACCCCGGCCGTGGCAGGTCGGGCAGGTGCGTTCCACAACGAAGAAGCCCTGCTGCGCGCGCACCTTGCCGTGCCCGGCGCACATCGAGCAGCCGCGCTTGGCGGTGCCCGGCTCGGCGCCGGTGCCCTTGCAGGGTTCGCACCCCTGCGAGACTTCGATGGTGATCTCGGTGCTTTTGCCGCGGAACGCCTCGTCGAGGCTGACTTCCATGTCGTAGCGCAGATCGGCGCCCCGGCGCTGCTGCTGGCGGCCACCGCCGCCGAACGAGCTGCCGAAGATCGACTCGAAGATGTCGCCGATATCGCCGAAGTCACCGCCTTGATGACCGCCGCCGCCCGCGCCTTGCTGGAAGGCAGCATGGCCGTAACGATCGTAGGCCGCGCGCTTCTGCGGGTCCTTGAGGCAATCGTAAGCGACGCTGATGAGCTTGAATTTCGCTTCGGAATCCGAGCATCCCGGATTTTTATCCGGGTGATAGCGCATGGCAAGACGGCGATAGGACGACTTGATGACCTTGTCGTCGGCGCCGCGCTCAACCTCGAGCAGTTCGTAAAAATCTATTTCAGTAGCTGACACGTGATAGTTCCCCGCCGGAATACTCTAACCGCCACCGGCGCGATTTGCACCGGTGGCGGCCAGGGTTTTCATCAGGACTGATCAGCCCTTGTTTTCATCGACTTCCGAGAATTCGGCATCGACCACATCGTCGTCACCGGCCTTGGCCGCTTCAGGCGAAGCAGCCGAAGCCTGCTCCTTCTCGTAGATGGACTGGCCCATCTTCATCGCCACCTGGGTCAGTTCCTGAGCCTTGGCGTTGATTTCCGCAGCATCGTCACCGGCAAGCGCGGTCTTGGTCGCGGCGATCGCGGCTTCGACTTCAGCCTTCAGAGCGGCGTCGATCTTCTCGCCGTTCTCGGCGATCTGCTGCTCGGTCGCGTGGACGAGGCTGTCGGCCTGGTTGCGGGCCTCGGCCGATTCGCGGCGCTTCTTGTCCTCTTCGGCGAACTTCTCGGCATCGCGAACCATCTGGTCGATGTCGCTGTCCGAAAGGCCGCCCGAGGCCTGGATGCGGATCTGCTGTTCCTTGCCCGTGCCCTTGTCCTTGGCGGACACGTTCACGAGGCCGTTGGCGTCGATGTCGAAGGTCACTTCGATCTGCGGCACGCCCCGGCGCGACGGCGGAATGCCGACGAGGTCGAACTGGCCGAGCATCTTGTTGTCCTGCGCCATCTCGCGCTCGCCCTGGAACACGCGGATCGTAACCGCCTGCTGGTTGTCCTCGGCGGTCGAGTAGACCTGGCTCTTCTTGGTCGGGATCGTCGTGTTACGGTCGATCATCTTGGTCATGATGCCGCCCAGCGTCTCGATGCCCAGCGACAGCGGGGTCACGTCGAGCAGCAGCACGTCCTTGACGTCGCCCTGCAGCACGCCGGCCTGGATCGCCGCGCCCATGGCGACGACTTCGTCAGGGTTCACACCGGTGTGCGGTTCCTTGCCGAAGAACTCCTTCACGACTTCGCGCACCTTGGGCATGCGGGTCATGCCACCCACGAGCACGACTTCGTCGATGTCCTTGGCCGAAAGACCGGCATCGGCGATCGCCTTGCGGCAGGGTTCCAGAGTGCGCTGGATCAGGTCGGCGACCATCTTCTCCAGGTCGGAGCGGGTGATCGTCTCGACGAGGTGCAGCGGAGTGGTGGCGCCGCCTTCCATGCGTGCGGTGATGAAGGGCAGGTTGACCTCGGTCGTCGCGGTGGACGACAGCTCGATCTTGGCCTTTTCAGCCGCTTCCTTCAGGCGCTGAAGAGCGAGCTTGTCGGTCTTCAGGTCCATGTTTTCCTTGGCCTTGAACTTCTCGGCCAGCCATTCGACGATCTTCGAATCGAAGTCTTCGCCGCCCAGGAAGGTGTCGCCGTTGGTCGACTTGACCTCGAACACGCCGTCGCCGATTTCCAGGACCGACACGTCGAAGGTGCCGCCGCCAAGGTCATAGACAGCAATGGTCTTGCCGTCCTGCTTGTCGAGGCCGTAAGCCAGCGCAGCCGCGGTCGGCTCGTTGATGATGCGCAGCACTTCGAGACCGGCGATCTGGCCGGCGTCCTTGGTGGCCTGGCGCTGTGCGTCGTTGAAGTAGGCAGGCACGGTGATGACCGCCTGCGTGACCGTCTCGCCCAGATAGGACTCAGCGGTTTCCTTCATCTTCTGCAGCGTGAAAGCCGAGATCTGCGAAGGCGAGTAGTCTTCGCCGCCAGCCTGGACCCAGGCATCGCCGTTCTTGCCCTTGACGATGGTGTAAGGGACCAGTTCGGTGTCCTTGCGGGTCACCGGATCGTCGAAGCGGCGGCCGATGAGGCGCTTCACCGCGAAGATCGTGTTGTTGCCGTTGGTGACGGCCTGGCGCTTTGCCGGCTGCCCGATCAGACGCTCGCCATCCTTGGCGAATGCGACGATCGAGGGCGTCGTGCGGGCGCCTTCGGAATTCTCGATGACCTTGGGCTTGCCGCCGTCCATGACGGCGACGCAGCTGTTGGTGGTGCCAAGATCGATACCAATTACTTTAGCCATTATCCCCATTCCTCACGTCAGTGGGTGACACCGTGCGGATCGCCTCCCTTACACAAGGCAAGGCAGCTTGCACGGCTCGGTGACGCTTAACGTCGTCGAGGCGCGATATAGGGGCGGTTTTGCTTGGAACAAGTGTTCTCGAATGGCATTAGGCGAGCGATTTTTCCCCGGCGAAGTCACAAGGATACCTTGACCGTGAAACCACATCGCCCCCTCGCCCTGCTTCTTTGCACTGCCATGGCCCTTGCGCTGGGGGCCTGCGGCAAGGAGCCGGACAGCCCCACCGCCTCGAATGAGGCCACCCTCACCGGCCCCGATGCCAAGCCGGGACTGGTCGCGAGCGACGGCAAGCTGGTGCTTCCGGTGATCGCCAGGCGCCCGGCGGCGGTCTATTTCACCGTGCGCAACGACGGCGCCGAGCCGGTTACGCTGGCCGCCGTCAGCATTCTGGGCGCCGGCAAGGCCGAAATGCACGAGACCAAGGGCGGCTCCATGGGCAAGGTCGATTCGCTGCCGGTCGACCCCGGCGCGTCGGTTGTCTTCGCGCCGGGCGGGCTGCATGTCATGGTCTTCGACCTGCCTGCCGCGCTCAAAGCCGGTGGCAAGGCGGAGTTGACGATGACGTTTTCTGACGGAGACAAGCTGTCGATGCCGCTCGCCGTCGAGGCGATGGGCGGCGACATGGGCGACATGGAAGGGATGCACCACTGAGCGTCCCACCCGGAGAAGAACGCGCGCTGACGGCGGGCGAAGCGGCGCTGATCCGCTCCGTCTTCGGCGAGGCGATCGATTGCGGCCCGGTGCGAGTGCGGCGGCGCAAATGGTTTCCATTTCAGCCAATCAACACGGCGATGGCGCCTTGCGGCCACTTGCATTTCCACCCGCGAGCCAGCCTGTACCGAGCCGATTTCTCGCAAGCACCGCTCGGGCTGCAAGGGCTCTTCATTCATGAGATGACGCATGTGTGGCAGACACAATGCAAGGGACGGTGGTATCTGCCGCTTATGCGCCATCCGCTGTGCCGCTACGACTATTCCTTGCGGCCAGGCTGGACGCTGGAGCGCTACGGCATCGAGCAACAGGCCGAAATCGTACGACACATCTTTTTGATGGGGCTTGGCATCGATGTGCCGGGAGCGCCTCCACTGGAAAGCTACCGGGGCATAGTGCCGTTCGACCGCGCCCGCCTCTAAACCAAACTGCGTCGTGAAACGAAACGGGGCGCGGCGATATTTCGTCCGCGCCCCACGTGCGACCCATTCGGGTTATCTAATCCGCGCCGGGATCAGCAATCGCGATCCCAGTAACGGTCGCCGCGGCGGTCGTAGCGATAGCAGCCGCGATCGCCATCCTTCTTGGCGGTGGAGCCAGCCACAGCGCCTGCTGCCGCACCGATCGCCGCGCCGGTGGCTACGTTGCCGCCCGTAATGGCACCGACGCCTGCACCGAGTGCGCCGCCGGCGAGAGCGCCTTCACCGCCGTAGTTGCTGGCACAGCCAGCCATGCTGAACGCACCGGCTGCGAGGATGGGGAGGATAAACTTACGCATCGATGGTCTCCGAAAAAGTCATGCTATGCCAAGTCAACGGAGAAAAACGCGAGAGGTTCCGCCGCAACAAAACGACACATGCTTCGGTACGCTCGGCATAAGCAGTGTTTGCCGGAAAAATGCCCGACCGCAAACATAACCCCGGCAAAGCACTACGCAAACGCAGCGCCGCCGGGGTCATGCATTTAACAAAATCCGCTCAGGCCGAGCTGGTCGAAGCCCCCTGACCCAAGCGCATCGCTATCAGTCGGGCTTCTTGGCCACGGCCACCATCGCGGGGCGCAGCAGGCGGTCCTTGATCATGTAACCGGCCTGGAGTTCCTGCACGATCGTGCCCGCTTCGACATCGGCCGAGGGAACCTCGATCATCGCCTGATGCTGGTTGGGATCGAGCGGCATACCCATCGCGGCGATGCGGGTGATGCCGTGGCTGGTGAACACCTTGTCGATCTCGCGGCCCGTGGCCTCGATCCCGGCGACGAGGCCCTTGAGCTTCTCGTCCTCGCGCATGTCGGCGGGGATCGCCGTCAGCGCGCGGGCCAGGTTGTCGGACACCGACAGGATGTCGCGGGCAAAGCCGGTGGCGGCATAGGCGCGCGTGTCGGCGACGTCCTTTTCCAGACGGCGGCGCACGTTCTGCGTTTCGGCGCGGGCGTAAAGCACTTCCTGCTTCGCGCCGGCCAGTTCCTCACGCAACTGCGCCAGTTCTTCGTTCTCGCCCTTGGAATCCAACATATCCTCGGGAACCCCCTTCAGTTCCTCGGCCACGGCGGCGTCTACAGTCTGGTCTTCGGGAGACTGCTTCTTGTCGTCGGTCATATTCTTCTACTGTTCCAGCTATCCGATGAGCTTGCCCAGGCTCTGGGCAGTGAAATCCACCATGGGCACTACGCGCGCATAATTCAACCGCGTGGGGCCGATAACCCCCACCACGCCGACCACCTTTCCTTCCCGGTCCCGGTACGGCGAGGCAATCACCGAAGACCCGGAAAGCGCGAAAAGCCGGTTCTCCGAGCCGATGAATATCCGCGTCGCCTGCGCCTCGCGCGCGGTGTCGAGCAGGTCGGCGACCGATTGCTTGTTTTCAAGGTCGTCGAGCAGCGAGCGCACCCGTTCGAGATCGGTCAGGGCGGCCTCGTCCAGCAGATTCGCCTGTCCGCGCACGATCAGCACCGGGCGGGCCATGGCGTCCTCGCTCCACACGGCCAGCCCGCGCTCGACAAGGTCGCGGCTTGCGGCATCGAGCGCCGACTTGCCCGAGGATATGTCGGCGCGCATCGCCAGCGCGGCTTCGGCCAGCGTGCGGCCGATCAGATGCGCGGAAATGTAGTTGGAGGCTTCCTCCAGAGCACCGGGCGGCAGGCCCATGGGCAGTTCGACGATGCGGTTTTCCACCCCGCCGTCCTCGCCCACCAAAACGGCCAGCGCCCTTCCCGGCCCCAGCGGTACGAGTTGCAGGTGCGTCAGGCGCGGCTCACGCCGGGGCACCATGACCACGCCCGCGCCCGAAGTGAGGCTGGAAAGCAGCGCACTGGTCGCCTCCAGCGCTGCCTCGATCGGGCCGGGGGTCGAGATGCGGCTCTCGATCGCCAGGCGTTCCTCCACCGTGGGTTCGGCCACCTGCATGATGCCGTCCACGAACAGGCGAAGCCCCGCTTCGGTCGGCAGGCGACCGGCGCTGGTATGCGGCGCGGCGAGCAGGCCCTGCCCTTCAAGGTCCGCCAGCACCGAGCGGATCGAGGCGGAGGACAGGTTCATGCCCCCCGGCCCGGCCAGGATCTTCGAACCGACCGGCGCACCGGTGGCGAGATAGCCTTCCACCACCAGCCGGAAGATGTCGCGGGCACGGGTGGTCATTTCGGTGATCGGCGGCGTGGGCATATGTTTCATTTAGGCGATGCCCCGGCTTAGGCAATGCCCCGCTTGGGGAGAGGCGACTTCCACAGGACTTGCAGCCCCGCAGCTTATGCGACTAGGGGCCGAGCGTAGTTTCACACAAGGATGACTCCATGCGACCTTCAGGCCGTGCCGCAGACGAAATGCGCGCCATCGAAATCCAGACCGGCTTCACCAAGCACGCCGAAGGCTCGGTGCTGATCTCGTTCGGCGATACGCGCGTGCTGGTCACCGCATCGGTCGAGGAAAAGGTGCCGCCGTTCCTGCGCGGCAAGGGCGAAGGCTGGGTGACGGCAGAATACTCGATGCTGCCCCGCGCCACGCACACGCGCGGCAGCCGTGAAGCGGCCAAGGGCAAGCAGTCGGGCCGCACTCAGGAAATCCAGCGCCTGATCGGCCGTTCCTTGCGTTCGGTGGTCGACATGAAGAAGCTGGGCGAGCGCCAGATCGTGCTCGACTGCGATGTGATCCAGGCCGACGGCGGCACCCGCACCGCCTCGATCTCGGGCGCATGGGTCGCGCTGCGCCTTGCGGTCGACAAGCTGATGGCCGAAGGCAAGATCAAGGAAGACCCGATCCAGGCCCGCGTCGCCGCCGTTTCCTGCGGCATCTGCGAGGGTAACCCGGTTCTCGACCTCGACTACATCGAGGACAGCGCTGCCGACGCCGACGCCAACTTCGTGCTGATCGAAGGCGGCAAGATCGCCGAAGCACAGGCCACCGCCGAAGGCGCGACGTATGACGAAGAAGGCCTGCTGCGCCTCCTGCGCCTTGCCCGCATCGGCTGCGAGGGTATCTTCGCAGCGCAGGCCAAGGCTGTTGGCCGCTAAAATTACCCTGCGTGGCCTCCGCCAATGTGGAGGCCATGCGCTTGATGCGAAAGGAATATTCGATGACCCGGAAACTCGACGGACAACGCCTGGTCATCGCCACGCACAATGCGGGCAAGCTGCGCGAGATTTCCGCGCTGCTCGCCCCTTACGGCATCGAGTGCCTGTCCGCTGGCCAGCTCGGCCTGCCCGAGCCTGAGGAAACCGGCACTACCTTCGCCGCCAATGCCCTGCTGAAGGCCCACGCCGCCGCCAAGGCCGCGCAATTGCCGGCGCTTGCCGACGACAGCGGCCTTTCAGTGACGGCGCTGGGCGCACGCCCCGGTGTCTACACCGCCGACTGGGCCGAGCGGCAATGGTTCGAAGGCGATCCGGGCCGCGACTGGTACATGGCGATGGGCAAGGTCGAAGGTCTGCTCGCCCAGCAGGGCGCCGACGTCGACCGTTCGTGCTGGTTTTCCTGCACCCTCGCTATTGCCTGGCCCGAGGGTGACGAGGCCGTCTACGAGGGCCGCGTGAACGGTGTCTTCTGCTGGCCGCCGCGCGGGATCATGGGCTTCGGTTATGACCCCGCATTCGTTCCCGAAGGCCACGACCAGTCATTCGCCGAGCTGCCGCTCGCGGAAAAGCAGCGCATCAGCCACCGCGCCGATGCCTTTGCAAAGCTGGTCGCGGAGCAATTCGGCGCGTAAGCCGATCCGATGGCCCGCGCCCTATACATCCACTGGCCGTTCTGCCTCGCAAAGTGCCCCTACTGCGACTTCAACAGCCATGTCCGTGACCGGGTCGACCATGCCGCGTGGCAGGACGGACTGCTCGCCGACATGCGCCACGAACACGCGCTGGCAGGCGGCGAGCCGCTCGATTCGATCTTCTTCGGCGGCGGCACGCCATCGCTGATGCCTCCTGCCCTCGTGGCACGGCTGCTGGAGGAAGCGGAAAAGCTCTGGGGCTTTGCGCCCGGCATCGAGATCACGCTGGAGGGCAACCCCTCCTCGGTCGAGGCGGCGAACTATGCCGCGCTGGCCAGCGTCGGCGTTAACCGCGTATCGCTGGGCATTCAGGCGCTCGACAACGAGACGCTGCGTTTTCTCGGCCGCCTGCACGATGCCGGTGAGGGGCTTGCCGCGCTGGATGTGGCGCAGGCGCATTTCGACCGGGTCAGCTTCGACCTCATCTATGCCCGCCCCGGCCAGTCTCTGGATGGCTGGAAAGCGGAGCTTTCGCAGGCGCTGTCCTACGGGACGGGGCACCTTTCGCTCTACCAGCTGACCATCGAGCCGGGCACCCGCTTCGAGACGATGGTGCGCAAGGGCGACTTCACGCCGCTGGACGAAGACGCCTGCGCCGACATGTTCGCCCTCACCCGCGAGATGACCGCCGCTGCCGGCCTCCCCGCCTATGAAATCAGCAACCACGCCCGCCCCGGCGAGGAAAGCCGCCACAACCTGACGTACTGGCGCTATCAGGACTATTGCGGCATCGGCCCCGGCGCGCACGGACGGCGCGGCGGCGTGGCCACCGTGCGCCACCGCAAGCCGGAGAACTGGCTGGCCGGCATCGACGCCAAGCGCCACGGCGTTGTCGAGGAACGCGGCCTCGGTCTCTCCGAACAGGCGAGCGAGGCCATGCTGATGGGCCTGCGCCTGCGCGAAGGCGTGGACCTCGATGTGATGGCCGCGCGTTTCGGCCACGATCCGGCGCAGCTATGCGATACTTCCAAGGCCAGCTTCTATGAGAGCCAGGGCCTGATCCGGCGCGAAGGTTCGTGGATCGGCGTGACCGAGGCCGGCATGTGCCTGCTCGACGGCTTGCTGGGCGAACTGGTTCCCTCAGGCTTGGTCGAAGGCTGATGGTCCACGCTCTTGTCCCATAAGGCCGACCTGATGGAGGCATGGGGCGCGTATCTGGCGCACGATCGCCGCCGCAGTCCGCATACCGTGCGCGCTTATCTGGCAACGGCGTCGCGCCTGCTGGATGCGCTGGGGGAAACCGATTGGGGTTCGCTGGCGAAGATCGAGGCTCCGGCGCTGCGCGGTCATCTTGCGGCGCGGCGGCAGGACGGGATCGGCAATGTTTCCGCCGCGCGCGAACTTTCGGCGCTCAAGGCCTTCCTCTCCTTCGCCCGCGACCGGGCCGGAATGGCGCAGGCGGCCCCGCCGCGCCTCAAGGGTCCGCGCGTGAAGAAGGGCCTGCCGCGCCCAGTCACTCCCGACGAGGCTGTGAACCTTGCCTCCACCGTGGAGGAAGACGCCTCGCAGCCCTGGATCGGTGCGCGCGACCGGGCGGTGCTGCTGCTCCTTTATGGCGCCGGCCTGCGCATTGCCGAGGCCCTGTCGCTGACCGGCGCGGCGCTTCCTTTGGGTGAGACGCTGGTGGTTACCGGCAAGGGCGGCAAGCAACGCATGGTGCCCTTGCTGCCAATCGTCCGCTCAGGCGTGACGGATTACGTGACGAAATGCCCCTGGCCGGTAGAGCGGGACAAGGCGCTGTTCCGGGGCGCCAAGGGCGGGCCGCTTTCGCAGGGCATGGTGCAAAAGGCAGTGGCGCGGGCTCGTATCTCGCTGGGCCTGCCGGCAAGTGCTACGCCGCATGCCTTGCGCCACAGCTTTGCGACGCATCTGCTGGGCGCGGGCGCGGACCTGCGTTCTCTTCAGGAACTGCTGGGGCATGTGTCGCTGAGTTCGACGCAGATATACACGCGGGTGGACGCGGCGACCTTGCTGGACGTTTACCGCAACGCACATCCCAGGGAACGGGGCTGACCTAGCCGCCGCTGTCCGCAGCTGCCCCGGCAATCACTCCTCGCGCGGTTTCCACGTCGCCACGCGCCAGACATAGCCGATCACGGTCGCCACGCCGATCGCCACGGTAACCCATCCCAGCCATACTTCGGCCTCGGACAGCGTATGGCCAAGCCAGCGCCCGCCCAGGATCAGCAGCGCGTTCCAGATCGCCGCGCCCGCAGCGGTGAACAGCAGAAACCGCACATGCCCCATGTGCGCCAGTCCGGCCGGGACAGAAATCATCGTGCGAAACATCGGCATGAAGCGCAGCAGGAAAACCACCCAGTGCCCATGCCGCCGCAAGAACCGCCCGGCCACTTCGACATCGTGCCACTCCAGCGTAAGCCAGCGGCCCCAGCGGTCGATGAACGGGCGCAGGCGCTCGTACCCCAGGCGGTCGGCGAGGAGGAACAGGACATAGTTGCCCAGCGCCGCACCGGCAGTACCCCATAGCAGCAGCGGCCAGAACTGCATGTCTCCGCGCGCCACGGCGATCCCGCCAAGGCCCATGATGACCTCGGACGGGATCGGCGGGATGATGTTCTCCAGCGCCATCAGGAACATGATGCCGAGATAGCCGCCCTGCCGGACGATTTCGTAGATCCACTCAGCCATGGAGTCCGCCGATCGGCTCGATCACATCGCCGCGTGCCGGACCTCGATGGCGTCCCAGATCATGGCCCCCGTATCGGTGCCGTTGAAGCGGTCTATCGCCACGATGCCGGTGGGCGAAGTCACGTTGATTTCCGTCAGCCATTTTCCGCCAATCACGTCGATGCCGACAAAAACCAGCCCGCGCGCCTTCAGTTCCGGGCCAAGCGCTGCGCAGATTTCCTCTTCAGCCGAAGTGAGCTGGCTGGCCTCGGCCGACCCGCCCACCGCGAGGTTGGAGCGAAACTCGCCCTCGCCCGGCTTGCGGTTGATGGCGCCCGCGAACACGCCGTCGACCAGCACGATGCGCTTGTCGCCTTCGGACACGTCGGGGAGGAAAGGCTGGACCATGAACGGTTCGACCCATGCGTTCTCGAACATCTCGATCAGCGCGCCCAGGTTGGAGCCGTCGGCAGGCACGCGGAACACTGCCTTGCCGCCGTTGCCGTGGAGCGGCTTGATGACGATATCGCCCGGATGACGCTGGTTGAACGCCTTCACGTCCTCGATCCGGCGGGCAATGAAGGTCGGCGGCATGAACCGCGCGTAGTCCAGCACGAAGACCTTCTCCGGCGCATTGCGCACGGCCACCGGATCGTTGACCACCAGCGTGCGCCCGGCAAGGCGCTCCAGCAGGTGGGTGGCGGTGATATAGCCGAGATCGAACGGCGGGTCCTGGCGCATCAGCACCACGTCGATGTCTTCGCCAAGGTCGATCAAGCGGTATTCGCCGCGCGTGAAGTGAGCGCCTTCCACCTTCTGCACGGTTACCGGCGCGCCCCAGCAGGTAAGCCGTCCGGCAGCCCCGTGCGAGGCATCATAGGCCAGCGTGCGCACGTCGTAATGGAACAGGGTATGCCCCCGCGCCTGCGCGCTGAGCATCAGTGCGAACGAGCTGTCGCCCCCGATCTTGACGGTTTCGAGCGGGTCCATCTGGACGGCTACGCGTAAGCTCATGGCAGGTATCGGCCTTTGCGAAAGGGTTGTCGGGCGCGGCTTAGCCGCAACGCCCCAAAGGTGCGACCGGAATTGCGAGTTTCAAGCGTTGAGCTTTGCTAAACTATCGGCCGATCAGCCCATCGGCTGCCAGGCATTGACGATCCGGCGCGGCCATTGGCCGGGTGCGATGAGGATCACGTCGATACGCACGTCGTCGCCCGGCCGCTGGTAGCGCGCGGTCAGCAGCGCGGCGCCGTCCGCCACGCGCCTCAGCCGCCGTTCGTCGATCGCGATGTCGAGTTCCTTCGCGGTGCGCCGCCATTTCACCTCGACGAAGCACAGCATCCGCCCGCGCCGCGCGACGAGGTCCACTTCGCCGCGCCGGGTCTTCACCCGCCTTGCCAGCACCCGCCAACCGGTGAGCCACAGATAGAGCGCGGCCAAAGTCTCTCCGCGCCGTCCGTCGCGCTCGGCCTGCGCGCGGGCGTTCATTTCAGCTCCCCCGTCATTTCAGCTCCATCGCCCGCGCGTACAGCGTCTTGCGATCCAGCCCGGTCGCCTTGGCCACAGCCGCTGCCGCCTGCGAGGCCTTTGCCTCGGCCAGCGCCGCCAGCAGCAGCGCATCGACATCGACCTCGCCTTTCGCCTCGTCACGCGGCGGGGCGATCAGCAGCACGATCTCGCCTTTGGGAGGATGCGCCTCGTAGTGCGCGGCGATCTCTGACGGAGCGCCGGTACGGCATTCCTCGAACTTCTTGGTCAATTCGCGCGCCACGGCAACCTCGCGCCCCGGCAGTACCGCCTCGATCGCCGCCAGCGATGCACCCAGACGCGGCGCGGTTTCATAGAACACAAGCGTTGCCGGCACGGCGGCAAGGCTGGCAAGGGTATCCTCGCGCGCCTTGGCCTTGTTGGGCAGGAAGCCGGCGAACAGGAACCGGTCGTTCGGCAGGCCCGAAAGCGTTACCCCCACCACCGCGGCATTGGCGCCGGGCAGGCTGGTGACGGCAATGCCCCGCTCCCGCGCGGTGCGCACCAGCCGGTAACCCGGATCGGATATCAACGGCGTGCCCGCATCGCTGACCAGCGCCACGGGTTCCGCCTCCATCAGTGCCAGCAGGCGTTCGCGGTCATGCTCGCCTGCGTGATCATCGTAACGGATAAGCCGTTGCTTTATCCCCAGATGATGCAGCAGCTTTCCAGTGATACGGGTGTCCTCACAAGCGACAGCGGCCACCCCTTTCAGGGTTTCGACGGCGCGCAGGGTAATGTCCCCCAGGTTGCCAATGGGGGTTGCGACTATGTAAAGGCCCGGCGAAAGAGTGTTTTCCATCACCAGACTCATGGCCCATAGACCAAGGGAGCGGCAAGCAATGTTCGACAAAGGCCAAGATCGGCGGATCAATCGGCGCAATCTCCTCGCCGCAGCCGCGATGGCCGTGCTCGCGGGCTGCGCCGTCGTGCCCAAGGCCCCGACATCGACCGCCCCTCCCCCGCCGCCGCCAACGCGGCCCACGCAGAGCGATATCCCCGTCGACACCGAGCGTCACCGCGTGGCCCTGCTGGTGCCGGTGACAGGCGCGAATGCGGGCGTGGGCCAGTCGATCGCCAATGCCGCCAACATGGCTTTGCTCGACACCTCGGCAAAGAACCTGCGCGTCACCACCTACGACACCTCGGTCAACCCCGCCGAGGCCGCGCGCAAGGCCGTCGCCGATGGCAACCAGCTGATCCTGGGCCCGCTGCTGGCTGACGACATCCCGTCTGTCTCCGCCATCGCAAAGACCGCGAAGGTGCCGGTGATCTCGTTCTCGAACGACGAGAAGGCGGCCAACAAGGACGTCTTCATCATGGGCAACCTGCCTGGCCAGTCGGTCACCCGCACGGTCGAATATGCCCGCGCCCAGGGCATCTCGACTTTCGCGGCGCTGGTTCCGCGCGGTGACTATGGCGACCGCACCAGCAGCGCCCTGCTGGGCGCCGTGCGTGCAGGCGGCGGCTCGGTTATCGCGCTCGAACCCTATGAGCGCAGTGCCGCCTCGATCGCTTCGGCTGCGCAGCGGGTGAAGGCCAAGGGCGGCTTCGACGCGCTCCTCATCGCCGACAGCGGGAGCCTTTCGGCCCGCGCCGCGACCGCGTTCAAGGGTCCGGTGAAGGCCGGCGGCTCCACCGTGCGCGTGCTCGGCACCGAACTGTGGAGCGGCGAGCGTGAGCTGACCACTACCCCGGCACTGGCCGGCGCATGGTTCGCCACCGTTTCCGACCAGCGCTTCGGCCAGTTCTCCAAGAGCTACCGTGCCCGCTTCGGCGGCCAGCCCTTCCGCATCGCCACGCTGGGCTACGATGCCGTCCTGCTGACCTTGCGCGTCGCGCGCGACTGGAAGCCAGGCTCGCGCTTCCCGGCCGAGGCCCTGCGTGACACCAAGGCATTCCCCGGCGGGTTCCTGGGCGTGGACGGCGCTTTCCGCTTCACGCGCGGCGGCCTTGTCGAGCGGGCGCTGGAAGTGCGTGAAGTCCAGACCGGCGCCGTAAAAGTCATCAGCCCGGCCCCGGTCAAGTTCGGCGAGTGATTCGCCGCGGGCCGTTATTCAGGTCCGAGGCGCCCCCGCAGATGCTTCCGTTCGTGTCGATAGCCCCGGCACGAACGGATAAAACTGTTCCCGATTTGGTCCATACCGCTTTCAGGCCCTTGAAACGGGTGAGGCTGCGGAAAAACCTTGGCTACGCGCTTGCTTGCGGAATCGCGCTACCCCTATAGTCGCCCCTATGGCCGACGACCTGTTTGACAAGCTCCCCGCCGCAACCGGCGAATCCTACGATGGCTCCGCGATCGAGGTGCTGGAGGGGCTTGAACCCGTCCGACGCCGCCCCGGCATGTACATTGGCGGCACCGACGAACGCGCGCTGCACCACCTCGCCGCAGAAGTGCTCGACAACGCGATGGACGAGGCCGTCGCCGGCCATGCCAACCGCATCGAGTTCACGCTGGAGGAGGAACCCGGCACCGCCGGGCGCATCACCATCACCGACAACGGGCGCGGCATCCCGGTGGACGAACATCCCAAGTTCCCCGGCAAGTCGGCGCTGGAGGTGATCCTTTCCACGCTCCACTCGGGCGGCAAGTTCTCCGGCAAGGCCTACGCCACGTCGGGCGGCTTGCACGGCGTGGGTATCTCGGTGGTCAACGCGCTTTCGGTGAAAACCCGGGTCGAGGTGGCCCGCAACAAGGAACTCTACGCGCAGGAATTCTCGCGCGGGCAGACGCTCGGCCCGATCCAGCGCGTCGGCGCGGCGCCCAACAGGCGCGGCACCGCCGTCACCTTCACTCCCGACATCGAGATTTTCGGCGACCAGAAGTTCAAGCCCGCACGCCTGTTCAAACTGGTACGCTCCAAGGCCTATCTTTTCGCGGGCGTCGAAATCCGCTGGAAATGCGCGCCCGCACTGGCGGTTGACGGCGTTCCGGCCGAGGCGACCTTCCAGTTCCCCGGCGGCCTTGCCGACCATCTTGCCGAGCAGATCGGCACCCGCGAATGCGTCACCACGCAGTTCTTCTCCGGCAGCCAGGACTTCCCCAAGGGCGATGACGGTTCCGAACAGGGCCGGGTCGAATGGGCGATCGCCTGGCCGCTCTACTCCGACGGCGCCTATTCCTGGTACTGCAACACGATCCCGACCCCGGACGGCGGCACGCACGAACAGGGCCTGCGCGGCGCATTGACCAAGGGCATCCGCGCCTTTGCAGACCTCGTCGGGCAGGCCAAGAAGGCCAAGGACATCACCCCGGACGACGTGGTGACCGGCAGCGAAGTCATGCTCTCGGTCTTCATCCGCGACCCCCAGTTCCAGAGCCAGACCAAGGATCGCCTGACCTCGCCAGAGGCCGCGCGCATGGTGGAAGCTGCGGTGCGCGACCACTTCGATCACTTCCTCACCGACAATCTCGACCGGGGCAAGGCGCTGCTGGGCGCGGTGATGGAGCGTATGGACGACCGCCTGCGCCGCAAGGCCGAGCGCGAGGTCAAGCGCAAGACCGCCACCAACGCCCGCAAGCTGCGCCTCCCCGGCAAGCTGACGGACTGCTCGGGCGAAGGCAGCGGCGAAACCGAACTGTTCATCGTCGAGGGCGATTCGGCAGGCGGCTCGGCCAAGCAGGCGCGTGACCGCAAGACCCAGGCGATCCTGCCGATCCGCGGCAAGATCCTCAACGTCGCCAGCGCCACCGCCGACAAGATCCGCGCGAATTCCGAAATCGCGGACCTCGGCCTCGCGCTCGGCTGCGGCACCCGCAAGGACTGCAACGCGGACAACCTGCGCTACGACCGCGTCATCATCATGACCGACGCAGACGTCGACGGCGCCCACATCGCCACGTTGCTGATGACGTTCTTCTTCCAGGAAATGCCGGACCTGGTACGGCGCGGGCACCTCTACCTTGCCCAGCCGCCGCTCTATCGCCTCGTCTCCGGTTCGACCTCGGCCTATGCCCGGGACGATGCTCACCGCGCGGAACTGGAAGCGACGCAGTTCAAGAACAAGAAAGTCGAGGTCGGCCGCTTCAAGGGCCTTGGCGAGATGAACCCGCAACAGCTGCGCGAAACCACGATGAGCCCGAAAAGCCGTTCGCTGATCCGCATCACCCTGCCGCCGGAATACGAAGACCGCGCGGCGGTGAAGGACCTTGTCGACCGCCTGATGGGCCGCAATCCGGAACACCGTTTCCAGTTCATCCAGAACCGCGCGGGTGAAATCGACCCGGAGCTCATCGATGCGTGAAGCCGGTTTGCGCGCCGCCGCTGCGGCCGCGCTTTCCGGACTTTTCATCGCGCCGATTTGTGCTCACGCGCAGGACGATGCCGCCAGGCTGCTGGAAACGCGGGCCGGGGAAGTCATCGCCGTTCTGCAGGGCAAGCGCGATCCGGCCGATGTGTTCGACGCCCGGTTCCTTGCCGCCGTTCCGCCCGAACAGCTGCGAACGCTTGCCGCAAAACTCACCGCGCAGGGCGGCGAAGTACAAGGCTATGCCGGGTTCCTGCGCGAGAAACGGGGATCGGCCACTTTTACGCTGCGTTTCGCCCATGCCACCGCCCCGGCGCGGATCGAAATCAATCCGGCGGCGCCGGGCAAGGTGTCGGGTTTCCGCATCTTCGGCCTGACGCCGGCTGGCGACAGTTTCGAAAAAATCGACGCCGATTTCGCCAACCTTCATGGCAAGGCAGGCTACGCGGTCTTCCGGCTCGGAGAGGACGGCGGATCCCCCACCCTCACCCATGGCCGCGCTGCGGATACACGGCTGGCGATCGGCTCGACCTTCAAGCTCTACGTTCTGGCCGCCCTCACCCGGCAAGTGCAGCAGGGCCAGCGCCGCTGGAGCGACGTGGTTCCGGTTACGGGCAAGTCCTTCCCCGGCGGCACGATCCACAACCTCCCCGAAGGCGCGCCGGTGACGCTGCACACCCTCGCCAGCCTGATGATTTCGATCAGCGATAATTCCGCGACGGATATCCTCGTGCGGCTCCTCGGGCCCGAGGCGCTGGAGCGGGAAGTCAGGCTATCGGGCCACGCCAAACCCGAAGCCATGCTGCCGGTCCTGACGACGGGCGAGATTTTTGCCCTGAAAAGGCAGGGCAAGGACGCCGCAGAACGCTACGCCCGCGCAGCGCCTGCGCAGCGCACGGCCCAACTAGCGGCGCTCGATCTTTCAGGGATTTCCGAGGCAGACCCCGGCGAAGTCTTCGGCCACGGCCCTTCCGCGATCGAGCAGATCGAATGGTTCGCCTCGCCCGCCGACCTCGCGCGGATCATGGACGACCTGCGCAGGCTGGGCAGCAAGGAAGCTTTCGACATCCTGGCGATCAATCCCGCGATGGACGTCGTCACCGTCAAAGACTGGGCCTACGTGGGCTACAAGGGCGGCTCGGAAGACGGCGTGATCAGCATGACCTGGCTGCTGCGCGGCAAGACGGGTGCATGGTCGGTCGTAAGCGGCAGCTGGAACGACCCCAAGGCCGTAGTCGAAGACGACCGCTTCCAGATGCTGATGCTGCGGCTTACCAAGCTGGCAGGCGGGTAAGCCAGCGTTAGGCAGGCGCAATAGCCCGCCGCCAAACCGCCGCGAACAGCGCGGCCAGGACCAGCGGCATTACGGGAAGCCCGGCATTCATCGCCAGCGGTCGGGCAAAGGCGGGAGCGGCAACGGCGAGGGCGATTGCCAGCTTTTCCCAAGGCGCAAAGCCGCCGCGTAGCCCCTGCCCGGTCAACCACAGCAGCGGGAAAGCAAGGATGACCGTGTCGTAATCGAGCACGAACGGCGTCGCCAGTGGCGCTCCGGCGAGTGTCGCCGCGGCAAGAGCGGACGACCAGCGGCGGCGCCATGCAGCCCAGCCCAGCAGACTTGCAACCGCGAGTGAGACGATAGCCTGCACCGCGTAGGCCGCCGTGGTAGAGGTTCCCAGCAGCTTGAGTGCGGCGAAGGGGCTGGTCATCTTGGCATAGCCGACCGCTCCGGCTGCCATGGCATCCTCGGCCCGGGCGCTGGCGGCGAGCCAGTCGGGCCAGGTCTGCCACCCGAAGGAGAGCGCGGCGATGGCGGCCAGCACCAGCGCGGTCAGCGCGGCGGCGACGGTGACCTTCCATTCGCGAGTCAGCAGCAGGACCAGCGGGAGCAGCACGCCGAACTGCGGCTTGATCGTCGCCAGTCCGAACAGAATGCCCGCCAGCACCGGGCGCGAAGGCACCAGCCATGCACCCAGCCCCAGCAATCCGGCGACGAGGAAGGCGGTCTGTCCATGTGTCACCACGATCGGCACGGCGGGAAATGCCACGAACAGCAGCCACAGCGGCATCTGCGTGTCCGCCTCTCGCCACCAGCCGCGCAGGGCCGCGAGGTAGACGGCCGCCGTTGTTGCCAGCCAGATGCCCAGCGCCGGAAAGTAACCCAGCAGGCCGAGCGGCCGGCAGAACGGCAGGAAAGAAGGGGGATAGAAGAACGCGGTATATCCCGCGTCCGACGCAAAAAACAGGCGCTGCGCCGCGATGTGTGCTGCCCCGTCATAAGGGTTGGCGTGGGCGCCCAGCATCTGGCCGACCGTCCAGAAACTGATGAAGTCGCTCCCCAGCAGGAAGCCGTTGCGGTCCACCCCGCCGTGCGATGTCACGATCAAAGCGACCAACATCACGGCATTGAGCAACGCCAGCAGGCGCAGGTAGCCGCGCGCCCGCGCGGCGCCCAGCCAGTCCATCGTGCGCAGGAAATCGGCCCCCATGGCCCGTGCTGTGCAACGCGGTGGCGGGGTTGTCCATCGCCCGTTGTGCGCCTGTCGAACGAACTTGCCTTGCTGCGATGCACAACTTAGACCTTAATCGGATAGTTAAAGCGGACAGGACGGCCTATGCAGCGTTTCGAAGGCACCAGCGATTACGTCGCCACCGAGGATCTAAAGGTTGCGGTCAATGCCGCCGTGCTGCTGCGCCGCCCGCTGCTGGTGAAGGGCGAGCCCGGCACCGGCAAGACCGTGCTGGCCGAACAGATCGCCGCCGCCCTCAAGGCGCCGCTCATTACCTGGAACGTCAAATCCACCACCAAGGCGCATCAGGGCCTTTACGAATACGACGCCGTCGCCCGCCTGCGCGACGGCCAGCTCGGCGACGAGCGGGTGCACGATATCGGCAACTATATCCGCAAGGGCAAGCTGTGGGAGGCCTTCACCGCCCCCGAACTGCCGGTCCTGCTGATCGACGAGATCGACAAGGCCGATGTCGAATTCCCCAACGACCTGCTGGCCGAACTCGATCGCATGGCCTTCGACGTCTACGAAACCGGCCAGCATATCGCCGCCGTGGAACGCCCGGTGGTGGTCATCACCTCGAACAACGAGAAGGACCTGCCTGACGCTTTCCTGCGCCGCTGCTTCTTTCATTACATCAAGTTTCCCGACCGCGAGACGATGGAAGCGATCGTCGACGTGCATTTCCCCGGCATCCAGAAGACCCTGGTGCGCAAGGCGATGGAGATTTTCTACGAACTGCGCGACGTGCCCGGCCTGAAGAAGAAGCCCTCGACCAGCGAACTGCTGGACTGGCTCAAGCTGCTGCTGAACGAGGACATGCCGCTGGACGTCCTGCAGAACAAGGACCCCGCCAAGGCGATCCCACCGCTCCACGGTGCGCTGCTGAAGAACGAGCAGGACGTGATGCTGTTCGAACGGCTGGCATTCATGACGCGCCGGGGCAACTGAGATGGCCGCACCCTATACCGGGCGCTGCAATTGCGGCGCCATCGCCGTCACCATCACGGCAGAGCCGGTGGCGACCCGCCAGTGCTGGTGCCGCCAGTGCCAGCGCATTGCCGCAGGTGGGCCGACCAACAACGCGATGTTCCCGGCCGAGGCCGTCACGATCACCGGCCCGCGCGCCGACCACGCCTATGTCGCAGCCAGCGGCAATGTCCTGACGCATGAGTTCTGCGCGGATTGCGGCACGCCGGTACTCGGGCGGTCCAACGCCCGGCCGCAGTTCCGCACGATCCGCCTGGGCCTGCTGGACGAAGGGCATGGCCTCAAGCCCGCAATGGCGATCTGGACGGACGAGGCGCCCGACTGGGCGGTGATCGATCCGGCGCTGGAACGCTTCCCCGCGCAGCCTCCAGCGCCCGTTCCATCGTCGGCGAGCTGATCCTTGCCGACGCCTTCCGGCGCGCCGGAGCTTATTGCCCATACGCGCTTTGCCGCGATCCGGGCGCGTCTCGAACGGTTCGAGCCGCGTCCGGGCTGGCGGGCATGGCTCTACGAATTCCTGCTTTTCGGGTTCAAGCAGGGCTGGGCCTGCCTGTTCGGCGCGCTGCTGCTGGGCCTCTTGCTGGGCACTCACCTGTTCTATCCGGCGGATGCGCCGCTGGCCCGCTACGATTTCCTGACGCTGAGCGCGCTGGGCATCCAGATCGCGATGCTGGCGCTGCGGCTGGAGACGATGGAGGAGGCCAGGGTGATCCTTGCCTTCCATATCGTCGGCACGGTCATGGAACTGTTCAAGACCGCTTTCGGATCATGGCAGTATCCCGAGGCCAGCCTGCTGCGCATCGCCGGCGTGCCGCTGTTCTCCGGCTTCATGTACGCGGCGGTAGGCAGTTACATCGCGCGCGTCTGGCGCATCTTCGACTTCCGGTTTTCGCGCTATCCCAGTCCGGCGCTGAGCGCGGCGCTGGCGGCGGCGATCTACGTCAACTTCTTCGCGCACCATTGGCTGCCCGACATGCGCCTTGTCCTGTTTGCGCTGTTGGCGCTGTTCTTCGCGCGCACCCGCATCTGGTTTCGCGTCTGGCGCGAGGACCGCTGGATGCCGCTGCTGCTGGGCTGGCTGCTGGTGGCGCTGTTCATCTGGTTCGCCGAGAACATCTCCACGTTCTCCCGCGCCTGGATCTACCCGGACCAGCGCGGCGGCTGGGCACTGGTCCATCCGTCCAAGCTGGGCGCATGGTATCTGCTGATGTATATTTCGTTCGTACTGGTCGCGTCGGTGCACCGGCCAAGGGCGAAGGAAGCGGACGCCCGCGCCTCGTCCGCCCACGCCGAGGTGAGGTGATGATCCCATGTTCCTGAACTTCATCGACGAACTGCGCGCCGCAGGTATCCAGGCTTCGCTCAAAGAGCACCTCGTGCTGCTGGAGGCGCTCGACAAGGACGTGATCGACCAGACGCCCGAGGCGTTCTACTACCTTGCCCGCGCCACGTTCGTGAAGGACGAGGGCCTGCTCGACCGTTTCGACCAGGTGTTCCAGAAGGTCTTCAAGGGCATTCTCAGCGACTACGGCCAGCAGCCGGTCGACATTCCCGAGGACTGGCTGAAGAAGCTCGCCGAACGCTATTTCTCGCCCGAGGAAATGGAGAAGGTGAAGGCGCTCGGCTCGTGGGACGAGATCATGGAGACGCTCAAGAAGCGGCTCGAGGAGCAGCAGAAGCGGCATCAGGGCGGTAACAAATGGGTGGGCACCAATGGCACTTCGCCGTTCGGGCACTCGGGCTACAACCCCGAAGGCGTGCGCATCGGCGGTGAAGGCCAGCACGGCCGCGCGGTGAAGGTCTGGGAAAAGCGCGAGTTCGCCAATCTCGACAACACCAAGGAACTGGGCACCCGCAACATCAAGGTGGCGCTGCGCCGATTGCGCCGTTTCGCCCGCGAAGGCGCGGCAGAGGAACTCGATCTCGACGAGACGATCCGGGGCACCGCGAAACAGGGCTGGCTAGACGTGGTCATGCGGCCCGAGCGGCACAATGCGGTGAAGGTGCTGCTGTTCCTCGACGTGGGCGGCTCGATGGACCCGTTCATCAGCCTCATGGAGGAACTGTTCAGCGCCGCCACCGGCGAGTTCAAGAACATGGAGTTCTTCTACTTTCACAACTGCCTCTACGAAGGCGTGTGGAAGGACAACAAGCGCCGCTGGTCGCAGCGCACGTCAACCTGGGACCTGCTCCACAAGTACGGGCATGACTACAAGGTGATCTTCGTCGGCGACGCCGCGATGAGCCCGTATGAGATCAGCCATCCCGGCGGCTCGGTGGAGCACATGAACGAGGAAGCCGGCGCCGTCTGGCTCGGCCGCGTGGTGCAGACCTATCCGGCAACGGTCTGGCTCAACCCCTCGCCCGAGCGGCAGTGGGCCTATTCCGGTTCGACCAAGATGATCCGCGAGATCGTGGGCGGCTCGATGTTCCCGCTGACGCTGGACGGGCTGGACAAGGCGATGCGGGAACTGACGCGCAAGAAGGGGTAGAGCTACCGGCCGATACTCCCCACCTCCGCTCGTCCTGAGCTTGTCGAAGGACCGCAGCGCAGCGTGAGCATCCTTCGACAAGCTCAGGACGAGCGGAGGTGGGGATAACGGGATAATGGGATAACGGGAGGGCGGGTTGGATCAGGCGCGGTGTGACTGCGTCTCAACTTTCCCGGTTACCTATTGGCGGCGCGGTTGCAGCGGCGTAGACTGGCTTTTCAAAGGAGAATGGCGATGACTACGGCTCTGCTTCTGCTTGCGACCGCGCTTGGCGCAGCGCCTGCGCCGGACGGCGACAAGTCACAGGACCGCCGCAAGTGCGAATACGTCATCCAGCGGGCGGTCGAAAAGTCCGGTCGTCAGCCGCAGGCGATATCGCCCTCCCGGCCCTTGCTGCTCAGCGCCGTCGAAAAGCGGGTTCAGGGTTGCCCGGTGCTGGTCGAAGCCGGCACCGGCAGGATGATCGAGCCGCCCGTCTTCAACGACGGACCGGCCCGGAAATCCCCCGCTCAGTAAAGCAGCAGTGGCCCTATTCCGGTTGAACGACGGCGATACGGGAACTGACGCGTAAGAAGGGTTAGCGCGAGCGACATTCAATTGTGTCGATTGATCCAAACATCCCGCATTCCGCACCGTCACCCTGAACTTGTTTCAGGGTCCATCTTGCCGTTCACGCCGACGCTCGATCGGATAGATGGATCCTGAAACAAGTTCAGGATGACGGAATTTAGGCGTCGAACGCTTTGCCAGCCGTTCTTCGCTGGAAATCAGTAAAGCAGCAGGTCGGCGACTTCTTCCCGCCAGGCCGCTTCGTCACGCGCGGCGACCGCGTCGAGATCACCGGGCAGCGAAGCGGGGTTATCCACCCATTCGCGCAAGGCCGGGCCGCCGTTGATGACGTCGATGGCAAGGCGGTCGAATTCGTACTCGTAAGGGAAGTCGCGCCACAGCGGGTAGTCCGGCTGTAGACGACGGATCGCCTTGAACGCCAGCGCCTGAAGCCGCCAGGGGCGGAAACCCTCGTGGTCGTAGAAGCTGCTCTCTGCGTGGATCATGAGGCCGTTGCACAGCGCCTTGGCGTGTTTGTGGAAGGTCGGCTCGAACCAGCATTCGCGCAAAGCGCAGCCCGCCAGCCACTCCGGCGCGAAGGCCTGCATTTCTGCCAGGACGGCCTTGGCGTCGATGTCGGGCGCGCCGAACAGGACTTCGAGCGGGCGGGTCGTGCCGCGTCCTTCGGACACCGTCGCGCCCTCGATCATCACCGTGCCGGCATAGGCGCGGGCCATGTTGAGGTTGGCGGCGTTGGGGCTGGGGTTGATCCAGATCCGGTCTTCCGGCCAGCCGAAGCCCGGCGCCGCTTCCGGCTGCCAGCCTTCCATGGCGATCACGCGGTAATCGACGTTCAGGTCGAAGTGGCGGATGAACCAGTGGCCCATCTCGCCCAGAGTCAGGCCGTGGCGCATCGGCATCGGGCCGGCGCCGACGAAACTTTCCTGCCCGGCGATCAGCGTGGTGCCCTCCACCGGGCGACCTGCCGGGTTCGGGCGGTCCAGCACCCAGACGCTCTTGCCCTCGCGCGCGGCTTCTTCCAGCAGGTAGAGCAGCGTGGTGACGAAGGTATAGATGCGGCAGCCCAGGTCCTGAAGGTCGAACAGGAACACGTCGGCCGTGTCCATCATCGCCGGCGCCGGGCGGCGCACTTCGCCGTAAAGGCTGAACACCGGGATGCCGTAGGCCGGGTCGACCTCGTCCATGGTCTCGACCATGTTGTCCTGCTTGTCGCCCTTCAGGCCGTGCTGCGGACCGAAGGCGCTGGTCACGTTCACCCCGGCTGCGATCAGCGCGTCGAGCGAATGGACCAGCCCCTCGGTAACCGAGGCGGGATGGGCGATCAGGGAAACGCGCTTGCCTTCGAGAGGGGCACGCAGGGCGGGGTCCGCAAGCAGGCGGTCGATACCGAACTTCATGGCGCGCTCGGTGCCGCAACCTTTTCGACGAAGCAAGCCGGATCGTGGAAATCCGGTGCATCGCCGGTATGGGCAAGCGACCAGTAGCTTTTATGGCCGCCTGCTTCCTCGATCACGGCGGTGAACCCGCATTCCCACGGCGCGGCGGGAAGGCCCGCGGCGGGAATGGCGGCGTCGAAGATCGCCATGTCGGTGCCGAGGCGCAAGGCACAGTCCGGCTCGCGCGGCATGGGACGTTCGGTCCTGCCTTCGCGGCGCCCGGTGAAATCGTAGACGTTCCAGCGTTCGGACGGGGAAAGGTTGAGTTCGGTATAGCCTGGCTCGTCCCCCCTCTTCAGAAACAGCTCGAAACAGGTGGTGTGCCACAAGTCGTCCGCCCGGCCCTTGCCCGCGAAGGAAGGCACCACCAGCTGGCCCGCGCCAAGTATCTTCCAGCGCGCGCGCAGCCATGTCGCATCGAAACCGATGATGCGCGCCTCGATGCTGCGCACCGACAGCGGGGGATGCGCGGGGTGGAAGGCAAGTTCAGTCATGCCGCCAAGCCTAGGTGGCATGGACACAAGCTGGCAATGCGCAATTCGCCGAGAGGACGTTTGCGCGCGCTGCAGGTATCGTCATCCGGCGGATCGCATGCTACGCGCGCCGCTCCTTACAACACAAGAAGCACGACGATGACCCACACCTCCTCCCTGCTCCGCCTCCTCGACGAGCGCGGCTACATCCACCAGCTGACCGATGCCGAAGGCCTCGACACGCTTGCGGCCAAGCAGGTTGTGCCGGGGTATATCGGCTTCGACCCGACCGCGCCTTCGCTGCACGTCGGGCACCTGGTTTCGATCATGATGCTGCGCCAGCTCCAGCGCGCCGGCCACAAGCCGATCGTGGTGATGGGCGGCGGCACCGGCAAGATCGGCGACCCCAGCTTCAAGGACGAAGCGCGCAAGCTGCTGACCGAGGACACGATCGCCCAGAACGTCGCCTCGATCCGCCGCGTCTTCGAACGTTTCCTCACCTTTGGCGACGGCCCGACCGACGCGATCATGGTCGACAATGCCGACTGGCTCGACGAGCTGGAATACATCCCGTTCCTGCGCGACATCGGCCAGCACTTCTCGATCAACCGGATGCTCAGCTTCGATTCGGTGAAGACGCGCCTCGACCGCGAGCAGTCGCTCAGCTTCCTCGAATTCAACTACATGATCCTGCAGGCCTACGACTTCCTGGAGCTTTCGCGCCGGGCAGCGTGCCGCCTGCAGATGGGCGGCTCCGACCAGTGGGGCAACATCGTCAACGGCATCGAACTGTCGCGCCGGGTCGATGGCACGCAGGTCTTCGGCCTGACCACGCCGCTGCTTACCAATGCCGATGGCTCGAAGATGGGCAAGACGGTCGGCGGCGCGGTGTGGCTGAACGAGGACCAGCTCTCGCACTTCGATTACTGGCAGTTCTGGCGCAACACCGACGACCGCGACGTGGGCAAGCGCCTGCGCCTGTTCACCGACCTGCCGCTGGACGAGATCGAGCGTCTGCAGGCGCTTCAGGGCAGCGAGATCAACGCCGCCAAGATCGTCCTCGCCAACGAAGCGACCAAGTTGTGCCGCGGCGAGGATGCCTCGAAGGCCGCCGAAGCCACCGCGCAGACGACCTTCGCCGGAGGCGGCCTGGGCGAAGACCTGCCGACGATCGAAGTGGGGCCGGAAGGCATCCGCGCGGGCGCTGCCTGCACTGCACTGGGTTTCGTGGCATCCAACGGCGAGGCCAAGCGCAAGATCGCCGAAAACGCAGTCCGGCTTGACGATCAGCTGGTCGAAGATGTTGCACTGCTCATCTCAGTTCCTGCCGGAGAGAACCGCAAGCTCAGCCTGGGCAAGAAAAAGCACGGCGTTATCAAGGGCATCTAACTGAACAACCGCCGGTCCCCGCTCTGCAAGGGCCGGCGGAATTTACCGATTGTTTGCCATTTGCGCGTAACGTCTCCGTCACGGCAAAGAACAAAGGCGAACAACTCATGAGCTCAGGAGCGCAGCTCACTGTAACCGACAAAAGGCGCGCCGCGCGTCACCCGGTCGACTACACCGTGATCGCCGAACATCGCCAGATCGGCGATCTGCCGCTGCACATCATCAACATCTCCGCGCAGGGCTTCATGGCCCAGGGCGAAATCGATATCGAGCGCGGCGAACGGCTGGTCATGCGCCTGCCGGTGATCGGCCGCATCGAGGCGCACATGATCTGGTCGCACGAAGGCCGCTCCGGTTTCCAGTTCGAGCGCATCATCCGCATCGACGATTTCCTCAAGCTGGTCGACACGATCCAGCCAAACCCGCGCCTTCGCCCGCGCCGCTGATGTCTTGTCGCGGGCTTCGGCCAGTCTTTGCCCCGCTTTAAATTGCTGAATGACAACGTATTGTTTCCAGAGCGATCGATGCATTGTGATAGTATAACATCACAAGTAGCGGAAGCGCATGGACACGCAGACTTCCCGAATCGCCCTGCTCGCTTGCGCCGGCTTCCTTTTCACCTCCATCGCGCTGGCTCTGCCGGCCGCCGCCCATGCGCAGGAGGCCGAGGCATCAACCTCAGCCGTGCGTCCCGCCCCGCGCCCCCATAACTCCGCGCATCCCGAGCGCGACGATGCAGGCAAGGACATCCTCGTCGTTGGCCACCCGCCGACCGATTACGGCCTGCTCGCCGCCACGGCCAGCCTTGCCGGTGACGCCCTCGTCGCCGAGACACGCGGCCAGATAGGCGAAATCCTGAAGTCCCTTCCGGGCGTTTCTTCCACCAGCTTCTCTCCCGGCGCATCGCGCCCCGTCCTGCGCGGTTTCAGCGGTGACCGCGTCAGCGTGCTGACGGACGGCATCGGCTCGCTCGACGCCTCCAACGTTTCGGTCGACCACGCCGTGGTTTTCGATGCGCTGACGGTCGATCATATCGACGTCTTCCACGGCCCCTCGGTGCTGTTGTTCGGCGGCAATGCCATCGGCGGCGCGGTCAACGCCATCGACAAGCGCATCCCCCGCCAGGTGCCGGACCGGATCACCGCCACCGGCATCGGCAGCTACGCCACTGCCGCCAGCGAGCGCGCGGTCAGCGGCGCCATCGACGCCCCGCTGGGTGAGCGGTTCGTCGCCCACATCGACGCCTCCTGGCGCAAGGCCGACGACCTGCGGGTAGGCGGCAATGTCTACTCCAGGGCGCTGCGCGGCGACATGCTCCACGCCGCCGAGCATCTTGCCGAGGACGGCGAGGCCGCGGAAGCCGCCGAACTCACCGCGGAAGCCGGCCGCCGGAACCGCGTGCCGAACTCCGCCTCCCGGTCCTCCACCATCGGCGCCGGCCTTGCCTTCATTGATGCAGGCGGCAGCCTCGGCATTTCCTACCAACGGTATGACAGCCGTTACGGCGTGCCGGATCGCCCGGCGACCGGCCATGGCCACGAGGAAGAAGGCCACGACGACCATGGCCACGAGGAGCAAGGCCACGTCCACGGCGAAGGCCCGGTCACCATCGACCTGCTCCAGAACCGCTTCGATTTGCGCGGCGAACTCAAGCTGGGCGGCTTCCTAGAAAGCGTGCAGGTGCGCGGCGCCTATGCCGACTACAAGCACACCGAGTTCGAGGGTGACGAGGTCGGCACCGTCTTCAAGGGCGAAGGCATCGAGACCCGCGCCGATCTTGTCCAGGCGAACCACGGCGGCTGGCGCGGCCGCAGCGGCGTGCAGTACCTGTGGCGCAGCTTGGCCGTGAACGGCGCCGAAGCGCTGATCCCCGATTACGAGGTGGAGCGCATCGGCGTGTTCACCCTGCAATCCTACGAACTGGGCGGGGGCTTCTCGCTCGACGGATCGGGCCGTTACGACAGCTCGCGCATCCAATCGCAGGGGGCCGCGTTCCGCAAGTCGTTCGACTTGTGGTCGGGCGCGGCGGGCGCAAGCTGGAAATCGGGCAATGGCCTGGGCTTGGGCGTCAACTTCGTCCACGGCGAACGCGCGCCGTCGCCCGAAGAACTGCTGAGCGACGGCATCCACATCGCCACCCAGTCCTACGAAGTGGGCGACCGCACCCTGGGGATCGAACGCAGCAACGGCTTCGAGGCCTATCTGCGCTACAACACGCCCAGGTTCGACTTTTCGCTCACCGGCTACCTGACGGACTTCGACAACTACATCGCCCCGCTCGCAACCGGCGGCGAGCAGGAAGGCCAGCCTGTTTACCAGTACACGGGCGTCGAAGCGCGCTTCAAGGGCTTCGAGGCGGCAGGCAGCGTCCAGGCGGCGGCATGGTCAGGCGGCGAACTTCGCTTCGACGGCGCGGCAGATTACACCCATGCCCAGATCAAGGGCTACGGCGCCGTCCCGCGCATCCCCCCCTTGCGCATTCGCGGCGGCAGTGCGGTCACGCTGGGCGATGTGCGCCTGCGCGGCGAAGTGGAGTGGAACGCGAAGCAAAGCCGCGTCAGCGACTTCGAGAACCCGACCGCCGCCTTCACCCTCGTGAACCTCAGCGCCGACTGGCACCCGATGGGCGAAAACGGCCCGGTTACGCTGATGCTTTCGGCGGACAACCTGTTCGACGTGATCGGCCGCCGTTCGGCATCGTTCACGCGCGACTTCGTGCCGATTGCAGGCCGCGACGTGCGGATCACCGCGAAGTTCACCTACTGATGCAAAAAGCGCGCGGTGTCTTGGCAACGAGACACCGCGCTGCCATGCAGCATGGCGTGAGTCTCCCCCCTTCCCCGCCCGCAGCTGACCCTGAAACTCAGCCCACTTCACCGCTGGCCATCGCCGACTATCGCCGGTTCTGGCTTGCCCGGTTCTTTGCCGTTCTGGCGACGACCGGCACCGTCGTTATCATCGGCTATCAGGTCTACGACGTCGCGCGCAGCGACTATGCGATGTCGATGTCGCAGGCGGCGTTTCAGCTTGGCTTGCTGGGCTTTGCGCAATTCGTGCCGGTGTTCCTGCTGACCCCGGTGGCGGGCGTCCTCGCCGACCGGTTCGACCGCCGCAAGGTTGCCGGTATCGCCTCGCTTCTCGACATGTGCGTGGCGCTGGGCTTGGGCGTGACCACGGCGCTGGAAATGCGCAGCTTGCCGGTGCTTTACATGTTTGCGGTGCTGCACGGCACCGTGCGCGTCTTCATCAGCCCGTCGATGGCGGCCATCGCGCCCAACATCGTGCCGCCGCGGCTGATCCCGCGCGCCATCGGCTTCAACTCGATCGCCATGCAGGCCGGCACGATCGTCGGCCCGGCCGCCTACGGCTTCCTGTTCGCGGCCAACCACGCCCTGCCCTATTGGGCATCGGCCGTGTTCACGCTGGGCGCGTCGATCGCCATCCAGTCGATCCGCAACCTGCCCCCGCCGCGCCCCGATGCGCGCAAGGCCCACCCGGTGCGCCAGATCGTCGAGGGTTTCCACTTCATCCTGCGCGAGCGGTTCCTGCTCGGCTGTCTCTCGCTCGACCTTTTCGCCGTGTTGCTGGGCGGGGCGACCGCGCTGATGCCGGTGTTCGCGCGCGACATCCTCCACGTCGGCCCCGAAGGCCTCGGCCAGATGCGCGCGGCCACGGCGGCAGGCGCGGCAGTGGTTGCGCTGTGGCTCTCGTTCCGCCCCTTGCGTTCCAACGTGGGCGTCAAGATGCTGGTCTCTGTCGCGGGCTATGGCCTGATGACCGTGGCCTTCGGGCTATCGACTCATTTCCTGCTCTCGCTGGGCTGTCTGGCGCTGCTGGGCGCTGCGGACATGATCTCGGTGTTCATCCGTAGTTCGCTGGTCCAGCTCCGCACGCCCGACGACGTGCGCGGGCGGGTATCCGCCATTTCCGGCCTCGCCGTCTCCGCCTCGAACGAACTGGGCGAGTTCCAGTCCGGCTTCGCAGCGGCCCTGCTGGGCGCTACCGGAGCGGTTGTTTTCGGCGGCAGCGCTGCCATAGTCATCACCCTGGCGTGGGCCTGGCTCTTCCCGGAGATCCGCCGCGCACGAACCTTCGAAACCCGTTGGGAGCAAAAGCCATGAAGGCTGACAGCATTCTCGCCACGATCGGCAACACTCCGCACATCCGCCTCGCGCGCCTGTTTCCGGACCACGAAGTCTGGGTGAAGGCAGAGCGCGCCAATCCCGGCGGCTCGATCAAGGACCGCATCGGCCTCGCCATGATCGAGGCGGCGGAAGCCGACGGCAGCCTTTCGCCCGGCGGCACGATCATCGAGCCGACCTCGGGCAACACCGGCATCGGCCTTGCCATGGCGGCGGCGGTGAAGGGCTACAAGCTGATCCTGGTCATGCCCGAATCGATGTCGATCGAGCGCCGCCGCCTGATGCTGGCCTACGGTGCCCAGTTCGACCTCACGCCCCGCGAAAAGGGCATGAAGGGCGCGATCGAGCGGGCCAAGGAACTGATCGAGGCCACCCCCGGATCGTGGATGCCGCAGCAGTTCGACAACCCCGCGAACATCTCCGTCCATGTCGAGACCACCGCGCAGGAAATCCTGGCGGATTTCACCGACACCCCGATCGATGCGCTGATTACCGGCGTCGGCACCGGCGGCCACCTCACTGGCTGCGCCGAGGCGCTGAAGGCGGTGTGGCCCGCCATGAAGGCCTATGCGGTGGAGCCGACCCTGTCGCCGGTCATCTCGGGCGGCCAGCCGGGCCCGCACCCGATCCAGGGCATCGGCGCCGGCTTCATCCCCGGCAACCTGCATACCCAGGCCATCGACGGCGCCATCCAGGTAGAGCCGGCCGACGCCAAGGACTGGGCCCGCCGCTGCGCCACCACCGAGGGCATGCTGGTAGGCATCAGTTCGGGCGCGACGCTGGCCGCCATAGCCCAGAAGCTGAAGGACCTGCCCGCAGGCAGCCGCGTCCTGGGCTTCAATTACGACACCGGCGAACGTTACCTCTCGGTGCCGGATTTCCTGCCCGAGTAACAAGGTCCAGCCTCTGTCCCGGATCAGGTCCGGGACAGGGGCAAACCGTCAGTCTTCGATGCGCGCCAAGCCCTCACCGTCGATCCGGCGGTAGAAGCAGCTGCGCGCGCCCGTGTGGCAGGCCGGGCCTTCGGGCTTTACCCGAAGTTCAAGCGCATCCTGATCGCAGTCCACGCGGATTTCCTCGACCCGCAGGAAATGGCCCGAAGTCTCTCCTTTGAGCCACAGCTTCCCGCGTGAACGCGAATGGAAATGTGCCAGCCCGGTCTCGCGCGTCTTTTCCAGCGCCTCGGCGTCCATATAGGCGACCATGAGGATTTCCCGGGTCTGCGAATCGACCGCGATCGCGATCAGCAGGCCCTGCGCATCGAAGCGCGGAAGGAACGCGGTTCCCAGTTCGCGCTCTGCTGCGGTCGCGTCTGACATCTTGAAGGTTTCCCTGTTTCGACATTGTGTGGAAGTATTGTTGCACGATAACCACAGCATACGATCAAAATCCACCTTACCCGCCGAATCCTCTTTCAAAAAAAGGCGATTCGATGAATTTTGTAGCTGCAGCTGGGGGGCTGCTACTGACCTAGAGGTCGCTCTCAGGCAAGTGTCTGAAAAGACACGAACCTGATTACAAAGGCGCCACGGTTCAGGGAATGCGATCAATGAGGGATCGGGTCATGCACGCGGCCAGGGGCAAAACGCAGCATGATCCAAGAGTTTCGTCACGAGGACGCCCGGGATCTCTGGTCCCGGGCGTTTTCGTATTCAGGCTCACGTAGTATCCAGCGCTTCGTCCAGTACGCGCGCGAAACAGGCGATCACCACCCGCTCCGCCCCCGCTCGCCGTAGCGCCGAAACACAGGCATTGCTGGTCGCTCCGCTGGTCAGCACATCGTCGACGAGCACCACTTTCCTGCCTTTCAGCAGATCGATCCGACTGGGTCGAACGGCGATTACCCCCGACAGCACACGCTTGCGCGCGAGCTTGCCGAGACCACCCAGCGACGGCGTTGCCTTGCGCCGCTCCAGCACGTCAACGCCAAGGCGGGCGCCGGTGCGCCGGGTGATCTGCCGCGCCAGTTCCGCCGCCTGGTTGTAACCGCGCTTCCACATCCGCCAGCGGTGCAGCGGCACCGGAACGACCAGCCACTCGTCATCGATAAAGGACAATTTGGGCACCATCAGCCCCGCCATCATCGGCGCCAGTGCCAGCCGGCTGCCGTGCTTGAACGCCAGCACCAGCTTGCGCGAAGTGTCGTTGTAGAGCGTTCCTGCGGCGATCCCGGCATGGCGGGGCGGATCGGCCAGGCACGGTGCGCAGGTTCCGCCGTCCGGCATCGCATCGCCGAATGGGCGGTTGCAGGACCCGCAGGCCGGATCGCCGGGTATCGCCAGCGTTGCCCAGCACGTCATGCACAGCCCCGTCTGCGCACCGATCCCCGCGCCGCACAGCGGGCAGCGCGGCGGGAATATGAGGTCAACGAGCGGCAAAAGCGCCTGGGCCAAAGTCATGGACCGACCGTATCCGGCCGAGGAAACGCCACAAGCTGTTGCAAGGATTTCATCGACGCGGCAGGGGAGCAGGCATGGAAAGCAAGGTCCCCCCCCGCATCTTCTCCGCCCGCCGCCGCATCGCGGCCCGCCGGCGCATGCTGGCGCTGCAACAGCAGCCCAACCCGGCACGCTATCTCATCGACGACATGGTCGAGGACGTTCTCGAACGCCTCTCGTTCCTGCGCTTCGAGCCGGCCACCGCGCTGGTCATCGGCGACTATACTGGCGCCCTCGCCCGCACGCTGACGGCAGCCGGCGTGGCCGTCACCGAGGCCGAGCCGGGCACGGGATTCGAGGAAGAACAGCCCTACCCTTTCGAAAGCTTCGACCTGATCGCCAGCCTGGGCACGCTCGACACCGTCAACGATCTGCCCGGCGCGCTGGTCCACATTCGCAAGGCGCTGAACACCGGCGGCATGATGATCGCCAGCTTCCTGTCCTCGGGCAGCCTGCCCATCATGCGCGACGTCATGCTGGCGGCCGACGGCGACCGCCCGGCGCCGCGCGTCCACCCCACGGTCGACGTGCGTTCGGGCGGCCAACTGCTCCAGCGCACGCTATTCGCAGATCCGGTGATCGACCACCGCCATGTGGATGTCGGTTTCCGCAGCATGGAGCGGCTGGTCGGCGATCTTCGCGGACAGGCGCTGACCAACGTGCTTGCCGACCCCGGCCCGGCGCTTGGCAAGGCCGCGCTGGCGCAGGCCCGCGAAACGTTTGCGGCCGCCGGTGAAGGCGGCCGCACGGTAGAGCGGTTCGAGATATTGACGCTATCCGGCTGGAAACGCTGACACGTTTCAGCACTAAGCCGCCCAGCCACACCCCTCGTCGTCCCCGCGAAGGCGGGGATCCAGCTTCATTGCGCGAAAAGTGGATCCCCGCCTTCGCGGGGATGACGGAGTTGTTAATCCGCTCAGGCTGAGCCTGTCGAAGCCCCCTCCACCAATGGAGGGGGCTTCGTTCAGTTTCAGCCCAGCGCAGCCTGCGCCGCCGCAAGGCGGGCGATCGGCACGCGGTAAGGCGAGGCGCTGACGTAATCGAGGCCGACCTTCTCGCAGAACGCGATCGAGGCCGGATCGCCGCCATGCTCGCCGCAGATGCCCAGCTTGATATCGGCATACGTAGCGCGGCCACGTTCCGCCGCCAGTTGGACCAACTGGCCGACGCCCTCGATGTCGAGCGTGACGAACGGATCGCGCGGGTAGATGCCCTTATCAACGTAGGGGCTGAGGAAGCGTGCCGCATCGTCGCGGCTGACGCCCAGCGTGGTCTGCGTCAGGTCGTTGGTGCCGAACGAGAAGAACTTCGCTTCCTGTGCGATCTCGCCTGCCATCAGCGCCGCGCGCGGCAGCTCGATCATGGTGCCTACGAGGTAATCCAGCGTCATGCCCTTGTCCGCGAAGACCTTGGCAGCGGCCTCGTCGACCACCTTCTTGAGGATTTCCAGTTCGCGCTTGGTGGCGACGAGCGGGATCATCACTTCCGGCACGATCGCTTCACCCGAAGCCTTGGCCACGTCGCAGGCTGCCTCGAAGATGGCGCGGGCCTGCATTTCGTAGATTTCGGGGAAAGTGATGCCCAGACGGCAGCCACGGTGGCCGAGCATCGGGTTGAACTCGTGCAGTTCGTCGGCGCGGCGCTTGAGCGTGTCTACGCCGATGCCGATGGTGTCCGAAAGATCGGCGAACTCGGCGTCGCTGTGCGGCAGGAATTCATGCAGCGGCGGGTCGAGCAGGCGGATGGTGACGGGCAGGCCCGCCATCACCTCGAAGATCGCCTGGAAGTCCGCGCGCTGTTCCGGCAGCAGCTTGGCAAGAGCGGCGCGGCGGCCGGCCTCGTCTTCGGCCAGGATCATCTGGCGCACGGCCGAGATGCGGCCCGCATCGAAGAACATGTGCTCGGTGCGGCACAGGCCGATGCCCTCGGCGCCGAACTGGCGGGCCATCCTGCAATCGGCCGGGGTCTCGGCGTTGGTGCGCACCTTCATGCGGCGATGCTTGTCGGCCCATACCATGAGCGTGCCGAAATCGCCGGCCAGCTCAGGCTCGATGGTCGCCACTTCGCCGGCCATGATTTCGCCGGTCGAACCGTCGAGGGTGATGATGTCGCCCTCCTTCAGTTCGCGGCTGCCGATGCGCAGGGTGCGCGTCTTCATGTCGATCGAGAGGCCCGATGCGCCCGAGACGCAAGGGCGGCCCATGCCGCGCGCCACGACGGCGGCGTGGCTGGTCATGCCGCCGCGTGCGGTCAGGATGCCCTTGGCCGCATGCATGCCGTGGATGTCCTCGGGCGAGGTTTCCACGCGGACCAGAACCACGGCGTCGCCGCGTTCCGCGCGCTTTTCAGCGGTGTCGGCGTCGAGCACGATCGCGCCCGAAGCGGCACCCGGCGAAGCGGGCAGGCCCTTGCCCAGCACGTCGCGCTTGGCCTTGGGGTCGAGCGTGGGGTGCAGCAGCTGGTCGAGCGCCATGGGATCGATGCGGCGGATGGCGGTGGCCTCGTCGATGAGGCCCTCTTCCACCATGTCGACCGCCATCTTGAGCGCGGCCTTGGCGGTGCGCTTGCCCGAACGGGTCTGCAGCATCCACAGCTTGTTACGCTCAACCGTGAACTCGATGTCCTGCATGTCGCGGTAGTGCTTTTCGAGCAGCTCGAAAACCGCGGCCAGCTCGCCGTAAGCGCCCGGCATCGCTTCTTCCATCGACAGCGGCTTGGCGCCGGCGCGTTCCCGCGCGGCCTTGGTCAGGTACTGCGGGGTGCGGATGCCGGCGACGACGTCCTCGCCTTGGGCATTGACCAGCCATTCGCCGTAATAGGCCTTCTCGCCGGTCGCGGGATCGCGCGTGAAGGCGACGCCGGTGGCCGAGGTATCGCCCATGTTGCCAAAGACCATGGCCTGCACGTTGACGGCAGTGCCCCAGCCGGCGGGAATGTCGTTGAGGCGGCGATAGACCTTGGCGCGGTCGGAATCCCAGCTGTCGAACACGGCTTCGATGGCGCCCCAGAGCTGTTCCTGCACGTCCTGCGGGAACGAGCGGCCCAGTGCGTCTTCGACGATGGCCTTGTACTGCGTGACGATCTTGCGCCAGTCGGCCGCCGTCAGTTCGACGTCGTTGTCGTAGCCGTTGTCTTCCTTGGCGATTTCGAGCGCTTCCTCGAACAGATGATGTTCCACGCCCAGAACGACGTCGGAATACATCTGGATGAAGCGGCGGTAGGAATCCCAGGCGAAACGGTCATCGCCCGAAGTCTTGACCAGGCCTTCGACGGTTTCGTCGTTGAGGCCCAGGTTCAGGACGGTGTCCATCATGCCCGGCATCGAGACGCGGGCGCCCGAGCGCACCGAGACCAGCAGCGGGTCGGCGGCATCGCCGAAGTTCTTGCCGACGGTCTTTTCGATGTGGGTCAACGCCTGCGCCACATCGGCGCGCAGTTCGTCCGAGAAGTTGGCACCTTCCGCGAGGTACTTTACGCATTCCTCGGTGGTGATGGTGAAGCCCGGAGGCACCGGCAGGCCGATCCCGGCCATTTCCGCAAGGTTGGAACCCTTGCCGCCCGTGATGACCTTGTCGCGCGAGCGGGGGTCTTCATGCTTTACGCCGCCGCCGAACGTGTAGACCTGCTGAACCATCTATCCCCTGACTTTCCTATACCGGATTTGCGCAAGTTAAACGAACCGAGGGGGAATCCTCCTACCCCTCGATCCGCGAGAAATCTGCCACGTTGTGCACTGCAGCACGAAAACGATCAAGCAGTGCAAGCCGTGAATATCGTTTATTGGCGTCAGTATCGTTTACTGTCACCTGATCGAAAAACCCGTCGATCGGCGCGCGCAAGGATGCCAGAGCACTCATTGCGCCCGCGAAGTCTTCGTCAGCAACTGCAGCAGTCGACTGCGGTTCCGCAGCATCGAGCGCGTCGATGAGATTTTTCTCCGCCGGCTCGGGCTCATAGCCAAGCGCGGAGCGGGCGGCGTAGACTTCCTGCATGTCGGGATCGTCGACGTTTTCGAGCGGGTCCTCGTCGCCAGTCAGAGGATGGCCGGTTTCGGCCTTCCAGTCTTCCTTGCGCAGGATGTTGGCCGCGCGCTTGTAGCCAGCCAGGAGGTTGGTGCCGTCCTCGCTGCCGACGAACGCCTGAAGCGCATGGACGCGGGCGAGCAGGCGGACCAGATCGCTGTCTAACGCTTGCTCGAACGCTGCGGTGATCAGGTCGTGGCGAACACCATCATCACGCATCTGCACGATCAGGCGCTCGACGCTGAAACGAACGAACTCCGTTGCAAACGTGTCGGCTTGCGTTGTGGTGACCCCGAAGCCCTGAACGACAATGGGGTGATTGCTATTAAAATGGTCGAGGTAGATGCCCATTGCACCACGAACCACTACGTTCAGTGGGCTGCGAATTCCATTGGCGCGAATTATACGGATTGTGCCAAGCATGGCTCGACGAAGAGCAAATGGGTCTTTTGATCCGGTTGGCTTCTCGCCTATTCCGAAGAACCCGACCAACGTATCCAGCTTGTCCGCCAGCGAAACCGCCACCGTCACTGGCGCAGTCGGCACGTCATCGCCTTGCCCGACCGGCTTGTAGTGGTCGCGGATGGCGTCGGCGACGGCGTCGGGCAGGCCCTCGGCGCGGGCGTAGTAGCCGCCCATCAGCCCCTGCAGTTCGGGGAACTCGCCGACCATTTCGGTGACGAGGTCCGCCTTGCATAGTTCAGCTGCCTGGCGCGCCAGGGCGGGGTCGCAGTTCGGGACGATGCCTTCGCTCGCGAGCCATTCGGCCAGCTTGGCCACGCGCTCGACCTTGTCGGCGACGGTGCCCAGCTTTTCGTGGAAAGTGATGCGGGCCAGCTTCTTCGCGTGGTCCGAAAGCGCGGTCTTCTTGTCCTGCTCCCAAAAGAAGCGGGCATCGGAGAGGCGCGCGGCGAGGACCTTGCGGTTACCGGCGACGATCCCCTCGCCGCCATCGACCGCGTCGATGTTGGCGGTGCAGACGAAGGCGTTGGCGAGCTTGCCGCCCCCGGTTTCCTTGGCGCCGTCCTCGCACACGAAATACTTCTGGTTCACGCGCGCGGTGAGCTGGATGACTTCGGGCGGCACGTCCAGGAATGCCTCGTCGAAGCGGCCCAGCAGCGGCACCGGCCATTCGGTGAGGCCGGCGTTCTCGATCACCAGCCCCTCGTCCTCGACCAGCGTGAGGCCGGCGGCGGCGGCGGCATTGCGCGCTTCGTCGCGGATCAGGTCCTGGCGTTCGACATGGTCGACGATGACGTGGCAGACGGACAGCTTGCGCGCATAATCATGCGCGCCGCCGATCGTGATATCGCCCGGCGCGTGGAAACGGTGGCCCTTGGTGGCGCAGCCGGAGACGATGCCGCCGATCTCGCACTCGACAAGGTCTTCGCCCAGGATCGCGACAATGCCGGAAAGCGGGCGCACCCAGCGCAGCGATTCGGTGCTGATCGAGGCTTTGCCCCAGCGCTGCGACTTGGGCCAGGGGAAGGCGCGGACGATGGCGGGGACCGCCTCGGCCAGCACGTCCTTGACGGCGCGGCCCGGCTTTTCGATCACGGCAAAATACGTGTCCTTGCCCTTGAGATCACGGACCTGAAGCTGGTCCTTGGTCAGGCCGGTCTTGCGCAGGAAGCCTTCCAGCGCCTGATCAGGCGCGCTGGTGGCGGGGCCTTTGGTTTCTTCGCTCACGGCCTCGGTCACGTCCGGCAGCGTGTTCGCGATCAGCGCGAGGCGGCGCGGGGTGGACCACACGGTGATCTGGCCCAGCGTGACGCCGGCGGCGCCCATTTCCTTGCGGAACAGCTTTTCAAGGTCAGCGCGCGCACCCGCCTGCATCCGGGCGGGGATTTCTTCGCAGCGCAGTTCGAGAAGGAAGTCGGTCATGTCAGTGGGCCGTTTCGCGGATTGGGAATGTGACGCGAGCATCCTTCGACAAGCTCAGGATGAGCGGCTTCGACAGGCTCAGGATGAGCGGGGCCGGGTAATGCACAACCCCTGGATTCCGCTCAGGCTGAGCCTGTCGAAGCCCCATCGTGCAAGGCCTCATATGGTCCACCCCGGGAACTTGGCTTCCCAGCGATCCTTGTTGGTGTCGATCCACGACTGGCACGATCCCTTGGCGAGATCGCGCACGCGGGCCATGTAGCTGGCGCGTTCCTGCACCGAGATCACGCCCCGCGCCTGAAGCAGGTTGAACAGGTGCGAAGCCTCGATCGCCTGGTCGTAGGCGGCGAGGGGAATTTCCGCCTCGATGCAACGCATGCACTCAGCCTCGGCGGCCTTGAAACCGGCGAACAGGGCATCGGTGTCGGCGATCTCGAAGTTGTACTTCGACTGCTGCTGTTCATTGGCGAGGAAGACATCGCCGTAGCTGACGCCTTCGTTGTTGAACCTCAGATCGTAGACCGAATCCACGTTCTGGATATACATCGCCAGTCGTTCGAGACCGTAGGTGAGTTCCCCGGCGACGGGCTTGCAATCGAAGCCGCCCATCTGCTGGAAATACGTGAACTGTGTCACTTCCATGCCGTCGCACCACACTTCCCAGCCCAGGCCCCAGGCGCCCAGCGTGGGGCTTTCCCAGTCGTCCTCGACAAAGCGGATGTCATGCGCCAGCGGATCGACGCCGATCGCCGCGAGGCTCTGGAGGTAGAGTTCCTGCAGGTTCTCGGGGTTCGGCTTCAGGATCACCTGATACTGGTAATAGTGCTGAAGGCGGTTCGGGTTCTCACCATAACGGCCGTCGGTCGGGCGGCGCGAGGGCTGCACATAGGCGGCCTTCCACGGCTCCGGGCCGAGCGCGCGCAGCGTGGTGGCGGGGTGGAACGTGCCCGCGCCCATGCGCATGTCGTAGGGCTGCAGGATGAGACAGCCCTGTGCGCTCCAGAAATTGTGGAGCGTCAGGATCATGTCCTGGAAGCTGAGCGGCTCTTTAGCGGCGGTCATGCAGTTTCCGTCGGTTTATGGGCTTGTCGTATTGTTGCGGGGCCTTTGGCGGATCAGGCCTGCCAAATCAACCGCGCAAAGCCCAAAATGGCGCCAAGTTGCACGGCAAAAGCAGCCAAGCGTGTCTATTACGTGACGGCAAGTCATCCGGATGACGCTGCTGGATGAGGGGGCCGCTATCGTGCATAGGGCGCGCCATGTCCCGCTTACGCTTCTGGCTTGCCGCCCCGGCACTGGCCTTCTTCGCACTTCCGTCTCCCGCCGCCTCTGCCAGGGAGGAGGCTGCCGCAGCCGCTCCGGCCGTGCGCCCCGCGCTGTGGAAGGTGTCGGACGAGGATACCACGATCTGGCTGTTCGGGACGATCCACGTCCTGCCCGAGCAGGTGAACTGGTACGCCGGCCCGGTCGCCAAGGCGCTAGACAGCGCGCAGCAACTGGTGACGGAGATCCCCATTGACGAGGCCGAGCAGTCGCAAGGCATGGTCATGAAGATGAGCCTGCGCGAGGACGGCAAGGCCCTGCGCGCGGCGCTGCCTGCCAAGGAACGCGCGGCTTATGAAGCGGCGATGGCCTCGCTGGGCATCCCGGCGGCGGCGTTCGACAGCAACGATACCTGGTTCGCCGCGCTGATGCTCACGCTGCTGCCGCTCAAGACCGCAGGCTACAGCACCGAAAGCGGCATCGACGCGCAGGTCGCCGCAAAGGCACGCGCGCGCCATATGGCCAACCACGCCTTCGAAACCGCCGAGTACCAGATCGGCCTGTTCGACAACCTGCCCGAAGCCACGCAGCGCACTTACCTCGGCGAAGTCATCGAGGCGCTGCCGACCGTGAAGGCCGACATCGACGACATGGTCGCGGCATGGAAAACGGGCAACGCCGAACACCTCGCCCAGCTTCTTAATGAGGACGAGAGCGACCCCGAAATGCGCAAGGTGCTGATTACCGACCGCAACGTGGCCTGGGCCAAGTGGCTGAAAGCGCGGTTGGACCAGCCGGGCACTGTCTTCGTGGCGGTCGGCGCGGGGCATCTGGCCGGGCCGGGCAGCGTGCAGGACCAGCTTGCCGCCGCCGGTGTCACCTCGAAGCGGGTGCAGTAATTTCGATGCGGGCGCTTGCCTTCCTGCTGCCGCTGGCCCTGCTGGCCTGCTCGCCCGAGCCGAGGGCGGCGCATCCGGCCCTGTGGCGCATCACGGATGCACAGGGCCATGCGGGGTGGCTGTTCGGGACGATCCACTCCTCCGACCGGCCGCTGAAATGGCGCACGGCGGAGGTGGACGCGGCCCTGAAGCAATCGGGCGCGATCATGGTCGAGGTGGGCAACCTTGCAGACGAATCGGAAGTCGCCGCCACGTTCGCCCGGCTCGCCCGCAGCGAAGGCGAGCCGCCGCTGTCTAGCCGCGTGCCCGCGAAGGACCGCCCTGCCCTTGCCGCGCTATTGAAGAAAAGCGGCCACGGCGACGATGATTTCTCCGGGATGGACACCTGGGCCGCCGCCCTCACCCTAGCCCGCGCCGGGGCCGAGGACGACGATGCCCGCAACGGCGTCGATCGTGCGCTGATCGCGCAGGCGGGGCGGCTTCCGGTGGTGGAACTGGAAGGCGCCGCAGCCCAGCTCGGCCTGTTCGATGCGCTGCCCGAACGCGAACAGCGCGGCCTGCTCGCCGCCGTCGTCTCCGAGGCATCGATACCCGACCGCGATCTGGCGAAAAGCTGGCGCACCGGAGACATGAAGGCGATCGAGGCGGAAACCCGCTCGGGCCTGCTCGCCGATCCGCAGCTTCGCGAAGTGCTGTTCACCGGCCGCAACCGCCGCTGGAGCGCACGGATCGCCGAGGCGGTGCGCGCGGGGGAGGAGCCGTTCGTAGCGGTGGGCGCGGCGCACATGGCCGGGCCGCAGGGGCTTCCGGCAATGCTGACGAAGCAGGGCTTTACTGTTACCCGGGTGGAGTAGGGCGCGGGGGCTTCGACAAGCTCAGCCTGAGCGGATTTGAGAACATAGGCTGACATCCGCTCACCCTGAGGCTGAGCCTGTCGAAGCCCCCGCCGCCGATCCCGGCTTGCATTTTATACCCTATGCGGATAAGGGCCGCGCCTTCCCGTCGTGGTCATCCCTGGAGGCGTGACGGGCGGTGCAGGGCCGATGAGCGGTCTCGTACCGAGATTTATCCAGTTTTGAAAGGCACGTCCCATGAGCGATACGCTTAACCTGCCGGCCGAGACGCGTGAACGGAATGGCAAGGGAGCCTCCCGTGATCTGCGTCGTAATGGCCGCGTCCCCGCAGTTGTCTACGGCGGCAAGGAAGAACCCCTGTCGATCCACCTCGAAGAGAAGGAACTGACCCGTCAGCTGATGACCGGCCACTTCTTCAACTCGATCATCGAGGTTGAAGTCGGCGGCAAGAAGTATCGCACGCAGCCCAAGGACGTTGCCTTCCACCCGGTGTCGAGCCGTCCGCTCCACGTCGACTTCCTGCGCGTCGCCAAGGGCGCGACCGTGCACGTCAACGTGCCGGTGGTGTTCGAGAACGAAGAAGCCTCGCCGGGCCTGAAGCGTGGCGGCGTGCTCAACGTCGTTCGCCACGATCTGGAACTGGTCTGCGACGCCGAGAAGATCCCGCATGAGATCACCATCGACCTCACCGGCTTCGACCTGGGCGAATCGATCCACTTCGCCCACGTAACGCTGCCCAAGGGCGTCGAGAGCGCGATCACCGACCGCGATTTCACCATCGCTACCATCGCTACGCCGTCTGCCCTGCGCAGCGCCGAAGGCGAAGAGGCCGAAGCCGAAGCCGAATAAGCTTCGCCGGACTCGAAACGGCCCTTCCCGCCCCGGCGATCCGGTGCGCGGGAAGGGCCTTTTCTTTTTTAAGCCCGATCGTTTCGAGGAAAGACGCGAATGGCCACGCAGCTTTGGGTCGGTCTGGGCAATCCCGGACCGCAATATGCCTTCAACCGGCATAACGTCGGCTTCATGGTCGCCGATGCGCTGGCGGACATCCACGGCTTTGGCCCGGTGCAGAAGAAGTTCCAGGGCTGGCTCCAGGAAGGCCGTATCGGCAGCGACAAGATCCTGCTCCTGAAACCCGCCACTTTCATGAACGAAAGCGGCCGCGCGGTGGGCGAGGCGATGCGTTTCTACAAGCTGGAGATGTCCGCCCTCACCGTCTTCCACGACGAACTCGACCTTGCGCCCTTCAAGGTCAAGATCAAGCAGGGCGGCGGCCATGCCGGCCACAATGGCCTGCGCTCCATCGACCAGCATCTGGGCGCGGAATTCCGCCGCGTGCGATTGGGCATCGGCCACCCCGGCCACAAGGACCGCGTCAGCGGCTATGTGCTGGGCAATTACGCCAAGGACGAGATCGACCCGCTTTCGGGCATGCTGGGCGCCATCGCGGCGGAGGCCGACCGCCTTGCCGCCGGGGACGATACCCGTTTCATGAACGACGTGGCGCTGCGCCAGAAGGACTGACGTTCGCGCTGTCGAGTTAGTTTACAGATCGCCCACGCACTTAATGTCGTTAACCAACGAAACCCTAGTAAATCCGCGATTGGCACAGTGATTGCGTAGCATCCGTCAATCAATAGGGTAACCAAGGGGTAGACTACGATGTTCCGCAAGACACTGCTCGCGCTTTCGCTCACCACCGCCGCGAGCATGGGCCTGAGCGCACCGGCGCATGCGACCTGGAACTGGGGCGGCAACAGCCACAAGCACTCGTGCGGCTGCGGCCACAGCGCGGGCAAGAAGCTCTGCGGTTCCTCCTCGTCGAGCAGCAGCACTTCGGGCGGCACCACGACCACGTCGACTTCGGGCGGAACGACCACGACCTCGACCTCGGGCGGGACCACGACGACGTCCGGCGGCACCACCACCTCTGGCGGCACCACCACCTCTGGCGGAACGACCACGTCGACTTCGGGCGGCAGCAGCGGCGGTTCGTCGGGCGGCACCGCCGTTCCCGAGCCCGGCATGCTCGGCATGCTCGGCGTCGGGCTGCTCGGCCTGGCCTATGCCCGCCGCCGCAAGGCTCGCGGCTAAGGCGGCGTCATCCCGCCGCCGGCCGCATTTGGCGTGAGTGCGGACACCGGCGGATGATCATGATAGCGAACGGCAAGGCCGCCGCCGGTTTCACCCGGCGGCGGCTTTCGCCTTTTTGAGGTCACGCGCGATGTCGCGGTTGTCCGGATCGGCCAGCGCCGCCGCTTCCAGCAGCCGCCGCGCCTGGGCAAGATCCCTGCCCGCCGACAGACGCACGGCTCCCGCCATATGGAGATAGTCCGCATTGTCCCGGTCCAGCGCCGCCGCACGGTCCGCATGGGCGATGGCGGCGCCCGCATCCCCCATCCGGCTGTTCGCCAGCGCGAGCCGCTTCAACACCTCGGGATCTTCCCCGCGCTCCAGCAAGCGGGTGTAGACTGACACCGCCGTGGCCCAATCCTGCCCGGCCAGGGCCCCCTCGCCGTGATCGATCAACGCCATGGTCGCCTTTAGCCGCGCCGGGTCGAGCCGCGCGCGAAGCCCTGCCGCCTCCGGCGCGCCGATCTGCCGCGCCGCCTGTTCCGCGCGTTCCAGAACGTCCGTCCGTGCCAGGGTGGTGGCCGCCAACGGTTCCAGCGTCGTCCATGCGCCCTGCGCGTCCCCGCTCGCCAGTTGCGCTTCGCCCAGCATCAGCCGCGCATAGGGATTGCCCGGAAGCCGTAGCACCGCCCGGCGAAAGATCACGCGCGCCTGCTCCGGATGGTTCAGCCGCAGCAGCGCCTCGCCATACGTCATGCTCAGCGCCGATCCCGGCTGGAGGGAGGATTCGCGCGATTGCAGCGCGTCCCTGATCTGCTCCCACTCGCCCTTTTCGGACATCAGCTGAAAGCGCAGATCTTCCACTTCCGGGTCGTTCGGGGCGATCTTGCCCGCTTGCTCCACCAGCGCCGAGGCTTCATCGACCCGGCCCGCCGCATCCTGCAGGTTGGCGAGCGCGAGGAACGGCGGCGCCCTGTCCGGGAACGCCTCGGTCACCTTGCGATAAGCCGCGATCGCTGCCTCGTCCCGCCCCTGCGCGGCGGCAAGGTCGCCCGCCATCACCAGCGCCTCGTAAGACCGGGGCGCCAGTGCCTGCATCCGTCGCAGCACAAAGGCAGCGCGGGGAAGATCGTCGTTCAGCAGCAGATAGCGCGCGTAGGAAGAGGCAAGGCGAATATCTCCGCCGCCCACCATGCCTTGCTCGAACGCTTGCCGCGCCGCATCGTCCGCCCCCAGCGCAAGGTGCGATTCCGCGCGGATGCGCCAGCCGTCGGCGCTGTCATCCGCGCCCAGCAAAGCCAGCGCCTGTTCCGGTTTCTGCCGCAACAGCGCGATCTGGGCTTTCATCCGCGCCAGTGCAGGCCCTTTCCCTCCAGCGCGTTCGAGCCGCCGCAGCCCCCCTTCTGCGCCGTCGATGTCACCCAGGCGCAGGTGCGTCTCGACCAGCAGCGCCAGCATCGCGCTGTCTCCCGGCCGCTCGCCCAGCGCAGAACCAAGCGCGATGCGCGCCTCCTGATAGTTCTCGGCGGCGAAATCCTCGCGCGCCTTGGCGAACAGGGCCTCGGGGCTCTCTCCGCAGGCGGTCAGCGCAAGCAGGGCTGCAAGCGGCAGGGCGAAGTGGATGGAAGCCTTCATTCTACCGAACTAGGGCCAATGCCTGAAATTTCCGTCAACCGGCGCCTCATTGCAGGCGATCTTTCGCGGCGAACTGGTCAAGTCACGGTAGCAGCGCTATGGGCGCGGCAACAAGGCACCGCTATCGGTGCGCCATAGTTTGTATTCGGAGTTATCGATGGGTTTTCGTTGCGGGATCGTGGGCCTTCCCAATGTCGGCAAGTCGACGTTGTTCAATGCGCTGACCGAGACGCAGGCAGCGCAGGCGGCCAACTATCCGTTCTGCACGATCGAGCCGAACGTTGGCCAGGTGGGCGTGCCCGACCCGCGCCTCGACAAGCTGGCGGCGATCGCCGGTTCGGCCAAGATCATCCCCACCCAGCTGTCTTTCGTGGACATCGCCGGCCTCGTGCGCGGCGCGTCCAAGGGTGAAGGCCTGGGCAACCAGTTCCTCGGCAACATCCGCGAAGTGGACGCGATCATCCACGTCCTGCGCTGCTTCGAAAACGACGACATCCAGCACGTCGACAACAAGATCGACCCCATCGCCGACGCCGAGACGGTCGAGACCGAGCTGCTGCTGTCCGACCTCGAAAGCCTGGAAAAGCGCGTTCCCGCCGCCCAGAAGAAGGCCACCCAGGGCGACAAGGAAGCCAAGATCGCCGCTTCCGTCCTTGGCCAGGCACTGGACCTGCTGCGCGAAGGCAAGCCCGCGCGCCTGACCAAGCCCAGGGACGAGGACGAGGAGCGCGTCTTCCTTCAGGCCCAGCTCATCACCGCCAAGCCGGTGCTCTACGTCTGCAACGTCGAGGAAGAAGCCGCATCCGAAGGCAATGCCTTCTCCGCGCGCGTATTCGAAAAGGCTGCGGCAGAGGGCGCCAGCGCCGTCATCGTCTCGGCCGCGATCGAGTCGGAACTGACCGGCATGGAGATGGACGACCGGCTGGTCTTCCTTGAGGAAATGGGCCTGCAGGAAGCCGGCCTCGCCCGCATCATCCGCGCTGGTTACGAGCTGCTCGAACTGCTGACCTTCTTCACCGTCGGCCCCAAGGAAGCGCGCGCCTGGACCGTGCACAAGGGCGCGAAGGCTCCCGAAGCGGCCGGCACGATCCACTCCGACATGCAGCGCGGCTTCATCCGCGCCGAAACCATCGCCTTCGACGACTTCGTATCGCTGAACGGCGAAGCCGCCGCCAAGGAAGCCGGCAAGCTGCGCCAGGAAGGCAAGGAATACGTCATCCACGACGGCGACGTGCTGCACTTCAAGTTCAACGTCTGACGATTGACCGCGGGCCGTTTTCCTGCGGGAGGACGGCCCGCGCTGTCTTGTCGTCTTCCCAGCCTTCGCCGGGACGACGACAGCATTCTAACGCCCGGCAGGCGCTCGATTCAGCAGCAGCCCTTCGATTTTCCTACAACGCCGCTGCCTGCTACTATCGCGCAGGCTCTTTCCATCGTCGATCAAACCACCCCGCTCTCGTTCACAAGAACGCGGTCCGGCGCATGTATGTCATCAACTAAACCCCCGCCTTCCCGGCAGAAGCGTTAGCCGCCGCGTTTTTCTTCAAACGCTTCGATGATCGGGCACGGCCCCGCTTTGCTGCCGGCGCACTCGCCCGCCAACCGCCGCAGCGACTGTCTGGCCCGCTCCAGTGCCGCGATCTCGCTGTCGAGGTGAGCAAGCCGTGCCTCCGCCATCTCCCGCGCCCGGGCGCGGTCGTCGCTGGCATCCAGGCCCAGCAGTTCGGCGATCTCGTCCAGAATGAACCCGGCCGCCTTGGCCGAGCGGATGAAGCCGAGCCGGCGCACATCCTCATCCGCGTAATGGCGCTGCCCCTTGGCGCCCCCCACCCCGCCCGGCCGAGGATCGCGCAGCAGTCCCTTGCGCTGGTAGAAGCGCACCGTCTCGACGCCCACGCCGCCGCTGCGGGCCAGTTCCGAAATTGTCAGCGCCATGCTTGACTCCGTACCATGGTACGGAAGCTATAAGCCCGTTCATGACAAACGACCACTCCTCGAAACCGACCGCCATCCTCCACCGCATGGTCTTCGAAAAGCACGTCTGTCCTTGGGGCGTGAAGTCGAAATACCTGCTCGAAAAGCGCGGTTACAAGGTCGAGGATCATTGGCTCACCAGTCGCGAGGAAACCGACGCGTTCAAGGCCGAAAACGGCGTCGCCACCACCCCGCAGACCTTCATTGGCGGCAAGCGGGTCGGCGGCTACACCGACCTGCGCACGCATTTCGGGCTCAAGGTCCACGACCCGAAAGCGAAGACCTACCGCCCGGTGCTGGCCGTCTTCGCCACCGGCGCCGGCCTTGCGACGGCGGTCAGCTGGGCGACCTACGGCACACCTTTCACGCCGCGCGCGCTGGAATGGTTCGTGTCGATGACGATGATGCTGCTCGCCATGCTGAAGCTGCAGGACATCGAGCAGTTCTCGACGATGTTCCTGGGCTACGACCTGCTGGCCAAGCGCCTGGTGCCTTATGCCTATGCCTATCCGTTCCTCGAATGGACGACCGGCGCATTGATGACCGCCCACGCACTGCCGTGGCTTTCGATACCCGTGGGCCTGCTAATCGGCACGATCGGCGCAGTGTCCGTGTTCTACGCTGTCTATGTCCAGAAGCGCGAACTCAAATGCGCCTGCGTCGGCGGATCGGGCAACGTACCGCTCGGCTTTGTATCGCTGACCGAGAACCTGTTCATGGTAGGCATGGCCATATGGATGCTGGCCCAGATGCTGACAGGGATGCTCTAACTGCGGCAGGTCATGGTGCCATCGGCGCGAAAGGCCACACGCTCCTGCGCGTCGTGCACGATCAGGCGCGCCGGCCAGGTAAGACCGTCGCTGCCGGTTCCTGCGTCAGGCAGGCGCACGATGTCGATCCAGCTTGCAAGCCCGACATAGCTTGTGCGCGCGCCGCCCGGCAGGTCGGCGCTGACATCCTTGGCGGAAAAGCGCTTGAGGTCTGTCCCCACCCGCATGAAGCCCTCGTCCTTGCCGGCGATGAAGATCGGATCTTCCGCCTTGGCGGCGCCCTGCCCCTTGCTGAACACGCAGCCAGGCTTGTCGAGACCGTAGCGTTCGACATCCTCGCTAGTGATAGCGATAGGGAGGGTCGGCTTGAACGGCGCCTGGTTCATTTTCTCGACCATCGCCACGTCGCGCGCGTCCTCTGCCGCCTCCTGCGCCGGATTTTCTTTCCCGCAGCCCGCCAGAAAAGCGAGAGCTGCCAATGTCACTAGCGTCTTTTGCATCACTTTCGCCCGAACAGTTTTTCTATGTCCTGATGGGCAAGCTTAACCCACGTGGGGCGGCCATGGTTGCATTGCCCCGAACGCGGCGTGCGCTCCATTTCACGCAGCAGCGCATTCATCTCGGCAACTGACAGCGCGCGGCCCGCCCGCACCGACCCGTGGCAAGCCATCGTCGCCAGCACGAGGTCCAGCTTTTCGCCCAGAAGCAGGGCGTCGCCGTTGCGGGCGAGATCATCCGCGACATCGCGCACCAGCGCGGTCACATCACTTTTCGACAATACCGAAGGCACCGCCCGCACCAGCATCGCGCAAGGCCCGAAACGTTCGAGCACGAGGCCGTGGCGGGCGAGATCGCCGATCTTGTCCTCCAGCGCGTCACAGGCCGGCTCTTCCAGTTCGACCACCTCCGGCAAAAGCAGCGCCTGTGAGCGGTTCATCGCCTCTTCCGCGCCCGCTGCCTTGAGGCGCTCCAGAACAAGGCGTTCATGCGCAGCGTGCTGGTCGACGATGACGAGGCCGTCTTCCGCTTCCGCGACGATATAGGTATTGGACACTTGCCCACGCGCAACGCCCAGCGGATAGCGCAAGTCCTCCGCGGTCGTCTCCGCAGCGGGTTCGGCGCGCGAGGAAGGCTGAGCCATGACTTCGGCTTCGTAGGATCGCCAAACAGTCCCCGCTTCGGACACCCGCGAGCCTTCGTATCGCTGAGGTGAACCACCATATTCCCGCGCGAACAGCGAACCGAGCGACGGTGTCGGCGCGGGCGTTGCCGGCTCGACCTGCCACATATTCATCGCTGCGGTGGCAGCAGGCTGAGCGCTCTTCTGCCCGGCGCCTTCCAGCGCATGGCGCAAGGCCCCGACGAGGAAACCACGCACAAAAGCCGGGTCACGGAAACGCACTTCGGTCTTGGCGGGATGGACGTTGACGTCGACATCCTCAGGCGGAATTTCAAGGAACAACGCCAGCACCGCATGACGGTCCCGCGCGAGCATGTCCGAGTAAGCCCCGCGCACCGCGCCCACCAACAAACGGTCCTTCACCGGACGCCCGTTGACGAAGAGATACTGGTGATCGGCGACGCCCCGGTTGTAGGTAGGCAGGCCCGCTACGCCGGTCAGGCGCGCGTTGCCACGTTCAGCCTCAATCAGGACGCCGTCCTCGGACAGTTCACGGGCGATGAGGCGGGCAACCCGCGCCGCCAGTTCTTCGCGCGGCTGAACCGCCAGCACACGGCGACCATCATGCTCCATGATGAAACCGACATCGGGCCTTGCCATCGCCAGGCGCCGAACCACGTCTAGACACGCAGCATACTCCGAACGCGATGAGCGCAGGAACTTGCGCCGCGCAGGCACTTTGCCGAACAGGTCCTCCACGCGGATGCGCGTGCCCGGCGGCAAGGCGGCAGGGGCATCGGATGTGACCACGCCATGGTCGACCACCCGCTTCCAGCCTTCCTGCGCATCGCGGGGCCGGCTTTCGATGGTCAGCCGCGCAACCGAGCCTATTGAGGGCAGCGCCTCGCCGCGAAAACCAAGCGTAGCAACGAGTTCGATCTGTTCGTCAGGCAGTTTCGACGTGGCATGGCGTTCCAGCGCCAGAGCGATCTCGTCGGACCGCATGCCGCAGCCGTCGTCGGTAACCTCAATCATGTCCAGGCCGCCCGAGGCGAGGCGCACGGTGATTTCCGTAGAACCCGCGTCGATCGCATTCTCGACCAGTTCCTTGAGCGCAGCCGCCGGCCTCTCGACCACTTCGCCGGCGGCGATGCGGTTGACCAGGTGTTCAGGCAGGCGGCGGATCGTAGGCATATGATTCTCGGCTGATGAAGGAGCGCAGACCGTCAATGACGCGATGCGGCGACAAGAGAGCGAATCTAGCGACGAAGCGCAGGAAATTCGAGACGGGCTTGCTGCGTTTCCCCCCGGAAAAGGCCACAATATTTTGGCCTTTCCCAAATCGATGGGCTAAGGGGTGCCCTCCCACGTAAAAACGCCTCTCGCTGGTTCCGAAACTCATTCGGCAAGCGATTGGAAAGAAACGGATTTTAGATGGCCGGCGTCTTCTCGCGATTCTTCAAACTCGGCTCCCAGAACATGGCGATCGACCTCGGGACAGCTAACACGCTTGTCTACGTGCAGGATCGCGGAATTGTCCTGAACGAACCTTCGGTCGTCGCGATCGAGACGCTGAACGGCATCAAGAAGGTCAAGGCAGTCGGCGACGACGCCAAGATGATGATGGGCAAGACCCCGGACAACATCGAGGCCATCCGCCCGCTGCGCGACGGCGTTATCGCCGACATCGAAATTGCGGAAGAGATGATCAAGCATTTCATCCGCAAGGTGCATGGCAAGAAGAACCTCTTCCGTTATCCCGAGATCGTGATCTGCGTGCCGTCGGGTTCCACGTCGGTGGAACGCCGCGCCATCCGCGACGCGGCCAGCAATGCAGGCGCCAGCCAGGTCTACCTGATCCTCGAGCCTATGGCCGCAGCGATCGGTGCCGACATGCCGGTGACCGAGCCGGTCGGCTCGATGGTGGTCGACATCGGCGGCGGCACCACCGAAGTCGCGGTACTCAGCCTGCGCGGCCTTGCTTACACCACTTCAGTGCGTGTCGGCGGCGACAAGATGGACGAATCGATCGTCTCCTACGTACGCCGTCACCACAACCTCCTGATCGGCGACGCCACGGCGGAACGCATCAAGAAGGACTACGGCATCGCCATCATGCCGGCGGACGGCATCGGCGAGACGATCCACATCAAGGGCCGCGACCTCGTCAACGGCGTGCCCAAGGAAATCACCATTTCCCAGGCGAACATCGCCGAGGCGTTGGCAGAGCCGATCGGACAGATCATCGAAGGCGTGCGTATCGCGCTTGAGAACACTGCGCCTGAACTCGCTGCTGACATCGTCGACCAGGGCATCGTGCTCACCGGCGGCGGCGCCCTGATCCAGGGCCTCGACGCCTATCTGCGCGAAGAAACCGGCCTTCCGGTCTGCGTCGCCGAAGACCCGCTGTCCTGCGTGGCGCTGGGCACCGGACGCGCGATGGAAGACCCGATCTATCGGGGCGTCCTGATGTCCGCCTGATCCAATGCGAGGTGCGGCGGCCGATCCTACGGACGGTCGCCTCCCTCATGATGTGCGCGGCGGGCCTTTCCTGCACGGATACGCCGCGAAAATGACAGGAGTGCATGGCGCATGGCACCGCCAGCAAATCGGCGCTCCGGTTTTTCCCGCAGGGCGCAGTATTCGACGTTCTTCAGTTATACTGCCGGCGTCATCGGCGCGGTGGTTGGCCTTGTCCTGCTGGTTGTCGCGATCGTAAATCCCGGCGCTTTTGCGTTGCTGCGCGGGGCTGCCGCTGACGTAACCGAACCCGCCGCACAGGCGAGCGCCGGTGGCCGCAGCGCGACGAGGACTTTCTTCGGCGAGGTTTCCGGCTTCTTCAAGACCGGAAGCGAACACGCCCGGCTGGAACGAGAACTCGCGGAAGCCAAGGTGCGCCTTGCTGAAGCGCAGGCCACCAAGGATGAAAATCGCCGCCTCAAGCAGTTGCTGGACTTGCGCAACGATGATGTGCAGCCGGTTGCTTACGCACGCCTCGTTGGCTCCACCGGTGCCAGTACGCGGCGTTTCGCCACATTGGGCGCCGGCGCGGATCGCAGTGTTGCCAAGGGTATGCCTATACGCTCGCCGCTGGGCCTCGTCGGCCGCGTGCTCGAAGTCGGCGCGTCTAGTTCCCGGGTCCTGCTGATCACCGACACCGAAAGCCTGGTCCCGGTGCGCCGTGCGCGCGATGGCGTTTCCGCCTTTGCGCAAGGCCAGGGCGACGGCACCATCCGCATCCGCCTCGTCAACCTGGGGCTCAACCCGTTACGTCCCGGCGACGTAATGGTGACCACGGGATCGGGCGGCCTTTATCGCCCCGGCACGCCGATGGCCGTCATCACCAAGCTGCTGCGCGATGGCGCCATCGCCCGCGTGCTCAGCAATCCATCCGATACGGACTACGTGACCGTTGAAAGGACTTGGGCACCTGCGCCGCCCCCCGTTGCCGAAGCCCGGCCCGGGAGCGAATAGGCATGCCGCTGCTATCCCGCACGGAAAGCGTGGTCAGGCAGAGGATCAACCGCAGGCCTTCGCGCGTCCTCGCCGGCAGCCTGCCGTGGCTGACGATCATGCTTGGCTCGGTCGCGCCTGGTTGGCTGCTGATCGCCTCGGCCCCGGTCCTCCCGCCACTGGGATTCCTGATGTTTCTTGCCTGGCGCCAGTTGCGCCCAGGCCTCATGCCGATCTGGGCGGGCCTTCCCCTCGGCGTGTTCGATGACCTTTTTTCCGGCCAGCCATTCGGCACGGCGGTTCTGCTGTGGTCGATCTGCGCGATTGTCCTTGAAGTGATCGAGGCGCGCCTGCCCTGGCGTAATTTCCTGACCGAGTGGCTGGTGGCGATTGGCCTGATCATAGCCTATATTATCCTGTGCCTCGGTATCTCCAATATTGCCGGCGCTGCTGCCCCCCTTCGTGTCATCGTTCCTCAGGTCGTGATCTCAGTGCTATCCTATCCGCTCGTCGGCCGTTTCGTGGCCCTGATAGACCGTCTCCGGCTGACGCCGTTTCTGGTCCTGCGATGAAATTCAGCTTCCGGCGCCTGCTGCGCCAGCCCCACGTCACCACGGGTACACTGCGCAACAGCTTCGACCGGCGCTCGGTGGTGATGACCGGCATACAAGGTGGGATCGGCCTGCTGCTGGCTTCTCGCATGACGTATCTCGCCGTGTTCGAGAACGAGAAGTACAAGCTTGAGGCGGAAAGCAACCGCGTCAATCTCTCGTTGATCCCGCCGCGCCGGGGCTGGCTGCTTGACCGTAACGGCATGCCGCTTGCCTCAAACCGCGCTGATTTCCGCGTCGACGTCGTGCCCGAACAGATGCAGGACGCTGAGCGCACCATTGCCGAACTGGGCCGACTGCTATCGCTCACCCCAATTGCGATGCAGGATCTTCAGGACAAGCTCGACAAGTCGCACGGCTTCGCCCCTGTGGAAGTCGCCACGGGCCTTGATCTTGAGCGTTTTTCCGCCGTCAGCGTGCGCTTGCCCGACATGCCGGGCGTGGTAACCCAGCGCGGGTTTTCGCGTTTCTATCCTACGGGCCCCTCGGTGGGCCACCTCATCGGCTATGTCGGCGCCGCCTCCGCTGAGGAATACGAGAAGGATCACGATCCGGTCCTGATCACGCCGGGGTACAAGGTTGGCAAGGACGCGCTCGAAAAGATCTTCGAGAAGGAGCTGCGCGGAAAGCCCGGTGCAAGGCGTGTCGAAGTAACCGCATCGGGCCGCATCGTGCGCAACCTCGACACCCGCGAGGACGTGCCCGGCAAAACCATCAAGCTGACTATCGACGCCGGCATCCAGGATTACGCTGCGCGGCGAATTGGCCCCGAATCGGCCGCCGTGGTCGTCATGGATTGCCAGACCGGCGATATCCTGGCGATGGCGTCAATGCCCAGCTACGACCCCAACAGCTTTTCAGACGGCATCGGCCGCCTGGAATGGAAGATGCTGTCGGACGACGACCATGTTCCCTTGCGCAACAAGGTCCTGCGCGGACTTTATCCGCCGGGATCGACGGTAAAGCCAATGGTTGCGCTGTCCTTCATGGAAGCGGGCCTCGACCCCAACGAATCGGTATTCTGCGGCGGCGGCCTGCGCGTGGGCAACCGCGTATTCCACTGCTGGAACCGGCGCGGCCACGGCCAAGTCAACATGGCCAAGGGCATCTATCAGAGCTGCGACGTCTACTTCTACCACTTCGCCCAGCGCATCGGGATGGACCCGATCGCCCTGATGGCGCGGCGGCTTGGCCTGGGGCAGGAATTCGAGCTTCCCGTCGTCGGGCAATCTTATGGCACCGTGCCAGATCCCGCTTGGAAGCTGCGGAAATATCACAAGGAATGGCAGACCTTCGACACGGTCAACGCCACCATCGGACAAGGCTACTTCCTGGTGAACCCGCTACAGCAGGCGGTGCAGGCCTCGCGCCTGGCCAGCGGGAAGATCATAATGCCGCGCCTGATCCACGATCAGGGGCATAAGGAAACGCCCTCGCTCGGCATCCCGCCGGAACACCTCGCCTACATTCATCAGGCAATGTCGGACGTGGCCAACGGTCCCGGCTCGGCCCCCCATGCGCGGTTGCCATTCCCAGACATCAAACTGGCCGGCAAGACCGGCACCGCGCAGGTCGTCGGTCTTAACATCGGCAACGGCAAGGGCGGCCAGTGGAAGCACCGCGACCACGGCCATTTCATCAGCTTCGCCCCGGCCGACAATCCTCGCTATGCCTGCGCGGTTGTATGCGAGCACGGCGGCGGCTCCGGATCTGCCTACCCCATTGCGCGCGACGTCCTGACCTATATCTTCGACAAGCAGAAGGGCATGGACATCCTGACTGACCTTGAGAAGAAATGGGGCGGCACCGCCAAGGAACGGCTCGATGCCCGTTACCGCGCCTATTCCGCGCAGTACGGCGTCGGAGCCCCCGCAGTCTCGCCGGAAGAAGAAAGCCGCAAGGTGCAGGAAGCCGAGGCCGCGCAGGAACCGCGCCAGCCCATCGTCAGCGGCGCCCAGTCGCCCGCGCCCGAACCAGACGCAGCCACCATCCCCGCTCCCCCGGCACCCACCGCTTCGCAAAGCGCGCCGCAAGGGCCAGCCCAGGGCGCGGCCCGCCCCGGCAACACCGGAGGCACCCAGTGAGCCGCTCGATCGTACCCGAAGCGATTTCCCGCCAGCCCTGGCTTATGCTGATCCCCCTTTGCGGTCTCGTCGCGCTGGGGGCGGCAGTACTTTATTCGGCAGCCGGCGGCGGCCTGCAGCCTTATGCGCTGAGCCATGTCATACGCTTCTGCGTCTTCCTCGTGATGGCCATCGTCATCTCGCACATGAGCCGGAACCTGTTCCGCATGGCCGCCTACCCGGTCTTCGGCGCGATACTGGGCCTGCTGGTGCTGGTGGAGTTGATCGGCGCGGTCGGCGGCGGCAGCCAACGCTGGCTGAACCTCGGCTTCATGTCGCTGCAGCCATCGGAGCTGATGAAACCAGCCATCGTCCTGGTTCTCGCACGCTTTTACGAGACCCTTCCCCATGCCATGACCGCTAGCTGGCGCGGTCTCGTTCCGGCGGGCGTGCTGATCGCTCTGCCGGCGCTGTTCGTCCTGATCCAACCCGACCTCGGCACGGCAACCGCGGTCTGCTTTGGCGGCGTCGTAACGATGTTCCTGGCCGGACTGCCCCTGTGGTGGTTCGTCAGCGCCGGCGGGGCGCTTCTGGTGATAGCCCCTATCGCCTTCTTCACTCTGCTCCACGATTACCAGCGCAACCGCGTACTGGTATTCCTGGACCCCGAGGCTGACCCGCTGGGCACCGGCTACCACATCACCCAGTCCAAAATCGCCATCGGTTCCGGCGGCATCTTCGGCAAAGGCTTCGGCAACGGCACCCAAAGTCATCTGCAATACCTGCCCGAACCCCACACCGACTTCGTCTTCGCAACCATGTCTGAGGAATGGGGCCTGCTCGGCGGGTTCTTCGTGCTGCTGGTCTTCGCCATTGTGCTGGGCTGGGGCATGGGCGTAGCCCGCCGTGCGCCGGACCGCTTCTCCAGCCTGCTTGCCGCCGGTATGACAGCAACGATGTTCTTCTACGTCATGATCAATCTGATGATGGTCATGGGCTTGGCGCCAGTCGTGGGCATCCCCCTGCCTTTCATGAGCCACGGCGGAACTTCGATGCTGACCAACATGATCTGCCTTGGCACCATCATGGCCGTAAACCGCTGGAATCAGGGACGAGGCTCGCTCGGCTGAAAGTTTTTCAAGTTATCTCTTCCCATCTCAAAATAGCCCGTTATAGGGACCTCTCCGCCGCCGAATCAGCGGGGCCGCAAGGCTTCAGAGGCAGGTAGCGTGGACGCATAGCTCAGTTGGTAGAGCAGCTGACTCTTAATCAGCGGGTCCTTGGTTCGAGCCCAAGTGCGTCCACCATACCTACTTCGTCCGGGCCGTCATCGGCTCGATTTGGGCGGAAAACCCCTCTTGGGGACGCATAGCTCAGTTGGTAGAGCAGCTGACTCTTAATCAGCGGGTCCTTGGTTCGAGCCCAAGTGCGTCCACCATACCTTACCAATCCGGTGCCATCGGATCGATCGGCCCGGAACCCCTCGTGGGGACGCATAGCTCAGTTGGTAGAGCAGCTGACTCTTAATCAGCGGGTCCTTGGTTCGAGCCCAAGTGCGTCCACCACCTCCCCTTACATCGCCGGCCACGCTCTTTGTCGCAAGACGATAGCCGTCTCGTTCGCGTTCCGCCTTATGCCTGCGAAGCCGGGCCAATTGCGATTCCGTAGCTTTCGCCCAGTTCTTCGACCAAGTTGCCATTGAGAGCGGCGCGGAACTCGACGCCGACCTTGTCCGGTAACAGCCAGCGGACCTCAGCCTCGATCGGTTTGAGGTGGGCCACGCGCAATTGCACCTGCTCACCGCGCGCAAAACTTTCCGAGCTTCCGACGATGCTGCAGCCGCCTTGTGAGATATCGCCCAGTTCGACCGGGAAGACGTGCCAGCGGCTCTTGCGGCAGCGCGCCTGAAGCAGGACCGTGCGCCGTATGTTCAAACGGTCGCCGTTGTCATTACCCTGCACCTGAATACCCCTGTCGCCGCCTTGGCCATCGCCCTAGCAGTCAGAGGTAAACCGGGAGTTTCAACTCTCGGTCTTATCGTCCTCTTCAGCATCGGCAGGAGGAACGCCGGTGCCGGCGATCTGTGCATCGATCGCCTTGGCCTTGTCGACGATGGTCTTGTTGGCCGCGTCGTAGCGTTCTTCGAAATCCGGCTCGCGCTTGCAGCCGCCCAGCAGGGCTGCAAGCGCGAGAACCGGAACAAGGACCCCGCGCATCAGTAATCCTTCTTGATGCGCACGTTGAGGCTGTTCACGCCCGAACCACCGGCCTGGCTGAGTACAGAGAGCCACTTGGTGACGCTGACTTCCAGCTGCGTGGCGGTGAACCCGCGCGCGTCGGTGATCAACTCGACATAGATATCGTCTGTCAGATACTGACCGGCCGCCACCGCCGTACCGCGTCCGCTGGCCTCGTCGGGACCAAGAATACGCAGGCGGTCGATCCCCGCTGCCGAGCGCAGCTTGCCGAGCGGATTGAGACCGCCACCGGTGCTGTTCAGCGAATTGAGCGAGGATGCCAGCTGCACAGCCTGGAGCGCCGAAAGGTTGGCGATCGAGCTGCCGAACAGAATACGCGAAAGCACTTCGTCGTCAGGCAGGCTGGGATCCGACGAGAAGTCTATCTGCGGGTTCTGCGCACGGCCCGACACGTTGACGTTGACCGTCACGTCCTCGACATCGTCGGTCGCGGTGATCGCTACAGTCGGGTTGAACATTTCGCTGTCGTTGAACGAAATCAGGCCTTCGGTCAGTTCGAACGAGCGGCCAGCAAAGCCCAGCGTACCGCGAACCAGATCGACCTGACCCGCGACATTGGGAGCAGCACTGGTGCCGGTGATCTTGAAGCGGGCGCTCCACTCCGATTCGAGGCCCATGCCCGAGACATAGAGCTTCTCCGGCGCACGAAGCGTGAGGTCGAGGCGCACGAGAGCGAAGGCGCTGACGGCCTTGGGCGGGGTTTCATCGCCGGTAATACGCTGCGGACCGACCGGCGGCTTGAAGCGAACCCCGGTAAGGCGCGCAACCTGCGCAGCACCTTCGCGCACGATCTTGTAGCGGGTTTCCGGCAGTCTGATCTCACCTGAGAGCAGCGCGGCCTCTCCTGCTACCTTGGTAAGGCGTAGCGAACCCGTGGCGGTGGCCGAAAGAGCATCGCTGCGGGCAAGGCGGGCGCGGTCCAGCTTGACGCTCAGATCCATCGGATAACCGGCATCCGCGGCAAGGCTGACCTTGCCGCTGGCGCTGACGGTGCCATCCCCCGCCTTGGCGGTAAGCGAGGTCAGTTCCAGGGTACTGCCGGTGAACTTGCCCGCCAGCGCCATCGAGCTGAGGCGAGTGCCATAGGCCTGATTCTCGTAGACCATGTCGCGGCCCTGGACGACGCCGTTGATGCACGGATCGGAAACGCGGCACGAAAAGTCCGCAGCAAGCCCGATCGGGCCCGAGAGCGTCTGCCCAGGCAGTCCGGCGAACGAGAACAGCGTGTCGGCTGGCCCATTGTAGCGGATACCGCCGCCCAGCGGTGCCTCCATCAAGCGTGTCATCCACGGGCCATTACCCGGCGCCAATGGCTTCAGGCTGGCGACCATTCGGCCGATGACCGTGCCCCGGCGTCGGAACACCGTGCGTGCCTCAGCGCCGTCCGGGAGCAGCTTGCCGACAAAGTTGATGTCCACTGGTTGGCTGACCGTGCTAGAGCTTGTGCGGGTGAAGTTGCTGAGTGTCAGCCGGGCATCTGCGCGCGGGAAAGCGGATGTGCTGGCCTGTTCGTAGTCCAGGCTGCCTGTCGCCTTGCCGCCGATGCCGTACCCCGGCACGAAGGCATTGACGAGCGCCATGTCGACCCCCTCCAGACGGCTCTGGACCTTCATGCCCTCACCGTATGTACCGGCCAGCTGGATGTTGCCGCCGCCGAAAGCGATGGTGGTGGGGAGAAGCTCGTAGCCATTGCCCTTGGGGACGATACGGGCGGGTGAAGAGGTCTTGACGTCGAGGCCGCGCACCCTGCCCTGCAGCGCCACGCGCCACAATTCGGGTTGAAGGTCGGCGTTGAGTCCAAGGCGGAATGGCACGCCGCTGACGCCTTCGATGAGACCCTTGGCCTTGCCGCGCCCGTCGCGGTAATCGACGATGACGCGGGCAGCCGCAAGGTCGAGCGCACCTATGCTGGTGCCGGCGATCTGCCCATCGGCTACAATGTAGGGCTTGTCGTAAAGCACCGCGCGTCCGTCGACGATGGCGGAGCCGATCGTTAGCTTTGCGGGGCCCTGGAACGTGGCATCCTTTACCCGCAGGTTGAAGTCGGCCGCTTGGTACTTGCCTTCAGCATCGAGGCGGACGAGACCGCCCACGCCGTTGCCGTTGGCGGTCAACTGACCCGCAAAAGGCCCGGCCGGCGTCTGGACTAGCCGTCCGGCAAAATCGACACCCGACAGATTCGCCTTGTTGATCTGAACCGATACGGCCTTGCCGAGGCCAAGGTTCACATCTGCCGTGAGCGGGCCATAGTCTGTATCCGCCTTGGCATCGAGGCGATAACCGCCCGGCGCGCCCTTGATGCGCGCGTCAAGATTGGCCAAGCCGATGCCGAGGCCCGGGCGTTCGGCCGTGACGTGGGCGTCGGGGTTCTGGATAGTGCCGGTCACCCGCACGCCCAATGCGCCGTACTGGCTGGATGTGCCGTTCGCAGCGAGCGAGATACGACCATCGGGGGACCAGCTGCCCTGCCCGCCGGTTACCCGCAGCAGCGGCGCGGTAAGGCGTACAGCAGAGAACCTAGCAACGCCGTCTGAGCCGTAGCGCACGTTCGACGAGGCCGAGAAATTGCCGCCAAGATACGTTTGCAGGCTGTCATTCAGCAGCTTCGTCGAGCGCGCCCGCACCGTGCCCTGCAATGCAAAGCCTTGTGCCTCGGTCTTGAGGTCCATGTTGGTGCGGATGTTGAAGATGCCGACGCTGTCGACACGGTAGTTGTCTATCTTGCCGTCGATTGCGCCGGTGTAGAGGCCTTTGCTCATGTCGGCGGCAAGCAGCAGCTTGGCGTCGATGCGATCGGAACGGATACGCATGTTGTCCGAAAGGACGCGCGTGCCGTCGATCGCGAGGTCGCCGTTAAGCGATACGTTGGCGAGGCTACCCCCGGCCACGGTATCGAGCCCGGTGATCCGGCGCACACGGGCGGCAACGGGAATCTTGATATGGGCGCCGTCGACTTTCGCCGAGCCGTTCGCGGTCAGATTTTCCAGCCCCATGTCGTTCATGACGATGCGTGCGGCTGCGATCTGGTAATCCACCTTGGGCGCCGTGAAGGCCCCGTCTAGCGCGAGGTTGGCGCTGAGTCCGGCGCCGCTCAGGTTCTCGGCGATGGCCGATGGCTTCAGCAGCACGAAGGCGAGCCGGAGATCCTCGAAGCTGTTGGTCGACAGGTCGACAAAGCCGTTCGGGGTCAGATTGAAAGCGTCGCTGGAAATCATGCCCGACAGTTTGGCGCGGCGCTTGTCGAAGGCCGCTGTCACGTCGACGTTCATCACCGGGCCAAGCAGGTTCGCGGTGGGGCCGGTGAACATGCGCGCGATCTGGGTTGGGCCCTTGATCGTGAAGGTGCCGTTGCGCGCGGTGAGGGCGAGCCGCGCAAGGTCGCCGTCGCCCAGGTTCGCTGCAAGATTGCCGTTCCATGCGGCCCAGTCGCCCCTGCCGTTCAGCTTGAGGGTCGTGGGCTGGGTAAGACCCGCCAAGGTAGCGATAAGGCCGCCTTTGGGTGCCTCCATATCGAGCGCGAGATCAAGGCGATTACGCGCAGGAACAGCGTCCAGAACTGCGGTAAAGCGATCGCCGCCGCCCTTGCCCTCGACAGCGATGGTGCCGCCCTTGGCGTTGATCTGAGCACGACCATCGGCGATATGAGCGCGGCCCGACACCGTCATGATACGGCGCTGGCCGGACACCGGCGGTTCCGCGATGAAGCGATCGATACGCAGGGTGCCGACGTCGATGTCGAGATCGGGCAGCAGCGGAGCGTCGCTCGGCGGGGTTTCGCGGAACTGCGGCGAACGGCGCAGGACGACGCGCTGCGCCGTGGCGCTGCGCACGTCGACGTGGTTTTCGAGGTAGGCGAAGGGGCTCCAGTCGACACGGATCTCGGGCGAGTAAAGGAACTCACCGCGCGGATCGCGAACCGACAGGCCGCGCAGGATCATCTTGCCGTAAAGCGACCCGTCGATGCGGGCCACGGTGATGCGCATTCCGTTCTCGAATTCGAGCCCGGCGATCTGGTCGGCAACGAAACGGCGGCCGGGTCCGGTGTTGATGCCCAGCACAACCGCGAACACGAAAGCCAGAACGCCCAGTACGATGAAGGCGACGGTCTTGAGCGCTCTCACCCGTATGCGGTGCCAGCGCGAAGGGCCTGCCGGCGTGCCTTCGGCTTCGGTCGAAACGGTATCCACCTGCGGTTCCGCGTCCTGATTCTTGTCGTCGGCCATCAGAACGCCTGTCCGATCGATACGTAGAGGTTGAAGCGCGATTCGCCCGGCTTGCGGCCGATGGGGGTGGCGATGTCGAGGCGCATCGGTCCGAAGTTGGTGTAGAAACGCCCGCCAATGCCGACGCCGTAGCGCAGATTGTTGAACTGCGGCGTCGTCTCGCGGTAGGCTTGGCCTGCATCGACGAAGGCCACGACCCCGTAGTTGCCGAAGCGGTAGCGTGCCTCGAACGATCCTTCGTTCAGGCTGCGCCCGCCCACCGGATTCCGGTCGGGCGCCTGCTCGCCCAAGGCCTGATAAGCGTAGCCGCGTACCGAACCGCCGCCGCCGGCATAAAGGCGCCGCGAGGGAGCGATATCGAACAGGCCTGCGCCCTGGATCGTGCCGAAGCGGACACGGCCCGCTAAAACGATACTGTCGTTGATCTCGTAGTACGTCGAAGCATCGATACGTGCCCGCACGTAAGGATCGAAGCCTCCGCGCACGGTTGCTTCCGGCTGTACCAAGGCGGTCACACGGTAACCCTTGGTAGGGTTGAGCAGGTCGTCCGACGTGTCGAAACCGACCTGACCGTTCAAGCCCGCAACGTAATAGGTGTTGCGCTTGCGAGTGCCGGTGGCAGCGTCATAATCGGTTTCCGCCGTACCAAGGAACTCGACACCGAAAGCATAAGTATAGCGCTTCTGCCAGATCGGCGTTGAATCGCGGGCGATACGCGCCGCCAATCGCCCGGTGTAGGCGCTGTAGGCGTCGTAGTCGTTATGGAACGCTTCTGCGACGATCTCCAGCGTGCGATCGCGCTTGCCGGAGTTGGAGCGGCGGAAGGTAACACCCGCACCCTGCTGCCGGGTGCCGGCAATGGCATGGGCGATCAGCGCGCCTTCGGGCGGGAACATGTTTCGATTGGTCCAGGTCGCCTGCGCGGTAATGCCTTCACCCGCGGCAAAGCCCAGCGAGCCAGCGATGGTGCGCGGCGGCCCGGCGTCCTGTTTGACGTGGAGGGTGACGTATTGCGTACCGTCGCCCGCATCCTCACCGGTCTTCTGCGGCTCTACCGCCACGGTTGAGAACAGGTTCGTAGCGACGAGCGCCTTGCGCAGATCATCGACCTTGCGGCTGTCATAGATTTCGCCGCGCTTGAAACGGGACAGCACCTGGATGTGCTTGGCGTCGAAGGCGAGATCGCCATCGGTGACGAAACCGCCGAAACGGCCGCGCGGGCCGACCGTTACCGGCAGCGTGTAGACGCCTTCACCGGTCGCTTGATCAAGCAGGATATCGCGCTCGCCCACGGCTGCGAAAGGATAGCCGTTCTCCGGCAGCGCCACCGCGACCTGCGCCTCGGCGCCTTGCACACGCTCGGCCACGATCGGCTCGCCGACCTTCAGTGCAAAGTTGTCAGCCACTAGATTGGCCGGTTCTGTCGGGTCGGCCTTCAGAATGATGTCGGAGAAAACGTAGCGCTTGCCGGGAGTCACCGCGATGACGGCCCCCAGCGCGGGGTTTGCCTGATCGGCAGGCGGCTCCAGCCGGGTCCGCACGACCGGACTGTACCAGCCTTGCGATGCCAGCACCGTTTCGATGAGCTGACTGTCTTCGGTGAGGCGCGCAGATACCATCGCGGTATTGGCAGCCTTGCCGTCGCCCTTTTCCAGAGCGGACAGAGACTTGAATTCGCCCTTGAGGTCGGCGTCGGTTTCCTTGTCGGCAAGGTCCAGTCCTTGCAAATCCACGCGGTAGCGAACCTCGACGTCCTTTTGATCCCTCGGCGCATCGTCCGCAAACTGAACTGGCGCCACCTCGAACTGGTCGAGCGGGGGGAGCGGCGCGGCTAGTTCGGTGTCGCGAACCGGGGCGTCACCGACTGCTTCGACCGCATCGCCGTCAGCGAGGGCGGGATCACCGAGCGGGGCGCTCTCAGCCGTTTCGGGCTTGGCGCCGGACTGTTCCCCTGCGAGCCGCCGCTCGAAAGCTTCGATCGATTCGAGCGGCTTGTTCAGTTCGGCATCACTGGCCGCATCGAGCGGCGGCACGGCAGCGTTGAACTCATCGTCCGGGATGATGGGGTCGACCTGCGGCTGCAGCGGTGGCTCGGCAGGCGGCGGCGGCACCGGCACCTTGCCGGCTTCCAGTTCGACAGCAGGTTCAGCGCTACCCGGCTCTGCGGCGTGCTGCTTCGCCTGAGTAGCGGCCTTGTCCGGCGTATCCTGCGCCGCAACCGGGGCGGCGACGGACATTGTTGCAACAGCGAGGGTGAAGGCCAGCGCCCCACTTGCGCTGCCATCGCGCAAACGCAGGGAACAAGCCGACCGGTGGTCAATTAGCCTAAACATGAGCAACGCGACGAATCACCCCTTTGCCGGACCGAGATGCCCGGCCCCTCCTGAAAATGCCTATCGCACTGCAACCGCGAAAGTTCCCTCGTTCACACAGGCCGATGATGAATAACGCAAATTCGACCGAAGATGAACCTCGCTCGGCCGTTTCCGAGCCTTTACCCAAAGCGACCCCTGGCGCCGATGCGAATAGCCCCTGGGCAATGCCCATGGCAGCCTGGTTGCGGGTCGTGAAAAGGGTATGGGTCATGGTGGGCTTTCACGAGTTAGGGCTGCTTTCCGCCGGACTGGCGTTCTACACCTTCCTCGCGCTCACTCCGCTGATTGCCGCGACCGTCATGGTTTATGGTCTGGTCGCAGATGTGGGTATGGTGCGCAAGCAGATGGCCAGCATCGTCGAGGTTGTCCCCGCCGATGTTGCCCATCTGCTGGAAGAGCAGTTGTTGCGGATCATCTCAACCAATTCCGGCGTGACCGGCCTTGCGTTGGTGATCGCGCTGTTCTTCGCTGTCTACGGCGGCATGCGGGCAGCCGGCGGGATGATGAGCGCGCTTAACATCATCAACGAGGAGCGCGAAACGCGCGGCTTCTTTGTAAAGACCTTTCGAACCGGCGGCCTGACCCTTGCGGCAGTCCTGCTGGCACTCACCGGCGTACTCTCCGGCGGTGTCTTCGCCTGGCTCCAGATACAGACCAGCGTCTATCTTGGCGGCGTGACGCAATTGCTGTTCAAGATCCTCACCTGGGTCTTCGCCATCGCTCTGGGCAGTTCGGGATTTGCGCTGATAATGCGTTACGGCCCAGACCGCCGCCCCGCCAAGTGGCGTTGGCTGGCGCCGGGTTCGCTGCTGGCGACTTTGCTGTGGCTGGCGGTCTCGTTCGGCTTCTCGCTCTACGTTGCCTATATCTCGGACTACAACGCCACTTACGGCTCGCTTTCGGCCATCGTGGTGTTTCTGATGTGGCTGTTTCTCTCGGCCTATGGCGTTCTGCTGGGCGCATTGCTCAATGCGGAGATCGAGCGTCAGACCTTCTGTGACACCACGACCGGCCCCACTCGCCCGCCAGGCGAGCGCGGCGCAGTGCTGGCTGACGTGGTCGACGATGGCGTACCTTCCGCCGAACAACTGGAAAAGCGCAAGCGCCGCCGGGCCGAGGCCGAACGGCGCAGGGCGGATAGGATGTTCAGCACACAGAAATAAGCCGCTCAAATTCGAACCCCTTCTCCCGCGCCTGCCCGTCATCGTGCCCGCGATGACCCGCCAAGCCGGTTGATGCGAACGCCTCGGAGCGCCTAGCTAACGCGTAACGAAATGGGGGCTGCATCGAACCCGCGCCCGTGCGAGAGGAAGGTCAACAAGATGAATGATGTTCTCGGCTACAGCGGCAAGCGCGTGATCGTCAGCGGCTGCTTCTCGGGCATGGGCGAGGCGACGGCGAAACTGCTGGTCTCGCTTGGCGCCGAAGTCCACGGCTTCGACTTCAAGGAAAGCGCTGTGCCGATGGCGTCGTTCACGAAGATCGACCTGCGCGATCCCGCGACCATCGAAGCTGCGGTTGCGGGCGTCGGCGGCAAGGTGGATGCACTGTTCAACTGCGCTGGCCTGCCCGGGGGTGGCGGTTTCCCGCCGATGGATACGATGAAGGTCAACTTTCTGGGCACCCGCCACCTTACCGAGCAGGTCGTCCCCTTGATCGAACCGGGCGGCGCCATCGTCTCGATCGCCTCTACCGGGGGCCTTGGCTGGAGCCGCCGTATCCCCGTACACATGCAGATCCTGGCGACGCAGGGCTTCCAGGCCGGTCTCGAATGGTGCGAGGCCAACCTTGACCAGGTGGCAGAGGGCTATGCCTTCTCGAAGGAGGCGGTGATCGTCTGGACCCAGTTCATGGGCGCGAAGCTGATCAAGAACGGCATCCGCATCAACTGCTCGCTGCCCTCCCCTACGCAGACGCCGATGATGGCGACCTTCCACGCAACCTCGGGCAAGGAAGTGGTCGACGCCGCCGCCGAACCGCTTGGCCGCTACACCACCGCAGAAGAGCAGGCCGGCCCGCTGGTGCTGATCAATTCCGACCTCGCAGGCGTCGTCAACGGCGTAGTCCTGCCAGTCGACGGCGGCTTCATGGGCGGCCTCGCTACGGGGCAGGTCGACATCACCAAGATGATGTCCGCAGCGAGGAAGCAGGACGCCTGAAACACCGGCCTCAAACGCGCGCGGGCACTGCAAGGCGGCCACCGCTCGCGGATGGGCCAGGATTATGAATGCGCTCAGGGCGTGAAGCAGAATTATCGCGGCGCGCGCCATGCACGAAAATGAATTGTGTAGCCTGCCTGACACGCTATCGCCTTGCGATCCGGCGTGAACGACAGGGCAAAAGGCGAAGCGATGGACGAGGCGGTACTCTACGAAATCGAAGATGACGGCATCGTCCTGCTTACCCTCAACCGGCCTGCCTTGCGCAATCCCATCTCCGACCCGCAGGTGATCGAAGCCCTGCTCGCGAGCCTTGCCCGCCTCGAAGCCGATCCTGCGGCACGCGTCGCAATCCTGACCGGGGCCGGCAAGGGGTTTTCCTCCGGCGGGGACATCAACCAGATGAAACCGGGCGGCAATCTCAACTCCGGCTCTCCGGCCGTGACGCGCCTGAACTACAAGCGTGGCATCCAGCGCCTGCCGCTCGCCTTCGCGGCGCTTGAAGTGCCCGTAATCGCGGCGGTCAACGGTGCCGCCATGGGCGCGGGCTGCGACCTCACCTGCATGTGCGACCTGCGCATCGCAGGCGAGAGCGCGAAGTTTGCAGAAAGCTTCGTCAAGCTTGGCCTTATCGCGGGCGATGGCGGCTCCTGGCTGCTGCCGCGCGTCATCGGCTGGTCCAAGGCGGCTGAGATGGCGCTGACCGGCGATCCGATCGACGCCGCCGAGGCGCTCGCCTGCGGCCTCGTCAGCCGCGTGGTCCCCGACGGCGAACTTCTGGATGCAGCCCGCGTCCTGGCTCGCCGAATCGCCGCCAATCCGTCCCATGCAGTGCGCATGACCAAGCGCCTGCTATGGGAAGGCCGCCGCGGCGACCTCGCCTCGTTGCTGGAGATGGCCTCTGCGATGCAGGCCGCCGCTCACGCCACAGCAGATCATGAGGAAGCCGTCACCGCTTTTCTCGAAAAACGGCCGCCGCAATTCAAGGGCTCTTGATTTCAATGTGAGCCAATCTTATCCATTGCACATCATAATGTGTGAACGGACATTAAAATGGCTACCGATGTGATCGACAAGGTGCGCAGGCTCATTTCCGATGGCGGCATGAGCAAGGCCGGGCTTGCCCGCGCCGCTGGCCTCCACGCAAACACCCTGCGCGACTGTACCGAAGCAGACTGGAACCCCACAGCCGATACCCTCGGGAAGCTGGAGCGCGTCCTGTTCGCCAATGACGAGCGCGAAGTCCTGGTGCCCATCGAAGAGATTATCGACGAAGCGCGCAACGGGCGCATGTTCATTCTCGTCGATGATGAGGATCGCGAGAACGAGGGCGACCTCGTAATTCCCGCCCAGATGGCGACCCCTGCCGCCGTCAACTTCATGGCGACGCACGGCCGCGGCCTGATCTGCCTGACGCTCACCACCCAGCGCGCCGATGAACTCGGACTGGACCTCATGAGCCGCAACAACGGCACCCGCCACGAAACCGCGTTCACCGTCTCGATCGAAGCGCGCGAGGGGGTAACCACCGGCATCTCGGCCGGTGACCGCGCCCGCACCGTCTCCGTCGCCATCGACGGCACCAAGACCCGCGACGATATCGTCACGCCCGGCCATGTCTTCCCCCTGCGCGCCCGCGACGGCGGCGTCCTTGTACGCGCCGGGCACACCGAAGCTGCCGTGGACATCTCGCGCCTTGCCGGCCTCAATCCCTCCGGCGTGATCTGCGAGATCATGCGCGATGATGGCACGATGGCCCGCATGGACGACCTGATCAGCTTTGCACGCATGCACGACCTCAAGATCGGCACGATCCGCGACCTCATCGCCTATCGTCGCCGTCATGACCGCATGATCGAGAAGCGCAACGAAATCACCTTCCATTCACGCAATGGCGGCGACTGGATTGCACGCTCGTACTTCAACCGCGCGACCGGCGATGAGACCGTGGCACTGGTGAAGGGGCGCATCGACCCCAACCAGCCCACGCTGGTTCGCATGCATACGCTTTCCCTCTTCGCCGACATTTTCGGCGAAGACACCGGCGACCGCTCCGAACTGCTCCAGCGCTCGATGAACATGATCGCCGAGGAAGGAACCGGCGTTATCGTCGTCATCAATCGGCCGATGAACAAGCTGATGTCCAAGGTAATGGACATCAAGCAGGAGTTCCGCGCCGGCGGCACCCCGGATCTTGAAGAACTGCGCGATTATGGCGTCGGCGCGCAGATCCTGGCGGAGCTTGGCATCCACGACATGGTCCTGTTGACGAACACGCACCATTCCCTTGTCGCGCTGGAAGGCTATGGGCTGAATATCGTCGGCGAACGTCCCATCGTCGACACTATCGAAGGATCGAACTGACCATGGCCCGTTTCCTCATCGTCGAAGCCCGCTTCTACGACCACCTCAACGACATGCTGATCGCCGGCGCAAAGGCTGCGCTCAAGGCTGCCGGGCACAAGGCAGATGTCATCACGGTCCCCGGCGCGCTGGAAATCCCGGCAGCCATTTCACTCGCCGACGCTACCGGCGATTATGACGGCTACGTCGCCATCGGCGTTGTCATCCGCGGCGAGACTTACCACTTCGAAATCGTTGCGGGCGAAAGCGCGCGCGGTATTATGGCCCTGACCATGGACGGCATTGCCATCGGCAACGGCATCCTCACCGTCGAGAACGAAGATCAAGCCATTGTGCGCGCCGACTCCGCGCAGAAGGACAAGGGCGGCGAAGCTGCGCGCGCAGCAGTCGCACTTTACGATCTGAAGGAGCGCTTTGGCGCCTGACACCCCGGCTCCAAAAAGGCCGGCACTCGCAATCGTCGGGTGCCGGCCTTTTTATGTCTAATACACTAAGTATCTATACTTAGTTTTTTCAAATTTCCTGCACAAAACTCACAGTGGTTCATCTTTTAGCAAGTCAGTAATGCTAATTCGCTGCTGACAAGATGTTCACATCTAGGACATTGCCAAATTCGCGGTTTTCAATCCTCCGCATTGGTGTAGTCCCAATGCAGTTGTCTCCAATTTTGATCTGAAATGGAGATATCTCTAAAGATAATCTACGCCATCCAAAATGGCGGGGTCGCTAACCAAGGCTCGGGGGTTCCGGGCCCAGGTATGGGGTATCCCCTTACCCGTTGGAGAACACTTGGGTGAACAAGGACGAAACTGCGAAGTCGCTACTGGCGGAGCTTGAAGCACGCCTGGTCGACATGGAAGCACTGGGAGCGCTGGTGGCAGCCGCTCATCTCGAAACGGCGATCGTATCGCTATGCCGGGAGTTCAACCTACCACGCGAAGCATCCAATACGGATTAGGCTAGGCAAGACGCCCGTGCGGATGACTGCTTATGGTTCTATCCGTGGTGAACGAAACAGACTTGCGAAACCATCCGGACTGTTACCCCGGATAAACGCGGCTTTTCTCGCCACATTGGAAATAATCGCCGCGCGGATCATTTTATTTTCGAAGTCGCGCGGCCTGCGACTGGTGACCCTATTCGATGGAGAACACGGACCAGTTGATGCGCAACCGCGCTAAAGCAATCCGGTTGATCGGCATAGCCAACGAACTTCTAGCAATGGCACGCGAACTGGAGATCGGCGAAAGCTCCTCTGCTATTCCCGAGTCCCTGTCTGCAGGAGGAGATGCGCGCGAAGGCGCTAAGGCCGCTGCCAGCCAGGACCACCCGATCTGGGTTGAACTGGCCCGGCAGGCTTATGAGGACAGACGCCGACGCACCAAGATCTTTCGGTCGGAGGAACTTTTCGGCGAACCCGCCTGGGATATCCTGCTGGACTTGTTCATCGCCGCCAAGGAACGCCGCCGTGTCTCGGTTACCAGTTCATGCATCGGATCGGCAGTTCCGTCGACGACGGCACTACGCTGGATCGCAATCCTTGAGAAACAGGGGCTGTTGGTGCGCGAAGCAGACCTTGGCGATGCGCGGCGGGTCTACGTCAAACTGAGCGCGCGGGGCTACGCCGCCATGCTCGAATACTTCACCTCCGCATCGCGGTCGGTCGTGCGATTGGACGATTCCATCAAGGATATTCAACCCGCGCGCTGACGCCGGCAGGCCGGAAAAATCCTTTTACCCCATGAGAGGATGGCAGGTCGGAAGGCGGCGCGGGGGTTGCGGGTGTCCAGTGCCTCAAAGCGCCGGACACCCGCGTCATCCTTATGATGCGATCAGGCGCCGAGGCGGCCGAAGGCGCCAAGGCCGGCATAACGCGCGGCCTTGCCCAGTTCTTCCTCGATGCGGATGAGCTGGTTGTACTTGGCAAGCCGGTCCGAACGGGCCAGCGAGCCGGTCTTGATCTGGCCGCAATTGGTGGCGACCGCGAGATCGGCGATCGTCGCGTCCTCGGTCTCGCCCGAGCGGTGCGACATGACGGCGGTGTAGCCAGCGCGGTTGGCGATAGAGACTGCTTCCAGCGTCTCAGTCAGCGTGCCGATCTGGTTGACCTTGACCAGCAGCGAGTTGGCAAGGCCCATCTCGATGCCCATGGTCAGGCGCTTGGGGTTGGTGACGAACAGATCGTCGCCGACCAGCTGAACCTTGCTGCCCACCTTGTCGGTCAGGGCCTTCCAACCTTCGAAATCATCTTCGCTCATGCCATCCTCGATCGAGATGATCGGATAGGCATCGCACAGGTCGGCAAGGTAATCGGCGAAAGCGACGGGAGACAGGCTGAGGCCTTCACCGCTGATCTCGTATTTGCCGTTCTTGAAGAACTCGGTCGAAGCACAGTCCAGCGCGAGCATGATGTCGGTGCCCGGCTTGAACCCGGCCTTCTCGACCGAAGCCATGATGAAGTCGAGCGCATCGCGCGTGCTGGCAAGGTTCGGTGCGAAACCGCCCTCATCACCGACGGCCGTTGCCAGGCCCTTCTCGTGCAGGCCCTTCTTGAGGGTGTGGAAGATTTCCGCGCCCCAGCGTGCCGCTTCGGCCAGCGAACCGGCGCCTACCGGCATGACCATGAATTCCTGGAAGTCGATCGGGTTGTCGGCATGTTCGCCGCCGTTGATGATGTTCATCATCGGCACCGGCAGGACATGAGCCGAAACGCCGCCGACGTAGGAATAAAGCGGCAGACCGCGCGCATTGGCGGCGGCCTTGGCGGCAGCGAGGCTGACGCCAAGGATGGCGTTGGCGCCCAGGCGTGCCTTGTTAGGGGTGCCGTCCAGTTCGATCATCGCGAGATCGAGGTCGCGCTGGTCTTCGGCGTCGGAGCCGACGAGAAGTTCGGCGATCTCGTCGTTGACGGCGTCGATTGCCTTCAGAACGCCCTTGCCGAGGTAACGGCTCATGTCGCCGTCACGCAGTTCTACGGCTTCATGCGCGCCGGTAGATGCGCCCGACGGTACAGCGGCACGGCCAAAGCTGCCGTCTTCCAGCAAAACGTCCACTTCGACGGTGGGGTTGCCACGGCTGTCCAGGATTTCACGGGCATGGATGTCGATGATCGCGGTCATTTTGGCGGTTCTCCTCCTGCGGGCGCGCAGCCCGCGCCACTGGCGGCGGTCTTAGCAGGGGAACTTCGTGTGGCAAGTTGCGTTGCAGCAATAACGGGCAAGTTGTGTTACTCTGTCCGCATATGGCTTATAAGGGATCAAATCCCGCGCCCAGGGCAGAACAAGGAAGGATACCATCATGGTCGACCCCACAGTCACCGCCGGAAACGGCACCGAAAGCGCCAAGAATCACTTCACCAAGGCTGTTGAACAAGCCAAGGCCGGTGCGCAGGCACTCGCTGGAGAGTGCAAGGAAAAATTCAGCCAGACCAAGGACGAATGGGCCAGCGAAGCCAAGGTCAAGTCCGAGGAAGCCAAGGAAAAGGCCGGCACTTTCGCCGCCGATGCCAAGGTGAAGGCTGCTGAATACGCGGTCGAAGGCAAGGCCAAGACCAGCCAGGCAATCGTTGGCCTGTCCAAGGTGATCGATGACAATTCCGCCCTGATCGACGAAAAGGTTGGCGCGAAGTACGGCGATTATGCCCGCTCCGCGTCAAAGTCGATGCAGGAGGCCGCCTCCAAGCTGGACGAGAAGTCGCTGGAAGACATTGGTGAGGATGCGCGTGAATTCGTGCGCAAGAGCCCGGGTCTGGCGATCGGCATCGCTGCAGCCACCGGCTTCGTGCTCGCCCGCCTGTTCCGGGGCAAGTGAGGGCAATCGCCCCGCGCCCGAACACGCAAATGCAGGAAACCGATACGAACCTCGCGCCGGACACCGCAAGGGTCACGGCCGAGGGGTACACAGATCCATCGCTCGCCCAGGACCTGCGCCAACTTGCTGACGAGGCAAAGACGTTGGCGCAGGCGGAATTCGCGTTTCAGAAAACACGCGCGGCCTTCGTAGGCACGGAAACGCGCAACATCGCGCTGTTGCTTGTCGTGGCGGCGGTGGTCGTTTTCTTCGCTGCGATGGCCTTTGTCGTAGGCACGGTAATCGCGCTCGGCCCCTTGATCGGGCGCTGGGGTGCGATGTTGCTTATTACAGTGGTGCTAGCGGCTTTTGCTGCGTTTTGCGCATGGAATGCCAAGGTTCGGCTGCGGCGCATGATGACGGTTATCGGCGGAAAAGACGAAACCTGATGAGGTATTGGGGGCAATGAGCAGACTGGCAGCACAAGTAATGGCCGACCGCGCAGCGCGAGACGCGGCGCGTGCGCGGTTCGACGGCCATTATCAGGTCTTCAAGGCCGACATTGACGAGCGCGGCATTGGCGGCCGACTGGCCGATGAGGCCATGGAACAGGCCAAGCTGATGTTCGACGAGGCCGTCTCCATGGTTGAAGAGCATCCAGGTGCGGTCGGCGGAACCTTGGCCGCCCTGATGCTTTGGTTAGTACGAAATCCTCTCATGGCCTGGGTCAAGGATACCTTCGACCTCGGCTCTCAATAAGGAGCCTCACGGTGACCAAGACCGATCCCTCCAAGACAGAAGCATCCAAGAGCACGAACGTCGTCACCCTGCCCGCCAAAGCGGTCGAGCAGCGCCCGTCTGAAAAAGTCATCGCCTTCGTGAAACGCCACCCGGTCATCACGGTTGCGGGCGGCGTGGCAGTGGGCATCGCGGTCAGTGCATTGCTTCCGCGCCGGGCTACGCGTCTGGTTCCGCGCCGTGCGAGCCGCAAGCTTCTTGAAAAAGCGGTCAATCTTGCCGAAGTGGCGAGCGCAGCGGGCCTAGTGCTCGGCAAACAAGCGGGCGAAAAGGCGCATGACGTCGGAGTGGGCGCACGCAAGCAGGCATACGTCTTTGCCGACAAGGCTGAGAAGGCAAGTGGCATCGCCGTGCTCAACCTCGAAAAGTACGGCCTTGCCGCCGTTGCTGCTGCCAGTGCGCTTGGCCGCGCCACCGCCAAGCGAGCGAGTAAGCTGGGCGATGTCGCCGCAGACGCCGCGCACCGCCTTGGTGACACAGCAGCGGAACGTTCGGCCAAGGTCGTCGATATGGCCGAAGACCTCAAAGCGCGCGCAAAATCGCGTCATTAAGCGCCATAATCGATACTGATTTGCAGCATCGCATAAAGTCTGTGCCGCGAGGGCGATGAACCCTTGCGGCACAACCTGTCTAAAATTATAGGGGCCGCTCCTCCCCAAACAGGAAAGCGGCCCTCTCCCATGCAGAAGCTTCACCTCGTCATGGGCGGCCGGGTCAAGGACCCGCGCAGCCTCGAATTCGTCGACCTCAAGGAACTGGACCTCGTCGGAGTCTATCCCGACTTTGCGTCTGCCCAGGAAGCTTGGAAGTCCAGCGCGCAGCGCACGGTGGACGATGCGGAAATGAAGTACGTCATCGTACATCTGCACCGCCTGCTCCAGCCCGATATCATCGAAGGCTGAGATACGGCTCTGACGCTGACAACGAATGGCGACAGACAACAAAAAAGGCCGGCAGCGAAGCCGGCCTTTTTTGTTGTCTCATCAAAAGATCGAATTCAGATGAACTCGATCTTCTGCACGAGGTAGCACTTGTCGCCCGCAGGAACGGTCACTTCGACCTCTTCCTCAGCCTTGCGACCGATCAGGGCCTTGCCCAGCGGCGAGGCGTAACTGATGCGGCCGACGCGGGCATCTGCTTCGTAAGGGCCGACGATCTGGTACTTCACCGGCTTGTCGTCGTCGTCGAGCAAGGTCACTGTGGCGCCGAAGATGATCTTGTCACTCGTCAGGGTCGCCGGATCGACGATCAGCGAGCGTGTGACCTTGTCTTCCAGATCGGCGACCATCGCCTCGACCTGGCCCTGGCGTTCCTTGGCCGCATGATATTCGGCGTTTTCGGAAAGGTCGCCGTGGGCGCGCGCTTCCTCGATTGCGTCGACGATCAACGGACGCTCTTCACGCAGCGCCTTGAGTTCTGCGGTCAGCCTTGCATAGCCTTCCGCGAGCATCGGCAGCTTTTCGATACTTGCCATTCTAACGTAATTCCTTTTGCTGCCTCTCCACGCTCGACCGACCTTTCAGAAGAATAGTCTCCTGTCCCGCCCCACGGCATATGCCGTTTTGGGTCAGGGCCGATCTGCTGCGATGTGGGGAGGCAAGATCGATTTTAGCTATAGTAGTCTTGCAACGAACGCACTTCAAGTTGGCTGCCACGAATCGTCGCAATCGCTTCACTTGCGGCCACACTGGCGGCGGCGGTGGTGAAGATCGATACCTTGCCGGTCAACGCCGAAGCGCGGATCGAGGTCGAGTCCTTGAGGCTCTGCCACCCTTCGGTGGTATTGAAGATCAGGGCGATATCGCCATCAACGATCTTGTCGACGATGTGAGGGCGGCCTTCGGCAACCTTGTTCACCACTTCAACCGGCAGACCGGCCTCGGCGAGATACTTCTGCGTGCCCGAGGTGGCGATCACGCGGAAACCCTGTTCCACCAGCGTGCGGATGGCTGGCAGGATCACCGGCTTGTCGCTGTCTTTGACCGAGACGAACACGGTACCTTCGGTCGGCAGGCGCATGCCTGCGCCGAGCTGCGCCTTGGCGAAGGCGGTCGGGAAATCGGCATCGATTCCCATGACTTCGCCAGTGGACTTCATCTCGGGGCTGAGCACCGGGTCGACGCCGGGGAAGCGCGCGAAGGGGAACACCGCTTCCTTGACCGCCATATATGGCAGGTCGCGCTTGAACGGCGGGAAGGTGTCGAGCATCTCGCCGGCCATGACGCGGCTGGCGATCTTGGCGACTGGCTGGCCCAGCGCCTTGGCGACGAAAGGCACGGTGCGCGAGGCGCGCGGGTTCACCTCGATGAGGTAGACCTCGCCGTCCTTCACCGCGAACTGAATGTTCATCAGGCCGCGAACGCTGAGGCCGAATGCCAAGGCTTCGGCCTGGCGCTCCATTTCCACGATGATCTCGGGCGGCAGGCTGTAAGGCGGAAGGGTGCAGGCGCTGTCGCCCGAGTGGATGCCGGCCTCCTCGATGTGCTGCATGACGCCGGCCACGACGACGCGCTCGCCGTCGCACAGGGCGTCAACGTCGCACTCGATCGCGTCGCGCAGGTACTGGTCGATCAGCACCGGCGAGTCGCCGGAAACCTGGACTGCGGTGGTGATGTAGTCATCGAGCTGCTGCTCGCTGTCGACGATCTCCATCGCGCGGCCGCCCAGCACGTAGCTGGGGCGCATCAGCACCGGGTAACCGATGCGGTTGGCCACGGCGACGGCCTCGTCACGGCTGCGGGCGATGCCGTTGGCGGGCTGCTTGAGGCCCAGCTTGTCGACCATCGCCGAGAAACGCTCACGGTCCTCGGAAAGGTCGATCGCGTCGGGCGAAGTGCCGAGGATCGGGATACCTTCGTCTTCCAGCGCCTGTGCCAGCTTGAGCGGGGTCTGGCCGCCGAACTGGACGATTACACCGACGAGTTCGCCGTTCTGCTGCTCGACGCGCAGGATTTCCAGCACGTCTTCTGCAGTCAGCGGCTCGAAGTAGAGGCGGTCCGAGGTGTCGTAATCGGTCGAGACGGTCTCGGGGTTGCAGTTGATCATGATCGTCTCATAGCCGGCTTCGGACAGGGCGAAGCAGGCGTGAACGCAGCAATAATCGAACTCGATGCCCTGACCGATGCGGTTGGGACCACCGCCGAGGATCACGATCTTGCGGCGATCGGACGGCATGGCCTCATCCTCGGGCGCACCGAAGATCGGGGCCTCGTAAGTCGAGTACATGTAAGGCGTCACCGCCTCGAATTCGGCGGCGCAGCTGTCGATCCGCTTGAAGACGGGGACAACGCCCAGCTTGCGGCGCAGCTGGCGCACTTCCTTCTCGCTGGTGGCACCGGCCATGGCGCGCAGGGCATCATGCAGCAGGCCAGAACGCTTCGCCTGGGTTTCGCCCAGCCCCCCGGCCACGCCCACCGAACGCACTGCCAGCGTGGCGAGGCGCTTGTCCGAGAAGCCCATGGCTTTGAGGCGGCGCATGCCATCCGCATCGATCGGCAGGCCATCCTGAAGGATTTTCGTCTCTTCGGCGATGATCTCTTCGATGTGGCGCAAGAACCACCGATCGTAGTGAGTGATCGCGTGGATTTCCTCGACGGTGAAGCCTTCGCGGAAGGCCTGCGCCGCGTTGAGAATCCGCTCCGGCGTCGCCTTGGAAAGCGCGGCGGTGATGACGTCGCGCCCTGCTCCTTCGAGCGCGGGGACGCGATTGAAGCCGTCGAGCCCGGTTTCCAGACCGCGCAGCGCCTTCTGCATCGATTCCTTGAAGTTGCGGCCGATCGCCATGACTTCGCCGACCGACTTCATCGCCGTGGTCAGGTCGTTCTTGGCGCCCTTGAATTTTTCGAAGGCGAAGCGCGGGATCTTGGTGACCACATAGTCGATGGTGGGCTCGAAGGCCGCCGGAGTGGCCCCGGTGATTTCGTTAGTGATCTCATCCAGCGTGTAGCCGACCGCCAGCTTCGCGGCGACGCGCGCAATCGGGAAGCCGGTCGCCTTGGAAGCCAGCGCCGACGAACGCGATACGCGCGGGTTCATCTCGATGACGATCAGGCGGCCGTCCACCGGGTTCACCGCGAACTGGACGTTCGAACCGCCGGTCTCGACGCCGATCTCGCGCAGCACCTCGATCGAGGCAGTGCGCATGATCTGGTATTCCTTGTCGGTCAGCGTCAGCGCCGGGGCGACGGTGATCGAATCGCCCGTATGAACGCCCATCGGGTCGACGTTCTCGATCGAGCAGATGATGATGCAGTTGTCGTGGCGATCGCGCACGACTTCCATTTCATACTCTTTCCACCCGAGTAGCGATTCCTCGATGAGGACCTCGGTGGTGGGCGAAGCGTCGAGGCCGGAGCGCACGATCGTCTCGAATTCTGCCTTGTTGTAGGCGATACCGCCGCCGGTGCCGCCCATCGTAAAGCTGGGACGGATGATCGACGGCAGGCCCGTGCTCTCAAGAACCTTGAACGCCTCGTCCAGCGTATGAGCAACGCCCGAACGCGCGGAATTGAGGCCGATCTTGTCCATCGCCTGGCGGAAACGCTGGCGATCCTCGGCCTTGTCGATGGCATCGGCATCAGCGCCGATCATCTGGACGCCGTACTTTTCCAAAGTGCCGTCGTTAAACAGCGCCAGCGCGCAGTTGAGCGCGGTCTGGCCGCCCATCGTCGGAAGCAGCGCATCGGGGCGCTCCTTCTCGATGATGCGGGCGACTATCTCGGGCGAGATAGGCTCGACATAAGTCGCATCGGCCATGTCCGGATCGGTCATGATCGTGGCAGGATTGGAATTCACCAGGATGACCCTGTAGCCCTCCTCCTTGAGCGCCTTGATAGCCTGCGTTCCCGAATAGTCGAATTCGCAGGCCTGGCCGATGATGATCGGGCCGGCGCCGATGACTAGGATCGAGGAGATGTCGGTACGCTTGGGCATGGGCTGTCCTGGTGTATCCTGTGTGTCGTATATAGGTCGGTGTGGTGGCCTAGGCCACCAGCTCGCCGAACGCCTTGTCCCAGTACGCTGGTCCTTCGGCCTTGGCTTTCACAATTATCGCGTTCGCCTTCTGCTCCTCGCGGATCACTTCCCGGAAGCGGTCCGCCTGGAACTGGTGCATCGAGCCGCCGTATTCACCCTCGTTGGTGGACCAGGCGCCCTTCTCGATCATCAGATCGATGAAGGTCTTGCCAGCTTCCTTCGAGTGCTTGCGCACCTTGGGGCCGAACTTGCGCACGGCCACGGCGATCTTGTCGTCGAAGATGAGCTGAAGCTCGCCGTAAGGGTAGAAGCGCGGCGCCACCGAAAGATCGGCAGCTGGGCCGGCGATGTAGTAAGCGAGGATGTGGTCGATGAGGTCGGTCATTTCAGGCACCTTGCCTTGCAGTTGTCAGGTGACGAACTGCATAGGCAATGTGCGATGCGGGGTCGAAAGGTCGCTGGACCGCGGCGGCAATGATCGCCGATGCGGCAAACGGCGCGGGCGCCGCTGCGAAAGCCTGACCCCTGACTGCCATCAACCCAGCATCCCCACGAACTTGTCGAACAGGTAGAAGCTGTCCTGCGGGCCCGGGCTCGCTTCGGGGTGGTACTGCACGCCGAAAGCCCTCTTGCCCTTGATCGAGATGCCGCAGTTGGAACCGTCGAACAGCGAGACGTGAGTCTCCTCGACACCTTCCGGCAGGCTGGTGTTGTCGACCGCGAAACCGTGGTTCATCGAGGTAATCTCGACGACGCCGTCGGCATGGCGCTTGACTGGGTGGTTGGCGCCGCGGTGGCCCTGGTGCATCTTGCTGGTGGTTGCGCCGGCGGCAAGGCCGAGCATCTGATGGCCCAGGCAAATGCCGAAGACGGGAATGTCACGCTCGATCAGGGACTGGATGACCGGGACCGCATACTTGCCGGTAGCAGCTGGATCGCCCGGGCCGTTCGACAGGAACACGCCGGCAGGCTCCAGTGCGAGGATCTGGTCCAGCGTCGTTTCGGCCGGAACCACAGTTACGCGGGCACCCGCCTTCACGAGGTTACGGAAGATGTTGTCCTTGGCGCCGAAGTCCATGGCGACGACGTGGGGACGCGCGTCGCCCTCACCTGCCCCATAACCGGCACCCAGCGTCCAGATCGAACCTTCCCAGCCCTCCTGGATTTCGCGGCTGACGATCTTGGCGAGGTCCATGCCCTCAAGGCCAGGCCATTCCTGCGCACGTTTCATAAGCGCGGGGATGTCGAAGTTGCCTTCGGGATCATGGGCGATCACGGCGTTGGGCGCACCGGCCATGCGGATACGGCGGGTCAGTGCACGGGTGTCGACGCCCGAGAGGCCGACCTTGCCCTTGCTTGCCAGCCAAGGGCCGAATTCGGCATCCGCCCGGAAACTGGAGGAAAGCGTCACGTCCTCGCGAACCACACAGCCCACAGCGCCATCGACTTTCGACTCAAGGTCTTCGTCGTTCACGCCGACGTTGCCGATATGCGGGAAAGTGAAGGTTACGATCTGGCCCGCATAGGACGGGTCAGTCATTACTTCCTGGTAGCCGGTCATGGCGGTGTTGAAGCACACTTCACCAACAGACTCACCGACATGGCCGAAGCCACGGCCCCAGACTACGTGCCCGTCACTGAGGACAAGCACGCCGGTCGCCCCTTCAGGTTTGGGCGCAAGCGAAGATGCGGCGTCGGCCATGATGGGTCGCTCCGTTGCAGGCGTTTTCAGACGTTGTTTGCTAAGGACCCGCCGCTAGAGATGGTTGTGCACTGCGTCAAGGCGCGGACGTGCAAAATCACCTGCGGCCTGCTAGTTTCAAAGTCGCTTCTGCTCCAACGAGCGATCCCATTCTTGTCAGGACACCGGAAAAACAATGCTTCGTGATTCGATCAAGGCCGCGCAGATCTCCGCCATGAAAGCCGGGGAAAAGCAGCGGCTGGCCGCCATTCGCCTGATCCTTGCCAAGGTCAAGGACCGCGACATCGAACTACGTACCGCGGAAACCACGCCGGACGACGACGCGCTGGTGATCGACGTTCTTCAGAAGATGGTGAAGCAGCGCCGCGAATCGATCCAGCTGTTCGAACAGGGCGGCCGTCCCGAGAAAGCCGCCGAGGAACAGGCCGAACTGGAAGTGATCGAAGGCTTCCTCCCCGCGCAGCTTTCCGAGGAAGAAACCAAGGCCGTGATCGAGGCGATCAAGGCCGAAGTCGGTGCCACGGGCATGAAGGACATGGGCAAAATCATCGCACAGCTCAAGGCCCGCCACGGCAGCGAACTCGACATGGGCAAGGCGAGCGGCTGGGTGAAGGCGGCGCTGGCCTGACGCAAAGAAGGCAGCAGGCCCCGTGCTTACACCCCAATGGCTCGACCAGCTTCGGTCCCGCGTAGCCCTTTCCGCACTCGTCGGACGCTCTGTCCGGCTGCAGAAGGCGGGGCGCGAGCACAAGGCCTGCTGCCCATTCCATAACGAGAACTCGCCCAGCTTCTACGTCAACGACGAGAAGGGCTTCTACCACTGCTTCGGCTGCGGGGCGCACGGCGACGCCATCCGCTGGATGACCGACCATCAGGGCATGGCTTTCATGGACGCGGTCAAGGATTTGGCCGCCGAAGCCGGGATGGACGTGCCCGAACCGGACCCGCGCGCTGCAAAAGCCGCGGAAAAGCGCGATTCTCTCCATGACGTGATGGCCGCCGCGCAGGAGTGGTTCAAGGCCAGCCTCGCGTCGCCGGAAGGAAACTCCGCGCTCAGGTATCTGGATACGCGCGGGTTCGATGCGCACACTATCCAGCGCTTCGGCTTCGGCTTCGCGCCCGAAGGCCGTCAGGCGCTGAAAGGGGCCCTCAGCCGCTTCCCGGAGGAGATGCTGATCGAGGCGGGTCTGCGCATTACCGTCGAGGAGCGCGATCCCTACGACCGTTTTCGCGGCCGCTTGATGCTGCCGATCGAGGATGCGCGCGGCCGCGTCATCGCGTTCGGCGGGCGTATTCTCGCCAAGGCAAAGACCGACGCTCCCAAGTACCTAAACTCGCCCGACACGCCGCTGTTCGACAAGGGCCGCACCCTCTACAACCTGCACCGCGCCGCTCCCGCCGCGCGCCAGTCAGGCCGGATGGTGGTGGTCGAAGGGTACATGGACGTCGTGGCGATGGCGGCCGCCGGGATCGCCGAGTGCGTGGCTCCGCTGGGCACCGCGCTGACCGAGCAGCAGATCGAAATGCTATGGCGCCATGTCGAGATGCCGATCCTGTGCTTCGACGGCGACAAGGCCGGCCAGCGCGCCGCGATGCGCGCGATTACCCGCGCCCTGCCGCTGCTGCGCCCGGCCCATAGCCTGCGCATCGTTCGCCTGCCCGAAGGCCTCGATCCCGATGACCTCATCAAGGCCAAGGGCGCCCGCGCCATGGAAGCGCTGCTCAGCGAACCCAAGAGCCTGATCGAAGTGCTGTGGGAGGCGGAGCGTGACGCCGTCCCCCTCAACACACCCGAGGACAAGGCGGGTCTCAAGGCGCGGCTGATGGCGCATGTCGAGGCGATCCAGGACCCCGACATCGCCAGCCTGTATCGCCGCGAGATCCAGGACCGCTACTCCGCGTTCGCCTTCCCCAAGCGCGAGAGCAAGTGGCAGCCGGGCGGAAGCGCGCAAGGTGGCTTCCAGCGCGGTTCGAGCCAGAAGGGCGGCAAGTGGAACGGCCGCCCTGCCCCCGCCCCGTCCTCACCCGAATCGATCAGCCGCCTCAACCGGCGCCACGAACAGGGCGGCACCCGCGACGGCCTTTCGGCGGCGGTTATCGCGGGGCTGATCCGCTGGCCCGAGATTCTCGTGCGCCACGCCGAAGCGCTGGCGAGAACCCCTGGCCTCGACCCGCGTTTCGAATTGCTGATCGATTGCTGCGGCGGAGACCAAGCGCTTGAAAGCGCGCAACTTGAAACCATATTACGGCAAAGCGGATCAGAACCTCCCGCAGTTGCCGACTATTACGGATTTCGCTTCGGTTTCCTTGGAAATGGCGAAAATCCGGAAAAATCGGCGGAGGAACTGACCCAGGCCATTCAGCTTTTGATCGAACGACCGGTTCTTGACGCAGCGCTCCAGGCGGCAACCGCCCGGCATGAACGAGAATTCACCGACGAAACTTTTGCGGAGCAACAACGGCTACGCGAGAGAAAGCTGGAATTTGACAGTCGCCTAAGGCACATGGCGACAAGACATGCGTCTTCGTGAATTATAATTATACGAAGGCACACGGGACAACGGCGGAAGAATGAGCAAGAACGACACCACTGGCGACAACAGCGACGGTCTTGATGCACCGCTGATCGATCTCAACGAGGGATCAATCAAGAAGCTGATCGCGCGCGCCAAGCGCCGTGGCGTCATCACTGTCGATGAATTGAACGAGGCCCTTCCGCAGGACCAGATGACCACCGACCAGATCGAGGACATCATGTCCGCGATTTCGGAAATGGGGGTTAACATCGTCGAAAGCGACGAAGATGCCGACGCCCAGGCCGACGAAGACCGTGACCGTGACGCCGAAGAAGCCGAAGCCGACGGCGAAGAAGTGTCCCAGCGTCTTGTCGTCGACAACAAGAAAAAAGAAACCATCGAGCGTACCGACGATCCGGTGCGGATGTACCTGCGCGAGATGGGCGCAGTGGAACTGCTCAGCCGCGAGGGCGAAATCGCTATCGCCAAGCGGATCGAAGCTGGCCGCGACATGATGATTTTGGGCCTTTGCGAAAGCCCGATCACCTTCCACGCCATCATCCAGTGGTCCGAAGCGCTCAACGCCGGTGAAATGCAGCTGCGCGAGATCCTCGATCTCGACGCGATGCTGACCAAGGAGCCGGCTCCTGAAAGCCTGAACGAGGACGGTGAAAGCACGGACGACGGCGAGATCAGCGAAAAGACCGCTGGCCCTTCCTTCAAGGAAGAGGACGACGTCGAGGAGGAATCCGCCGACGAGGTAGACGAGGACGGCAACCCGATCCCCAAGCGCGAAGTCGAGGAAGAGGAGGAGGACAACACCCTCTCCCTTGCCCAGATGGAAGCTGCCCTCAAGCCTGAAGCGCTTGAGAAGTTTTTACTCATTACCGAGCTGTTCCGCACGTTCGAGCGTCTCCAGTCCGAGCGTCTCGATGCGTTGGCGCTGGGCATCGACTTTCCCGGCGCCAAGGAAGAGCAGTACCAGCAACTGCGCGAAGAACTCACCGCGCAGGTGGAATCGGTCAAGTTCCACGCGACCAAGATCGAATACCTCGTCGACAACCTCTACGCCTTCAACCGCCGCCTCACCACGCTGGGCGGGCAGATGCTCCGTCTCGCAGAGCGTCACAAGGTGAAGCGCGCAGACTTTCTCGACACCTACGTCGGCCGCGAACTGGACGACACCTGGCTTGAGGAAATGGCGAAAAAGGACAAGAAGTGGGCCGCTTTCGCCGCGTCTGAAGCAGACCCGGTCGAGCGTATCCGCCTTGAGGTTTCGGACATTGCCGCTGCTACCGGCATGGCCCTGCCTGAGTTTCGCCGCATCGTGAACATGGTCCAGAAAGCGGAGCGCGAAGCGCGCATCGCCAAGAAGGAAATGGTCGAGGCGAACCTGCGCCTGGTGATCTCGATCGCCAAGAAGTATACGAACCGCGGCCTGCAGTTCCTGGATCTCATCCAGGAGGGCAACATCGGTCTGATGAAGGCCGTCGACAAGTTCGAGTACCGCCGCGGCTATAAGTTCTCGACTTATGCGACTTGGTGGATCAGGCAAGCGATCACCCGATCAATCGCCGATCAGGCCCGCACCATCCGCATCCCGGTCCACATGATCGAGACGATCAACAAGCTGGTCCGCACAAGCCGCCAGTTCCTCCACGAGCAGGGCCGAGAGCCCACGCCTGAAGAAATGGCCGAGCGTCTGTCGATGCCGCTCGAAAAGGTCCGCAAGGTGATGAAGATCGCCAAGGAGCCGATCTCCCTTGAAACGCCGATCGGCGACGAGGAGGATTCGCACCTCGGAGACTTCATCGAGGACAAGAACGCGATCATCCCGGTCGACGCCGCGATTCAGGCCAACCTCAAGGAAACGGTAACCCGCGTCCTTGCCAGCCTCACCCCGCGCGAGGAACGCGTGCTGCGCATGCGCTTCGGCATCGGTATGAATACCGACCACACCCTGGAGGAAGTCGGCCAGCAGTTCTCGGTGACTCGCGAACGTATCCGCCAGATCGAGGCCAAGGCTCTGAGGAAACTCAAGCACCCGAGCCGCTCGCGCAAGATGCGTTCGTTCCTGGACCAGTAAAAGAAAAGCCCCGCTTCTGCGGGGCTTTTTGTCGGCGTGGCCAATTTGAAAATTAGCGACCGCCGCGCCTGCACTCGCCTTGCCCGATCACGTTGTATCCCTTTGCCCGGGCCATGCAGGCGTTGCCGAAGGTTTCCTGCTTGCGGCCTCTAACCGCGCATACCGGCGCATATTCACGCGTACAGATGGCGGGCTTTTCGGGACGGGGAGGCCGCGGCCGATGCGGGCGATCCGGGCCCGGCATCGTTTCCAGACAACCGGCAAGAACGAGTACGGTGGCAAGGCTAAACGCGCGCACGAGATAAGGCTTCATGGCTACTCCCTTCAGTCCGGTCCATGCCGAGGGGCGCACCGTGCGCCTGCAAAGCCTTCGTTGCAAGGCACTGCAAACTGTTAAGCGGTCCCTGCGAAAGGATAGAACCTGCGACGAGCAGCCGCGCGAAGCCAAGGATTGCCTACAAGACTCGCCATGCGACGATCTCGCGACTAAGGGAGCCGCAACCGAATCCCTCGCGAGAAGGAAGCTGCTCTCCATGCGCATTGCGATCGCATCCGACCACGCCGCCGTCGACCTCAAAGCCTGCCTGCGCGAATACCTCATCGAAGCCGGCCACGAAGTCGCCGATCTCGGCCCCGAGACGGCCGACCGCGTCGACTACCCCGACTATGGCTACAAGCTAGCATCGGTCGTTGCCGACGGCACGGTGCAGTTCGGCGTCGCCCTGTGCGGCTCGGGCATCGGCATCTCGATCGCGGTCAACCGTGACCCGGCCTGCCGCTGCGCTTTGGTAGGCGAGCCGCTTTCGGCTGCCCTCGCCCGCGAGCATAACGACGCCAACGTCATCGCCTTGGGCGCACGCCTGACCGGCGAAGACATGGCCAAAGCCTGCCTTGACGCTTTCTTCTCCACCGAGTTCGGCGGCGGCCGCCATGCAGGCCGCGTCGAGAAGCTCTCCAATCCATCCTTCTGAAGGAGCCTAGAACCATGACCGTAGAAACCGCCATCCGTTCACCCGGCTTCTTCAGCGACACCCTCGCGCAGAGCGACCCCGCCATTGCCAAGGCGATCGGCAGCGAACTCAAGCGCGAGCGCAAGCAGATCGAACTGATCGCTTCGGAAAACATCGTCTCCAAGGCCGTGCTCGAAGCGCAGGGTTCTGTCCTGACCAACAAGTACGCCGAGGGCTATCCCGGCAAGCGCTACTACCAGGGCTGCGAGCCTTCGGATGAGGTCGAAACCCTCGCCATCGAGCGCGCGAAGCAACTGTTCGACTGCGGCTTCGCCAACGTCCAGCCCCACTCGGGCGCGCAGGCCAATGGCGCCGTTCTCCTCGCGACCGTGAAGCCCGGCGACACCGTCATGGGCATGAGCCTCGACGCCGGCGGCCACCTCACGCACGGCGCCCGCGCCGCGCTTTCGGGTAAGTGGTTCAACGCCGTGCAGTACGGCGTGACCAAGGACACCCATCTGATCGACTACGATCAGGTTGAAGCGCTCGCCCGCGAACACAACCCCAAGCTCATCATCGCCGGTGGCTCCGCCTATCCGCGCATCATCGATTTCAAGCGCATGCGCGAAATCGCCGATGCCGTGGGCGCAATCTTCCAAGTCGACATGGCGCACTTCGCAGGCCTGGTTGCGGCCGGTGAGCACCCCTCGCCCTTCCCCCATGCGCACATCGCCACCACCACCACGCACAAGACGCTGCGCGGTCCGCGCGGCGGCATGATCCTCACCAATGACGAGGCGCTGGCCAAGAAGATCAACTCCGCAGTCTTCCCCGGCCTTCAGGGCGGCCCGCTGATGCATGTCGTCGCCGCCAAGGCAGTGGCCTTCGGTGAAGCGCTGCGTCCGGAATTCAAGGATTACTCCAAGCGTGTCATCGAGAACGCCCAAGTCCTCGCCGCCACCCTAAAGGCACGCGGTGCGGCGATCGTCTCGGGCGGCACCGACACGCACCTGGCGCTGATCGACCTCTCGCCGCTGGGCGTGACCGGCAAGGACGCCGACGAGGCGCTGGAGCGTGCAGGCATCACCTGCAACAAGAACGGCATCCCGTTCGACCCGCTGCCGCCGATGAAGACCAGCGGCATCCGGGTAGGTTCGCCCGCCGGCACTACCCGCGGTTTCGGCCCGGAAGAGTTCCGCCAGATCGGCGAGATGGTCGCCGACGTCCTCGACGGACTTGCCAAAAATGGCGAACAGGGTGACGCTCAGGTGGAGCAGAACGTTCGCGAGCGCGTTGAAGCGCTGTGTGACCGTTTCCCCATCTACGAGGACTGATTTATGACCGATCCCCAGCGCCCCAACAACACTGGCGATTTCGTGACTGACGCGCGCCAGGAACTCGCCGGAATGCTCAGCGATGGCCTCAGCCATCCTTCGACCAAGCCGGTACTGGTATGGGGCGCTGTGGGCGCGGTCGCGGGCGCGTTTCTTCCGTTCGTTTCGATCGGCCTCGGGCTGGCGGCAGGTGCGGGTTACAAGTTCTACAAGCGTGTCCGACCGGAATGATGGCCTCGCATTTGAAAGTACCTGACTGAATGCGCTGTCCTTTTTGCGCCCACGACGATTCCCAGGTCAAGGACAGCCGCCCGACCGAGGACGCCACTGCGATCCGCCGCCGTCGTCAGTGTTCCAGCTGCGGCGCGCGCTTCACCACATTTGAGCGGGTGCAGCTACGCGAGATCGTGGTGGTCAAGAGCAACGATTCGGCTGGCGAACCGCGCCGCGAACCGTTCGACCGCGCCAAGATCGAACAGTCCGTTACCCTCGCCTGCCGCAAGCGCGCGATCGAGCGGGAGAAGATCGACCGGCTCGTCTCGGGCGTTCAGCGCCAGGTCGAGACTTCGGGCGAGACTGAGGTGCCTTCACGCGTGATCGGCGAACTGGTCATGGAAGGCCTGCGTCAGCTCGACTCAGTAGCCTATATCCGCTTCGCCAGCGTTTACCGCGCCTTCAACGAGGCGAAGGATTTCGAAGAATTTGCAGGAACGGTGCGCGATGTCGGCGTCAATTGAAGTGGTTGCTGAAGTGAAGAAGCCGGTTATCGTGCTGGTTCGCCCGCAGCTTGGCGAAAACATCGGCAAGGCCGCGCGCGCGATGCTCAACTTCGGGCTGAGCGAATTGCGCCTCGTCACCCCGCGCGATGGCTGGCCCAACCCCTCTGCCGGCCCCGCCGCAGCGGGCGCGGACGAAGTTCTGGAACATGCGCAGGTGTTCGAATCGCTGGCCGATGCCGTGTCCGACTGCACCAATGTCTACGCCACCACAGTGCGCAAGCGCGGCGTCACCAAGCCCGTCGTGACCCCCGAGCAGGCCGCCCGCGAAGTTCACACCGCGCAGGGCCGCTCCGCCTATGTCTTCGGCCCTGAACGTTCAGGACTGGAGACGGAGGACGTGGCGCTGGCCCGTGCGATCCTGACGGTGCCGATCAACCCGCAGTTCGCCTCGCTCAACCTCGCGCAGGCGGTGATCCTGTGCAGTTACGAGTGGTCGAAGGGGGTCCCTACCGGCGTGGAGGGCGGCCTTGCCCAGCCTACCGTGGAAGAGCTGCTCCCCCCTGCCCCGCAGCAGGAACTGGAAGGGATGATTGGCCAGTTTGAGACGCTATTGGGTCCGACCAAGTATTTCTACCCCGAGAGCCGCGCCAACGCTACTCGGCTCACCTTGCGCAACATGCTGACCAAGCCGGGCTGGAACAGCCTCGAAGTGCGCACGATGCGGGGCGTCCTCAGTGCTCTGGGCGGCAATCGCAAACCGCGTCCGATCGAATAGGCTGCGATCAGGCACCATCCGACGGGTATTTGGCTTGGCAGCTTCTCCTCATGCACATACTATTGGGCGACCGTTTATTTCGGGAGTCCGCTGCCATGATACGTGCGTTGTTATTTGTTGCCCTCGCCGCGCCCATTGTCGCAATTGCGGGGCCAGTCGCGGCTGAGGAAAAGGTCGACAACGCCGTGGCACCCGCCGCAGAAAAGAAAGTATGCCGCAAGATCGGCGAAACGGGCTCGCGTATGGCCAAGCGCTTTTGCCTTACGCCAACCCAATGGCAGCAGGTCGACGCCAACAACAACCAAAGCGCAAGCACGATCCTGAACCGCAACGCCGATCAGGTTCAGCACTGACTTTCAGGCCCTAAACCTCAGCCGTGAACCACGAAATCGGCCGATAACCGCCCTGCGCGCGATCTTGTGCGTTGACTCTCCGGCCCAACCCGCTAAGGGCCACCCCTTCACATGGCACCTGCGCTCGCAGGCCTGTCCATTCGGCCCCGCACCCCGGTGAAGCGGCGGCCGCATCCAGTGCAAATATGGCTGGATGGTGCACCCCGGGAAACTACGGATCGCGTAGCCACAGTGGCAGCGCGGCAGCAGAACGGAAAGTAAGACTATGTCGAAGCGTAACGCCTCGAAGTACAAGCTCGATCGCCGCATGGGCGAGAACATCTGGGGCCGTCCCAAGAGCTCGGTCAACCGCCGCAGCTACGGTCCCGGCCAGCACGGCCAGCGCCGCAAGAGCAAGGTTTCGGACTACGGTCTCCAGCTCCGCGCCAAGCAGAAGCTCAAGGGCTACTACGGCGACGTGACCGAGAAGCAGTTCAAGCGCACCTACCAGGAAGCGTCGTCCATGAAGGGCGATACCAGCCAGAACCTGATCGGCCTGCTCGAGCAGCGCCTGGACATGGTCGTGTACCGCGCCAAGTTCGCGCCGACCATCTTCTCGGCCCGCCAGGTCGTTTCGCACGGTCACATCCGCGTGAACGGCGTGAAGTGCAACATCGCATCGCGCCGCATCCGCGTTGGTGACATCATCAGCCTGGGCACGAAGGCCAAGGAAATGGCGCTGATCATCGAAGCCCAGAACCTGCCTGAGCGCGAAGTCCCCGACTATGTCGCCCAGGACGGCACCGACAAGGTCACCTTCGTTCGCGTTCCGACGCTCGACGAAGTGCCTTACCCGGTGAAGATGGAACCGAATCTGGTCGTCGAGTTCTACTCGCGCTGATCGGCTTTCTTCGGAAAACGAAATACGAAAGGGCGGTCCTACGGGGCCGCCCTTTTTGCATCCAGTCCGGACATAAAAATCATACGATTCGCGTAACTTGTAAGGGAACTGCCGCAGCTTTACGGCATTGAGCAATTACCATGACACGCTACCGTTTCGTCACCCCGCACCGCACCGGAAAATGGTATGCGGACCTCAAAACCGCGCAGCGCCATGCCTGCGAGATCGGCGCTGGTTTTCTGGATGAAATGACCGGCCGCTTCGTTGCCTATGTGGAGACGATGCTGGAAGTCGCCACGGAAGATCGAGCGGAGGCAGCCTGAACAATCAGGCTCCTCGCCGCTTCCCGGTCAGTTCGTCGGCAGATTCAGGCTTTTGCGCAGGAACGCATCGCTGCGACTAAGCAGCGTAGTGCGCGCATCTCCGTCCACCAGCGAATGGCTCAGACCCGAGAATGTCACCAACTCCACGGATTTCCCGGCGGAGCGCAGGCGGCTTTCCATCAGCCTGGACTGTGTCACATCGACATTCAGATCAAGGTCGCCGTGGAACATCAGCACCGGCACGGCAATGGACGATGCATTCTGCGCGGGAGACCCTTCTGTCACGTGCGCGCCATTGCCGATCATCGCATCCACTTGCACGAAGTTGCTGTAATGCAGCTTGTCGTTCCGCATCTTGGCGAGATCGGTGACCGGCGCGATGGCGACGATCGCCTTGAATAGCCCTGGGTCAAGTACGCCAGACTGCAGCGCCGCATATCCACCATAGGACCAACCGAGAATGGCAAGCTTGTCATTTGCGGCAACGCCGGTCGAGACGAGCCAGCGCCCCGCGGCATCCACATCACCGATGGCGGTGCGCCAAGACTGAAATCCGTTTTTCTCGAACCATGCTTCGCCAAACCCGGCCGAACCGCGAAAATTGGGCTGCAACACGGCAAACCCGCGTGCTGCGTAGAACTGCACGAGCCAATCGAAACCCCACTCGTCGCGTGAAGACGGTCCGCCGTGCGGCATGACGATTGCCGGAAGGTTTTTCCCGTCACTGCCCGGAGGCAGCGTCAGGTAAGCAGGAATCATCGTCCCGTCGGCAGCCGGGTACTGCACGGGCTTCATCCGAGCGAGTGTGCGCCCTGCAATCCCCGGCCGAACAGGGACGATCTCCTCCAGCTTGCGCGTCGCCCTGTCGAACATGTAATATCTTCCAGGATCGATGTCGCTTCCGGTAAACAACAGAAGTCGGTTTTCATCAGCGCTGGCATCCAGGAAACTGAGCGAGGATTCTGGTTTGAAAGCTTTGGAAAGCGACTGGCGCAGCGCTTTGAGTGCAGGATCGAACAGTTCCACCTGACGGTATTCGGACGCAAAGGAGGCGCCCACTACCCGCCGCGAACGTCCAACCTGAACCAACCCGTCGATATCGATACCTGGCTTAGCGAAGACCAGTTCGCGTGCATCGCTGCCGTCGAGTTTCATGCGATACAATGCGGCGAACCCGTCCTTGTTCTCGAAACCATATACAGCGTCGAGATCCGGGTCGACGGCCACCGGGTTGAAGCCGCTGACAGTCCCAGAAGGATTGAAGACCACCCGGTTGAGGGAGGACCAGCCTCGCTCACCCTGCTTTCGATAGGAATAGTCTATGAAGCTCTTGTCATAGCCGTTCCCGTAAGACGGGTTGATGCCCATGATCCGGATGCTGCCGCGGCCATCGCCGATAAAGGTAGTGGCATTTGCCACCGGCCTTTCATAGATGGTGCGGCGCAGCGTTCGAACGTTCACGCTTTCCACCCCAAGCCCTTCTGCGGTGGAGGCCATGCGGGTGCCGGTGCCGTTTTCAGGCACGAACTGGCGCAGCATCAGCACTTCGCCGGGGTTTTTTCCTTGCCAGTCAATGACGTCGCCGCCGTACCAGGTGAAGCCCAATGCCCGATTAGTTTCGGAAGGGGTCAATATCTTCGCCGGACTGCCGTCTACGCCAATGACGATCTGCCGATTGAATCGTACGATCTGCCCGGTGGCGTTGCTGGTGATCCCGATGATGCAGATCAATTGATCGTCGGTAGGCCATGAACAATGGCCGACCCGTTCGCCAGGCCGGGTTACCGTAAGGATCGGTCTGGCCTGCCCTCCTTTGGCGAAATCGACCAGCGTCACCACATCACCGCGCCCTTTGTAGGGCTGGACGAAAGCAATCATGGTACCGCCGGGCGAAAGACTGATGTCGCTAACCGCCTCGCGCTCGCCGAATGCCGCCGCGACTTGCGCCGCATCTTCCGCGTTCGCTGCCCCGGCGCACCAAAGCGCTATCGCCAGCGACGATGCCGCCGTGAATAATTTTCCCATGGAACTGCCCCGCCTGCCCGATTCTGCCCGTCAAGCTAGTCGGAGCCTCATCATGTTTCCATGAATTTCCGCTTCACTCCTTGCGGAAATAATCCCGCCGAAAGTCCGCCGCAAAGGCTGCGAAGCGCTGCTCCGCGATCGCATCGCGCATGCTTTGCATCAGTTGCTGGTAGAACGAGATGTTATGCTCGGTCAGCAGCATCGCGCCCAGCATCTCGCCCGCCTTGATAAGGTGGTGCAGGTACGCACGGGTATATGTCCCGCACGTTGGGCACGAGCAGCGCGGGTCGACCGGGCCAGTGTCCTCGGCATGGCGTGCGTTGCGCATGTTGAGCGGGCCGCTCCACGTGAAGGCTTGCCCGTTGCGCCCAGAGCGGGTGGGCAGTACGCAGTCGAACATGTCGACCCCCCGCTCTACCGCGCCGACGAGATCGTCGGGCTTGCCCACGCCCATCAGGTAGCGCGGACGGTCTGCCGGAAGCTGGCCGGGGGCGAAGTCGAGCGTAGAGAACATCGCCTCCTGTCCCTCACCCACCGCAAGGCCGCCGATAGCGTAGCCATCGAAACCGATCTCAGCCAAGGCACCGGCGCTGGTCTTGCGCAAGTCTTCGTCCAAAGCGCCCTGCTGGATGCCGAACAACGCCGAACATTCCGCATGATCGCCGCCGGCATCGAATGCCTCGCGGCTACGCCTGGCCCAGCGCATCGACATTTCCATCGAGCGGGCGATGACGTCGCGGGGCTGGTCGATCTTGGGGCACTCATCGAAGCACATGACGATGTCCGAACCCAGCAGGCGCTGGATTTCCATCGACCGCTCCGGGCTGAGCATGTGGCGCGAGCCGTCGATGTGGCTGGCGAAGGTGACGCCTTCCTCGGTGATCTTGCGCAGTTCCGACAGGCTCATCACCTGATAGCCGCCGCTGTCCGTAAGGATCGGGCGATCCCAGTTCATGAACTTGTGCAGGCCGCCAAGCCGGGCCATCCGCTCGGCGCCGGGGCGCAGCATGAGGTGGTAGGTGTTGCCCAGGATGATGTCGGCGCCGGTAGCGCGCACGTCCTGCGGTTTCATCGCCTTGACCGTGGCGGCCGTGCCGACCGGCATGAAGGCAGGCGTGCGGATTTCGCCGCGGCGCATCTGGATGACGCCGGTGCGGGCTTTACCTTCGGTGGCGTGGATGGTGAACTGGAAACGGGGCTTCATGCCCCGCCCGTTACAGTCATCAGAAGCCGTAGACCAGCGAGAAGCGCGAAATCGTATCGGTCTTGAGCGAACCTGTCGGCGGCGAGGTTTCGTGCTCGATCGCGTAGGACAGCTTGGCCTTGAGGCGCTTGCTCATCGCTGTTTCCAGCGCGGTGAGCGAAGTGAAGGTGTTGTTGTCAGACCCGATATAGCTGCTGGCGTCCTGGCTCAGCTTGATCGTGGAGTTGATCTTCCAGTCGAAATCGATCGAAGTGAGGACCGACCACGTCGTCTCGTTAGGCTCGCCCACGTAATTGACGCGGCGCACGGCAGGACCCGCCTCCAGCGAAAGCGTCATGGTGCGGCCATTGAGCACGCGGTAACCAAGACCGCCCGAGAGGGTATAGCGATCCTCGAAACCCTGGATGCGGTCGCGTTCATACTGGGTGCGCGCGTACGTGAAGAAGCCCTCGTTCAGAGTGTAGCGCGGTTGGTAGCTGGCGGAATACTGTTCCCGCGTCACCACGCCGCGATCTTCCTGATAATCGGCGCGGGCCTGCACGATATGCTCCCACTCGATGCCCTTGCGGTTGAAGTTGAGGGCAGCGGTGAAGCCGAAGTTGTCGGTGTTGCCGGTGGAGCGAAAGGCGCCCAGCTCGATCTGGCCCTTCCACAATTCCAGTGGACCGGAGGCGCGGATGCGCGCCAGTTCGGCCTCCGTCTTGGCCGCAAGCTCCTTTGCCCGGCGGTCAAGGTAAGCGCGGTGCAGCCCCTTGATCTCGTCCTTGTCGTAAGGCTGGGTCGCCTGCGCGAACTTCACCATCGCGGCAACGGCAGCGCTGTCGTCGGTCTTCATCGCTTCGTCGAGCATCGCACGCACCTGCCTGGGCATGTGCGGCGGCCCGGCAGCTACGAAGGGCACGAACTCGGGATAAGGCGGGAGATCAAGTTCAAGCGGCGGCGGCGGCACGGCAGGCAGCAGGATAAGCTGCTCCTCCGGCTCCTGCGCATGGACAGGAACGGCGATCAACAGGATGGGGAGGCTGGCGAGAACCCGGCGGTGCATCGTCATTGCAGTAACGTAATCGGTCATGTGCGCAGGCGCCACCCCGAACGGAACACCCAGCTGATGAAACCGACGCAAATTGCGAGGAAAAGCAGCGTCAAAGCGACCGACAATCCGATCGGAACGTCGGACGTACCGTAGAACGTCCAGCGCAGGCCATTGACGAGATAGACGATCGGATTGGCCATCGCGACCGAGCGCCACGGATCGGGCAGCGTATCGATCGAGTAGAAAGTACCGCCCAGGAAGGTCAGCGGCGTGAGGATCAGCATCGGTACGATGGTCAGCTTTTCGAAGCTGTCCGCCCAGATGCCAAGGATGAACCCGAAAAGCGAGAAACTGGCCGAGACCAGCAGGATATAGCAGAACGCATAGAACGGATGCGCGATCGAATAATCTACGCAGAAGCTGGCTGTCACAAGGATAATCGCCGCCAGGATCAACGACTTGGTGGCCGCAGCACCGACGAAGCCGACCAGCGTCTCGCCCACGCCCACGGGCGCGGATAGCAGTTCGTAGATCGCGCCGGTGAAGCGCGGCATGTAGATGCCGAAACTGGCGTTGGACGTGCTTTCACCCAGGATCGTGAGGAGCAACAGCCCGGGGACGATGAAGGCACCGTAATTCACCCCGCCGACGCCGCCCGTCATCTGGCTACCGATGGCAGCGCCAAAGACGACGAAGTAGAGCGTGGTAGTCAGCACGGGCGCCAGGATCGACTGCATCGCCGTGCGGAAGGCTCGCATCAGTTCCTGCTTGTAGATCGTCCAGGCGGAGCGAGGGTTGAACAGGCTCATGCTGCGGCTCCCTGCATTTCGGGGCCTTCCAGGAGGTTCACGAAGATGTCTTCCAGGCTCGATTCGTGGATGTCGATAGCAGTGTAGTCGATCCCTGCGCGAGTAAGCGCCTTGGTTAGTTCGGCGACTTCCGCCGTGCCCGAGGAACTGCCTTCCCCGCCGCCGCCGCGATAGCACAGCACGCGGCCGTCTTCGATCAGGGTGACCGGGTAGGCTGAAAGGGCTTCAGGCACGTCGGTAAGCGGGTTGGCCAGAGTGACAAGCGCTTCGGTGCGGCCGAGGCGTTCCATCATCGCCGCCTTCTCGTCGACCATGAGGATTTCACCCCCGCGGATCACGCCGACGCGGTCGGCCATTTCCTCGGCTTCCTCGATGTAGTGGGTGGTGAGAATCACTGTGGTGCCGCGTTCGCGCAGGAGGGCGATCTGCTTCCACATGTCGCGGCGCAGTTCGACGTCGACGCCGGCGGTCGGCTCGTCGAGGAACAGCAGTTCGGGTTCATGTGCCAGCGCCTTGGCGATCAGAACGCGGCGCTTCATGCCGCCCGAGAGCGTGCGAATCTGCGCATCGCGCTTTTCCCAGAGGCTGAGCGCGCGCAGGATTTCCTCGATCAGTGCCGGATTGGGTGCGAGGCCGAACAGTCCGCGCGAGTGGTTGACCGAGCGCAGCACCGGTTCGAACATGTCGGTCGCCAGTTCCTGCGGCACCAGGCCGACACGGGCGCGAAGGCGGCGCCAGTGCTTGCCCATGTCCTCGCCGAAAGCGTGGATGGTGCCCGACGTGGGCCGTACCAGCCCGCAAACCGCGCCGATCAGCGTCGTCTTGCCCGCGCCATTGGGGCCGAGAAGCGCGAAGATTTCGCCCTTGTTGATGCTGAGGTCGACGCCCTTGAGCGCGGTAAAGCCGCCTTTGTAGGTCTTGGTCAGCCCACGAATTTCGAGGATAGGTTGCATGTGCGAATGAATGGGGCGGAAACGTCCGCGTTCCAACCCCCCTCGCACGATAATTTGTCCGATAATTGATTACGATTCAGGCTTGTCAGGGAATCAGCAGGCTCGAATCGCCGTAGCTGTAGAAACGATATCCGTTTTCGATGGCGTGCGCGTAAACCGCCTGCATCCGCTCAAGCCCCATGAGCGCTGAAACCAGCATGAACAGGGTTGACTTGGGCAGGTGAAAATTGGTCATCAGCCCGTCGATCGCCTTGAACCGATAGCCGGGGGTGATGAAGATCGAGGTGTCGCCCTCGAAAGGCAGGATCACGCCGTCCTCACCGGTTGCGCTTTCGAGCACGCGCAAGGAGGTGGTGCCGACCGCGATCAGCCGCCCGCCGCCCGCCCGCACCGCGTTGAGACGGTCGGCGGCGGCTGCATCTATGCGGCCCCATTCGGCGTGCATCCGATGTTCAGCGGTGTCGTCGGCCTTGACCGGCAGGAACGTGCCAGCGCCAACGTGAAGGGTCAGCGTTTCGCTGCCGATCCCGGCGCTGCCCAGGGCCTCCATCAGTTCGGGCGTGAAATGCAGCGCGGCGGTGGGCGCGGCGACAGCGCCTTTTTCGCGGGCGAACATGGTCTGGTAATCGCTGGCGTCGGCCTCGTCGGTGGGCCGCTTGCCGGCGATGTAGGGCGGCAGCGGCATCCGGCCGGCGCGTTCGAGCAAGACTTCGACAGGCTCGTCCCCCTGGAAGGCGAGGGTCCAGCTGCCGTCGTCATGACGCTCCTCGGCCACGGCGGTGACCTCGGCCGGGAAGGTCACGACGTCGCCTGCCTTCAGGCGCTTGCCATTGCGCACGAAGGCCTGCCAGCGGCGCAAGTCGATGCGCTTGTGCAGGGTGGCGCCGATCTTTGCCTCGCCCCGAATGCCTTCGAGCTGGGCCGGGATGACACGGGTGTCGTTGAACACCAGCACATCGCCCGCACGCAAGGCGCCCGGCAGATCGCGTACATGGCGGTCGGAGAAAGGCCCCTGCCCATCCACCACCAGCATCTGCGCCGCGTCACGCGGACGCGCCGGTCGCAGGGCTATGCTTTCAGGGGGAAGGTCGAAGTCAAAAAGGTCAACGCGCATGGCGCGGCGGGCTAGACCAGTGCGGCCCCTTCGACAAGCTCGGGGTGAGCACATGGCGAGAATCCCGCCCTGCTCACCCCGGACTTAACGAAGCTCAGTTCGACTTGGAGTTGTTTAGCTGCGCTGCCGTTGGCACCGGCGCTGCAGGAGCGACCGCAGGTGTCGGGGCGGGGGCCGGCTTGTTCTCCGAAGCCAGCGAAGCCTGGATCACCTTCGTCGGATTTTCGGGCGGTTCGCCGCGCTGGATCGCATCGACATAGTTCATGCCCGCGATCACGCGGCCGAACACGGTGTACTTATGGTCCAGCGCAAAGCGCGGGTAGAACACGATGAAGAACTGGCTGTTCGCGCTGTTCGGCTCGTTGGTGCGGGCCATAGACACCGTGCCGCGCAGGTGCGGCATCGAATTGAACTCGGCTTCGAGGTCCGGGAGGTCGGAACCGCCCTGCCCGGTGCCTGTCGGATCACCGGTCTGCGCCATGAAGCCATCGATCACGCGGTGGAAGATGACGCCGTTGTAGAAGCCGCGCTTGGCCAGCGTCTTGATCCGCTCAATGTGGTGCGGGGCCCACTGCGGCATCAGGCGAATAGCGACGCGCCCGCCGTCCGACAGGTCCAGCAGGAGGACATCGTCGGGATCGTGGGTGATGTCGGTATCGATCAGAGTTGGCAGCGCGGCAGGTGCCGGGGTGACCGGCTCCTTGTCCTTGGCGAACGCCGGCGCAGCCACGAGCGCAGCGCCAAACATCAACGCAGTCAGGGGGAGGCGAAACTTCATGGATTACTCACAGGCCAATTATTTCTGGATCCGGCCGATCCCAGGCTTTGCGCGATAGAGCGCGGCCGCTGTCGACACAATGAACGAATTTCCGGTGAGCCCGCCAGCCCGCACCGATCAGTAGTCGCCAAGAAGCCCGTTCTGGGCAATCCGTGCGACCACGTCCTCGCGCACTGCGGGACTGACGAACTTCACGATATCCCCCCCGAACATCGCGATTTCCTTCACCAGCTTGGACGCAATCGGCTGCAGGCCCACGTCCGCCATCAGGAACACCGTCTCGATGGTGGAATTGAGCTGCTGGTTCATGCCGGCCATCTGGTATTCGTATTCGAAGTCCGCAACAGCGCGCAGGCCGCGCACTATCACGCTAGCGCCCTGCACTTGCGCGAACTTCATCAGCAGCGCGTTGAAGCCGACTACTGACACGTTGTCGATGCCCATCGTCGCCACTTCGCGCGTGACCATGGCCATGCGCTCTTCCGGCGTGAACAGCGGATTCTTCGAAGGATTCGTGGTGACGCCGATAATCAGCTTGTCGACCAGCTTGGCGCCGCGCCGGATGATATCGGCATGCCCCAGGGTGATCGGGTCGAAAGTGCCGGGGTAAACGCCGATGCGTTCGACAGCCATCAGTGATCCCTCTCGATGATATAGCGCGCAAGGCTGCGCAGCAGGTCTGCCTCGCGCCCGTGCTGAGCCAGGTGGCCAACAGCCTGCTCGACGAGCATCCGGGCCTGGTCGCGCGCGCGGTCCGGGCCGAGCAGCGAAACGAAAGTTTCCTTGCCAGCCTTCGCATCCTTGCCCACCGCCTTGCCGGCGACCGAAGCATCGCCTTCGTGGTCGATAAGGTCGTCGGCGATCTGGAAGGCCAGGCCGATATCGCGCGCGTAGCCGCGTAGATGGCCCCGCCCTTCAGGCTGCACACGGCCCAGAATGGCGCCCATTTCCACCGCTGCGCCGAGCAAGGCGCCGGTCTTGAGCTGCTGGAGCCGGGTGACTGTCTGCAGGTCGAACTCGCTGGTTTCGGCGACGAGATCCATCATCTGGCCGCCCGCCATCCCCTGCGCGCCGCTGGCAGCGCCAAGCGTGCGCACCAGTTCGATGGCGGTGAAAGGGTCCGGGCTGGTGACCGGGTCCGACAGAACTTCAAAAGCAAAGGCGTGGAGCGAATCGCCCGCCAGTACCGCAGTCGCCTCGTCGAAGGCGATATGCAGCGTCGGCTTGCCATGGCGCAGGGCATCATTGTCCATGCACGGCAGGTCGTCGTGGATCAGGGAATAGACATGGATCGATTCGATGGCGACAGCGGCGCGGATCGCCGCCTCGCGCTGCACGCCGTACATCTCTGCCACGGATGCCAGCAACAACGGCCGCAGCCGCTTGCCGCCGCCGATCGCGGCATAACGCATGGCCTCGATCAGGCGCGCGCGGGCATCGTCAGGAACGGGAAGCAGCGCATCGAAGGCGCTGTCGATCTCTTCGGCGATGCGCGAAAGGCCGTCGGCCAGCAGCGAATCGGGGACGCCCACGGCGCTCATGCGTCAGCGATCCGGCGCATCGAACGGCTGGGTGCCGGCGGCAGCGCCGTCGGGCCCGGCAACGATCTTCTCGATCCGGGCCTGCGCCGCATCAAGGCGTTTCTGGCAATGCTGGCGCAGCTTCTCACCCTTTTCGTAAAGCGAGATCGAGTCTTCCAGCGGCACATCGCCGCTTTCCAGCTGGCGCACGATGGTTTCCAGCGCGCGCAGGGCGTCTTCAAAGCTGAGGGGATCGATGGTTTGCGTCTCGGAAGCCATGCCGCAGCAATGGCGGGCCGGATTGGGCCGGTCAAGGTGGCGCCCGCGAAATTACGGTGTGATCGCCCGGCCGGACCGCCGCCCGCACAATCGCGCAACAAGCCATCTAGCGCGCGCGCATCGACATGGCTAAGGCGCGTGGCATGAGCACGATCACCGCAGAAGTCGTCGAGGCGCATGGCCTCAACCCCGAGGAATACGCGCGCGTCCTGAGCGCGCTGGGTCGAGAGCCGAACCTCGTCGAACTCGGCATCTTCTCGGTCATGTGGTCCGAGCACTGCTCGTACAAGTCGAGCCGCTTCCACCTGAAGAAGCTGCCTACCGAAGCGCCCTGGGTGATCTGTGGCCCTGGCGAGAACGCTGGCATTATCGATATCGGCGACGGACAGGCCGCCATCTTCAAGATGGAAAGCCACAACCACCCCAGCTACATCGAGCCCTACCAGGGCGCGGCGACGGGCGTTGGCGGCATCCTGCGCGACGTGTTCACGATGGGCGCGCGCCCAGTTGCCAACATGAATGCGCTGCGCTTCGGCCGGCCCGATCACCCCAAGATGAAGCATCTGGTCAAGGGCGTGGTCGCGGGCATCGGCGGCTACGGCAACTGCGTAGGCGTGCCCACCGTCGGCGGCGAGACCAACTTCCACAAGGCCTACGACGGCAACATCCTCGTCAACGCGATGACAGTGGGCGTGGCCGATACCAACAAGATCTTTTACTCTGCCGCCACCGGTTTGGGTAATCCGATCGTCTACGTCGGATCGAAGACCGGCCGCGACGGCATCCACGGCGCGACCATGGCAAGCGCTGACTTCGGTGACGACATCGACGAAAAGCGCCCGACCGTGCAGGTCGGCGATCCGTTCGTCGAAAAGCTGCTGATCGAGGCCTGCCTCGAACTGATGGCGACCGACGCCATCGTCGCGATCCAGGACATGGGCGCAGCGGGCCTGACATCCTCGTCGGTCGAAATGGCCAGCAAGGGCGGCGCTGGCATTCGTTTGAACATGAACATGGTGCCCTGCCGCGAAGAGGCGATGACGCCTTACGAGATGATGCTCAGCGAGTCGCAGGAGCGCATGCTGATGGTTCTCCAGCCCGGTAAGGAGCCGATGGCCGAAGCGATCTTCAAAAAGTGGGAACTGGACTTTGCTGTGATCGGCGAAGTCACCGACACTGGTCACATGGTGCTGGAATTTGACGGCGAAGTCGTTTGCGACATCCCGCTTGGTCCGCTGGCTGACGATGCGCCGGAATACGAACGCCCCTACGTCACGGCTGAGGAATACAAGGCGTGGGCCGCCGTTCCGGAGTTGGGCGATGTGCCTGCAACGACCGACATCGGTGCGGACCTGCTCAAACTGATGGGCGGCGCGGACCTCGCATCGCGCAAGTGGATCTGGGAGCAGTACGACAGCCAGGTCGGCGCCGACACGATGCAGAAGTCCGGCGGTGACGCTGCGGTGGTGCGCGTCCACGGGACGCAAAAGGCATTGGCGATCAGCACCGACTGTAGCCCGCGTTATTGCTACGCCGACCCCTATGAGGGCGGCAAGCAGGCCGTTGCCGAGACGTACCGCAACATCAGCGCCGTTGGCGGTCTGCCGCTGGCGATCACCAATTGCCTCAACTTCGCGAACCCGCAGCGTCCCCAGATCATGGCGCAGATCGTCGGCTGCCTGAACGGCATGGGCGATGCGTGCCGGGCGCTCGATTATCCGATCGTCTCGGGCAACGTGTCGCTCTACAACGAATCGAAGGCCACCGGCGGCGGTTCGGCGATCCTGCCGACCCCGGCGATCGGCGGCGTCGGCTTGCTGACGGACCACGACAAGATGGCGACGATCGCTTTCAAGACCGAGGGCGACGACATCTTCCTGCTCGGCGGTGAAGGCACGCATCTTGGCCAGTCGCTCTGGCTCAAGGACATCGGTGGCCGCGAAGCCGGTGATGCGCCGGTCGTCGACCTCAACGCCGAACTCGCCAACGGTGCGACGGTGCGCGGCTGGATCGGCGAGGGCAAGGTTACGGCAGTCCACGACCTGAGCGACGGCGGCCTCATCGTCGCGCTGGCAGAGATGGCACTGGCGAGCGGCCTTGGCTGCATTGTCGAGGGTAACCTGACCACGGCGCAGGCGTTTGGCGAAGACCAGTCGCGCTATGTGCTGACTGCTCCTGCGGGCACCGTGCTTCCCGGCGCTGCGAAGATCGGCACTGTGGCAGGCACCACGGTTGCCGGCCTCGAGATAGCAGCCCTTCGCGAAGCCAACGAAGCGTTCTTCAAGGACTGGATGGAAGCCTGATCTTTCGTTGCCCCGAACCAGATTCGGGGCAACGCTCTACCCCGGCCCGGCGCTGGCCAGCACGTTGACGCTCAGCGCCAGAATGCCGAGGTTGAAGGCAAACGCGAATAGGCCGTGAAACGTCGATACGCGCCGCATCGCGGTCTTCGTGATCGTGATGTCCGCCGTCTGGCACGTCATGCCTATGACGAAACCAAAGTTCACAAAATCTGAAAAGTCCGGGGTACAACCACCTGGAAACTCTAGACCTTCGTGATCTCCGCCGGTGTCCGGCGCGTAATATAGCCGCGCATAGTGAAACGCGAAGATCAGGTTGGTAAACATCCAACTTGCTATCAGTGTCACCACCAACAGGGCGATACCGCCTGCGCCCAGCGCGGACTTGTCGAGAATCAGCAGGCTAAGCGCAGCCAGCACCACGCTGCTGATCAGCCCGCTCAGAATCAGCAGCAGGAATTGTCCGGCATCGTCCCGGCGCGCCTGACGGCGCATGACTTCGGCGTCTCCCCTGCACCAGAGCGATACGCACGATGCCGCGAAAGCGAAGACCGCAAGATCGAAACCCGCGATCACCGCTTCCTCACGCCGCAGAAGCAGGGTGAATGCAGGCGCCGCAAGCGCGAATACGCCAAGGAACAGCAGGTAACGGGGGTGGCTCACGCGTACCGACATCTCTGCTCCGTCCTGCCATTTCAAGCTGGCAACATAGAGCCTGATGCAATTTCGCAAAACACTTCATCATCGCGAGCCGGGGCTCGCAATGATGAGTGAAAACTCAGCTCACCCACTGGCTCTGCGGGATGCCCAGCAGGCGCAGCACGCTAGTCAGATCTCCTCGGTCGACCCAGCCATTGGCAGCAGCACGCGCTTTCGGTTTGGCGTGGTAGGCAATGCCGTAAGTCGCCGCTTCCAGCATCGGAATGTCGTTGGCGCCGTCGCCAGTGGCGAGGCACGTGGCTCCCTCTCCCAGCTTCGCCATTTCGGCAAGCAGCGTTGCCTTCTTGACCGCCGAGTCGACGATCCCGCCCTCAAGCCCGCCGGTCAACTTGCCATTCGCGACCTCAAAGCGATTGCCCACGACATGCTCGAAACCAAGCTGTGCGGCGACCGGATCGGCGAAGTGGTGGAAGCCGCCGGTGACCAGCACGGTGCGGCAGCCCAGCTTCTTCAGCGTCTCGACCAGAGTTTTGGCGCCCGGCATCGGGCGGATGCGGGCAGTAAGGCATTCGTCGATAGCGCTGGTAGAAAGACCCTCCAGCAGGCCGACGCGCTCGTACAGAGCCTGCGCGAAGTCTAGTTCGCCCTGCATGGCCCGTTCGGTGATCGCGGCGATGCGTTCCTTGAGCCCCGCGAAATCGCCCAGTTCATCGATGCATTCCTGCCCGATCATGGTCGAATCCATGTCGGAGATGAACAGGCGCGGCACGATCGGCTCTTCGGTGGTAACGAGACCGTCGGTGGGCTGGAAGTGCGCATCAAGCGCCTCGCGCAACGCCGCCGCGTCATCGTCGGGCGAGTCGATCTGCATCGTCTGACCGCAGAAATCGAGCATGGACGCATCGGCAATCCGCACGCCCGCCTGCTGCATCTGGGCCTTGGCCGCATCGAGTCTTGCCGAAAGGTGGTCCGGTTCTGCTATCAGCCGCGCTATGAGCACTGCGAATTCCCTTGATACGCCATACGATATCGACGCCGGAGACCGGCCGCCGCTGGCGCTCATCGCAGGGCCGACCGCCAGCGGCAAGAGCGATTGTGCCGTCGCGCTGGCGCTGGAACTGGAAAGACGGGGGCGGCGCGCGGTCGTCGTCAATGCCGACAGTTCGCAGGTCTACAGCAATCTCTCCGTGTTGAGCGCCCGACCAACCCTTGAGGAAATGGGCGGCATCGAACACCGTCTGTTCGGCGCCTGGGACGGCACACAGGCCTGCTCCGCCGCCGATTGGGCCAAGGCCGCGCGCGATACCATCGCCGAGGTGCATGCGGCGGGCACGGTGCCGATCCTCGTCGGCGGCACGGGCCTCTATATCCGCACCCTGCTGGACGGCATCGCCCCGGTCCCTCCGATCGATCCCGAGATACGCGAGGCCGTGCGCGCGCTGCCCGTGGCGCAGGCCTATGCCGCGCTTCAGGTGGAGGACCCCGAACGCGCAGACCGCCTCGCCCCGGCTGACACCACCCGCGTGGCGCGGGCGCTGGAAGTGGTTCGGTCCACCGGGCACGGCCTTGCCCATTGGCAGGCGCAGACCAGCGGCGGCATCGGCCATGCCGTGGCGGTTCATCCGGCTATCCTGCTGCCCGAGCGGCAAATGCTGTTCGCACGCTGCAACCTGCGCTTCGAACGCATGATCGAGCGCGGCGCCTTGGCCGAAGTAGAGGCGCTCATGGCCCGCGGCCTTGATCCTGACATGCCGGTCATGCGTGCCATCGGAGTGCCCGAACTCGCCGGAGTCCTTCGTGGAAACTGGGCCGTGGAAGAAGCGACCGCACGCGGATCGCAGGCCACGCGCAATTACGCCAAGCGGCAGTTTACATGGCTGAGGCATCAACCACCCGCCGAATGGCCTCGAATTGAGTTTCATAATTACAACCAGGAACCCTTGAATGACATTTTATTTCGCTTGATGGGGTTGACCTGACATATCCGGGTGCCTAGAGCGCCCTTCTACCTTGCTGATGGAAGTTATGCAGGGAGGAGAGGGACGGCCCGGTACGGCATTGTCGTGCCGGGTCGGTTTCATTAGAGGGCGCACCGGGGTTACCGGTCTGCGAAATTCGCCGGAATCTATGGTTCCAGACGGAAAGAAACGCTCTCGGAAAAAACGGCACCATCGCTTCGGTTAGGTATGCGGTGACTGCTGATGGAATTTGAGAAGGAACGTGGTGTGAGTGAAGAGCGCAGCGGCGCGAACATCCTGGTCGAAAGCCTGGTCCGACAGGGGGTCGAATTCGTATTCGGCTATCCCGGCGGTGCCGTGCTCCCGATCTATGACGCCCTGTTCGGCGACGAGCGCCTGCGCCACATCCTCGTTCGCCACGAAGCTGGTGCCGGCCATGCCGCCGAAGGGTATGCGCGTTCCACCGGCAAGCCCGGCGTCGTTCTCGTCACGTCCGGTCCGGGCGCGACCAACGTCATCACCGCCATTGCCGACGCGTTCCTCGATTCGATTCCGCTGGTCGTCATCACCGGTCAGGTTCCGACCGCGCTGATCGGCTCGGACGGGTTCCAGGAAGCCGACACCGTCGGCATCTCGCGCCACTGCACCAAGCACAACTACCTGGTGAAGGACCCGGCCGAACTGGCTGCGGTCATCGACGAGGCATTCCAGATCGCCACCACCGGCCGCCCCGGCCCGGTCCTGATCGACATCCCCAAGGACGTCCAGATCGCCTCCGCCGCGTGGAACGACGGTCCAACCCAGCGCCGCCAGCGTTATGCACCGCGCACGCAGGGAACAGCGGCGGAAATCGCACAGGCCGTCGAAATGATCGCGGCCGCCAAGGCTCCGGTGTTCTACACCGGCGGCGGCGTCATCAATGCAGGGCCGCGCGCCACGCAGCTGCTGCGAGAGCTTCAGGCGAAGACCGGCGCGCCCGTCACCTCGACCCTGATGGGTCTGGGCGCCTTCCCGGCCGACCATGCCGACTGGCTGGGCATGCTGGGCATGCACGGCACGTATGAGGCCAACCTGGCGATGAACCAGGCGGACCTAATCGTCTGCGTCGGTGCCCGCTTCGATGACCGCGTGACCGGGCGCCTCGACGCCTTCGCGCCCAATTCGAAGAAAATCCACATCGACATCGACCGTTCCTCGATCAACAAGATCGTGCGCGTCGAACTGCCCATTGTCGGCGACTGCGCCGTCGTTCTGGAACAGATGCTGGCCGAATGGGGCAGCCGCAAGGGCCAGGACCTGAGCGAATGGAAGGCCCGCGTCGACACCTGGCGCGAGAAAAAGAGCCTGTCCTTCCCGCTCAACGACGATGCGATCATGCCGCAGCTGGCGATCCAGCGCCTGTTCGAACTGACAAAGGACAAGGACCCGATCATCTCGACCGAGGTCGGCCAGCATCAGATGTGGGCCGCGCAGCACTTCCCGTTCTTCAGCCCGAACAAGTGGCTGACTTCGGGCGGTCTGGGCACCATGGGCTACGGCCTGCCCGCCGCTATCGGCGCACAGTGCGGTAACCCCGGTAGCCTCGTCATCGATATTGCCGGCGACGCCTCGATCCAGATGAACATTCAGGAACTGGGCACCGCCACGCAGTACCGTCTTCCGGTCAAGATCTTCATCCTCAACAATGAGTGGATGGGTATGGTCCGCCAGTGGCAGGAGCTGACTTACGAAAGTCGCTTCTCGAACTCGTATTCGGACAGCCTGCCGGACTTCGTGAAGCTGGCCGAAGCTTACGGCTGGAAGGGCATCCGCATCGAGAACGAAAGCGAACTCGACGCGGGTATCCAGGCGATGATCGATTATCCGGGTCCGGTGATCGTCGACTGCCTGGTCCACAAGGAATCGAACTGCTTCCCGATGATCCCCTCGGGCGCATCGCATGTCGACATGATCCTCTACGGCGACAACGTCGCCGGGACCATGGACGACGAAGCCAAGGCGCTGGTCTGAGAGGCACGAAGACAATGATGCACATCCATCAAGAGGCCGAGGAACGCCACGTCCTGACCGTCACGGTCGACAACGAGGCGGGCATCCTCGCCAAGATCGCCGGCCTGTTCACCGCGCGCGGCTACAACATCGACAGCCTGACCGTGGCCGACATCACTGACAACCACGAGGTGAGCCGGATCACGATCGTGACGCATGGTCCGCCCAGCCAGATTGACCAGATTCACGCCCAGCTCGAACGGCTGGTCCCGGTGCACAAGGTCGTCGACCTTACCGAACTGGGCCCGCACGTCGCGCGTGAACTGGCGCTGGTGAAGGTAGCCGGCGTCGGCGACAAGCGCGTCGAAGCGCTGCGCATCGCCGAGGTATTCCGGGCCCGCCCGGTCGACACCACGACCGAGAGCTTCATCTTCGAGATGACCGGCGCGCCGGACAAGATCGACAGTTTCGTGGCGCTGATGCGCGACCTCGGCCTTGTCGAGGTCGGCCGCACCGGCATCGTCGCCATGGCGCGCGGCCCCGAAGAAGCCTGAGTAATTCAAGTTTGCCCTTCCGAGGATCATCGGGCGGGGCATGATCGACAGCGGTCCCGGATGACCTCCGAGACGACCAGAAGGAAGACCGATGAAAGTCTATTACGACGCCGACAGCGACATCAACCTGATCACCGACAAGAAGATCGTCGTGCTCGGTTACGGCAGCCAGGGCCACGCCCACGCCCAGAACCTGCGCGATTCGGGCGTCAAGGACGTCGCCATCGCACTCCGCGAAGGTTCGGCCACTGCCAAGAAGGCTGAAGGCGCCGGCTTCAAGGTCATGTCGAACAAGGACGCGGCCGCCTGGGCCGACATCATCATGATCCTTGCACCTGACGAGCATCAGGCCGCCATCTACGCCGAAGACCTGCACGCCAACATGAAGCCTGGCGCGGCGCTTGCCTTCGCCCACGGCCTCAACGTGCACTTCGGCCTGATCGAGCCGCGCACCGACATCGACGTGATCATGATCGCCCCCAAGGGTCCGGGCCACACCGTGCGCAGCGAATACCAGCGTGGCGGCGGCGTGCCTTGCCTCGTCGCGATCCACCAGGACGTGACCGGCAACGCGCATGATGTCGCCCTTGCCTATGCTTCGGGCGTCGGTGGCGGCCGTTCGGGCATCATCGAGACCAACTTCCGCGAGGAATGCGAAACCGACCTGTTCGGCGAGCAGGCCGTGCTTTGCGGCGGCGCTACCGCGCTGGTGCAGGCTGGCTTCGAGACCTTGGTGGAAGCCGGCTACGCCCCTGAGATGGCCTACTTCGAGTGCCTCCACGAGCTGAAGCTGATCGTCGACCTGATGTATGAAGGCGGCATCGCCAACATGCGTTACTCGATCTCGAACACCGCCGAATACGGCGACATCAAGACCGGTCCGCGCATCATCACCGAAGAGACCAAGAAGGAAATGAAGCGCGTTCTGGAGGACATCCAGTCGGGCCGTTTCGTCAAGGACTTCGTCATGGACAACCGCGCCGGCCAGCCCGAACTGAAGGCGTCGCGCAAGGCTGCGCTGCGTCACCCGATCGAGGAAACCGGCGCCAAGCTGCGCGCCATGATGCCCTGGATCGCGGCAAACGCCCTGGTCGACAAAGCCAAGAACTGATCTCACGGCAGTTCCGTTAAGACGGGCGGGTGGTCGCAAGACCGCCCGCCCGTTTTCGTTTGGGCGGTGGGGGCTTCGACAAGCTCAGCCTGAGCGGGGTTGGAAGCATGGAGTAACTTCCGCTCACCCTGAGCCTGTCGAAGGGTCAGGCTGAGCTTGTCGAAGCCCCCCGCCCCTACTTCCGCGTCCGCGTCGGCGCGTGGAAGTCGGGCGGCTTGCCTGAGACCCAGCGCACGAAGCGCCCCACGTCCTCCACTGCCAGCAGAGCCGCAGAATCCGCCCCCATCTTCGCCAGTTGCGCGTTGCTGAGGCTGGCATGGATTGCCCGGTGGCAGATCGGGTGGAGCGGCACCGTTTCGCGCCCTCCCCGGCTTTTCGGCACGGGATGATGCCATTCGGTCCGCCGCCCCAGCGGCCGCGCGCAAAGCCAGCAGACATCCCCTTCTCCACTCATCCGGTTTATATCCTGCAATCGTGGGCCATTAGTAAGTTATCAAAGTTTCAACCTTAATCATCACCGCATTCGCAGTGTTTCACGCCCGAAATCATACCGGGCGGCTGAAGGGTTGAAGGTTTCATGACGGCATTCGGTCGGCGTAATTCGGTAGGGGGCATGGGCCAGGGTGCCCGGCCCGCATTCGGCGTGGCAAAGCCGCTGAAAGGCGGCGGCGACAAGACCGCGGCGCCCGGCACCAACGGCGCCGCGCCTATGCCCGGCGGCGATCAGTTCCCGCCCTTGCCCGGTAACGACGGCGCCCCCGTCACGGCAGCCGCGATGCGCGAAGACGCGATGTCGCGCCTGGCGGACCGCGCCAATGCCGTTCACGAACAGGGCGAGACCAACGGCTTCGAAGCCTCGATCCACAAGATCAAGGAACAGGTGCTGCCGCGCCTGCTCGAACGCGTCGATCCCGAAGCCGCCGCTACCCTGACCAAGGACGAGCTGTCCGAGGAATTCCGCCCGATCATCATCGAGGTGCTGGCCGAGCTGAAGATCACCTTCAACCGCCGCGAACAGTTCGCGCTGGAGAAGGTGCTGATCGACGAACTGCTCGGCTTCGGTCCGCTGGAGGAACTCCTCAACGACCCCGATATCTCGGATATCATGGTCAACGGCCCGAACCAGACCTACATCGAAAAGAAGGGCAAGCTCCAGCTCGCCTCGACCAAGTTCCGCGATGAGCAGCACTTGTTCCAGATCGCCCAGCGCATCGTCAACCAGGTCGGCCGCCGCGTCGACCAGACCACGCCGCTGGCCGACGCCCGTCTCAAGGACGGCAGCCGCGTCAACGTCATCGTGCCGCCGCTGTCGCTTCGCGGCACCGCGATCTCGATTCGTAAGTTTTCGGAAAAGCCGATCACCATCGACATGCTCAAGGACTTCGGTTCGATGAGCGAGAAGATGGCCACCGCGCTCAAGATCGCCGGCGCCTGCCGCATGAACGTGGTGATTTCTGGCGGTACGGGTTCGGGCAAGACGACCATGCTCAACGCCCTGTCGAAGATGATCGACCCGGGCGAGCGCGTGCTGACGATCGAGGACGCCGCCGAACTTCGCCTGCAGCAGCCGCACTGGCTGCCGTTGGAAACCCGCCCGCCCAACCTCGAAGGCCAGGGCGCGATCACCATCGGCGACCTTGTGAAGAACGCCCTGCGTATGCGCCCCGACCGGATCATCCTGGGCGAAATCCGCGGCGCCGAGTGCTTCGACCTGCTCGCCGCCATGAACACCGGCCACGACGGGTCGATGTGCACCCTCCACGCCAACTCCCCGCGTGAATGCCTGGGCCGTATGGAAAACATGATCCTGATGGGCGACATCAAAATCCCCAAGGAAGCCATCAGCCGCCAGATCGCCGAGTCGGTAGACCTCATCGTCCAGGTAAAGCGCCTGCGCGACGGTTCGCGCCGCACCACCAACATCACCGAAGTGATCGGCATGGAAGGCGACGTCATCGTCACCCAGGAACTGTTCAAGTTCGAATATCTGGACGAAACCGACGACGGCAAGATCATCGGCGAATTCCGCCCGTCCGGCCTGCGCCCCTATACGCTGGAAAAGGCCCGTCAGTTCGGCTTCGATCAGGCATTCCTCGAAGCCTGCCTCTGAGGCACCGGCGCACCCTCCCCCATCGGTAGAGGGCAACGGGGGCCGTGCGCGGCCCCCTTTCGTTATCCCTGGATTGATACCGAAACAGCGCTGGAACCCCATCAACTTCGCCCGCCGCCGCCCCTGCCCCGCGCTGAACGGCGCACATGCGCAAGCTGGGCCAGAAGCGCGCGATTGTCGGCTTTATGCTCGGTGGCGACGTGCCTGCCGCCGTACATCCGCACCTTCAGCAGGCCCTGAAACGCCCGCTGCACGCGCTCATCCACTGTGACCTTCCGTTTGGCGTCGCCGCGTTCGCCGACGATCGCATCCCAGGCGGCCGCAAAGCTGCCGGCTCCAGGCCGGCGCCGCAGCGGATAGGCCGTCTCGCGCGCCATGCCCGCCTTGCGCGCCGCCGCCTCCACCGAACCGCTCTCGGCCAGCGCGCCAAGGAATGCCGCCTGCCGCGCGGGCGTCCACCCATCGGCGCGGGCACGCAGCATAACGGGAGCAAAAGCGGGAACCCGGACATGCCGGGCACGGCGAGGTGCGTGGGAAGCTGTGTTCATCCATGAGGTTAAACGCGATTTCGCCGATGTAGGAAAGCGAACGGCAAAACGCCGCCCCGGATCAGGTCCGGGACGGCGCCGTGCATTTTTCAGACCTTCGGCAGCAGGCCTATGCCCGCTGCGCGCGGATCACTTCGCCTGCTTCTCGAAAGCGGCGGTGATGGCAATCGTGGTGTCGTCGCTGACCATCGGCGCATACTTGCTGACGCCGAACTCGGTGCGCTTGATGACGCCGGTGGCGTTGAAGCCCAGCGTGTAGGCCTTGTTCATCGGATTGACCGCGCCGGCCTTGAAAGTGGCCTTGAGGGTGACTGGCTTGGTCACGCCGTGAAGGGTCAGATTGCCGGTGACGTCGGCGGTGCTCTTGCCGGTCTTCACCACCTTCGTCGAAACGAAGCGCATCGTGGGGAACTTGGCAGCGTCGAACCATTCAGCGCCGACCAGTTCCTCATCGAGCACCTTGTTGGTGGTGGAAACGGTCGCAACCGGCACCGAGACGTCCAGCTTGGCCGAAGCGACGTTCTTGGGGTCGACCGACAGGGTGCCGCTGGCGCCCGGCAGCGTGCCGAAGAAGTCGCTGATGCCGAAGTGGACAACGCTGAAACGCACCAGCGTGTGGTGGCTGTCGAGCGCATAGTTGCCGGCCTGAACTTCGGCGGCATTCTGGTTGGCCTGCTGCGCCACGATCGGCGCGGCCACGACGAGAGATGCGGCCACCAGGGCCGATGCGAATATGCGCTTCATTGGGATTCTCCGGGAGTGAGTGACTTGCCGCACGTTCCCATCCAGACGGCAATCTGCCCAGCCGGATAAATTCGACCGGCTTGTTCAAGTTTCTCGAACATCGCCTTGTTCAAGAAACTTGAACACCCGCCGAGCCTGAATTCGGCCGCGCTCTTCAGCCGCCCAGGATCTTGCGCGCCGACAGGCCCAGCAGCAGCACCGCCGCAAGCAGCGACCAGAAAAAGATCGGCGTCCACGGCATGAAGCCCACCCGGTCTATGTCCTTGCGGTGGTGGCGCCGGCGGTCGCCCGCCCATGCCACGGCAGCCAGCACCGCCGAGAGGCTTCCGAAAATCATCATGATCCTGGTCGAATCGTCCATCCGCCGCCCTTGCCTCCAAGCGCGGGCAAGTTAAAGCCCTGCCAGTGACTTCCTCCCCCAGCCCAGAACGCGCGCAGCCCCCTGCCCGCGCAGACCGTCCGATGGTTGCCATCGCGCTGCGCCTGGCGGCGATGGCGATGCTCTCGACGATGTTCATGCTGGCCAAACTTGCAGGAGAGGCCGGCGTCGCATTGCCGGAACTGATGTTCTGGCGCCAGGCCATGAGCCTGCCCCTGATTGCCGGCGTACTGCTGGCGACCGGACGCATCCGCCTGCTGCGGACCAACCGCATGGCGAGCCATGCCAGGCGCGCCGCCACCGGCACCGTGGGCCTGTGCTGCAACCTGGGCGCGGCCACCCTGCTGCCATTGCCGGTAGCGACTACGCTGGGCTTCACCACGCCGCTTTTCGCCGTGCTGATAGCCGCTCTCGTCCTGCGCGAGACGGTCGGCAAGTGGCGCTGGACCGCCGTCGTGCTGGGTTTTGTCGGCGTACTTGTCATCGCCCGCCCCGGCGATGCCCCGGTTCCCGCGCTGGGACTGGCGGCGGGACTGGGCGCCGGGGTAATCGTGGCCATCGTCAGCTTCCAGATCCGCGACCTCGCCCGTACCGAAGCGCCGATCGCCTGCGTTTTCTGGTTCGCCTTCTATGGCTCGCTGTTCACCGCCATCCTGCTGCCGTTCTATGCGCAGCCTCATGGGCTTCGGGAATGGATGTTGCTGGCTGCGATCGGCCTCAGCGGCGCCCTCGCCCAGTTCCTCATCACTGCTGCGCTGCGCTTCGGACAGGTCGCGACTGTAGTTGTCATGGATTATAGCGCGCTGATCTGGTCCACGCTTTATGGCTGGGTCATCTGGGATCACTTGCCCGCTGCGGCGATGTGGCTGGGCGCGCCTCTCATCGTCGCGGCCGGGCTGATAATCACCTCGCGCGAGCATTTCCTGTCCCGGCGCATTTCGCCCACCTCCGCGCTGGATGAAGCCGCGATCGAAGAAGCGCAGCCAGAGAAAATACCCGTGGGAACCTGACCCGCACCCGTGTGTTTTCACGGATGCGCGGACCGGGCCTTCCCGGACCGCACCGACAAAAGGAATATGGACATGGTCAAGAAGCTTGTTCTCGCGCTCGTCGCCGGTGGTATCGTTTTCTCCGCAGCTGCCTGCAACACCGTCAAGGGCGCGGGCCGCGACGTTTCGTCGGTCGGCCAGGCTGGCGAAGACGCAATCAAATAAGCCGGCAACGGCTTGCAGGCGGGTCAGGATATTCGGCGCCACCGAGTTTCCCGGCCCGCCGGCAAAAATCTCGTAGGGCGCTTTCCAGTTCCCTACCGATCGGATAACCGGGCGAAACCCTTAACGGAACGCTCGATCCATGATTAAAATGCTGATGACTGCCCTCGCCGCCGGGGGCATTTTGATTTCGGCCTCAGCCTGCAACACAGTCAAAGGCGTAGGCCGCGATATAGAGTCCGTCGGCAAGGCTGGCGAACGCGCCATCAACTAAATCGAAAGTGCTGCAATAAAGGGTCGTCAGGCGTCGAAGACGTGGTTGGCGACCATTTCGCGTGCCCTCATCCACAGGACCAGACGGCTGAACACCACCATGCCGAGCGCAAATCCCAGCAGTGCGTCGGTGACCAGCAGGGCGTGCGCCGAGGGATGCCCTTCATCCATCGTCATCCCGGCAGGCAGCAGCACCCGGCGCATCACGAAAACGCCAACGATCAGCATCAGCGCCAGCGGCGACTGGCGCACCATCACCCGCGCTTCGCTGCCCTCGCCTTCGACATGCAGGCGCATCAGCCTTGAGCGCTGCGCACCGATGGCGCCGCCGATCGCCAGCCCGGCGGCAAGGGCCAGCCAGCCCGCACCGGTTGGCGGCAAGGCGGCGAGTGCAAAGCACACCGCCGCCGTCACGATCAACGGCATGAGCCACAACAGGGGGAGGCGCAGCGGCCGCGCTTTCTGCAGGTTGCGCAGTCGCCAGGCCATGATACCGGCGATGATGAACAACGGCAGATAGGCCGAAAGCCCGCTCCCCCCGCTTGGCACAGCCTCAGCTCCCGCCGATTTCGCTGAGCGAAGGCGTGCCCGGAATACCCGGCTCACCCTTCCACACCAGCACGGGCTTTCGCGCGGCCAGCGTTTCATCAAGCCGCCTGCGCGGCGCGAAGTGCGGCGCGGAGTGCAGGCTCTGGTCGCCGGCCTTGGCGCGCTCGGCCAGGCTGCGCAGTGAGCCGATGAAGCGGTCGAGACCGGCCTTGCTCTCGGTCTCGGTCGGCTCGACCAGCATCGCGCCCTTGACCACCAGCGGGAAGTAGACCGTCATCGGGTGAAAACCCTCGTCGATCAGTCCCTTGGCGATATCCAGCGTGGTGAAACCCTCGGCCAGCCCCGCATCGCTGAACAGCGCTTCGTGCATGCACGGGCCGCTGTCGGCGAAGGGTGCGGGCAGCAGGTCTTCGCACGAACGCAGCACATAGTTGGCGTTGAGCACCGCGTCCTCGGCAACCTGGCGCAGGCCGTCGGCGCCGTGGCTGAGGATATAGGTCAGCGCCCGCGTGAACATGCCCATCTGGCCGTGGAAGGCGACCATGCGGCCGAACGCCTGTGCATGGCCCTCGCTGGCGTTCTCCTCCTCGACGAGGTGGATCGAGCCATCAGCCCCGCGCGTCACGAAAGGCAGCGGCGCGAAGGGCGCCAGCGCTTCGGACAGGACAACCGGCCCCGCACCGGGACCGCCGCCGCCGTGGGGCGTGGAGAAGGTCTTGTGCAGGTTGATGTGCATGGCATCCACGCCCAGGTCCCCGGGGCGCACCTTGCCGACGATGGCGTTGAAGTTCGCGCCGTCGCAGTAGACATAGCCGCCGGCTGCGTGAACGGCGTCGCCGATTTCCTTCATGTCCGGCTCGAACAGCCCGCAGGTGTTGGGGTTGGTGATCATCACCCCCGCCACGTTCGGACCCAGCTTCGCCTTGAGCGCAGCCACGTCGACCCGGCCTTCCGGCGTCGCGGGGATCGATTCCACCTTGAAGCCGGCGAAAGCCGCCGTCGCCGGATTGGTGCCGTGGGCGCTTTCGGGCACCAGCACGACATCACGCTTTTCGCCCCGCGCATCCAGCGCGGCGCGAATGCACAGCAGGCCGCACAGTTCGCCATGCGCGCCCGCCTTGGGCGACATCGCCACCGAAGCCATGCCGGTCAGCGTGATGAGCCAGTCGGCCAGCTGCTCGATCACTTCGAGAGCGCCTTCGATGGTCTTCTGGGGCTGCATCGGGTGCACATCGGCGAAGCCCGGCAAGCGCGCCATCTTCTCGTTCAGGCGCGGGTTGTGCTTCATGGTGCACGAACCCAGCGGGAACGGCCCGAGGTCGATCGCATAGTTCTGGCGCGACAGGCGCGTGTAGTGCCGCACCGTCTCCGGCTCGGTCAGGCCGGGAAGGCCCGGCGCCGCCTTGCGCAGGAACTTGTTCAGCCCCGATACCGGCGCCCGGTCCGCCGGGTCGAGATCGACGCCGCACTTGTCGGACGAGCCGAGTTCGAAGCTCAGAGCTTCTTCGAGCATCAGCCCGTAATCGCCGCTAAACGTTGTAAATTTTGCGTCTCCGGCTTCACCCATCGAGGGGCGCCATCCGCCTGCGTTGATGTCGCTCATGCCGAAGCTCCTTCCAGCACTGCTTCCAGTTCGAGGGCAAATGCCTCGATATCTTCGTCCGTGGTCGTCTCGGTCGCCGCGACCAGCAGGCCGTTGCGCAGCCCTTCCCCTTGCGGGAACAGGCGGCCCAGCGAGACACCGCCAAGCACCTTGCGATCCGCCAATTCGCGCACAACCTCGCGCGCGTCACGCGGCAGGATCAGCGTGGCCTCGTTGAAATAGGCGTCGTTCATCAGCGAGACACCGGGAATGCGCGTCAGGCGCTCGAACGTCGCTTGTGCGCGGGCGTGGTTGATCCCTGCCAGACGGGCCAGACCTTCACCGCCGAGCAAGGTCAGGTGAATACTGAAGGCCAGCGCGCAAAGTCCTGAATTTGTGCAGATATTGCTCGTCGCCTTCTCGCGGCGGATATGCTGCTCGCGGGTCGAGAGGGTGAGCACGAAACCGCGCTTCCCCTCGACGTCGACAGTCTCGCCGCAGAGGCGGCCCGGCATCTGGCGCACGAACTTCTCGCGGCAGCCGAACAGGCCAAGGTACGGTCCGCCGAACTGCAGGCCGACGCCGATCGACTGGCCCTCGCCCACGACGATGTCAGCGCCCAGAACGCCCGGCGCCTCGATCAGGCCCAGCGCCACCGGCTCGGTGACGACCGCCACCAGCAGCGCGCCCCTGGCGTGCGCGGCTTCGGCGATGGCGGCAAGGTCGGGGATGCGGCCCATGACGTCGGGGTACTGGACCACGACGCAGGAGGTCTTGTCGTCGATCGCGGCGATCACGGCAGCGTCATCGGCATCCGCGACCATCTTCGCGGGCAGGCTGACGATGTCGTCCTGGGTGAACTTCGCCATGGTGCGCACCACTTCGCCGTAGTGCGGGTGCAGGCCGCCCGACAGCACGCTGCGGCCCCTGCGGGTAACGCGCGCCGCCATCAGGATCGCTTCCCAGCACGCGGTTGAACCGTCGTACATCGAGGCATTGGCGATATCGGTGCCGAACAGGCGCGCCACCTGGGTCTGGAACTCGAACAGCACCTGCAGCGTGCCCTGGGCGATTTCCGGCTGGTAAGGCGTGTAGGCGGTAAGGAATTCGCCGCGCTGGATCAGGTGATCGACCGAGGCCGGGACATGGTGGCGATAGGCGCCTGCGCCCAAGAAGAACGGCGCGGAACCTGCGCTCATGTTCTTGGCGGCCAGCGCGCTCATGTGGCGCTCGACGGCCATTTCGCTGGCATGGGCGGGCAGGCCTTCGATCGGGCCGGCAAGGCGCGCCGCTTCGGGCACGTCGATGAACAGGTCATCGACCGTATCGGCGCCGATCTTCGCCAGCATGGCGATCCGATCGGCGAGGGTCAGGGGAAGGTAGCGCATGGTGCGTAGTCTCTCTTCAGGTCGCCGGACCGCCCGGCACAAGGCCCGGCGATTGTCCCGCCTTTTCTTCGCCATCCCCGCGAAGGCAGGGACTCATCTTTCGACCATGGCCATACCGGAGGCGCAGGAGATGGGTTCCCGCCTACGCGGGAATGACGAAGTGTGGTGAGCCGCAAGGGATGCGGCCCACAGCCATCACAGGCTTTCGACGAAGTTCTTGTAGGCGGCCTCATCCATCAGCGCGCCCAGTTCGGCGGCGTCGGAAAGGGTCACGCGGAACAGCCAGCCACCGGTTTCGGCCTGGGTGTTCACCAGTTCCGGTTCATCGGCGAGAGCGCCGTTCACTTCGGCGACAGTGCCCGACACCGGGGTGTAGACATCCGAGGCGGCCTTGACGGAATCGACCACCGAGACGGAATCGCCCTTGCCGACAGTGCTGCCCTCGGCGGGGAGTTCGACGAAGGTGATGTCTCCAAGCTGGCCCTGGGCATAATCGGTGATGCCGACAGTGCCGAGGTCGCCTTCGACTTCGATCCACTCATGATCTTCGGAAAAATAACGGGTCATGAAAAAGTTCCTCAGCGGTGATAGCGATGGGGGACGAAAGGCATCGCGGCGACTTTCGCGTCGAGCCGTTTGCCGCGCATTTCGATGGTAATGGCAGTGCCTTCTGCGACGAACGCCGCATCGACATAGGCCATGGCGATCGGATGCTGCAACGAAGGTGAGAAACCACCCGAAGTTACGATGCCAACTTCCTGATCTCCATTGAAAATCTTTGCGCCTTCCCGCGCAGCCATACGGCCTTCGAGGGTCAGGCCGATACGGCGGCGGGCGGTGCCATCAGTGAAATCGGCGATCACGCGCTCGGCCCCGGGGAAGCCGCCTTCGCTGCGGCGGCGCTTGTTGACCGCGAACTTCAGGTCGGCATCGACCGCGCTGGTTTCGGGCGAAAGATCGTGGCCGTACAGCGGCAGGCCGGCTTCCAGACGCAGCGAATCGCGTGCGCCAAGACCGATCGGCTTGACCTCAGGCTCACCGCAAAGCAGGCGGGCGATATCTTCGGCGGCTTCACCGGGAATCGAGATTTCAAACCCGTCCTCGCCGGTGTAGCCGGACCGGCTGATCCAGGCATCGACGCCGCCAAGGGTGAACTGGCCGCCCTTCATAAAGGTCAGCGCCGAGAGCGGATATTCGCCCTTGGCATGGCGTTCCAGCGCGGCGAAAGCCTTGGGGCCCTGCAGCGCCAGCAACGCGCTCTCGTCAAGGTGGTTGAGCGTGACTTCATCGGCCAGCAGTTCGCGCAAGGTGCCGATATCGTCCCACTTGGTCGCGCCGTTGACGACGAGGTAGAAGCCCGTCTTCCAGCGCGTGACCATGAGATCGTCGAGGATGCCGCCTTCTTCGTCCAGCAGCAGCGAGTAGCGCACCGCGCCCAGTTTCAGCGTCGAAAGGTCGATCGGCAGCGCCGTTTCGATGGCGGCTTCCAGATCGGCGGTGATGCCGTCTTCGCTGGAAATATAGACCTGGCCCATGTGGCTGACGTCGAACAGACCGGCATTCTCGCGGGTCCACAGGTGCTCGGCCATGATGCCCTCATACTGGACGGGCATCACGTAGCCGGCGAATTCGACCATGCGGCCGCCCTGCTCGCGGTGCCAGGCATCGAGGGGCAAGGTCAGCGGGGCAAGATCCTCCGCTTCGTCTTCATCAGGGGTAACAGGGTATTCGCTCAAGACACGACTCCGCGACTAGCATGGCACACCATTTCCGGTGCCCCCTCTGTCACGGAAACCTGAGAGCTTCCCCGGCGTCATCCCTTATGGGACAGGCCGGGTTACACCGTCGGCGGCCACGACCTTAAAGGCACGGGGCACTTTCCAGAGTATCGCTGTCGACGCCGCGCGGTCCTTTTGCCTGAGAGATTCCGGGGCGGTTGCTCCTTCGGCGCCTTGTCCCATCTGCCCATGAGGCGAATCGGCAAGGTCTCTCCCGCGCGTGTCAGCGAGTTGCCCAAGCCTTGGTGGAGCGCCCTGCGCAAGTCAACGCCCGGCTTGTGCAAGTGCGAGCTAATCCACGGGGTTGGGTGTTGGCGATGGGGCTTCGACAAGCTCAGCCTGAGCGGGACTAGGCGGCGTTTTGCCCTCCTTCACCGCTCATCCTGAGCGGGATTTGGGCGGCGTTTTCCCTCCTTCCCCGCTCATCCTGAGCTTGTCGAAGGATATCCGCCTTCCCCCTACTTCCGCGCAAACCGGCGCAAGGCGTCATGCTCCTGCACGAAACGGCCCTGCGCCTTCTCACGCGTGAGACCAAGGATCGCCCGGGCCACGTCCCGTGCCCGGATCGAGCGGAAGCGGCGCCATTGTCCATAGAGTATCAGGCGATCGGCGAGCGGGCCCAGTACCTGCCCTGCCCGTTCCAGCCCTCGCCGCTCCTCGCGCTGCCCGCGCAGCAGGCCGGGGCGCAGCATGTCGAGCCGGCGGAAGCCGAGCTTGCCCAGCGCCTCCTCCGTCTCGCCCTTGACGCTGAGGTAGAAGTTCTTCGCCCCCGTCCCGGCGCCGACCGAGGAGACGACGATCATATGCTCGATCCCGGCTTCGCGCGCGGCTTCGGCGCTGAAACGCACGAGGTCGTAGTCTATGGCGCGGAACTGCTCCTGGCTACCGGCGGCCTTGATCGTGGTGCCCAGCGCGCAGACCAGTACGTCGGCGCGCGCGGCCTTGATGAGCTGCGGCCAGTCGATCGGCTCGCCCACCAGCATTTCCATGCGCGCGCCCGGCGGCAGCACCGCCTCGCGCCGCCCGACGCCGATCACGCGTACGTCCTCGCGCCCGACGGCCTCGGCCATCAGCGCAGACCCGATCAGCCCGGTCGCCCCGACCAGACATATGCGAACAGCCCCCTGTTCCATTGTTCAGACCCTAGACATTGCTCAGGCCCTCGGGCGTGCGGCCGTAGATGTCGGCGTGACGGGCGATGGCGAAACGGTCGGTCATGCCGGCGATGTAGTCGGCGATGTGGCGGCTGCGGTCCGGCTCGAAGCGCGGCATGTTATCGATCCAGCTTTCCTCCATCAGCACCGGCTCCTGCGAGTAGGCGGCGTAGAGTTCGGCCAGCAGCGCGCGGGCGCGGCGGGCGGTTTCGAGCTGCTCCGGGTGGTAGTAGAGCTTGTCGTACATGAAGCGCTTGAAGGTGCGTTCGGCCTCGGCCATTTCCGGGGAGAAGGCGACGAGCGTGCGGCCTGCACGGCGCACTTCATCGACGCTGCCCACGCCGACGAGGTTGGCCTGGGTCTGCGCGACAAGATCGTTGACCATGACGCCGATCTGGCTGCGGATCAGCTCCGCCAGTTGCCGGTCGAGCGGGGCATCGGGATAGCGGCGCTCCACCTCGCCCCAGCGCGCGGCGATGAACGGCTGGGCCAGCAGTTCGTCGAGATCGAGGAAACCGGCGCGCAGGCCGTCGTCGATATCGTGATTGTCATAGGCGATGTCGTCGGACAGCGCCGCCACCTGCGCCTCCAGCGAGGCATGGGTGGTGAGGTCGAAATTGTACGCCGCGTCGAGTTCCTGCAGCGCCCAGGTCGGCTTGGCCACGGGGCCGTTGTGCTTGGCAAGGCCCTCCAGCGTCTCCCACGTCAGGTTCAGGCCGTCGTGCTCGCAGTAAGGGCTGTCGATGCGCATCAGCGTGCGCAAGGTGTGGGCGTTGTGGTCGAAGCCGCCGGCCTTGTGAAGCGCAGCGTCGAGCGCGTCCTCTCCGGCGTGGCCGAAGGGCGGGTGGCCGATGTCGTGGGCCAGCGCAAGGGCTTCGGTCAGGTCTTCGTCGAGGCGCAGGATACGGGCGATGACGCGGGCGATCTGCGCCACTTCCAGGCTGTGCGTCAGACGCACGCGGTAGTGATCGCCGTCCGGTGCGACGAAGACCTGGGTCTTGTAGCGCAGGCGGCGGAACGCGATCGAGTGGATGATACGGTCGCGGTCACGCTGGTAGGGGCTGCGGGCGCCCCGGGCGAGGCCGTTCTCAGTGGAAAATTCACGCCCGCGCGAACGGGCCGGATCGGAAGCATAAGGAGCTAGAGTCAAGCGCGCGGTCTCCGCGTGGGTGCGACGAGTTGCCCTGCCCTAGCGGGCAAATCCCGTTGTGCACAAGAGCGCCGAGGAAGCTGTCACCTTGGTGATGCGCGGATCGTCCATTCGCTCCACGGCTTTCACCACCCCGTGAAGCGAACGATGTTCCTCCTGAAGCGCGGCCAGCTTGCGCAGTTGCCCCAGCGAGAGGCGCTGCACGAGACGGCGGCCCATGCAGGCCGCGGCCTCGTCGGTCATGCCGGCTTCGGCGAAAGCTGTGCGCAGGCGCTGCTCGGCATACCAGTGCGTGCCGTACCACAGCGCGGCGGCAAGGACGGCGATCAGCACGGCGGCTGTGATGAGACGGGTCATGGAGGCGCCATAAGTCCGAAGGCCAGTCCGTGTCGAGCGGACTGGCCTCGCAAAACTCAGTCGGCCAGCGCCTTGTTGATATCCTCGACCATCTTCTTGGCATCGGCGAGGAGCATCATCGTCTGGTCCATGTAGAACACGTCGTTGTCGACGCCGGCATAGCCCTGACCGCCCATCGAGCGCTTGATGAAGAAGATCGTCTTCGCCTTGTCCACGTCGAACACCGGCATGCCGTAGATGGGCGAGGATTTGTCGGTCTTGGCGGCGGGGTTCACCACGTCGTTGGCGCCGATGATGAAGGCGACGTCGGCCTGCGCGAACTCGCCGTTGATGTCTTCCAGTTCGAAGACCTCGTCATAGGACACCTGCGCCTCGGCCAGCAGCACGTTCATGTGGCCGGGCATGCGGCCCGCAACCGGGTGGATCGCGTATTTCACGTTAACGCCGTGGGCCTTGAGCTGGTCGCCCATCTCGCGAAGGACGTGCTGGGCCTGCGCCACCGCCATGCCGTAGCCGGGGATGATGATGACGCTTTCCGCCTCTTTCATGAGGAAGGCCGCGTCTTCTGCCGAGCCGCGCTTCCACGGGCGCTGCTCTTTCGCTTCTCCACCGCCGGCACCGCCGCTCTCGGCGCCGAAACCGCCGGCGATGACGGAAATGAAGCTGCGGTTCATCGCCTTGCACATGATGTACGAAAGGATCGCGCCTGACGAGCCCACCAGCGCACCGGTGATGATCATCGCGGTATTGTGCAGCGTGAAGCCCATGGCCGCCGCCGCCCAGCCCGAATAGCTGTTGAGCATCGAGACGACCACCGGCATGTCGGCGCCGCCGATCGGGATGATGAGCAGGAAACCGATTGCGAACGCCAAGGCGACCAGCACCCAGAACAGCGGATTCTCACCCGGTCCCGCCGCGCCCGAATGGGCGAACAGCGCGGTCAGCACGATGATCGCGCCCAGCGTTGCAAGGTTGATGACGTGGCGGCCCGGCAGCATGATCGGCGAGCCGGACATGTTGCCGTTGAGCTTGGCGAAGGCGATCACCGAACCGGAGAAGGTAATCGCGCCGATCGCAGCGCCCAGCGCCATCTCCACGCGGCTGACGGGCAGGATGTTGCCGCCCGCGCCCAGAATGCCGAACGCTTCGGGGTTGAGGAACGCCGCGACCGCCACCAGCACTGCCGCCAGCCCGACCAGCGAGTGGAACGCGGCGACAAGCTGCGGCATGTCGGTCATCTTGATGCGCCGGGCGATCACGAAGCCGATGCCGCCGCCGATGGCGATGGCCGCAAGGATTTCAGGCAGGCTGGCGATCTCGTGCGTCACCAGCGTGGTGACCACGGCGATGCCCATGCCGATCATGCCGTAACGGTTGCCCTTGCGGCTCGTCGCCGGAGAGGACAGCCCGCGCAGCGCAAGGATGAAGCAGATGCCGGCGACGAGATACAGGACGGCGACCCAGGGGTTTACGGCATGGGTGTCCATCAGTGCTTGCCTCCCTTGGGCGCAGATTTATCCTTCTTCTTGTACATGGCCAGCATCCGCTCGGTCACGGCGAAGCCGCCGAAGATGTTGACGCTGGCCAGCACCACCGCGCCGAGGCCAAGCCACTTGGCGGCAGGGCTGCCGGCAGCCGCACTCGCCACCAGAGCGCCGACCACGATGACCGAGGAGATCGCGTTGGTGACGGCCATCAGCGGCGTATGCAGCGCCGGAGTGACGGACCACACGACGTAATAGCCCACGAAGCAGGCCATCACGAAGATCGAGAGGATCGAGACGAAATCCATTCACAAGCTCCGGTCAGATCCTCCCCCCTCGGGGGAGATGGCAGCGCAAAGCGCCGGCGGAGGGGGCGCGGCCGTGCACGAGGCTACGATCGACTGCGCTACGGCATTGGCATTGGTCCCCCGCCCCCAGTCGGGGAGGGTTCGAAAAAGGCAGTGGCTCAACCGAGCAATCTGGCGTTCACAACGTGCCCGCCCCTGGTCAACCGCACCGAGTCGCCGATTTCCTCGTCGAGAACCGGGCCGCCGTGCTCCTTGTCCCAGAACGCCGAGACGAAGTTGAACAGGTTGCGCGAATAGAGCGCCGAGGTGTCAGCCGGCAGGTGCGCCGGCGTGTTCGAGTAGCCGATGATCTTCACCCCGTGGCGCAGGGTAACCTGATCCGCCACGCAGCCTTCGACATTGCCGCCCTGGGGCGCTGCCAAATCGAAGATCACGCTGCCCGGCTTCATCGTCGCGATCTGCGCGTCGGTGATGAGGCGCGGCGCAGCGCGGCCGGGGATCAGCGCGGTGGTGATGACGATATCCTGCTTGGCGATATGGCTGGAAACCAGATCCGCCTGCGCGCGCTGGTATTCCTCGCTCATTTCGGTGGCATAGCCGCCCGAACCTTCGCCTTCGATGCCCGCCACGTTCTCGACGAAGATCGGCTTGGCACCCAGCGACTGGATCTGCTCCTTCGTCGCCGAGCGCACGTCCGTGGCCGATACCTGCGCGCCCAGACGCCGGGCGGTGGCAATGGCCTGAAGCCCCGCGACGCCCACGCCCATGACGAAGCACTTGGCCGCGCTGACCGTGCCGGCGGCCGTCATCATCATCGGAAAAGCACGGCCATAGGCGCTCGCAGCCGCGAGGACCGCCTTGTAGCCGGACAAGTTGGACTGGCTGGAGAGCACGTCCATCGACTGCGCGCGGGTGATGCGCGGCATGAACTCCATCGCCAGCGCTTCCAGCCCGGCAGCGGCATAGGCGTCGATCCGCGCGCGCTGGGCGAACGGGTCGAGAATCGCGACGACCCAGGCACCCGGCTTCACGCCCGCAAGCAGCTCCGGCTCCGGCCCCTGCACCGCGAACACGATGTCGGCGCCTGCCAGAACGACCTGCAACGGGCCGACTTCCGCCCCGGCAGCGCGGTAGTCATCGTCGGAAATGCTGGCGGCAATGCCGGCCCCGCTCTCCACTGCGACAACGGCGCCCAGCGCGGTCAGTTTCCTGACCGTCTCCGGGCTGGCCGAAACGCGGGTTTCTCCCGAAGCGCGCTCCTTGAGGACCGCGATCCGCTGCTCCTGCGGTGCAGGCAAGTCAGCGGCCCCGGATCAGGACGAAATAAGAGCGACGACGCCCGCGACCACCACGATGCAGAAAATCGTGCCCCAGGTCGCGGCCTTGATGAAGCCGTTGTAGGTTTCCGTGGCGGCTTTGATGTCGTTGCCCGAAGCCATGTAATTTATCCCCTGTCCGTTTGACTTTGCTTGCCCCCGCTCTAGCCGCGCCGGAGCGCCTGCTCAAGCAAAGATGGCTAACCCTGCCTGAAGGAACAGGTCGGCTGGCCCCAAGCTCAGGCTTAATCCGCTATTTACCGGTTTGCCTTAAGTCTGCTTGCTCAAACCGTGAAGGCGAAGCAAAGCAGCGACAATGGCGGAACTCGATCAACGCCTCCTCATGCTCATCGACGATGAACCGGCGCAAAGCCGGCTCATCTCCGCGCTGGCGTCGCGCGAAGGATGGCGCACCCTCATCGTACGCGACGCCGAGACGGCGATTGCGACGCTGGGCACGCGCCAGGGCATGCAGCTTTCGGCCATCGTGCTGGACCAATGGGTGCCAGGCGACGACGCCTGCGCGCTGATCGCAGAGCTGAAATCCCGCCGTCCGGCCCTGCCGATCCTGATGCTGACCGCCAGCACCTCGCCGCTCCTGGCAGTCGAGGCGATGCGCGCGGGCGCTACCGATTACCTCGTCAAACCGGTCGCCCCGGACCGTCTGATGCACGCCCTGCGCGCCGCCACGACTCGCGAAGCCCCGCGCGACGAACTCGCGCCGCTGACCGAGAAGATGACCGCCAACCCCGATTTCGAATCGATGATCGGTGCATCGCCCAATTTCCGCAAGGCGCTGGCCGTGGCCGCCAAGGCCGCACGCGGACACTCGCCGGTGCTGATCGAGGGTGAAAGCGGTTCGGGCAAGGAAATGCTGATCCGGGCTATGCATGCGGCCAGTCCGCGTACCCGCCTGCCGCTGCGCATCGTCAATGTCGGCGGGATGCCAGCCAATTCCATCGAATCCACCTTGTTCGGCCACGAAAAAGGCGCCTTCCCCGGTGCTTTCGATCGCCAGATCGGCGCACTCCAGCACTGCGACGGCGCCACCCTCGCGCTCGACGAGATCGACAGCCTGCCGCTCTCGGTCCAGGAACGCCTGCTCGAAGCCGTGCGCAAAGGCGATTGCCGGCCGATCGGCGCGCGCCATTCGTTCCGGGTCGACGTGCGTATCATCGCCGCCAGCAACCTGCCGCTTGCCGACATGGTGAGCCAAGGCCACTTCATGCCCGAACTGCTGGAGGCGCTATCGGCCACGAAGGTCCACTTGCCGGCCCTGCGTGAGCGGACCGGCGACCTGCCTGCCCTCACTCGCTATTTTCTGGCCCGCATCGGCGAGCAACCGGGCCTTCGCGAACTGGGCGTGACCGACGGCGCGCTTTCGCTGCTGGCCGCTTACGACTGGCCGGGCAACGTTCGCCAGCTTCAGGCCGTGCTGTTCCGAGCGGCCGTATTCTGCGACGGCGATGCTCTGACCGCAGAAGATTTTCCACAGCTTCTCAACATCATTGGCACAGGTGCATCCACAGTCGCCGGCAACCCGATGCAGGAAAGCTCCGGGGTCATGCTCTACACGCCCGACGGCCACCTGCGCCCACTGGAAGAAATCGAGGCAGACGTGATCCGTCTCGCCATCGGCCTGTACCGCGGCCGCATGACCGAAGTGGCCCGCCGCCTCGGCATCGGCCGCTCAACCCTCTATCGCAAGCTGAGCGAACTGGGCATCGACAACGCCGCCTGAGCCAAAAAAAGGGCCGGAAAAACCGGCCCTTTTCAATCAGTTCATGCTGAAACCTTACATGCCCTCGATATAGACGCTCGGCACGCGGTAGCCCTTCTTGGCCATGGCCTTCACGTAAGTGCCGCGTTCGTGACGCAGTTCAGAACCATATTCCTCCCAGGCGTCGCGCTGGTCTTCGATATCGCTGGCACCGCGAAGGTCGCTCGTCAGCTCCTTCTGAGTCTCGTTCACATTGGCGCGGTAGTTGAACCAGTACTTGGTTTGGATGCCGCCGATGGGCGACTGGATGATGCGGTCTTCCTCGGCGCGGGCGACGCGTTCCTCGTACATCGCCGGCACAACGGCGATGGCGACGGTGGGAATGGCGGTGGCGGCCAGAACGGCGGCGGCGATGATCTTGGTCTGCTTCATGGGTGAATCCCCTCTTCGCTTTCCAGTGCCAGGCGGGATTGCCTTGGCGGTTCGATAGCAAAACGGGCATCGGGATAAATGGTCGCAGCGCCGTGGACGAACCGGGCGCGAGACGGGACGTGGCGGTGTTGTGTGCGCTGGATCACACAATTACGCTGCTGCCGTTCATCGAACGGAAAGCCGGGGTTCACCCGGCGTCCAGATTTGTATCAGCCGGGCAGCTGGGAAAAGTCGGTTAGCGCCGCATCGCGCAGACCTCGCCACACGCGCACGGCCTGCACCGTCTCGGGCACATCGTGAACACGCAGGATGTGCGCGCCTGCCTCCATGGCCTTGAGCGCCAGCGCCACGGAACCGCCGAGCCGCTGGTGCGCGGGCGCCTCGTTCGACAGCGCGCCGATCATGCGCTTGCGGCTGACACCCACCAGCAGCGGCTGACCCAGCGCGTGGAACAAAGGCAGCGCATTGAACAACGCCAGGTTCTGCGCCAGCGTCAGGCCAAAGCCGAAACCCGGGTCGAGAATTATCCGTGTCGCTGCGATGCCAGCGGCGATGGCCGCATCGCGGCGAGCCTCCAGCCAGTCGAATATGCCCAGCACCACGTCGTCATAAGTTGCGGCCGAATGCAGGTCGTCGGCCTTGCCGGGCGCATGCATCAGCACCACCGGTGCCCCGCTGTCAGCAGCAAGGCCCAGGCTGCGCGGGTCGTAGCGCAGCGCCGAAACGTCGTTGATGATATGCGCGCCCGCCGCAAGGCCCGCTTCCATCACTGCGGGTCGCCGCGTGTCGAGGCTGATCGCGGCGCCCATGGCGGCGAGCTTTTCCACCATCGGCAGCACACGCTTGATCTCGTCGCCTTCCCACACCGCACCGGCGCCGGGGCGGGTGGATTCCCCGCCCACGTCGATGATTGCCGCCCCCGCCTCCAGCATGGCAGATGCGTGGGCCGAGGCTTCCCCGGCGTCGTCAAGGAACTGCCCGCCATCGGAAAAACTGTCAGGCGTCATGTTGAGGATGCCCATGACCTGCGGCTGTTCGAGCCGGATCGTGCGGGCGCCGCACTGGATCGCGGGGTGCACCTTGCGCAAGTTCGCCCACTGCGTTTCCGCCGCTGCCCCAAGGTCTGCCGGCAAGGCGCCCAGTGCAGAGGGTAGCTGCGACGCCGAAACCCGTGTCCGCGACACCACGCGCCCGTCTTCGCGCACGATCAGCGCAAAGCGGCTGGCCCAGACCATTGCCCCGCCCAGACGCACTGCGTCGCCCTCCTCGGTCTGCGGGCTATCGGCGAGGGCAATCGGGCGGATGTAGAGCTTGCGGGTCATGGCGCGGCCTTAGCGTCTCTCGCACGCATGCTGAACTGGTTTTGAAAGCAAGGGCGCCCTTGCCGCTGTCACGGCTCCGTGGCGAGGAGGTACAACTGGCGGATCGCATCGAGCGGCTTGACCACGCCTTCATGCTCCAGATGCCAGAAGGTCCAGCCGTTGCACGAAGGCGCATCCTGCACCGCCGAGCCGACACCGTGGATCGAGCCGGTCAGGTCACCCGTTGCCAGCGAGCCATCGGCGCGCACGGTGGCAACGAAGCGGCGCTTCTTGTCCCAGATCTGAGTGCCTGGTTCGATCCAGCCGGTTTCCACCAGCGTGCCGAACGCGACCTTGGGCGCGGAGCGCTTCGACTGCATGGTCTTGAGCGCGCTTTCGTCCAGCGGCAGCGCCATCTCGATACGCTCGATCGCGGCGTCGCGGTAATCGCTCTCGCGCTCGCAGCCGATCCACTCACGGCCCAGGCGCTTGGCTACGGCGCCGGTGGTGCCGGTGCCGAAGAACGGGTCGAGCACGACGTCGCCCTTGTTGGTCGTCGCCAGCATCACACGGTAAAGCAGCGCCTCGGGCTTCTGCGTCGGGTGGACCTTGCGGCCGTCCTTCTTGAGACGCTCGGCGCCGTTGCAGATCGGCAGCACCCAGTCCGAGCGCATCTGCAACTCGTCGTTCAGGGTCTTCATCGCGCGGTAGTTGAAGGTGTACTTCGACTTCTCGCCCATGCTCGCCCAGATCAGTGTCTCATGTGCATTGGTGAAGCGGGTGCCCTTGAAGTTCGGCATCGGGTTGGCCTTGCGCCACACGATGTCGTTCAGGATCCAGAATCCCATGTCCTGCATGATCGCGCCAAGGCGGAAGATGTTGTGATACGACCCAATCACCCAAAGCGAGCCTTCCGGCTTCAGTACCCGGCGCGCCTCGGTCAACCATTCGCGGGTGAACTGGTCGTACGTCGCGAAGCTGGCGAACTTGTCCCAGTCGTTGGTCACGGCATCGACGTGGCTGCCGTCCGGGCGCGAAAGGTCGCCGCCCAGCTGCAGGTTGTACGGCGGATCGGCGAACACCATGTCGACGCTGGCGTCGGGAATGGTGCGCATCGCCTCGATGCAATCGCCGGGAATGATGTGGCCGAGCGGAAGCAGTTCCTTCGGGGTCGGCGCCGGTGCGCGTGCCCGAATCCGTTCCTTGACCAGTATCTGCCCCATGACCGCTCCGAATAAGAATAACTGTGGATATGCCCCTAGGGTGAGTCATTCGGGACTCTGCGTCAAGCCGCGACTCGTAGAGATTCCTTGTGATTCAGGTGTTCAGCGCGCGGAACAAAAGGAATCCGACACAACATGTCGAGTCAGGATGAATCGTCCAGACTCAAGATGTGGTGGGTGTGGCCTATGCGACTCGTGGATAACTTTTTGTCGAGTCGCGACCTCTGAACAACGCCATCAGTTGCATTATGCGCAACTTCAATCGACTTGGTTGCATTTGCAGCAAGTGGCCCGGCAATCCAGATAGAGTGCAATGCTGCGATGCAGCAATCCTCTCTTCTCAAGGTCTGCCATGTTTTCCGTGATCTCGCTCTACTTCTCCTATCGCCGCGAAACCCTGCTTGCAGAGCGCTACGTCGCTGGCCTGACGGAAACCCCCGCCGCCACCGCCGCGCAGGTCACTGCAGAGGCGCCTGAGCAGCCCGTGGCAGAGCACATCAAGCTCGCCGCCTGATCTAGACCAGCAGTTCCAACTGGGCGACCGGCGCGAAGCTGCGCCGATGATGCGGGGTCGCCCCGTGCAGCCGCAGCGCCGCCAGGTGCTGGGCCGTGCCGTAACCCGCATTGCGTTCCCAGCCATAGTGCGGATGCGCCAGCGCCAGATCGCGCATGATCCGGTCGCGGTGTTCCTTGGCGATGATCGAGGCGGCTGAGATACACGGCTCGATCGCATCCCCGCCCACGATCGCGCGCGCATTCCAGCGCCATTCCATGCGGCGTCCGAACGGCGTCATGTTACCGTCCACCAGCACTTCGCCCGGCTCCTCGCCGATGACTTCGCAAAGCGCCTGAACCGCGCGGGTCATCGCCAGCATCGTCGCCCCGAAGATGTTGAGACGGTCGATCTCCTCTACATCGACCACCCCCACCGCCCAGCGGCACCGCCGCTTGATTACGGTTTCCAGTTCGCCCCGGCGCTTGCCCGACAGCTTCTTGGAATCATCCAGCCCGGACGGTCGCGGCTTGCACAGCACCACGGCACCGGCCACAACCGGTCCTGCCAGCGGCCCACGGCCTGCCTCGTCGACACCGATGACTAGGCTGCCCTTAAGGGAACCCGACACTTCGCTGGGCATTGGAGTGGCCATGAACGCAAGAAATCTCCTCACCGCCCTATCGCCTCTCGCAGTAACCCTCGCAAGCTGCAGCAGCGCGGCGACCGGGGAAAATACCGGCGGCAAGCCTTTCGCGGCCGAAACCTACGCCCAGTTCGACGAGCCTTGGGCCATGGCCTTCGACGAAGGCACCGGCACCTTGTTCGTCACCGAGCGCAAGGGCACCATCCGGTTCATGACGCCCGACCGCAAGATCGGCGAAGTCAGCGGCGTGCCCAAGGTCGATTACGGCGGCCAGGGCGGGCTGGGCGATATCCTGTTCGCCCCCGGCCAGAAAGGCGCAAAACTCGATCGCCGCACGGTCTATATCAGCTGGGTCGAAGCGGGCGGCGGCGACACGCGCGGCGCGGTGGTCGGCAAGGCGGAACTCGTTTGCCCGGGCCCCCTGAAATGCCACTTGGACGGTCTTAAGGTGATCTGGCGCCAGCAGCCCAAGGTAACCGGACGCGGCCACTTCTCGCACCGCCTCGCCTTCTCGCCCGATGGCAAGTACCTGTTCGTCAGCTCGGGCGAGCGGCAGAAGTTCACCCCTGCGCAGGACCTCAAGGTCAATCTCGGCAAGATCGTGCGGCTACTGCCCGATGGCACCCCCGCCCCAAGCAATCCCTTCGCCGACAAGCCTTCGCCCACCAACCAGATCTGGTCCTACGGCCACCGCAACGTCCTGGGCCTCGCCTTCGACGAACAGGGGCGGCTATGGGATCTCGAACACGGGCCCGCCGGCGGCGATGAACTGAACCTCGTCAAGCCGGGCACCAACTACGGGTGGCCGCTGGTGTCGGACGGCGATCACTACGACGGCAAGCCGATCCCTCGCAATTCCACCCGCCCCGACCTTGCGGCGCCCGCGATCAGCTGGAACCCGGTAATCGCGCCCGGCGATTTCATCTTCTACACTGGCGACAAGTTCCCTGCATGGAAGGGTCAGGCCCTGATAACCGGCCTCGTCGCCACTGGCCTTGTTCGCGTCAGCATCAACGGCGAGAAGGCGACCGAAGAAGCGCGCTATCCCATGGACAACCGCATCCGCGATATAAGCCAGGGCCCGGACGGCACGATCTGGCTGATCGAAGACGGCGAAGGGACCGGCAGCGGTCACCTGCTGCATCTCACCCCCGCAGCGACAGCGGCAAAATCGGCGAATTGAATCGACATTGGCGCGCTGCCAACCTATCGGGCGCGCGCCATGACCGCATCTGAAACAGCCACCGTGATCCCGCTCGACAATGTCGATCCGGCCCTCGTCGAAGCCCTGCTCGACAGCGCTTTCGAGCCCGATCGCCACAAGCGTACCGCCTACAAGGTACGCGAAGGCACCGACTGGCTGCCGGGCCTGAGCTTCGCCGTGCTCGACGCGGAGGAGATGATGGTCGGCTCGATCCAGTGCTGGCCGGTTGCTTTGAACGATCCCACGGGCCGCGCCCATCCGATGATCATGGTCGGCCCGGTCGCCGTCATGCCCGAACATCAGGGGTCGGGGTACGGCCAGGCGCTGGTAGCCGCCGTCATCGCCGGTATCGACGAGCGCGCACCGCTGCCGCAGGTCATGATCGGCGATCCTGAGTATTACGGCCGCTTCTGGGGCTTTTCCAACGAGCGCACCGGCGGCTGGGACCTTCCCGGCCCCTTCGAAAAGCACCGCCTGCTGGTGCGCTGCGCCAACCCGGCCGTCCTGCCGGAAACCGGCATGCTGGGGCCGTGGTTGCGGTAAACCGAAGCCTCGCGCCGCCGCTTGGTACAATGTCGGGCTTGGCGCGGGAAGGCCGATCTGGCATCGCCGGACCATGCCCTACGAACCGCCTCCCGAACTCGCCGGCCTCTCGCTAGGCGAAGTGGCCGAACTGGTGGCAGCCCGCAAGCTGCCCCCGGTCGACCAATGGTCGCCGCCAGAACAGGGCGACAGCGAAATGCGCATCGCCGCCGATGGCCGCTGGTTTCACCAGGACGGTGAAATCCGCCGCCCCGCCATGGTCCGCGCCTTCGCCTCGCTGCTGCTGTGCGACGAGACGGGCCAGCACTGGCTGGTCACCCCCACGCAGAAACTGTTGATCGAGGTCGAGGACGCCGCCTTCATCGCCATCGACGTGAAGCGCGAAGGCGATAAACTGGCCTTCCGCCTGAACAGCGACGATCTGGTCATCGCCGGGCCAGAGCATCCGATAAGCGCTGAGGGCGATCCGGATACGCCTGCGCTTTATCTTGCGGTAAGGCACGGGGCACGGGCCAGACTCAATCGTAGCACTTACGCGCAACTTGTTGAAATCGCCATTGAACAGAGCGACGAACTTGCCGTCAGCAGCAACGGCGCCCGCTTCCCGCTGATCCCGGCATGAGCGCACTGTTCGACGACGTCTCGCGCCGGTTCGCGGCAGGCCATGCAGCCGCTCCGCCCGATATGTGGACCGACCCGCGCATCCACGACATCGAGCATTTCACCCCGGCAGCGGTCCTCATCGCCATTACCGAGCGTGAGCGTCCCGGCATTCTGCTGCTGCACCGCCCCTCGACGATGCGCGCCCATCCGGGCCAGATCGCCTTCCCCGGCGGGCGCATCGATGCGGGCGAGAGCCCTGTCCAGGCGGCCCTGCGCGAAGCCAACGAGGAACTGGGCATCCGCAGCGAAGACGTGCGCGTGATCGGCTCCAGCGACCTTTACCGAACCGGCAGCGGCTATGAGATCACTCCGGTCGTCGCGGTGATCCGGGCCGATATCGACATCCACCCCAACCCGGCCGAAGTGGCGCAATGGTTTGAGGTGCCGGTCGATTTCGTGCTGAACCCGGCCAACCAACACACCCGCATGCTGGACTACGAAGACCGCAAGATCAGCTTCGTGGAGATCATCTGGAACGATACGCGCCAGGACCACATCATCTGGGGCGTCACCGGCGCGATCCTGCACAACTTGGCGAACCGGCTGAACTGGCATGACTGATACCCTGGACGCCCCCTGGATGCACCGCGAGGACATCGCCGGACTGGTCGCCGCGCTGGGCCATGACAACGTCCGCTACGTTGGCGGCGCCGTGCGCGACACCTTGCTCGGACTGTCGGTCAAGGACATCGACATGGCGACCGTACTGCACCCGCAGGCGGTAATCGAACGGCTGACGGCGGCGGGCATCCGCAGCGTCCCCACCGGCATCGAGCACGGGACCGTCACAGCGGTCCTGCCCGGCGGCCCGGTCGAGATCACCACCCTGCGCCATGACGTGTCCACGGACGGCCGCCGCGCCACCGTCGCCTTTGCCCAGGACTGGCGCGAGGATGCGGCGCGGCGCGATTTCACGATCAACGCGCTTTACGCCGACCCGCTCACCGGCGAACTCTTCGACTGGTTTGGCGGCCGCGAAGACCTCGAAGCCCGCCGCGTCCGCTTCATCGGCGATGCCCGCCAGCGCATCCGCGAGGACCACTTGCGCATCCTGCGCTACTTTCGCTTTCAGGCCCGCTTCGGCGGCTCCCCCGCTGACGAAGAAGCGGAAAGCGCCTGCGCCGAGTTGGCCGCGACGCTCAAGGGCCTCTCCCGCGAGCGGGTCGGCATGGAGACGATGAACCTGCTCGGCCTGCCCGACCCGGCGCCAACCGTGCGCCGCATGGCAGAACTTGGCGTGCTGGCGGTGATCCTGCCCGAAGCCGACCCCGAAAGCCTTGCCGCGCTGGTGGCCGCAGAAACCGCGCAGGGCCACGCGCCCGATCCGGTCCGCCGCCTTGCCGCCCTGCTCCCGGCGCAGCCCGCGCTGGCCGAGCAGGTCGCCGCCCGCTTCCGTCTCTCCGCCGCCCATAAGAAGCGGCTGTCGCTGGCGGCAGCGCGTGATGGCGCACCCGGCGATGCCCGCGCCCTCGCCTATCGCCTGGGCCGCGAATCCGCGCTCGACCGGCTGCTGATCGCCGGTGCGGACGCGGCCGCGCTGAACGGCTGGGACATCCCGCAACTGCCGCTCAAGGGCGGGCAGATCGTAGCGCGAGGAACCACCGCCGGTCCCGAAGTCGCGCGCATCCTGCAAGAGGTCAAGGACGCCTGGATCGAGGAGGGCTTCCCCGATGAAGTTCGCGTCGAGGCGCTGCTGGACGCCGTTCTGGCGGCGCGCCCGGCATGAACCTTGCCGAGTTGGGCGGATTCCTGTTCGACCAGCCCTTGCTCACGCTGACGATCGCGGCGATCCTGCTGGCGGTGACTGCGGGCATGATCGCCGCATCGCGTCCGCGCCTGGGCCAAGTGATGCGAAACGCCGCCTACCTTGGCCTCGTCGCTGCACTGCTGCTGACGGTGGCGCAGCTTGCCGGCCATAATGGGCGCTCGGAAGCGGCGCTCTGGCTCGATCGCACCCGCCCCGCCGAAATCGTCGGCAAGGAAACCGTGATCGCCATGCGCGCCGACGGGCATTTCTGGGTCGAGGCCCTGCTCAACGGCGAGCCCGTCGATTTCCTGATCGACACCGGCGCCACTTTTACCGGCGTCTCGAAGCGCGTGGCCCAGCGCGTCGGGCTTCGGCCCGATGAGGACGACGAGGGCGTCCTGCTGGATACCGCCAACGGCACCATCGTCGCGCAGATGGCATCGGCGAATTCGCTGCGCTTTGGCGGAATCGAGGCCAATACCCTGCCCGTCGCCATCGGCCCGGACGGCGAGGTAGACACCAACGTCATCGGCATGAACCTGCTCTCGCAGCTGGCATCCTGGCGGGTGGAAGGCAGCCGCCTGATCCTGGTGCCGAAAGGGCGGTGACAGTCAGCCTTGCGAAAGCTGCAATGTGCTAGGGTCACACATATGGACCTTTCGCAAATCTTCGGCTTCCTTGCCGGACAGCCCCTGCTTGCACTCGCCTGCGTCGGCATTGCCGTAAGCATGCTGGGCGGGCTTCTGCGCGGCCCGGCTCCGCTGCTGGGCGGTTTCGTACGCGGGGTGGGCAATCTCGGCCTGCTCGCCGCGATGCTGCTGACGATCGCGCAGGTCACCCGGCTGACCACCGGCGCCGACTTTGCATTCCCGCAACTTGGCCTGACCCGTCAGAGCGTGGAAGGCGGCGAAACGCGCGTGCCGATGAATTCCGACGGCCACTTCTGGATCACCGCGACGGTGAACGGGGTAAAACGCGATTTTCTCGTCGATACAGGCGCCACGCTCACCGCGATTTCGCCCGCGACCGCGCAGGCAGCGGACCTGAAAGCCAATCCGCTCAACCGCTCGGTGCTGATGCGCACCGCCAATGGGACCATCGAGGCAAAGCTGGCGACGATCGACGAACTGCGCATCGGCAACGTGGTCGCCCGCGAACTCGACGCGGTGGTCGCACCGGGCATGGGCGATACCAACGTCATCGGCATGAACGTGCTGTCGCGCCTCGCCAGTTGGCGGGTGGAAGGCCGGACGCTGATCCTGGTGCCCCATCACCCGCAGGCGGTAGAAGAGACCTGAGGGCGGTGGCCCCGGATCAGGTCCGCCGCGCTCTTACCCCTGGAACTTGTTGTCGCGCGGGAAGCCCACGGGCGGCAAACGCCCCGCCGCGCCGCGCGCCACTTTCCAGAGCGTCATGTCCTTTTCGGTACGGGTACGGGCGCTTTCGCCGCCCATCGTCCATGACAGCCCGTCATCCAGCCTGAGCGTGATGACATCCGACATGCCGCCGTCGCGGTATCGCTGCAGGGTGACGCCCTGGCCCTTGGCCATGACCGGCAGTTCCTCAAGACTGAAGATCACCAGCTTGCGGTTGTCGCCCACCACCGCGACGTGGTCGTGCTCGGCCGGGATCTCGCGCACGGTGACAAGGGTGACGCCCGGCTTGGTCGACATCACCGCGCGGCCCTTGCGGGTTTCGGCGAGCAGTTCGTCCATTTCGGCCGCGAAGCCGCGCCCGATGTTCGAGGCCAGCAGGAGCTGGGCCTTGGGCTTGTAGACCATGGCCGCGACGATATGGGCTTCGGTGTCGATATCGACCATCGTTCGGATCGGTTCGCCAAAGCCGCGCGCGCCCGGCAGCTTGTCGGCGCCCAGCGTGTAGAAGCGGCCGTTGTCGAGCGCGATCAGCACCTTGTCGGTGGTCTGTGCGTGGAAGGCATAGCCGGGGCCGTCGCCTTCCTTGAACTTGACATCGCCGTCCAGGGGCACGTGCCCGCGCGCGGCCTTGATCCAGCCCCTGGCCGAGAGGATCACAGTCACCGGCTCCTTCTCGATCATCGCGTCCATGCTGAATTCCACGGTCCTGGTCGCCTGCGCGATCGTGGTGCGGCGGCGGCCGAGCAGCGTGTCCTCGGCGTAATCCTTGCGCAAGTTGGCAAGATCGCGCTTGATCCGGGTGCGCTGGCGGGCCGGACTTTCGAGCAGCTTGACCAGTTCCTCCTGCTCTTTCAGCAGTTCGGCGTGCTCCTTGCGAAGCTCCATTTCCTCCAGCTTGCGCAAGGAGCGCAGGCGCATGTTGAGGATGGCTTCGGCCTGACGGTCGGTCAGTTCAAACTCGGCCATCATCACCACCTTCGGCTCATCCTCGGTGCGGATGATCTCGATGATCCGGTCGAGATTGAGGTAGGCGATGATATAGCCGGAAACCAGTTCCAGCCGGGCGGCGATCTTTTCGAGCCGGTGGTTGGTACGGCGCAGCAGGATGTCGATCTGGCTGTAGACCCACTCCTGAAGCAGAAGTTTCAGCCCCAGAACACCCGGCGTCCTGTGCGAATCCAATACGTTGAGGTTGAGACTGAACCTGCTTTCGAGGTCGGTCAGCCGGTACAGGCTTTCCTTCAGCAGCTCAGGGTCGACATTGCGGCTCTTGGGAACGAGGACAAGGCGGATTTCCTCGTCGCTTTCGTCGCGCACGTCTTCCAGGATCGGCAGCTTGCGGTCGCCGATCAGGGCCGCGATCTGTTCGATCAGCTTGCCCTTCTGGAGCATGTACGGAATTTCGGTGACGACGAGCTGCCACTGGCCTGCCCCCAGCTTCTCTATGCCGGTATCTTCCCACGAACCGTCCGCGTTGCGTCCGGTGGAGAAACGCCCGCGCACGCGGAAACCGCCCTTGCCGGTCGCATAGGCGTGGCTGATCGCCTCCGGGCTATCGACCACGAGGCCGCCGGTCGCGAAGTCAGGGCCATGGAACACTTCCATCAGCTGCGGATGCTCGACATGGGGATTGTCGATCAGCAAGAGCGTCGCGTCGATGATCTCGGCGACGTTGTGGCTGGGGATCGAGGTCGCCATGCCCACCGCGATGCCCACGGCGCCGTTGGCCAGCAGATTGGGGAACATGCCGGGAAAGATTTCCGGCTCGTGTTCCTCACCATTGTAGGTGGGGATCAGTTCCACGGTGCCTTCGTCCAGCCCGGACATGAGCTGGATCGCGGTTTTCGTCAGGCGCGCTTCGGTGTAACGATAGGCGGCGGCGTTATCGCCGTCGATGTTGCCGAAGTTGCCCTGCCCCTGCACCAGCGGATAGCGCAGCGAGAAATCCTGCGCGAGGCGGACCATCGCGTCGTAAACCGAGGCGTCGCCATGCGGGTGATACTTACCGATCACGTCACCGACGACTCGCGCGGATTTCTTATAGGCATTGCCCGGATCGAGCTTGAGCTGGCGCATCGCCCACAGCAGGCGGCGGTGTACCGGCTTCAACCCGTCGCGAAGATCGGGCAGCGAGCGCGCCGTGATCGTCGACAGCGCATAGACGAGATAACGCTCCGACAGCGCCGCATCGAAGGGCGCGTCGACGATGGCGTCGAACGGATCGGAGTCTTCGTCTGTCTTGGTCACCATGGTGGCCGGACCCTAGCAGGGCACCCGGCCATGCCAAGCCGCTTTAGGCCGTTTTCCAGAGGTTCAAGCTGGGATAGCGTCGCCAGCGAATCACACCGCATGCGAGGGAGACGACAATGCACCGCTCAAAGATTTCCGCGGGATTGCTGGCGCTTGCTCTTGCCGGGTGCGGAAGCGCGCCTGCACCCGATGCGGCGGGGCCGGAAACCACCGTCGACATCCGCGAGGAAGCTCCGGCCACGGTGAAGGCGCAAAGTGCCGGGGAGGCAAAGCAGGGGGAGGCCAAGCCGGGCGAGGCCATCGCGGTCAGCGCAGCCAATGGCCCCCGAATCGCCTACGTCTACGAATACGGCTATCGACTGGCGGCCGAACGTATTCCCGAGGTGCAGCGAAGCCAGGCGGACTTGTGCGAGAAGCAGGGCCCGCAGGTGTGCCGCATCCTGGATATGAAGCAGAACGGATCGGAAGGGCGTTACGCCGCTGGATCGCTGGCGCTGGCAGTCGCCGCGCCGCGCGCCCGTGCTTTCGGCGCGCAGCTGGGCAAGCTGGCCGGAAACGCGGGAGGGACGCAAGTTTCCAGCGCGATCTCCGGTGAGGACCTGTCAAAGCAGATCGTCGATACCGAAGCCCGCCTGCGCGCCCGCTCGGTGCTGCGCGATCGGCTGATGGAAGTGCTCGCCACGCGCAAGGGCACCGTGGCCGAACTGGTCGAGGCCGAACGCGGCGTGGCGCAGGTGAACGAGGAAATCGACGAGGCGCGCAGTTGGCTGACGGAAATGCAGGGCCGCGTGAATTTCAGCCGGGTGAACCTGAGCTATGAAGCCGGCTCGCCCAGCGAAGGCGGATTCCTGTCGCCCATCCGCAGCGCTATGGGGAACGTGAGCACGGTGCTTGGCACGATCTTCGCGGTCGTCATCATGCTCTTGGCCGTCGCGGTTCCGCTTGGACTGATCGGCTTCGCGATCCGCTGGGCGATCCTGAGCTGGAGGAAGCGCTTGGGCGCCAAGGACTGAGCGGACCGGCGGGTTCGCCCGCCGGTTTCTTCAGCCGATCTGCATATCCCGCACCACGCCGGGGATGCGGACTGCGAGCCCATCCAATGCCTCGGTCAGTTCGATCTGGCAGGAAAGGCGGCTGGTGCGGCCCACTCCTGCGGCGAGGTCCAGCATGTCCTCCTCCTCGTTCGAGGCGGGGGGCAACTTGTCGAACCAGTCGGGCGAGACGATGACGTGGCAGGTGGAGCAGGCCATCTGCCCCTCACACGTCCCTTCAAGCGGCATGCCCGCGTTCTGGCCCACTTCAAGCAGCCGGGATCCCGGCTCGGCCTGCGCCGAAACTCTGGATCCGTCGACGGTAACGAACATCACGTTAACCAAGTCATACTCCCTGCACCGCAGCGGCGGCTTCGATTTTGGCGCAGGCATCCTCAAGTTCCCGGACCTGAGTATATCTCCCAAATCCCAGACGGATAGAGGCTTTGGCCTGCCTGTCCGAAAGACCCAAGGCCCGCAGGACGTGACTCGGCCTGCCGGACCCGCTTGCACAGGCCGATCCTGCGGAAAAAGCGAGGTCCCGCAACTCTGACATTAGACGGGCCACGTCGAGGCCATCGAGGCGCAGGTTGAGGTTGCCGTGCCAGCGCCGCGCCGCTGAACCATTCAGCTCCCAGCGCGAAAGGATCGTGCGTGCACGCTGCCACAGAGCGGCGACATGGGCGGCATCCTCGTCCATCCGGTCCAGGGCAAGTGCCGCTGCGGCGCCGAACCCGGCACACAGCATCGGGCTGAGCGTGCCGGAACGCAGCCCCTGCTCCTGCCCGCCGCCCCGGATCAGCGGCGCAAGGTCAAGCCCATCCCGCAACCACAGGGCGCCGATGCCCTTGGGGCCATAGAGCTTGTGGGCGCTCACCGCGATGAGGTCGGCATTGGCTGGCGGGGAGATCTTGCCAGCGGCCTGAACCGCGTCGCACAGAAACAGCGCCCCGGCGGCGTGCGCGCGCTCGGCCAGAACCTCCACCGGCTGAACCGTGCCGATCTCGTTGTTCACCTGCATGACGGCAACGAGGCCAGTGCGGGGAGCAATCGGCGCATCGCCATCCACCAATCCTCCGGCATCGACCGGCAAGATCGCAAAGGCAGGATCGAGTGCCACCGCTGTATCTAGCACGGCGGCATGCTCGATTGCGGAAACCGCCAACTTGCGCGCGCCGCTGCCCACGATGGCGAGATTGATCGCCTCCGTCGCGCCCGACGTGAAGATCACCCGCCCGCCCGGCGGCATGAGCCTGGCGACCTGAGCGCGCGCCACTTCCACCGCCGCCGCAGCGCCGCGACCGGGGCGATGCAGGCTATGGGGGTTCGCGAAACCGCTGGTTTCCGGTCCGCCAAGCCATGGCAGCATGGCTTCACGCGCTTCGGGCGCGAGCGGCGTGGTCGCCTGATAGTCAAGGTAGATCATGCGTTTACCTTGGCCCATGCATCGGCAAAGGCGTCAAGGTCCTGCGGCGTCGTGCTCCAGCCCATGGAGACGCGCACGGTTCTTTTCGCCAGATCCGCATCGATGCCAAAGCCCTGCAACACGCGGCTTTGCTTTAGCGTGCCGGAAGAACAGGCACTGCCCGCCGAGATCGCGAAGCCCAACCCGTCCATGCGGATCAGCATCGCCGTTGCGGACATTTTCGGCGCCGCGACGGCAAAGATGTGAGAGCACTGCACCCCCGGTTGCAGCACTTCCCCGTGCGCCTGCAGCCTGCTCCTGAAGCCCAACCGCTGCTCGGCGCTGGTTGCCCAGTTCTCGATGCCGCCTGCCTCCAGCGCAGCGGCGAAAGCCAGGACGGCCGGCAGGTTCTCGGTCCCGGCACGGTAGCCGCGCTCCTGCCCGCCGCTCGGCTCCAGCATGGCGAAATCGCGCACCAGCAGCGCGCCGATGCCGACCGGGCCGCCTAGCTTGTGAGCCGAAACGACTATCAGGTCCGCATCAGGCAAAGGCGCCTTTCCGGCCGACTGCGAACAGTCGGCAAGCAGCAACCCACCTGCCTCGCGGACCTGCGCCGCCACTGGGCTGGTTCCGCAAGGAAGCAGGACCGTGCCGGTCTCGGAGTTGATCGACTGCACCGCGGCCACCGCCCTGCCCGGCTGCGCCAGAGCATCGACCAGAGCGCGAAGGTCCACTTCCCCTTCGACCACCGGCAGCACTTCGGCATCGGGCGCCGCGCGGAACACCGCATCGTGCTCCACTGCCGAGACCAGTCGCCGCTGCGCTTTTGCCCGTCCCAGCCCGATCGCCAGCGCCTCGCTCGCGCCGGAGGTGAACAGCACTTCGCCCTCCCAGCCCAGCGCGGTCTTCACCCGTGCCCGCGCATCTTCCAGTGCGGCGCGGGCAGCGCGGCCCGGCGCGTGGGGGCTTGAGGGATTGGCCCAGATCGCCGCGCCTTCCAGCCAGGCCTCGCGCGCAGGAGCAAGCATCGGCGTAGTCGCGGCATGATCTAGATAAATGATAGGAACTGCCCTTACTTGCGAAGTTGTTTTCGGACGCAATGTTTCTATATAGCGAACCTTTCCCATTTCCACTCCCGCGATGCCCGGCGCTGCCGTGCGCGCGGGAGGTTCAACAAGTCAGGCCGCAAACAGACATGCCCGCAGTCATCTTTCCCGGTCCCGAAGGTCGTCTCGAAGGTCGTTTCCAGCCCGCTCCGCGTCCGCGCGCACCGGTGGCGATGATCCTCCATCCGCACCCGCAGGCGGGCGGCACGATGAACGACCGCATCACCCAGCACCTATACAAGACCTTCGTGGCACGCGGTTTCGCGGTGCTGCGCTTCAACTTTCGCGGCGTGGGCCGCAGCCAGGGCAGCTTCGACAACGGCATCGGCGAACTGTCAGACGCGGCGGCCGCGCTCGACTGGGTGCAGTCGATCCACCCCGAGGCTTCGACTACCTGGATCGCCGGCGTATCGTTCGGCGCGCTGATCGGCATGCAGCTGCTGATGCGCCGCCCCGAGATTCGCGGCTTCATCTCGGTCGCCCCGCCGGCCAACATGTACGACTTCAGCTTCCTGGCTCCCTGCCCCGCCTCGGGCATCATCATCCAGGGCACCGGCGATACGGTGGTCACGCCCAACGCCGTGCAGAAGCTGGTCGACAAGCTGCGCACGCAAAAGCACATCACCATCCATCATGATGAAATTCCGCGCGCCAACCACTTCTTCGAGAATGAAGTGCCGGACCTGATGAAGTCGGTCGACAACTACCTCGACATGCGCCTCGCGCCGGATTGCCCGATCAAGTAATCTGCCGGTCGATGGATCACAGCAGGCGTCGGAGCATCACTCCGGCGCCTGTTGCTTTTCAGCCTCGCCCGACAGGGAGCGGCCTTCGGGCGTCGGCAGGGTCCAGATGGCGATGTTCATCACCATCACTCCCGCCAGCACCAGCATCAGCACGGCCTGCTTGCGCTGCCCCCCGCGCCGAAACAGAACGAGAGCGCCCAGCACGAGCGCGATGACGGTGAGCACGAGAAGCGAAAGCGCGATGTTCATGGCGCCTTCCTAGCGCAGCCTGCGCCGAGGCCCAAGATGGTTTGCCAGGCCGGTTTGACAGCATCGGCAGGCGCGGCCATCGTTCCGGCCATGCACGATACTTTCCTTCCCGCACTCGGCCCGCGTAGCCCCCTCTCGCGGCGCAGCGCCCTCCATCTGCTGGCAGCCGGAACCGCCGCCATCGCCCTTCCCGGCTGCGCCGCGACTGGCGAGCCCGCTCCCATGCCCGCCGCCCCGGCCACACCGCCGAACGCAGCCGCCCTGCTTGACAGCATCGCCTGGAACCTCCTCGAACACGTCCCCGAAGGCGCAACCGGCCTCGGCGTCGACATCGGCGACCATGCCGCGCTGCGATCGCGCCTGGAGGATCGCTCGCAAGCCGGGCGCAATGCCTATGCTGCCAGCCTGAAACAGGGCCTCGCTTCGGTCGAAGCCTTCGATGCGAGCGGGCTGGACCATTCCACCCGCACCAGTCTCGCCGTGGTCAAAAGCGCTTTCTCCACCGCGCTCGACGGTTTCGCGCTGCCCTATGGCGATGTCGCCGTGGGCGGTTGGCGCAACACGCCTTACGTCGTCATCCAGAACGTAGGCGCCTATCTGGACTTGCCGCGTTTCCTCGATGCCGACCATCCGGTGAAGACGCGTGAGGACGCCGACGCCTATGTCGCGCGCCTCGGCCAGTTCGATGCGCAGCTGGACGGGGAACTCGGCCGGATCAAGGCCGCCACCGCGATCGGCCTCGTGCCGCCTGACTTCCTGCTCGACCGGGCCATCGCGCAGATGACCAGCACCATCGCTGACGCACGCGCGGACGGCGGCGGCCTCGTCACCTCGATCGCCGGACGCACGAAAGACATGAGCGGCACCTGGACCGCCGACGCGAAGCGGATCGTCGCCGGTGAAGTGGTGCCCGCGCTGGAACGGCAACTGGCCGAACTCAAGCACCAGCGCACCCTCGCCAAGAGCGATCCCGGCATGCGTGAACGTCCGCACGGCGCCGAATATTATGCCTGGGCCCTGCGCGCCAGCACGACCACGCCGCTTCCCCCCGAGGAAATTCACCAGCGCGGCTTGCAGGAACTTGCTGCCCTCCACGCCCGCATGGACCCCATCCTGAAGTCGCTGGGCTATACCACCGGCACCGTGGGCGCGCGCATGGCGGCGCTGGGCGAGGACAAGCGCTTCATGTTCCCCGCAGGCGACCCCGGCCGAGCAGAAATCCTCGCCTTCATCCGCACCCGTGTCGACTGGATACGCGCGCAGATGCCGCGCGCTTTCCGCCAGTTGGTTCCCGGCAATGTCGAAGTGCGCCGCCTGCCGCTGTCCGAGGAACCCGGCGCACCGACCGCCTATGGCGGAGCCGGGTCCAAGGACGGCAGCGTCCCTGGCAAGATGTGGATCAACCTGCGCACCACCGATCTGCACCGCAAGTACGACCTGCCCACGCTGGTGCACCACGAAGCGATCCCCGGCCATGTCTGGCAAGGCGAATATGCCAACCGCCTGCCGCTGATCCGCTCGATCCTGGCGTTCAACGCCTATTCCGAAGGCTGGGCGCTTTACGGCGAACAACTGGCGGACGAACTGGGGGCCTACGACGACGATGCCGTAGGCCGGCTTGGCTACCTGCAGTCGCTGGCTTTCCGCGCTTGCCGCATGGTGGTCGACACCGGGCTCCATTCCAAGGGCTGGAGCCGCGATGCGGCCGTGCGCTTCTTCATGGAGCAGAACGGCAACAAGCGCGAGGAAGTGGTAAACGAGGTGGACCGGTACTGTTCATGGCCCGGCCAGGCCTGCGGCTACAAGATGGGCCACTCGCAGATCGTCAGCCAGCGCACACGCGCACATCAGGCGCTGGGCTCAGCCTATGACCTGCGTGATTTCGACCAGGCGGTGGTCGACGGCGGCAATGTGCCGCTGGACGTGCTGGCGCTCAACGTCGAGGCCTACATCGGCGGCAAAAAAGGCTGAAATACCGTGTCGTCCCGGACCGGTGGGTCCGGGACGACACGAGTTCAATCTCAGCTTTTGCCGCCGAAAAAGCCCTTGGCCATGCCGGTCAGATCGTCGATGACGCTGCCGTCGCCGTCCTTGTCGAAGAAGCTGGCGATCTTGCCGGGGTCGGATGCGATGGCGCTGGCGAACTGGGTCAGCGAGCCTTCGCCGCCGATCTGCTGGATAAGCTGCTGCATGACCCCGACGTCCAGCCCGGTACGCTCCGATGCAAGCTGCGCGGTATCGCCGTCCTGCTGATGCGCCATGCCCAGAGCGGCGATGGCTTTTTCAGCCACTTCGGGGGCAATGCCCAGCTTGCCTGCGAGATTGGCCACGTCCGCGTGCTCGCTCACCTGTCCGAGGATACCGTCGAAAAATCCCATTACCGTTCTCCTTTGGCGTAGTAGTGTACATTGCACCCAAACCATGACGAACGGAAGGCTTGGAAATGACCCATGGGCCCGCCCATGGGCTGCCGTTCATTCCGCATGGGCGGCTCCGGCCCGCCGCAGCCAAAAAACAAGGCCCCGAAACCGAAGTTCCGGGGCCCCGCTTGTTCTTGTCAGGTCGTGAAGATCAGGCCGAGACGGGCGCTGCCTTGCGCACGCCTTCATCGACATGCTCTTCGAACTGCTCGAAGTTGTCGATGAACTGCTTGACCAGGGTCTGCGCCGTGCGATCGTATTCAAGCGGATCGGCCCAGGCGCCGCGCGGGTCGAGCAGCTTGGTGTCGACACCTGCCACCTCGACCGGCACTTCGAAGCCGAAGTTGGGATCTTCCTTGAACTCGGCAGCGTTGAGGCTGCCGTCGAGCGCGGCGTTGAGCAGAGCGCGGGTGGCCTTGATCGGCATGCGCTTGATGCCTTCCATCGTCGCCTTGCCGCCCGACCATCCGGTGTTGACCAGCCAGCACTTCACGCCGCCTTTGGCGATACGCTCCTTCAAAAGGTTGCCGTAAATGGAAGGGTGACGCGGCATGAACGGCGCGCCGAAGCAGGTCGAGAACGTCGCTTCCGGCTCCGTCACCCCGATCTCGGTTCCGGCAACGCGCGCGGTATAGCCCGAGAGGAAGTGGTACATCGCCTGATCCGGGGTCAGCCGCGCGATCGGCGGCAGAACGCCGTAAGCATCGGCGGTCAGGAAGATGATGTTCTTCGGCACCGGCCCGAGGTTCTTCTCCGAGCAGTTCGGAATGAAGTCGATCGGATAGGAACCGCGGCTGTTTTCGGCCAGCGAGTTGTCGTCAAGGTCGATCAGCCTCGTGACCGGGTCGATCACGACGTTTTCCAGAACCGTGCCGAAGCGGCGGGTGGTGGCGTAGATTTCCGGTTCGGCTTCTTCCGAAAGGCGGATCATCTTAGCGTAACAGCCGCCTTCGAAGTTGAACACCGCAGTATCCGACCAGCCATGCTCGTCATCGCCGATCAGCGTGCGCGAAGCGTCGGCCGAAAGCGTCGTCTTGCCGGTGCCCGAGAGGCCGAAGAACACGGCGGTGTCACCGTCCGGACCGATGTTGGCCGAGCAGTGCATCGGCATCACGCCCTTTACCGGCAGCAGGTAATTGAGGATGCCGAAGACCGACTTCTTCATTTCGCCGGCATAGGACGTGCCGCCGATCAGGATCAGCTTCTCAGAGAAGTTAACCGCGATCACCGTCTCGCTGCGCGATCCGTGACGCTCGGGGTCGGCGCGGAAGCTGGGCAGATCGATGATGGTGTATTCGGGCGCGAAGCCTTCCAGTTCGTCGCTCGATGGGCGAACCAGCAGCGTCTTGATGAACAGGTTGTGCCAGGCGAACTCGTTGATGACACGCACCTTGACGCGGTGCTCGGGCTGCGAGCCGCCAAACAGGTCGGCGACGTAAAGCGTGTCCTTCTGCGCGACGGCTGCAAGGAAATCTTCCTTCAGCGCGGCAAAATGTTCAGGCGTCATCGGCACGTTGGTCTTGCCCCACCACACCGTCGATTCCGTCTCGGCGTCGCGGACGATGAACTTGTCCTTGGCCGAACGCCCCGTGTGCTTGCCGGTGGCGACGACAAACGGCCCGTCGGCCGAAAGCACGCCTTCCCCATTCTTCACCGCATGTTCGACCAGCGGGGCCGTACCAAGGTTTGCGAAGATCGTTGCCTTCGTCTCGATGCCCTGTTTATCGAGCGGATAGCTAAGCGAAGTGGTCAATGTCATCTCCTCCAAAAGATGTCGCCCTGCGGGTATCCCCGAGGTCGCATTCGCGATTCCTGCGCAAGAATCGAGCCACGAATAGGCAGCTGTCTCTTTTCCGTCAATTTGGGGGAAATTGGAACCGTCAAGGTCCTATGCGTAGGAGTTTTAATCGCGCAGGTGCAACGGACTGGACCACTTGCGGCGGCGCTCAGCTCCGCCCTCACCGCAGATTGTCATCCGCGCGCGCAGCCGCTAGGCAAATTCTCCCATGCAGCAAAAGGGAAACTGCGCGCGCCCATGGCCGATGCATCCACTCCCCCGCCCCTACTACCTGGTCGTCCGGCAGACAACGCCGCCTCGCCCATGGTGCCTTCAGGCACTTCGCCTGCGGTCGCACCGTCTGCGCAGCGCCAGCACACGATCGCGCTGGTCGATGACGATCGCAACATTCTCACCACCCTGTCCATCAGCCTCCACGCAGAAGGCTTTGCCACGCGCGTCTACGCCGACGGCGAGACAGCGCTGAAGGCCCTGCTGGACAACCCGCCGGACCTTGCCATCTTCGATATCAAGATGCCGCGCATGGACGGCCTGCACCTGCTGCAGGCCCTGCGCGCGCAGTCGAGCCTGCCGGTGATCTTCCTGACCTCGAAGGACGAGGAGCCCGACGAAGCGCTGGGCTTGGCCATGGGCGCGGACGACTATATCGCCAAGCCCTTCAGCCAGCGCCTGCTCGTCGCGCGTATTCGCGCCATCCTGCGGCGCAGCGAGCTGGCGCGGACACCGCCCGAAGACGAGGCCCCGGCCAACCTGCCCGATCCGGTGATACGCGGCAGGTTGATGCTCGATCCCGCGCGCCACCAGGTGACATGGGATGACCGGCCCGTATCGCTCACCGTCACCGAATTCCTGCTTCTGGAAGCCATGGCGGCCCGCCCCGGCGTGGTGAAAAGCCGCAACCAGTTGATGGACGCGGCCTATAGCGACGACGTCTATGTGGACGACCGCACCATCGACAGCCACATCAAGCGCCTGCGCCGTAAATTCCGCGCGGTGGACCCGGAATTCGGTGCAATCGACACGCTCTACGGCGCCGGATACTCCTTCGCAGATGGCTGAAAAGTCACGCGCCAAACCGCGCCCGCGCGTCGCTGTACGCCTCGGGCTGGCGTGGAGCATCTCGCTCACCGCGCGCATCCTGGCGGTGAACGTGATCGCGCTCGCACTGCTGGCGGGCAGCCTGTTCTACATCGACAGCTACCGCAACGAACTGCTCGCCGAACGCTACCGCCTGGCCAAGACCGAGGCCGAAATCACCGCCGATGCCCTCGCCGACGAGAACCCGGCCGGCCGCCTCGCCCTGATTGCCCGGATCGGCACTACGCAGGACCTGCGCCTGCGGCTGTTCGATCCCGCCGGCAAGCTCTCCGGCGACAGCTTCGCTCTGGCAGCGCCATCCTACCGGCTGATCGACCCGGCCAGCGAACCCTGGTTCCAGGACGCCGCGCGCATGCTTGACCGGGGCATGGATTTCATACTCGGCGCGCCGCCCATCCCGGATTACCGCGACCCCGCCCACGCCGACGCCTTTGCTTGGCCTGAGATCGCCGCCGCACTGACATCAGGGCAAACCCGGATCAACCACAAGGCCGCGCCGGACCGCACCCCCGTCATCATCGCCGCCACCCCGGTGGGGAAGGACGGCTCCGCGCTCCTGGTCACCCGCAACGCCCGCGACATCACCGAGAACGTGCGCATGGCCCGCCAGACACTGGCCTTCATCGTCGGCGGCGCGCTGGGCGTTTCGATCCTGCTGTCGCTTTTCCTTGCCCGCACCATCGTCGAACCGCTGCGCAAACTGGTCCGCGCCGCCGTTCGCGTGCGCCTGGGCCGTGACCGCAGCGTCGTCGTCCCCCGCCTGCCCGACCGCCGCGACGAGATCGGCCTTCTCGCCCGCGCCATTTCCGACATGAGCGGCGCACTGCGCCAGCGCATCGACGAAGTGGAGAGCTTCGCCGCCGATGTAGCCCACGAACTCAAGAACCCGCTGACCTCGCTGCGCAGCGCGCTGGAAAGCCTCGACCGGGTGGAAGCGCCGGACCTGCGCCGCCAACTCCTCGGCATCGCCCAGGACGACGTCCGCCGGATCGACTTCCTCGTCACCGAGATCGCCGACGCAAGCCGCATCGACGCGCAGATCAGCCGCACCACCTTCGAACCTTTCGACATGGGCACCCTCGTCCGCGCCCTCGTCGCCGAACGCGACCAGCGCGGCGTCAACGGCGGCTGTCCGGTCTCGATCCTGCGCAAAGACAGCGGTGACGGACCGGCAGGCAGCGCCGACCTGACCGTTGCCGGCGACGCGCCCCGTCTCGAACGGGTGCTCCAGAACCTGCTGGACAATGCCGTGTCCTTCTCGCCGCCAGGCAGCCCGATCGAGATCTCGCTCTCACGCATCGACAGCCGGGTGAAAATCGCCGTTGCCGACCATGGTCCCGGCATCCCCGCCGCTGCCCGCGAACGCATCTTCGAGCGCTTCCACTCGCTGCGCCCCTCGCGCGAGGAATTCGGCAAGCACAGCGGCCTCGGTCTCGCCATCGCGCGCACTATCGTCGAGGCCCACTTCGGCAAGCTCGTCGCGACCGATCGCACCGATGGCACCCCAGGTGCGCGTCTCGTGCTCTCGCTCCCCGCATGGCAGAGCGAGGGATGAGCCAGCCCGCCCCCCCTCCGGCCCAACGCCAATCGACCTGCATCGCCATCGACGGGCGCGCGGTGCTGATCGAAGGCCCACCGGGCAGCGGCAAATCCAGTCTTGCCCTCGCCCTGATCGATCGGGGCGCACAGCTGATCGGCGACGACTCGGTACTGCTCCAACCGGACGGCGCTCGGCTGCTGGCCATGCCGCACCCGAATACGCGCGGAGTGATGGAAGTCCGCAACCTCGGCGTTCTCCCCTTTCCCTGCATCGATGAGGCGCCGGTTGCCCTCATTCTGAGGCTGGACAGCGCCGCGCCCCGCTTCATCGAAGCGCCCGAGCGCATCAGCATCAGCGGAATCGAACTCCCTCTCGTCCGCCTCTGGCCCGAGGGCGGATCGCTCGCACTCAAGGCCGAACTCGCGCTGAACCATTACGGACTGCCTCGATAGCAGTCCCAACAGGGCACAGCTTTTTTCGCCCTCTTCCCTTTCCGGCCGGCTGCGCGCAGATAGATCGGATATGGGGACCGAAGCGGGAATGAGCGCCGATCAGCCGGCACGCCAGCGCGTATTGCTGGTGACGGGAATGCTGGGCGCCGGCAAGACCACGGCGCTACGCGTGCTTGAGGATCTGGGCTGGGAAATCGTCGACAATTTCCCGATCCGCATGCTCGACGCTCTGCTCGACGCCGGCTCCGGCGCCGCGGACAGCGACCCCACCCCGCTCGCCATAGGCTTCGATTCCCGCACCCGCGGTTTCAATCCAGAGCGTGTCATCGCGCAGGTCAAAGCCCTGACAGAGCGGCGCGACATCGAACTGACGACGCTGTTCCTCGATTGCGGCAGTAACGAGCTTGAGCGCCGCTACAACGAAACCCGCCGCCGCCATGTCCTTGCCGGCGATGCGCCCGTCTCCACCGGCATTCGCGCCGAGCGCGAGTTGCTCGCGCCGCTGCGCCGCTGGGCCGATCTGCTGATCGACACCACCGAGTTCACGTCCAACGACCTGCAACGAGTGATTCGTGAACGCTTTGCCTCCAGCGAACCGGGCGAACTGACCGTCACTGTCTCCAGCTTCGGGTTTTCGCGCGGGATGCCGCCGGTGGCGGATCTCGTCTTCGACATGCGCTTCATCGAGAACCCGCATTGGGATCCCGTCCTGCGCCCGCAGACCGGGCAGGACCAGGCCGTGGGCGACTACATCCGCAAGGATCCGGCCTACGAAGAAGCGTTCACGCGCATCCGCGATCTGCTCCTTCTGCTGCTCCCCCGCTACCGGGCGCAGGGCAAGGCATATGTCCATATTGCATTTGGCTGCACTGGCGGGAGGCACCGCTCTGTATTTACTGCGGAGCAAATGGGAGCAGCCTTGCGCCAGGCAGGATTTTCGCCCACATTGTTGCACCGCAACCTGGGCTCGCGGGCAGCAGATCTTCTCGAAGGAGGGCTGCGACGTGAAAAATGAAAACGGCGCCCGGGCGCGATTGCAGGAATTTCGGAGCGCATTCCCGACATGATCGGCATGATTCTGGTTACTCACGGCAATCTCGCCGAGGAGTTCGTACACGCGATGGAACACGTCGTCGGCGATCAAGCCGACGTCGCGACGATCTGTATCGGCCCGAACGACGACATGGAACAGCGCCGCTCGGAAATCGCCGACGCCATCACCAAGGTCGACAGCGGTGAAGGCGTGATTGTCCTCACCGACCTGTTCGGCGGCACCCCTTCCAACCTCGCGATCTCCCTGATGCAGGCGGGCAAGGTCGAAGTGATCGCCGGCATCAACCTGCCGATGCTGATCCGCCTCGCCAAGGCGCGCGGTTGCATGCCGGTGCGCGAAGCGGTCGCTGCCGCGCGCGATGCGGGCCGCAACTACATAACAATCGCCAGCGAATATCTGGGGCAGGACGCATGATCGACTGCCGCGAAACGGTGCTGATCGTGAACAAGCGCGGCCTCCATGCCCGCGCCAGCGCCAAGTTCGTGAACCACGTCGCCGAACTGCCTGATACCGTGAAGGTCAACGTCACCAAGGACGGCGGCAGCGCCGAGGGTGGTTCGATCCTGGGCCTAATGATGCTCGGCGCCGCCAAGGGCGATTCGATCGAGATCGCCTGCTCGGGCGATGGCGCTGAAAGCGCGCTCGCCGTGCTGACGGGCCTCGTGCGCGATGGCTTCGGCGAAGAATAAGACAGGCGGACTGAACGAAGTGTCTTCGTATGACGAGCCCTGGGACGGCGGTTCACGCCGGACCATCACCGGCTTTTCCAACCCACTGGTCAAGTTCCTGCGTTCGCTCAGGGACAAGAAGCACCGCAAGCGCGAAAAGCGCTTCCTGGCCGAAGGCCTACGCCTGCTAACCGACGCCCGCGAATGCGGCATCGTCCCGGAAATGCTGGTCATGGCGATCGGCCGCGATCCGCACCCCTTGCTCGATGCGCTCGAAGATGCGGTGACGGCAGCGGGCGGCGAAGTCATCGAGATGGACGTCGAAATCCTCGCCAAAGTCACCGGCAAGGACAATCCGCAGGCCGTCGCCGGCGTGTTTGCCGAATTCGACACCAGCCTTGCCAATCTGGACCGCGCCTCCGCGCCGATCTGGCTGGTGGCGCAGGCGCTGCGCGATCCGGGCAACCTGGGCACGATGCTGCGTACCGGCGACGCCGTGGGCGCGGGCGGGCTGATCCTCATCGACGACTGCGCCGACCCGTTCTCGGTCGAAGCAGTGCGCGCCAGCATGGGCGCGATCTTCACCCAGAAGCTGGTCATTGCGCGCTGGGATGAATTCATCGCTTGGCTGCGCGCTGGCGAAGGCCAGCTTGTCGCCGCATCGCTGCGCGACCCCACCGATTACCGCGAGGCGGCTTACGCCGATCCGTGCTTCCTTATGGTGGGCAACGAATCGCAAGGACTCCCCGCCGAGTACGAAGAGGCCTGCGACCTGCGCGTCACGATCCCGATGCTGGGCCGCGCAGACAGCCTGAATGCCGCCGTTGCAGGCGCAGTTCTTGCTTACGAGGCGCTTGCGCACTTGCGACGGGCATGATGCCGTCAACCTGACCCCGCGCGTTCATGCGACCCTCACATGCGCCATGGCAGATTGTAGGGACAATGCATCGAATCGGTATTTTCTTGATAGCCCCGGCCCTTCTGGCCGGATGCTCCGAAAGCGGTAACCGCTCGCGCCTTGCCGAGAGCAGCTGGCGCTTTGACCGTATCGATGGCGAACGCCCTATGTCCCAAGCCTCGGGAATTACCTTCGAAGACGGCAAAATCGGCATCGCAGTCGGCTGCAGCAGCCTGGGCGGACCTTGGCGCATGGATGCCGACCGCCTCGTCGCCGGACCACTCGACCAAAGCGAAACGACCTGCCCTGACCCTTCATGGCATCAGAGCAGTGCCGTCAACGCCCTGCTCGTCGCCACCCCGCGTGTTGCAGTAGAAGGGAACCGCATGACCTTGCAATCGAGCGGGCACACGGCGGAACTGGTACGGGTCGACAATCAGGTTTTTCATCGTTGATTTGAAAGGAAGACCTGGGGCCATTGCCCCAGACCCCTTTAATGCCGTCGTTGAGCATGCAGGGGCCTCACCAGCTCCTTGCTGCCGCAGGCTACCAAGTCCCCCCGGCTCACCGTGGGCGCAAAACGAGGCTGCGCGCGAGACCTCGACATTCTCGGGGTCTGGGGCGATGGCCCCAGGTCTTCTTTCAATTACTCTGCCACTTCCACATGCTCACCTACAAGATCCTCGATCTGCCCCGCCGTGTCCGAAAAACGCGGCGCAGACTCCACCAGCGGCACATCGTCGGAAATTTCGCGCTTGCCGATCTTGATATGCTTTTCGCTGAGACGCCGTGCCCGGCTCATCACATTGCCCTCATAAGTCCGTGCGAAGTCATTGAAACTATTGACTGCACGGCCAAGATGAATGCCCACCTTGCCGAGATCGTCCTGCGTTTTGGCGATGCTGTCGTAAAGGTCGCTGCCCAGCTTGCCGATTTCCCGCGCTTCTCGGGCAAGGCCTTCCTGTTGCCATACCTGTGCGATGGTGCGGGCGATCGCGACAAGGTTGGTCGGGCTGGCGAGCAGCACCCGGCGATCGAAGGCGTAATCCCACAAGCCCGAATCGTGGTCGAGGGCAGCGGCGATGAAATGTTCGCCCGGTACGAACATGATGACGTAGTCCGGCGCGTTTTCGAACTGGCTCTGGTAACTTTTGGTGCCCAGTGTCTGGATGTGATTTCGCATCGAGGCTGCATGCGCATCGAGGAAGGCCGCGCGCTTTGTCTCGTCCTCCGCCTCGAAGGCATCCTGATAGGCGTTGAGCGAGACCTTGGCGTCAATCACCAACTGCTTGTTCCCGGGAATACGCACGATCGCATCGGGGCGCAGGCGACCTTCTTCCGTATTGACGGAATTTTCGGTCACAAAATCGGTATGTTCGGTCAGCCCGCACTGTTCGAGGACGTTCTTGAGTTGCTGTTCCCCCCAGCGCCCCCGCGCCTTCGGGGCATTGCGCAGTGAATTGCCGAGACGCACGGCTTCTGCCCGCACCTGCTCCTGACCCACGCGCAGCGCTTCGATCTGGCCGCCCAATTGGCCAAAAGCATCGATCCGTTTGGCCTCCAGCGCCGAGACCTGCTCTTCGTAACTTTTGAGCCGCGCGCCCACGGGGGCAAGCAGCGTGGCTATGCGCTCTGCGTTGGTCTTTTCGCTCTGCTCGAAGCGGGCGCTGGCGCGGTTGAGGAAGGCTTCCTGCGCACCGGCGAGAACTTTGGCTCCGGCGTTTTCGAATTCCTTGCGCAAGGCTTCCTGCGCCTGGATCAGAAGTCGCTTCTGTTCGTCGAAGTTTGCCGATTTCTCGCGCAGTGTCGCCAGTTCGGAAGCCAGGTCGCGCTGTTCGCGGCGCAAGGCGTCGACCTGCGCGGCGTTGTCGGTCCGGGTTCTGTCGAGGACGGCGGCCATTTCGCCGCGCGCACGCTCCAGCATCGTAGCGCCGTGCTCGCGCAGTCGCTCGCTGACCGTTTCATGTTCGCCGCGGGCGCGGTCCAGTTCCTGGGCGAGAGCATCGGCCCGGCTTGCCCGTTCGCGAGCCGCTTCCAGGTCGGCGAAGGCGCGCAGATACCTGGCGTCGCCTTCACGCACTTCACGTTCCCGCCCCTCGGCCAGCGCCCGCCACTGTGCAGCGGGGCGCGAGCCGAAGAACCAACCGGCAGCAAGGCCGATGACGAGGGCGACAATCGCGGCGACAGCAAATTCCATCGCCAGACACTAAACGGAACGTTTAGAGAACGCCAGCCCCGTAGATCAGATTTTCGCGCCCTGTGTCACCAAGGCGCGCAATCATGCTGCGCGGCGGAGCTTTTCCAGCTTCTTGAGGGCCATCTGGCGCTTGAGACGCGAGAGATGGTCGATGAACAACACGCCCTCAAGATGATCCATCTCGTGCTGGAGGCAGATGGCCATCAGGCCTTCCATTTCTTCCTCGTGCGCGGTGCCGTCAAGGTCCTGCCAGCGTGCGCGAATGCGCGAGGGGCGCTCAACGTCCGCAAAGATCTCGGGGACCGAGAGGCAGCCTTCCTGATAGGCGATGAAATCGTCCGAAGGGTCCAGAATCTCGGGGTTGATGAAAACCCGCGGTTCTTTCTTCGTGGGCTGATGGGTGTGATGGTGATCGCCATGCGAGGTGCAGACTTCGGGTTCCGCGTCCTCGTCGTCGGGCTGGAGATCGATCACCAGCACGCGCTGCGGAACACCGACCTGAATCGCTGCCAGACCGATGCCGGGTGCGTCGTACATCGTCTCGAACATGTCGGCGACAAGGGTACGCAAATCGTCGTCGAACTTGTCGACGGGGACCGATATCTGCTTGAGGCGCGCATCGGGAACTTCGAGGATTTCAAGAATAGCCATTACGGCCAGATAATCCCGATGAAGCAATTTCGCAAGAATGCGCGCGTCGATCACTCTGATCGGGTCGTCGCGCCGCTCACCCGACCGGACGGCGCGCCCGGATCGCCTGTGCCAAAGTGCCCTCGTCGAGATAATCGAGTTCGCCGCCTACCGGCAGGCCGTGCGCCAACTGGGTAACGCGCACCGGGAAATCCTCAAGCCGTTCGGCGATGTAGTGGGCGGTCGTCTGCCCCTCCAGCGTGGCGTTCATGGCAAGCACGATTTCGTCGATACCGCCCTCCCCGACGCGGCGCAGCAGGCCCTCGATGGCCAAATCCTCGGGCCGGACCCCGTCCAGCGCCGAGAGCTTTCCGCCCAGCACGTGGTATTGCCCGGTGAACAGCCGCGCGCGGTCCAGCGCCCAGAGGTCCGCCACTTCCTCCACCACGCAGATCGAGCGGGGGTCGCGGCGACTGTCAGCGCAGATGCCGCAGGGATTGGTGGTATCGATGTTGCCGCAGGTCTCGCACTCGACAAGAGCTTCGCGCACTTCGCCAAGCGCATCGAGCAGTTGCACAAGCGCGGTCTCTCGCCGCTTTATCAGCCACAACACGGCGCGCCGCGCCGAGCGCGGGCCAAGGCCGGGCAGGCGTGAAAGGGCTGCGGTCAGCGTCTCGATCTCTTGCGATGCCATGGATGGGGAGATAGGGCCTGCGGCTGCCCTTAGGAAGCCCGTCGGAGAGTTCCCCACATCATGCGCATCATCTTCATGGGAACGCCCGATTTCGCCGTCCCCGCGCTTGTCGCGCTGGTCGAGGCGGGGCACGAGGTCGTGGCCGCCTATTCGCAGCCTCCCCGGCCCGGCGGCCGGCGCGGCAAGGAGCTGACGCCTTCGCCTGTTCACCTCGAAGCACAGGCACGCGGGATCGAGGTACGCCACCCGGTTTCGCTGAAAGGCGCCGAGGAACAGGCCGCCTTCGCCGCGCTGGAGGCGGATATTGCAGTGGTCGCCGCTTATGGACTGATCCTGCCGCAAGCGGTGCTGGACGCACCGCGTCTGGGGTGCCTGAACATCCATGCCTCGATCCTGCCGCGCTGGCGCGGGGCGGCGCCGATCCAGCGCGCGATCCTGGCCGGTGATCCGACAACGGGGATCACCATCATGCAGATGGAAGCCGGGCTCGACACCGGGCCCATGCTGGCAACGCTGCGCACGGTGATCGAGCACAAGACCGCAGGCGAACTGACCGCCGAACTTGCCGATCGCGGCGCACAGCTGCTGATCGGCACCTTGCGCGATCTTGCCGTGCACCGGGCGGTGCGGCAGCCAGAGGACGGCGTCACTTATGCGAAGAAGATCGACAAGGCCGAGGCCCGGCTCGACTTCACGCAAGGGGCAGAGGCCGCCGAACGACAAGTGCGCGCCTTCATGCCCGCGCCGGGCGCGTTCTTCGAACTGGAGGGCGAGCGCTACAAGGTGCTGGCGGCGGACGTGATCGAGGGCAGCGGCGAGGCCGGGACGACACTTGACGATTCGCTGACCGTGGCCTGCGGTTCCGGCGCCTTGCGGATCACCCGCATTCAGCGCGCAGGCAAGCCGGCGATGGCGAGCGGCGACCTGCTGCGCGGGCGGCCGGTCCCGGCGGGGACGCGGCTGGGCTGAACCTCAGGCCTTTTCGGGCATGCGGCGCACCGGCGGCTGCTCGTCGGCCCAGCGCGCGTGGCCTTCGCGCAAGGTGCCTGCCAGCTTCTCCCAAGCCGGCACGGGTTTGTCCCTGACCTTGATGTTGAAACTGTCGGTGGTGCGAAATTCCAGCACTTCGGCGCCTTCGGGCCCTGCGGTGTAAGCATAGGGTACTTCGCTGCCGACGAAGAAGCCGTCGCCTGCATCTAGAGTTTCCGTGCCCATGCGGATCGATCCTGCGACCACGTAGTACAGGCAATCGCAGTCGTGGCTGTGCAGCGGGAGCGGAAAGCCGCTTTTCACCCACAGGCGCGCCAGGCTCATGCCTTCGCGGCGATACGGAACGTCGGCATACTCGCCGCGCACCTGCATTGCGTCCACCAGCTGCGACTGGGCGGCGATAAGGTTGGGTGTCTCGCCTTCGTAAGTCATGCAGGCGCAGTCGTCGAGCGTTGGGGCATCGGCGCCGCGGAAGATCTCGAAGCGGGGTGGCTGCGTGTCGGCCATTGTTCGGCTCCTTTCCCGGTAACGGATGGATGATGCCACCAGGCCGCCTTTGCGCCAAGCCCATTGCATGGCCGCGCCAGTCCTGTATCGGCGGGGCGAATATGACACGCTTTGCGCTGACCTTGGAATTCGACGGCGGCCCCTACATGGGGCTACAACGCCAGTCTCACGGCCCCTCGGTACAACAGGCGGTCGAGGAAGCGGCCTTTGCGGTGACGGGCGAAAAGGTCATCATGTATGCAGCCGGGCGTACAGACGCCGGGGTCCATGCACTGGGGATGCGGGCGCACATCGAGGTGGAGAAGCCCCTGGCCCCATTCCGGCTGATGGAAGCGCTCAACGCCCTGCTCCGCCCGGCGCCGATCGCGGTGCTGGACTGCAAGGTCGTGACCGAGGACTGGCACGCCCGCTTCTCCTGTCTGGGCCGCGCCTATATCTACCGCATCGCCAATCGCCGCGCGCCGCTCACTCTCGAGCGGGGCAAGGCGTGGCAGGTGACCAAGCCGCTCGATGCCGAAGCGATGCACCGAGCCGCGCAGATTCTGGTAGGGCTGCACGATTTCACGACGTTTCGCTCGACGCACTGCCAGTCGGCATCGCCGCTCAAGACGTTGGACCGGCTTGCCGTGCGCCGCGAAGGCGAGATGGTGCTGATCGAAACCGAAGCGCGCAGCTTCCTGCACCATCAGGTCCGCTCGATGGTGGGCTGCCTTGCGCTCGTCGGCATGGGGCGCTGGCGCGAGGAAGACGTGGTTGCAGCGCTGGCAGCAAGGGACCGTCAGGCACTGGGCCTCAACGCGCCGCCGGATGGCTTGTATTTCGTGCGGGCGATCTACCCGGAAGCCTGAGTTGGCTCAGGCTTCTTCGATGACGCCGCGATCCGCCTGCAGGGTCCAGCGAACACCGTCAGGCAAGTAGGAAAGCACGCCTTCGCCGCCAAGATCCGAACGTAGGCCATTGGTCATCAGGCGGGTGCCGAAGCCCTGCCGGGTCGGTTCGGATACCGGCGGACCGCCCACTTCCTGCCAGACCACTTCGACGACGGGCCGCCCATCGGCTTCCCCATACGTCCAGCGCATGTCGACATAACCCTGGTCCTTAGACAACGCGCCGTACTTGATCGCGTTCGTCGTCAGTTCGTGCAGCGCCATCGCCAAGGCCAGAGCCGCCCTTGGCTTGAGTGAGACATCCGGGCCCGAAAGATGCACCCGGCCCCTGTGCGCCCCGGCGATACCGACAGCGCCTTCGACGATCGATTCCATCGGCGCGGCAATCCAGTTGGTCTGGGTCAGCAGATCATGCGCGCGCGCCAGCGAGGCCAGCCGGTCGCCGATGGCGTCGCGCGCCTGCATCGGCGTGCCGACACTGCGGAGCGACTGGCTGACGATGCCCTGAACCACTGCCAGAGTGTTCTTGACGCGGTGCTGAAGCTCGTTGGTGAGCATCGCCCGGTGCTCGTCCGCGAGCGCGCGCGCGGTGACATCGCGCACGGTGCCGACAAGGCGGGCGGGCTGTCCCTCATTCTCGATCAGGCGGCCCCGCGCGTGGATGCTGCGGAACTTGCCGCCCGGCGCGAAGACCCGGTACTCGACGTCGAGCCGGTTGTCGGCCCCTCCTTCAAGGGCATGGGCGACGGCATCAGCAACATCGTCGCGGTCGTCAGGATGGACCACGTCCGTGAAGGATTTGCCGAATTCAAGCGGATGATCGGGACCGACGCCGAACAGTTCACGGGTGCGGGCATCCCATTCGAGGTGCCCGTGCTCAGGCACGGCGTCCCAGGTGCCCAGTTCCGCCGCTTCCACTGCCAGTTCGAAGCGGCGCTCCGTGGCCTCCAGCTTCTCGCGGCTGAGGCGCTGTTCGGTGCGATCGCGCAGGATTTTCAAAAAACCGACGGGAATGCCGTCGTCGTCCACCAGCGGCATCATCTCGCCATTGGCCCAGAAACGCTCGCCATCCTTGCGCAAGTGCCAGCGCTCGTCCGTGCCGTAGCCAGAGCGCAGTGCGGAGCCCATTTCCTTGGCGGGCTGGCCAGCCTCGCGGTCCTCGGGCGTGAAGAATTCATCGCAGAGGCGGCCGCACATCTCGTCTTCGGTCCACTGAAGGATGCGGCGGGCACCCTCGTTCCAGCTGGTGACGCGGCCGGAGAGGTCCATGGTAATGATGGCGTAGTCGATGGCGCTGTGCAGTATCTGGCGGTGACGCGCTTCGTCGGCCTTCTGCTGGGCCAGCAGGCGCCGGTGCTCCATCTGCGTCATGACCTGGCGTGCCAGCGCCAGCAGTGCCGACCGCTGATCGTCAGTCAGCTGGTGAGGCTTGCTGTCCAATACGCACAGCGTTCCCAAGGGGAAACCGTCAGGCGTTTCCAGCGGCGCACCGGCGTAGAACCGCAGGGAGGGATCGCTGGTGACCAGAGGATTTTCCGCGAACCGGGGGTCGCGCGATGCATCCTGCACTTCGAACACGCCAAGCTGGTGGATCGCATGGCCACAAAAGGCCCACTCGCGCGGCGTTTCGCCGGCGGCAATACCCAGCTTGGCCTTGAACCATTGCCGCTTGTCGTCGAGCAGGCTGACGAGCGCCATGGGAACACCGCAGATCTGGGCAGCGATACGCGCAATATCATCGAAATCCGCCTCACTGGGCGTATCCATGATCTTGTAGCGTTCCAGCGCCTCCAACCGATCAGCTTCGGCCCAACGCTCCATATCCGCTTCTCTTCAAACCTCTGGATTGCCTTATGCCCGAGGCATAGGGGACAGTCCGCGCGATGTCACGAACGAGTTTGGCGCCCCGCTGCCGCCACATGCGGCAGCGGGGCGCCATAAGCTCCAGCCTGATCAGGCCTTGGCGACGACGCTTTCGGGCAGGTCCTGCCCGAATACACGCTGGTAGTATTCGGCCACCAGCATACGCTCGGTCTCGTCGCACTTGTTGAGGAACGAGAGACGGAATGCGAAGCCCACGTCGTTGAAGATCGCGGTGTTCTGCGCCCAGGTGATGACGGTACGCGGGCTCATCACGGTCGAGATATCGCCGTTCATGAAGCCCTGGCGCGAGAAGTCAGCCACCTTGACCATCTGCGCGATCACGCCGGCGCTGACGTTCGGCACCTTCTTGGAGACGATCGCCGTCTCGGTGTCGGCCGGCAGGTAGTTAAGCGCGACGACCATGTTCCAGCGGTCCATCTGACCCTGGTTGATCTGCTGCGTGCCATGATAAAGGCCCGAGGTATCGCCAAGGCCCACCGTGTTGGCGGTGGCGAACAGGCGGAAATGCTTGTCGGGGCGGATCACGCGGTTCTGGTCGAGGAGGGTCAGCTTGCCCTCCGTCTCCAGGATGCGCTGGATCACGAACATCACGTCCGGGCGGCCGGCGTCGTATTCGTCGAATACCAGCGCAACCGGGTGCTGCAGCGCCCAGGGGAGCAGACCCTCACGGAATTCGGTCACCTGCATGCCGCCGCGCAGGACGATCGCATCGCGCCCGATCAGGTCGATACGGCTGATGTGCGCATCGAGGTTGATGCGAATGCACGGCCACTTGAGGCGCGCGGCGACCTGTTCGATGTGAGTCGACTTGCCGGTGCCGTGGTAGCCCTGCACCATGACGCGGCGATTGTAGGCAAAGCCCGCCAGGATCGCGAGCGTGGTGTCCGGGTCGAACACATAAGTCTCGTCGAGGTCAGGCACGCGCTCGTCCGCCACCGAGAAGGCCGGAACCTTCATGTCGATGTCGATCCCGAAGGTTTCGCGCACATCGACTTCGATATCGGGAGCGGCCAGCACGGTGGCGTCGCGGTTCTCGGCGATCAGGTTCTTGGATTCTGTCATTGCGGGGTATCGACTAATGGACCGGGCGCTGCATCGCAATAAGGTTTGGACGGTTCGACCGGCTTAGCTGGCGCATTTGGGAGGTAGGCTGAACAGATCGATGAACTTTTGCGCCAATGCGGAGTCGCCCTCGATCCGCAGCCCGACCGTTTCCGGTGCCCGTTTGCCATAGAATGCGGCGAGAAACGGGAGGCCGGCCTCGGCGGAGAAACGCAGGTCCGGCGCAGGATCGCCCTCCGCCGCAGGGTGAATGACCAGTTCGCCCGGCTCCAGCCGCGCCGTGAAATGTTTGTCACCCACAGCCAGCAACGCCGTCAGGCGCAGATCGCCGATCCGCTGCGCAACGATCATCGTGCGCATCGAGAGCATCAGCGAGACCGGTGTGATCGGCAGCGTCGGGTCATGCAGCGTCGACCTGACCGCCCAGCGGCCCAGTTCCTGCGTCACCGGCTCAAGGGCGAGACCCCACTCGGTCAGCCGGTAGACCTGGACCGAGGCGGGCGGCGGCAGGGTTTCACGCCGCACGATGCCGGTGCCTTCGAGGCTTTCCAGCCGCTCGGTCAGCGTCTTGGCGCTCAGGCCCGGCAGTTCGGCGCGGATTTCTCCGAACCGACGTGCACCCAGCATCATTTCGCGGATGATGGGGACCGCCCAGCGTTCTCCGATCAGCTCCATGGCGAAGGCCGCGCCGCAGGCATCGCCGTACCAGCGCCCGTGCGCCCGGGGATTTTCGCTATCTGTCGCGGATTTGACCCGTTTCGTTTCTTTTTGCAACTTCATGGTTGCTTTTAGTTACCACCAGCGTCACCGTTAGGCAAGAGGCGATTCGGGACGTCCCGGCAAGCGCCCATTCAAGGAGAGCACCGATGACCCGCATGCTGTTCGTGAACCTGCCCGTCACCGACCTGACCCGCGCCAAATCTTTCTATTCCGCGCTCGGATTCGTGAACGAGCCTCGCTTTTCCGACGATAGCGGTGCCTGCATGGTGTGGTCCGAGGCGATCTTCGTGATGATCCTCACCCATGACAAGTGGCGCACATTCACCAGCCGTCCCATCCCCGATACCGGCTCCAGCGAAGTCATGCTGTGCCTCTCATGCGAGAACCGCGACGAGGTGAACGCACTCACCGACGCCGCCGGCAGCAACGCCGGCACCGCCGACATCAATCCTTCGCAGGACTATGGCTTCATGATGAGCCGCAGCTTCGCCGATCCGGACGGCCACGTCTGGGAAGTGATGTGGATGGACCCGGCGGCAGTTTCAGGCGAAGCTCCGGCGCAAGAGACGGCCTGAGCCGCACAACAAGACAAGCGAGAGAGACGATGCCGATCGATCCGAACGCCGCCCTGGAAATCACCGCCTTCGAGTGGGTTCCGTCCTTCGCGCAGGGGCAGGTCCGTGACCTGCGCCCGCGCTGGGCCTGCGAGGAATATGGCCTTCCCTACAAGGTGCGCCTCATCAGCGCGGTGGAACGGCCCACCTGGTATTTCCAGGACCAGCCATGGGGGCAGGTTCCCTTCGTGCGCGACGGCGAGGTGGGCGTGTTCGAAAGCGGCGCCACCCTCCTCCACATCGCCGAGAAAGCCGGCGCCTTGCCCCCGGTCGGCTCGCAGGAACGCGCGAAAGTGTTGAGCTGGCTGCTGGCCGCGTTCAACTCGGTCGAACCGTTCGTGATGGAATTCGTCAACTGCACCGTTTTCTCCCGCAAGGAAGACTGGGCGCAGCTGCGCAAGCCCTCGCTGGTCGAGGCTCTGGGCGGACGGCTCTCCAAGCTGGAAACCGCGCTGGCGGACGATGAATGGCTGGCAGGCGAATTCTCTGTCGCCGACATCGCCATGACCACTATCCTGCGCGCCCTGCCCGACCCCGCCCTGCTGGCCGAACGCGTTAGCCTTGCCGCCTATGTCGAGCGTGCCACGGCCCGTCCCGCGTTCACACGCGCACTGGAGGCGCAGCTGGAACCCTTTGCCGAACATGATCCCAACAATCAGCAGGCCAACAAGCAGCAGGCCTGAACGCAACAGGAAGGAGTTTGACCATGACCTACGTTGACGGATTCGTGCTCGCCGTTCCCAAGGCGAACAAGGAAAAGTTCATCAAGCACGCCGAACAGGGCGACTCGGTCTTCATGGACCAGGGCGCGACCCGCATTGTCGAGTGCTGGCAGGATGACGTGCCGCACGGCAAGCAGACCGATTTCTTCCGCTGCGTGGACGCGAAGGAGGACGAGGCAGTGGTCTTCAGCTGGATCGAATGGCCCGACAAGGCGACGCGCGACAAGGCCATGTCGAAGATCGAGGACCTCATGAAGAACGATCCGCGCATGAACCCCGAAACGAACCCCATGCCCTTCGACGGCATGCGCATGATCTACGGCGGCTTCACCCCCGTCGTCCAGTTGGGAGAATAGCCGTGGGCAACCCTGTAGGCAGCTTCATCTGGTATGAACTGATGACCGGCGATGCCGATGCCGCCGCCGCCTTCTACGGCAGCGTCGTGGGCTGGAAGGTCGGCGCCAACGTCATGCCTGACGCGGGCATGGACTACCGCATGATCGAGCGTATCGACGGCGGCAGCGCGGGCTGCGGCTATTCCGGCGGCGTCCTCGCCCTCACCGACGAGATGATCGGCGGCGGCGCGAAGCCGGGCTGGCTCGGCTACATCCATGTCCCCGATGTCGACGCTGAAGTGGCCGCGATCGTGGCCGAGGGCGGCGGTGTCCACATGCCCGCGACCACCATGGAAGGCGTGGGCCGCATGGCCATGGTCACCGACCCGCTCGGCGGCGCCTTCTACCTGATGACCCCGCAGCCGCCAGAAGACGATCCCGATGCGACCAGCGACGTCTTCACCGTCGACAAGCCGCAGACGATCCGATGGAACGAACTCGTCACGCCCGACGACGATGCGGCGGTGGCGTTCTATACGAAGCACTTCGGCTGGACCCAGGAAGGCGCGATGCCGATGGGCGAACTGGGCGACTACCGCTTCATCCAGAACGAGGGCGTCGGCATTGGCGCTGTCATGAAGAAGGCCGATTTCATGCCGGTCGCGGGCTGGGCCTACTACATCGGTATCGACGACATAGACCGCGCCCTGGCCGCTGTGAAAGACGGCGGCGGCAAGGCGATGGGCGATCCCCAGCAGATCCCCGGCGGCGAATATACCGTCCACGCCTTCGACCCGCAGGGCGCCTATTTCGGGCTGGTCGGGCCAAAGGCAGGATGAGCATCAAGGGCGGTTGACGCCGCCCTGATGTTCCATCAATGTTCCACCGATTGACGTGCACTGCGGGAGACAGCCGATGGCCGATTACACCTTCTTCACGAACCCCATGTCGCGCGGCCAGATCGCCCGATGGGCCCTGCACGAAGCTGGCGCACAGTACGAACAGGTGCTGGTCGACTGGAAGGACAAGCCAGATGCTTTCCTCGCCGCCAACCCGATGGGCAAAGTGCCGACCATCGTCCACCACGTAGAGGCCGGCGACCGCGTGGTGACCGAGGCTGCCGCCATCTGCCTCTACCTTGCCGAGATGCACCCCGAGGCAGGCCTGCTCCCCAACGACGGCGAAATGGCGGACTACTACCGCTGGACCTTCTTCGCCTCCGGCCCGATCGAACAGGCGATCACCTCGCGCGCGCTCAAGTTCGAACCCAAGCCCGATCAGGAGATGATGGCTGGCTGGGGCAGCTTCGAGCGGACCATCCACACCATCGACGAAAAACTGGCCGCCGACACCTGGGTCTGCGGAGAACGCTTCACCATGGCCGATGTCTACGTGGGCGCAACGATCGACTGGGGGCTGACTTTCGGCATCATGCCGCCCCTGCCCTCGCTGGTCGGCTATGCCGAGCGTTGCCAGGCCCGGCCCGCCTACAAGGCCGCAAAAGGCATCGACGGCAAGCTGATTGAGGAGATGAAGAAATGACGGGCATGACAAAAGCCCGCATCTGCCTTTGGTACAACGGCGATGCGGAAGATGCCGCGAACTTCTACGCCGGGGTATTCCCCGATACCCGTGTGATTTCGGTACAGCGCTCTCCGGCAGACTATCCCGACGGCCTGCTGGGCAATGTGCTGGTGGTCGAATTCTCGGTGATGGGGATCGAGTGTATCGGCCTGAACGGCGGCGACCAGTTCCCGCAGTCCGAGAGCTTCTCGTTCCAGATCGCCACCGATACGCAGGAGGAAACCGACCGTTACTGGAACGCCATCGTCGACAATGACGGGCAGGAAAGCATGTGCGGCTGGTGCAAGGACAAGTGGGGCCTCAACTGGCAGATCACTCCGCGCGCCCTCACCGATGCGATGTCCAGCCCCGACCGCGCAGCGGCGGGCCGCGCCATGCAGGCGATGATGACGATGCGCAAGATCGACATCGCCGGTATCGAAGCGGCTTTTGCGGACGAAACGGCCTGATCCCGCCATGGGCGTCGAACTCAACCACACGATCGTCTGGTGCCGCGACCGGCGTGTCTCGGCCGACTTCTTCGCCGCGATCTACGGATTGCCCGAACCGGTCGACCTGTTCCATTTCCGCGTGGTCAAGCTGGCGCACGGCGTCTCGCTCGATTTCGCCGAGAAGGACGGCCCGGTCGCGCCCCAGCACTATGCGATGCTGGTCGATGAAAGCACCTTCGACGCCGTTCTCTCCCGCATCGAAACGCGCGGCCTGACGTACTGGGCCGACCCCATGCGCACCCGCGCCGGCGAGATCAATCGCAACGACGGCGGTCGCGGCCTCTACTTCGAAGACCCTGACGGACACGTCCTCGAAGCGCTGACCGTGCCTTACGGCGGATTTACACGAAAGGATGAGGGATGACCCTCGCACTCTACGGCCACCCTTTCTCGTCCTATACGTGGAAGGCCCGGATCGCGCTGCTTGCGGCCGATCTGGAGCACGAATTCCTCATCCTCGACGCCGATCACCCGGAACATGCGGAAGCCGTCCGCTTCGCCGGGCCGCAAGGCAAGTTTCCGGTGCTGCGCGACGGCGAGAACCTGCTGTTCGAGGCAACCTCGATCATCGAATATCTCTCGGTCCACCACGCCCCCGCCGACATGCTGGTCCCTTCGGACCCGGATGCGGCCATCGGCACGAGGATGATGGACCGGGTTTTCGACAATTACGTCATGGGCCCGATGCAGGACGTGGTGAACGAATACCTGCGGAACGCTGAAAACCCGGACATGGTGCGCATTACCGAAGCCCGCGCCCGGCTGGACCGCACTTACGCGTGGTTGGAAGGCTGGCTCCAGTTCTACCCCGAGATGGACCATGTCACCCTGATCGAATGCGCCGCCGCGCCTTCGCTGTTCTATGCCGACTGGGTCCACCCGATCCCCGAAGCCCTGCCCCGCCTGCGCCAGTGGCGCGCCCATCTGCTCAGCCTGCCCGCCGTGCGCACATGCGTTGAGGAAGCCCGCCCCTACCGTGCCGGCTTCCCGCTTGGCGCTCCTGACAGAGACTGATGGCCAAACGGCGACCAAAGGAGAAACCGATGCCCAACGAACTGTCGATCACCCGCCTCATCGCCGCGCCTCCGGCAAAAGTCTGGGAAGTCCTGGCAGAGCGGCAGAACGAATGGTGGTGCCCTACCCCGTGGCGCGCCGAAGTCGACCATCAGGATCGCCGACCCGGCGGTGTGTGCAAGATGACGATGTACGGTCCCGATGGCGAAGTGATGCCGCAGAACGGCATCTACCTCGCCTACGACGAAGGCCGCCGCTTCATCACCACCGACGCCGTGGTCGACGATTTCCAGCCAAACGGCCCCTTCATGATCGGCATATGGGAAATCGCCCCCGAAGGCGAAGGCACCCGCTACACCGCCACCGCCCGCCACTGGACGGAGGAAACCATGAACCAGCACGCGGAAATGGGCTTCACCGAAGGCTGGAACGCCTGCGCCGACCAACTCGCCGCCATCTGCGAGAAGGAAGCATGATCGGTGGCCGTTCGCACGATCACTCGAAAGCGGCGGCCTTTCGCAGTAGTTGATACGCCTCGACCACGCCCTGCAATTTGACTGCGTGGCTGTGGTCGCCGCCGTTGTGGTCGGGGTGATATTGCCGCAGCAGCCGGGTGTAGCGCATCCGCAGGGTCTTGCGGTCTATGCTCGCATCCAACCCCAACACGCCCAGCGCCTGCCGCTCGGCGGGCGAGAAGCCTGCCTTCTCGGCCTGCATTTCCGCGCGGCGCCGGTTCACATGGGCTTTCGCCCGCGCCGAGATCGCCTCCAGCGGATCGGCGTAGTCCCGCCAGCGCGGCGCCTCGTCCACGCCTGCGTCGGGGCGGAAGGCACGAGTCTGCGTCTCCCAGCCATGCAGCGGCGACTGCGCGCGCAGAATCTCTTCGGTGTCCATGCCGTCGAAATAATCGTAGCCGGAATTGAACTGGCGAACATGGTCGAGGCAAAACCAGAGGTAGTCGCCCGGACCGTCGAAACCGGAGGGACGACCGCCCGGTGCACGGAACTCGCCCGCTTCCTCGCACCCCGGCCATGCACACTCGCGCCCGCCGGATTCGACCCTGCCATGAAATCTATGCTGTCTCACCGGCTTCCAGATGGGGCAAGGATCGCCTAAATGGAACCCCATGACCGGACCACTTGCACTTGAAATGCAGCAATTGCTGATTGCCGCCTTCGCACCCACCGCGCTCGACGTGGTCAACGATTCCGCCAGCCACAGCGGCCACAGCGGCGACGATGGCAGCGGCGAATCGCATTTCACCATTCTGATCGAGAGCGAAAAATTCGCCGGGGTCTCGCGCCTCCAGCGCCAGCGCCTGGTGAACGCCGCGCTGGGCGACATCCCCGGAAACCGCGTCCACGCCGTCGCCATCAAGGCCCGCGCGCCGGGAGAGTAAATCGAGGCCCGGATCGGCGGCGCGATGGACCCTGAAACAAGTTCAGGGTGACGGGAAGGCAAAACGATACGTTCCGTCTTAAACCCTCGTCACCCTGAACTTGTTTCAGGGTCCATCCTTCAACAGACCCCGCTTTCGCAGGTAAGCGCAGCGCCGCCGATTACCCTCACCACCATTTCGCCATCCATCACCATTGCCCTTTGCGGCCTTCCCGCCTAAACGCGCGCACCATGCCGACACCTCTGACTTTCGCCGTGCCCAAGGGCCGTATCCTCGACGAAGCGTTGCCCTTGATGGCACGCGCCGGTGTCGCGCCCGAGGCAGAGTTCCACGACAAGAAGTCGCGCGCGCTCTCCTTCGCCTGCGAAAACAGTGACATGCGCCTGATCCGCGTGCGCGCTTTCGACGTTGCAACCTTCGTTGCGCACGGCGCCGCGCAGGTCGGCATCGTCGGTTCCGACGTGGTCGAGGAGTTCGCCTACTCCGACCTTTACGCGCCTGTAGATCTCGACATCGGTCATTGCCGCCTTTCGGTCGCGGAACTCGTGGGTGAAACCGGCGGGCCGCTGCCTTCGCACCTGCGCATCGCCAGCAAGTACCCCAGCCTGACCCGCCGCCACTTCGAGAAGCTGGGCGTGCAGGCAGAGGTGGTGAAGCTGAACGGCGCGATGGAACTGGCGCCGATGCTCGGCCTGTCGAGCCGGATCGTCGATCTGGTCTCCACCGGCCGCACGCTGAAGGAGAACGGTCTGGTAGAAACCAGCCGCATCCTCGACATTTCCGCGCGACTGATCGTCAACCGCGCCGCGCTCAAGACCGATGACCGCGTCGCCGCGCTGGTCGAGGCGTTCCGTGCGCTCGTGGCCGAGAAAGTTCCGGCCTGATGCTGCGGCTCTCCAGCAGTGACCCGGGTTTCGCGCAGTCGTTCGCCCGCGTCGTCAGTGATCGGCGCGAGAGCGCGGTCGATGTCGCAGACGATGTCGCCGCGATCATCAAAGCCGTGCGCGCCCGCGGTGACGAAGCGCTGGCCGAATACACCGCGAAGTTCGACGGCCACGACCTCGGCGTCACCGGCTGGCAGGTCGACGCCGAAACCTGCAAGGCGGCGTTCGACGCTTTGACGCCCGAGCTTCGCAGCGCTCTCGAACTCGCCGCAAGCCGCATTCGCGCCTATCACGAGGCGCAGCTTCCCGAAGACCGCGACTATACCGACGATGCCGGGGTCCGCCTCGGCGCGACCTGGAGCGCGGTTGACGCCGCCGGCCTCTACGTCCCCGGCGGACGCGCGGCCTATCCCTCCTCGCTGCTGATGAACGCCATTCCTGCCAAGGTCGCAGGGGTAGAGCGCCTCGTCGTCGTCACCCCGACGCCGAAGGGCGAGGTAAACCCGCTGGTCCTCGCCGCCGCGCACCTTGCCGGCGTTGACGAAGTGTGGCGCGTGGGCGGCGCCCATGCGGTTGCCGCGCTAGCCTATGGCACCGACAGGATCGCGCCTGTCGACGTGGTGACCGGCCCCGGCAATGCCTGGGTGGCCGAGGCCAAGCGCCAGCTTTACGGCGTCGTTGGTATCGACATGGTAGCCGGTCCCAGCGAAATCCTCGTCATCGCCGATGCGCAGAACGACGCCCGCCGGATCGCCGCCGATCTGCTGAGCCAGGCCGAGCACGACCCGACCTCGCAGTCGATCCTCATCACTGACGACAAGGCCTTCGCACAGGCTGTTGCGGACACCGTCGAAGTTGAACTCTCGGCCCTCGCCACGCAGGAAACCGCGCGGACCAGCTGGACCGACAACGGCGTCATCATCGACGTCGCCAGCTTCGATGAAGCCCCCGCGCTCGCCAATGCGCTAGCCGCCGAACACGTCGAGATCGCCACCGACCACCCGGAAGACCTGATGCGCCGCATCCGTCATGCAGGTTCGGTGTTCCTTGGCCGCATGACCCCCGAAGCGGTCGGCGATTACGTCGCCGGTCCCAACCACGTCCTGCCCACCGGGCGGCGTGCACGGTTTTCCTCGGGGCTTTCGGTTCTCGATTTCATGAAGCGCACCAGCTTCATCCAGCTCGACCAGGCGGCTTTGGAGGCCATCGGCCCCGCCGCCGTCGCCCTTGCCGATGCGGAAGGGCTTCCCGCGCACGCGCGCTCAATTTCCATAAGGCTCGGCCAGTCATGACCACCAGCAAGACCCAAGCAAAGCAGGCGCGCGCAGCCGCCCGCCTTTCCGCCGTCCAGGCGCTTTACCAGTTCGACATGGAGGGCACTCAGCTGCCGATCCTGCTCGACGAATTCCACCGCCACCGCCTCGGCATGGAGATCGACGACGCCAAGTTCGCCAAGGCCGACGTCGCGTTCTTCGACGACGTGGTGAAGGGTGTGGTCGCCCGCCGCGACGAGATCGACGAACTGCTCTCGTCCAAGCTCTCCGAGGGTTGGTCGCTGGGCCGTCTCGACAAGACCATGCTCCAGATCCTTCGCGCCGGCGCCTATGAATTGATGGCCCGCCCCGACGTGCCGACCGGCGCCGCGATCACCGAATATCTCGATGTGTGCCACGCCTTCTTCGACCCGCGCGAGGCGAAATTCCTCAACGGCGTGCTGGATTCCGTGGCAAAGTCCGTCCGCTGAGGCGGCGCCGAGGCTGAACTGCAGGATACCTGCTTGGGCCGGGGCTTCGACAAGCTCAGCCTGAGCGGGTTTGAGGGTTTTCACCGCCTCCGCTCACCCTGAGCCTGTCGAAGGGTCATGATGAGCTTGTCGAAGCCCACTGATCGGCACACACTTGGCGCGACAACATGCCCTCTGAATTCGCCCTCATCCACGCCCTGCGCGCGATAGCCACCGATCCGGCAGCGCGCGCGCTGGCGGACGATGCCGCCGTGCTCGCGATCGGCGGCGAGACGCTGGTGCTAACGCTCGATACCCTCGTGGAGGGTGTCCATTACCTCCCCGCCGATCCGCCCGCCGACGTGGCCTGGAAGCTGGTGGCGGTGAACGTCTCCGACCTTTCCGCCAAGGGCGCCGTGCCGCTGGGATGCCTCTATTCTCACGCGCTGGGCGAGGACGAGTGGGACCGCGCCTTCCTCGAAGGGCTGGACCAGGCCTGCCGCCATTTCGCCATGCCGCTGCTTGGCGGCGACACGGTTCGAATGCCGGAAGGAGCGCCGCGCAGCTTCTCCCTGACCGCGCTGGGCACCGGGCCCAAGGACTGCGCCGTACCCTGCCGCACGTCCGCCAGACCAAGCGATCAGGTGTGGGTCGGCGGGACCATCGGCGATGCCGGGCTGGGCCTTGCCGCCGCCAGAGATGCGCTTGACGGGGAGCCGGTGCATCTGGCCGCCCTCCTTGCACGCTATCGCCGCCCCATGCCGCAGCCGCGCCTTGGCGTCAGCCTCGCCCCGTTGGTTCATGCTATGATGGACATATCGGATGGCCTGCTGGTCGATGCCGCCCGCATTGCCGCGGCCAGCGGCGTGGCGATCCGCATCGATGCGGAAGCCGTGCCTTTATCTCCTGCCCTGCGCGCGGTGGCAGGCGACGCTATCGAAACCCGCATCGCGGCGATGACAGCGGGAGACGACTACGAATTGCTGTTCACGGCGCCTCCGGGCAACAACGCGCGCATCCTTGCGGTAGCGCATGCGCTTGGCTGCAGCATCACTGCCATCGGCGAAGTAAGCGCGGGCGGCGGGTTGACGCTTCTCCATCAGGGCAAGCCCCTGCCCTTGCCCGGACGCCTCGGCTACCAGCACTGAAGACGCGCCAAGTATTGGGCATGTAACGGGGTCAGAACCGCGTACACACCTTTACAGACAACCTGCTTGCCAGTCCCCAGGCTTGTCTATAGCCCTTGTGCCTTCGAGCGGGAAAAACTCGCCGAAACAACATAAACCCATTGGGAAGGGGGCGTTCAGTGAACTTGATCACGATCGCAATTGTCTTGGGACTACTCGCCATAGTCTATGGCTTCGTCACCTCTCGTCAGGTCCTCAGTTCTCCGGCAGGCTCTGAAAAGATGCAGGAGATCGCCGCCGCTATCCAGGAAGGCGCTCAGGCCTATCTAAAGCGGCAGTATTCCACCATCGCCGTCGTCGGCGTCATCGTCGCCATCATCATCGCGCTGACGCTGGGACCGATCTCGGCTACCGGCTTCGTCATCGGCGCGATCCTTTCGGGCCTTGCCGGGTTCATCGGCATGAACATCTCGGTGCGCGCCAACGTGCGCACTGCTGCGGCCGCGCAGAAGGGCCTGCAGGCAGGCCTGACGCTGGCGTTCCGTGCCGGGGCCATCACCGGGATGCTGGTCGCGGGGCTGGCGTTGCTCGCGATTTCCGTGTTCTTCTGGTATCTGACCGCCGTGGCCGGCCATACCGTCGGCGATGAGGACCGCACCGTGGTCGAGGCGCTGACAGCGCTTGCCTTCGGCGCTTCGCTGATCTCGATCTTCGCGCGTCTGGGCGGCGGCATCTTCACCAAGGCCGCCGATGTGGGCGCCGACCTCGTCGGCAAAGTCGAGGCCGGTATTCCCGAGGACGACCCCCGTAACCCCGCCGTCATCGCCGACAACGTGGGCGACAACGTCGGCGACTGCGCCGGCATGGCCGCCGACCTGTTCGAGACCTATGTCGTCACCGTAGGCGCGACCATGGTTCTTTCCGCGCTGCTGGTGAAGGATCTGGGCGCTGCCCTGATGACTTTCATGACGCTGCCGCTGCTGATCGGCGGCGTGTGCATCGTCACCTCGATCATCGGCACGTACTTCGTACGGCTGGGATCGAGCCAGAACATCATGGGCGCCATGTACAAGGGCTTCCTTGTCACCGCGATCCTCTCGATCCCGGCGATCTACGGGTGCATCTGGGTCACCCGGCAGGGCGACATGGCCTCGCTGATCGGCAACCAGGCTTTTAGCGGCATGGACCTGTTCTGGTGCTCGCTGCTCGGCCTTGCCATCACCGGGCTCATCATCTGGATCACAGAGTATTACACCGGCACCCAGTACCGCCCGGTACGCTCGATCGCCAAGGCTTCGGAGACGGGCCACGGCACCAACGTGATCCAGGGCCTCGCCATCAGCCTTGAGTCCACCGCGCTGCCGACCCTCGTCATCGTTGCGGGAATCATCATCGCCTACCAACTCGCCGGGCTGCTGGGCATTGCCTATGCGGCCACCGCGATGCTGGCGCTGGCGGGCATGGTTGTCGCCCTCGACGCTTATGGTCCGGTCACCGACAATGCTGGCGGCATCGCCGAAATGGCCGGGCTGGACGACGACGTGCGGACCAGGACCGACGCTCTCGACGCGGTGGGCAACACCACCAAGGCCGTCACCAAGGGCTATGCGATCGGGTCGGCGGGGCTTGCCGCGCTGGTACTGTTCGCCGCCTACACCACTGACCTGCGTGAGTTCTTCCCGCAACTCGACGTCGATTTCAGCCTGGAAAACCCTTACGTCATCGTCGGCCTGCTGCTGGGAGCGCTGCTGCCCTACCTGTTCGGGGCGATGGGCATGACCGCAGTGGGCCGCGCGGCGGGCGACGTCGTGCTCGACGTGCGCGCCCAGTTCCGGGAAAAGCCGGGCATCATGACGTACACGGAAAAGCCCGACTACGCCCGTACTGTCGACCTCGTCACCAAGGCCGCGATCAAGGAGATGATCGTGCCCTCGCTGCTGCCGGTGCTGGCCCCGATTGCGGTCTACTACGTGATCGGCTGGGTAGGCGGACAGGCCAACGGCTTCGCGGCGCTGGGCGCGCTGCTGCTGGGCGTGATCGTCAGCGGTCTGTTCGTGGCGCTCTCGATGACATCGGGCGGCGGCGCGTGGGACAACGCCAAGAAGTACATCGAAGACGGCCACCACGGCGGCAAAGGCTCCGACGCCCACAAGGCCGCGGTGACCGGCGATACGGTGGGCGATCCCTACAAGGACACTGCCGGGCCTGCGGTGAACCCGATGATAAAGATCACCAACATTGTCGCGCTGCTGCTGCTGGCGGCACTGGCGGCCGGGTGATGCGCTGACCGACAGTGAAGCCCCGCCGGTATGGCGCCGGCGGGGCTTTCATTGGTCGCACCGTTAGCATTTCCTTGATGGATGCTCACTATCCTGCTGATGAACAGGTAATCCTTCAGCAATCGGGAAGTCCGCCCAAGTGGCATTCGAGGCACACGACGCGATCGCGCCTGCGGCATCCGATGCCCTCGCCGCATCTCCGCGCCGGGTGCCTGCTTCCACGCCGGGGCGCCTGACCTGCGTTCCGTGGCGCGATCTCGAGGCCGAAATCCCGGCCTGGGACCGCCTTGCGCAAGTGGCCAGTGAGCCAAATCCCTTTTTCGAGAGCTGGTATCTCCTGCCCTCGCTGCGCCATCTCGCGCAGACCGATGCAGTCAGGATATTGCGTTTCGAGCAGGACGGGGTGCTGGCCGGGGTTCTGCCGATCGTCCGCGCTGGGCGTTATTACCGCTGGCCGGTGCCGCACCTGTCAAGCTGGCTCCACACCAACTGCTTCTGCGGCGTCCCCTTGGTTACGAAGGGCGCCGAGGCGGCGTTCTGGCGAGCAGTGCTGTGCTGGGCGGACGACGAACCCGGTTCGGCCCTGTTCATGCACCTCCGCGGCATTGTGCTTGGCGGTCCACTTCATGCCGCGCTGGAAGCCGCCGCTGCCAGTGACGGCCGGCAGATCGAAGTGGTCCATACCGAGGCCCGGGCGATGCTCGCCTCCGATCTTGCGCCCGAAGCGTACCTGGAAGCCTCGCTTTCGGGCAAGAAGCGCAAGGAACTGCGCCGCCAGGCCAACCGCCTCGCCGACGAAGGCACAGTCGCCTTCGAGCGCCGCACCGACGCCAGTGATATCGCCCCATGGTGCGAGAACTTTCTCGCGCTTGAACGCGCAGGGTGGAAAGGCGAGGCCGGCTCTGCGCTTGGCTGCGACGAAGGCACCGCCCGTCTTTTCCGCGAAAGCCTTAACGGCGCCGCCACACGCGGCAGGCTGGAGCGCCTCACCCTCACCCTCGACGGGCGGCCGCTAGCCATGCTGGCGACGTTTTTGACCGCACCCGGCGCCTATTCCTACAAGACCGCCTTCGACGAGGACTTCTCGCGCTTTTCACCGGGCGTCCTGCTCCAGCGAGAGAATCTGGCGATCCTGGCCCGCGAGGACATCGCATGGAGCGACAGCTGCGCCAGCGCCGACCATCCGATGATCGATCACCTCTGGCGCGAACGGCGGACCATTGGCCGGCTCTCGATCGCCATCGGAGGAACCTTGCGCCGCTCGGCATTCCGCCACTTCGTTCGCGCCGAAACCGCACGTCGCCCCGCCGGCCAGCCCCCAAGAGAGCCATCATGAACGCGCCTGCCACCTTGCCCCCCCGTGCCGTTTTCCCCGATACCGCGCGCTCGGCTTTTGCCGGGAACTACCCGGAAGTACCGCATAAGCTGACTCACACGCTGGGCGCGCATCCGCTGATGGAACTGGAAGCGCTGGCCGCGTTGGCCGAAGCGCTGCCCGCTGCCTCGATCGAATACAACGCCGCCGACCAGCCCATCGGCATCGACGGCAAACCCGCGCCCACCGGCATTCCGATCGGCCGCACCATCCGCGAGATCGAGACCACCCGCTCCTGGGCCGTGCTCAAGAACATCGAGCAGGACCCGGCCTATGCCGCCTTGCTCGCCGACCTCCTCGCCGAAATCCGCCCTGCGATAGAGGCGCGCACGGGCCGGATGCTCAAGACGCAGGGCTTTGTCTTCGTGACCTCGGCGGGCGGGGTCACCCCGTACCACTTCGATCCCGAGCACAACATCCTGATGCAGGTGCGCGGCTCAAAGGTCATGACCCAGTTCCCCGCCGGCGATGCCACTTATGCCCCCGACGAGGTCCACGAAACCTACCACACCGGCGGCGGGCGCGAACTCAAGTGGCGCGAGGACCTCCTGGCAGGCGGGCGCGAATTTCCGTTGAAGACGGGCGGGGCGCTTTACGTGCCGGTCATGGCCCCGCATTTCGTGCGCAACGGGCAGGAACCTTCGGTCTCACTCTCGATCACCTGGCGCTCGGAATGGAGCTTTGCCGAAGCTGACGCGCGGGCCTTCAACGGGTTGCTGCGCAAGTTTGGCCTCAAGCCATCTTCGCCGGGCCGCTGGCCTACGACGAACCGAGCCAAGGCGCTTGGCTGGCGGATCGCGCGAAAGCTGGGGGCTGGCTGATTCCTCAGCCCTTCACCAGCGTTACTTGCGAAACCTCGATACCGCTGCCCAGAAAGCCGCCTTCGCAGTACATCAGATAGTAACGCCATAGCTGCACGAACCGCTCGTCGAAGCCGCTCGGCAGGCGCCCTTCCTCCACCGCGAGGTCGAAGTTGCACCGCCATTCGCGCAAGGTCCGGGCATAGTCGCCCCCGAAATTGTGCTGATCTTCCCACGACAGCCCACGCTCGGCGGCAAGCGCGCGAAATTCGCTTTCCTTGATGAGCATCCCGCCGGGGAACACGTATGTCTGGATGAAATCCGCGCTGGCGGCATAGTGCTCGAAGATTTCATCGCGGATCGAAATGTATTGAATACCGGCACGACCGCCGGAACGCAGGTTCCGCGCCACGCAGTCGAAGAAGTCGGGCCAGTAGTCACGTCCCACCGCCTCCACCATCTCCACCGAGGCGATCGCGTCGTACCGGCCGTGGACATCGCGGTAATCCTGCTTGCGAAAGTCCACGCTCCCGGCCTCGACCTTCCAGCGCGCACGGGCATAGGCCAGTTGTTCGTCCGACAGGCTGATGGCATCGACGTGGACGCCTTGGTGGCTGGCCATAAAGGCCGCCAGCGTGCCCCAGCCGCAACCGATCTCGAGCACCTTGTCGCCCTCGGCCAGTCCCAGTCGCTCGATGATCGCGGCTACCTTGCCCGACTGCGCGCAGTCCAGTTCGGTAACGAACTGGCTGTAGGCGTTCGGCCCGCTCTCAAGCTCGGAATAGAGCGCGCTGGAATAGATCATCGTCTCTCCCAGCCACGTCCGGTAGAAGTCGTTGCCGAGATCATAGTGGGCATGAATATTCTTCAGCGAACCGGCGCGCGAATTGCTGTTGAGGCGGTGCAGAACCCGGCTCAGCAGCCGCCAAGGCCCATGGGCCCGGGCAGCGCCGCCCAGCGCTGTGGCATTGGCCATGAACAGAGCAAACAGCGGCACCGGATCCGGGCTGTCCCACTCCCCCGCAGCCCAGGCCTGATACCAGCCCACTGACCCCCCGGTCGCCAACCGCAGCAGCGCGCGCCATTTCTTGAGGTCGACGACAGCGTCGAAACCCGCATTGCGGCCGCCCAGCAACCGCGTCTCGCCGCCGGGCAATGTCGCCATGATGGAACCGGTTTGCAGGCCCCGATCAATACGGTCGAGAATCTTCTGAACGCCGCCCGACCACAGCCGCGCAAGCCATTGCGGCCCCGCGCCGATGCGCCTTCCGCCTTCAACCAGATCGCCGCCTCGGCCCGATACGTGAGCATTCATGGCGCATGATATGAACGCGAATCGGCCCCTGGGCAATTGCCCAAGGATGAAAGTTCGCTAATGCGCTTTCGCTTTCTGCCAGGCCGCGAGCGCGCGCTCCCTTGCTACCCGGTGGTCGACCAGCCGGTCGGGGTATGCCTTTGGCCGGGCAGCCGGCGAAGGATCGTGGATTTCTCCATCAGGCAAATCCCGCAGTTCGGGCACCCATTCACGAATATAGCCGGCAGCGTCAAACTTCTCGGACTGAGAGAGCGGCGCCATGATCCTGACGAACATGTTGGCATCGACGCCGGAGCCCGCAGTCCACTGCCAGTTCACCGAATTGGAGCCGTAGTCGGCATCGACGAGCGTGTCCCAGAACCACTGCTCGCCCTCACGCCAGTCGACCAGCATATGCTTCACCAGGAAACTCGCGGCGATCATGCGCACGCGGTTATGCATCCAGCCGGTGTGCCATAGCTGGCGCATCCCGGCATCGACGATAGGATAGCCGGTGCGGCCCTGCTGCCACGCGGCGATCTGCGCGTTCACGTCGCCGCCGCTGCGCCACGGAAAATCGTCAAACGGTTCCCGCGCCGGTTTGACGCCGTAGTCGGGATATTGAAGGATCACGTTCTGCGCATAATCGCGCCAACCCAGCTCCCCAAGGAAAGTACCTACCGAACCGCCTGCATCCGCCACCATATGCCATATCTGCGCCGGTGAAATCTCGCCGAAATGGAGGTGCGGCGAAAGCATCGAGGTGCCCTCCACGCCTGGAAGGTTGCGCTGCCCCTCGTAGGAAGAAGCTTCCTCAACGAAGGTTTGAAGCCGCTTTTTCGCGCCGGCCTCGCCGGGTTCCCACGTATCGCGCATGCCGCCTGCCCAGTCGGGCTTCGTGGGAAGCAGCGCCCAGTCCTTCAGGCTGTCCGACCGGGGCCATGAAGCCGGGGCTGCAATCACCTGGGGCCGGCGCTCCGGCTGCGGGGGCGGCAGGCGTTCGCGCAAGGTCCGCCAGAATGGAGTGTAGATCTTGTAGAGCCCGCCTGTGCCCGTGGTCACCGAGCCTGCCGGCGCAAGGTAGTTACCGTGGTGCAGACACAGCTGCGTATGCTTGGCCACGGCCTTTTCGGCATTGCGCCACCACGGTTCGTAGTGATGCAGAGCGTGGATTTCTTTGGCTCCGGTTTCCTCGGCCAACCGCGCCAGCACGCCCTCGCTCTTCCCCCGGCGCAGGATCAGCTTTGAGCCTTTCTCCCGAAGGGCTGCATCAAGGCTGGCCAGCGAGTGATGCAGCCACCAGCGCGAGGCGCCGCCCATAGCGCGGTGCCGCGGCGTTTCGTCGTCGAGGACGTAGACCGGAATCACGGGGCCTTTTCGAGCGGCCTCGGCGATGGCAGGCTGGTCGGACAAACGAAGGTCGCGCCGCAGCCAGACGATGACAGGGGAATTCATGGACACGCAACGCCTTTTCAACCAGCGCGTTCCCTAGACCAATGGTCGTAGCTTCCGAAACCCTCACGCTGCCGAAACGTGGCTATCGTATCGATCCACGCAAGGCGCTGGTCTGCGCGGCCTTGTGCTGGTTAGGCGCGGCCATTGCCGCATGGGCGGTGCAAACCGGAAATGTTCAGGCGCTCGACCGCACCGGATTGCTGTTCTGGCGCGATGATACGCTTCAACCGCGCGGGCCTGCTGGGCTGCTGGAAGCCGTTCGCGACATTACCGCGCTGGGCGGCGTCGTGCTGCGTAACCTCTTCGCGATCGCCGCCTTGGTAGCACTGCTGTTCCTGCGCTTGCGCCGCGAAGCCGCGCTGCTGGCGCTGACGGTCGTCGGCGGATGGCTGGTCAACAGCGCGGTAAAAGGGCTGGTCGGCAGGCCCCGGCCGCAGATCGTGCCGCACCTGATGGAAGCGGGCGGCAACAGTTTTCCCAGCGGACACAGTTTTAATGCCGCCGTCGTCTATATCGCCGTAGCCTTGGCGTTCGCGGCCCTTAGCAACCGCGCGTCAGTGCGAGCGACCGTGACAGCCGCTGCCATGACGATCAGCCTGATCATCGCCTGGAGCCGGGTCTGGCTGGGCGTCCATTGGCCAAGCGACGTGGTTGCCGGATGGCTGGGCGGTGCCGGCTGGGCGTTCCTGGCGAGCGCCCTGCTCTATCGGCCGGCAAAAGCCACGGTAGACGCCGCCGAGGACTTCAGCGAGCCGGACACCCCGGAGCAAACGTCGGCACCGTAGCGGAGACATTGAAGTTGCGGCTGAGCGCCGGGCCGGAATAACGCGCGTCCCCGAACGTCACCGTCGTCTGGCAGCCTTGCGGCGCGATGCGGGCCACCGGCATCTGCGACCAGGCGAGGAATTTCACGACTTCCGGGGTCGCCGTAGCAGCGCGGCGGACCACCGGGTCGGCCATGTTGTCCGCCACGGGCCGACCGGCTTCAACGAGAACAGTGAGCCGCTGCAAGGGATCGTAGCGACCCTGCGTAATTGCTCCCCGCTCCCGCCAGATCACATCGCGGCGCCAGAACAGCAGCGGTTCGGGCGAGGCGAATATGCGGTCGGGTTTTGCGTGAAGCTCGGAATTACCCGCTGCCTGCCACGCAAGCGCCGAGATACCGATGTTCGCCGCGATGAAGCCGCTCACGCCCGCCAGCGCAGCAACCGCAGGCTTTCCCGCTCTTCTGGCCCTGCGTTTCCATCGCCCGCGCGCCAGCCACAGGCCGGTGCCCAGCATCGCCAGCAGCCAGGGCGAGACGATGAACAGCCCATCGGTATGGAACCAGCGCCCGCTCGACGGCGACAGCAGCTGGATCGCGTAGACATTCTGCAGGTCGAGCAGCGGATGGGTCAGCGCTCCCAGATAGCAAAGCGCCAGCAGCCACCCGGCATTCATCGGCAAGCCGCTTTTAAACACCGCGCCCCGGCGAATCTGCCACCGGTCGAGCAGCAGCAACAGCCCTGCCAGTAATGGCGGCATCAGCAGCACCCCGCCGACAAGCCCGTGGGTGAAGCCCCGGTGCGTGGCGAGCGGCGTCCACGGCGCCCAGCCAAAGAACACATCGATGTCCGGCATGTTCGCGGCAAGTATGCAGGCGGCCAGTCCCTTGCGGGTACGGCGCTTCAGCCCCGTCTCGGCCAGAGCCCAGCCGACGAGGCTGTGGGTGAGATTATCCATGATCTACCGCGAGTTGCATCGTCCAGCACTATCGACCGCACAATGCGACATGGCAACCCACGGCACCCTGGCTATGCTCAAGGTTGCTTTCTACGCTCGCAATGATGGGGCCGAGAGCGCGGCGGCCGTCAATCCATCAAACCGTGCGCGTCGCCCGGCTCCGGCACCGTCCACGTTTGGCCTTTGGACAGCAGTTTGCCGAGGTCCGCCGTCTTGCCCGCAATCAGACTGGCGCGTTCGGCGATCACGGCGCTCTCGAACGTCGGCGCGGGATCGTCGTAGATCACCCCCAGCGCCATCGGGAATGCGCCGAAGGGCATCTCCACCAGCATATGCGCCAGTCCCCGGTTACGCGGGTTGTGAACGGCCACGCCAGCCGCCTGCCAGTCCCCGTCTACCACATCGACGACTTTCAGCGAAAGCGTCTCAAGGTCGAGTGACAGGCCTTTGGTTTCCTTGGCGAAAAGCAGAGGCTCTCCGTCCTTGCACATGATCTGGTTATCGGCCGCGACCGCCTTGGCCGTGAAGTCGTCGAAGCGATCCTTGTTGTAGACGATGCAGTTCTGGAAAATCTCGATGAAGGCCGCCCCCTTGTGGCGGTATGCGGCGATGAGCACTTCGGGAAGATCCTTCGATACGTCGTACCCGCGCGCCACGAACCGCGCGCCCGCGCCCAAGGCAAAGGCGCAAGGCAGCGCCGGACGGTCAACCGATCCGATCGGCGATGTCGGCGAAGGCGTGCCCACCCGGCTTGTCGGCGAATACTGCCCTTTGGTCAGGCCGTAGATCTCGTTGTTGAATAGCATGATCTGGCAGTCGAGATTACGACGCAGGATGTGCATCGTATGGTTGCCGCCGATCGACATGCCGTCGCCGTCCCCTGTCACCAGCCATACGTCGAGGTCCGGGTTGGCCAGCTTGATCCCTGTCGCAAAGGCCGGTGCGCGGCCATGAATGGTGTGGAAACCGTAGCTCTCGATGTAATAGGGAAACCGGCTGGAGCAGCCGATACCCGATACGAACACAGTATTCTTCGGGTCCGCGCCGACCATCGGCAATGTACGCTGCACCGCCTTCAGGATTGCATAGTCGCCGCAGCCGGGGCACCAGCGTACTTCCTGGTCGGTTTCCCAGTCCTTGAGGGTGGTCTGGATCGGGGTCATGTCGTTCATGATGTTTTTTCCGTCCTCTCGCTCAGGGCTGGTCGATTTCGGGGGCTGGAAGCTGGGTCTCGTTGACTGCCACTTCGCCGCCCTCGTTGCCCGGTATGCCGTCGAAGAAGGTGGCGATGGCCGCCTCGATTTCGGCGATGGCAAAGGGCTGGCCGCTGGTCTTGGCCAACGGCACCGCGTCGATCAGGAACTGGTCGCGCAGCACCGTCTTGAACTGGCCGGTGTTCATCTCGGGCACCAGCACCTGCCCAAAGCCGCCGAGCAATTCGCGCAGGTTCGCGGGCAATGGCCAGACATGCCGGACGTGGACATGGCTCACGTCGAACCCTTTACGGCGCGCGCGGCGCACGGCCTGGTGGATAGGCCCGAAGGTCGAACCCCAGCCTACCACCGCCAGCTTGCCACGAGCCTCCCCCAGCGCCACCTCCTGCGGCGGAACATCATGAGCGATCCCGTCGATCCTGGCCTTGCGCGCGTCTGTCTGTGCCTGGTGGACGTCGGGGGCGTAATCGATGTTGCCCGTGTCGATGGCCTTCTCGATCCCGCCGATGCGGTGCATGAGGCCCGGCGTGCCCGCCTTGATCCACGGCCGCACCCCGCGCGCGTCGCGCCTGAAAGGCAGCACCTTGCCGCCGGGATTGTTGTTCTCTTCCAGGAAAGCCACGGGAAACGGTGTGAACGAGGCCGGGTCGGGCACTTTCCAGGGTTCGGAGGCATTGCCGATGTAGCCGTCCGTCAGCAGTATCACCGGGGTCATGTATGCGACCGCGATCCGGCAGGCCTCGACCGCGCATTCGAAAGCGTCGGCGGGAGAGCGCGCGGCGATGACCGGCAGCGGCGCATCGCCATTACGCCCATATACCGCCTGATAGAGGTCCGACTGCTCGGTCTTGGTCGGAAGGCCGGTCGAGGGTCCTCCCCGCTGCGAATTGACGATGATAAGCGGCAGTTCGGTCATGATCGCCAGCCCCATCGCCTCGCCCTTGAGGGCGATGCCGGGACCGGACGAGGACGTGACGCCCAGTTGCCCGGCATAGGACGCCCCGATCGCCGCGCAGATCGCGGCAATCTCGTCCTCCGCCTGGAAAGTGGTGACACCGAATTCCTTCATCTTCACAAGATGATGAAGGATCGCCGAAGCAGGAGTGATCGGATAGCCGCCGAAGAACATCGGCAGCCCTGCCAGCTGCGCGCCCGCGACAAGGCCAAGGCTGACCGCTTCGGCCCCGGTGATCGTGCGGTAGAGGCCCGGTTCGCTCGCAACCGGATCGACGTGCAGCTTCCTGAGCGGTCCGGCCAGTTCGGCCGTCTCGCCGTAAGCATGGCCCGCATTGAGTGCGGCGATGTTGGCTTGCGCCAGGACCGGGCTTTTGGCGAACTTGGCGTTCAGCCAGTCGACCAGCGGTCGGCGGTCGCGGTCGAACATCCATAGCGCCAAACCCAGCGTCCACATGTTCTTGCAGCGCAGCGCCTCCTTGTTGCCGAGGCCGAAGGGCTTCACCGCCTCCAGCGTCAGCGCGGAGATATCGAAAGCCAGAACATCCCATCTGGCAAGGCTGCCATCATCCAGCGGGCTGGCCTCGTACCGAGCCTTTTCGAGGTTGCGCTTGGTAAACTCCCCGGTGTCGGCGATCACGAGGCCACCGGGTTTCAGCGCCTGCACATTGGTCTTGAGCGCGGCCGGGTTCATCGCCACCAGCACGTCGGGCGCATCGCCGGCCGTGGTGATCTCGCTCGACCCGAAATTGATCTGGAAGGCGGAAACACCGAAAAGCGTGCCCTGGGGCGCGCGGATCTCGGCAGGAAAATCAGGGAAGGTGGCAAGGTCGTTGCCGGCGAGCGCGGTGGACAGGGTGAACTGCCCTCCGGTCAATTGCATCCCGTCCCCGGAGTCGCCCGCGAAACGGACGACGACCGCTTCGGGAGAGGCTTCGTGCACGGATGCCTGCGTATCTTGGCCAGCCCCGTCTGCGGAACCGTGCTGGGCAGATCGTGTCGCCATTTTCTGATCCTCTCCGGCAGTTTTCTGCCTGAAATTCCTCTCTCCCGAGGCTGGTCGCTCCCGCCATGGCTGACAATCCAGAAAACTCTCGCGCGGACAAACCTGTCATTTGTCAGTCGGCACCAGCGGTCCTTTAGTGATGTGGACCACAATACCTGCTAGTCAAGGGGACTGGCGTAGGCCATCCTGTCCTGCGATGGTCCATGCCCAAGTGAAGAGCCTGTGAAATCCCTCTCAAGCACCTTCCCGTAAGCCCGTCCTGACCTGTCCCTTCAATTTCGGAAATACGCATCTCGATGAATGACTTTTCGTCCCTGCCCTATCGCCCCTGCGTGGGTGTCATGCTCGTCAATGCCGACGGCAAGGTTTTCGTCGGCAAGCGAATCGACACGCGCGAAGGTGACTGGTGGCAGATGCCCCAAGGCGGCGTAGACGATGGCGAAGACCTCAAGGCTGCGGCGTTCCGCGAACTGTGGGAAGAAACCGGCGTCACCCAGGAACACGTCAAGCTGCTCTCCCAGACCAGGGAAGAACTGCTCTACGACCTGCCTGAGGAACTGCTCGGCAAGCTGTGGAAGGGCAAATATCGCGGCCAGCGCCAGCACTGGTTCCTCGCCCGCTTCGACGGCAGCGATGATGGCATCGACCTTGAAGCACACAAGCCGGCCGAGTTCTGCGACTGGAAATGGGTGGACGCCGAACTGCTGCCCGACCTCATCGTACCGTTCAAGAAGCGGGTCTACCGCGCTGTTCTGGAAGAATTTCGCGCACTGATCTGAGCGCCGTGCCTACGCCCTTCGACAACCTCAGGGTGAGCGCAGGTCGGTTTGAATTCAAATCGGGAGGGGTCAGTCCGAACTGCGCTCATCCCGCTAAGCCAGAGCCTGTCCAAGCCCGCTCACGCAGGCACAGCCCCGCCGAAATCAGTTCTCCGAAACCACCTGCTTTGTCGTCACCGCATCGGCGCTGACCATGCGGGGCGACGGGCCCTTGGCGATAGCGGCCGCCAGGTTCTGCGCTTCAGAGCAGGACTTGCCGCAAAGCGTCTGCAGACGGGCAAGGTTGCGGTTGGCCTTCTCGGTCGCGCCCTTTTCAGCCAGCGCCATGCCCTCACCCGCAATGGCGACGAGGTTGCGAGGATCGTTGTTCAGCGCAACGCGGTAATAGTGCAGCGCCTTGCCCTGCATGCCCTGGCGGCGCGTGGCTTCGGCAAGGCCAAGAAGGACCGTGACACTGCCCGGTTCCACCGTAAGCGCCGATTCATAAGCATCCACAGCACCATCCACCTGCCCTGACGCCAGCGCGCTGCGCCCCTCGGCAATCAGCGCTACAGCGCGCGGATCCAGCGCCTGAGGCGATTGGGAATGCGAGACGCTGGATGAAATGACGGCAAGAAGGGAAAGAGCAACAGCAACGGGCGTATAGCGCATCAGCAGGTCCTTGGCCGAGGTCTTCGTCCTCATCATAGCGGCCGACGCTATCACAGGCGAACGAAGCGTGCGACGAAAAAGCCGTCGGTTCCGTCATGATACGGAGACAATCTGAGCCCCGCTCCGCGCACGGTGCCAGCAGGCAATACCGGGATCTCGGCGCGGAAGCCGGTATTGCGGGCAAGGAACCCCGCCGCCTGCCCCGCGCCTTCCGCATCGAGCAGCGAGCAGGTGACAAACACCAGACGCCCGCCCGGCCGGACCAGCCGCGCCGCGATATCCAGCAGGCGCGACTGGATCGCGGCGTAGCGCTCCAGTTGCTTGTCGGTCAGCCGCCAGCGCGCCTCGGGGTTGCGCCGCCAAGTGCCGGTGCCCGAACAGGGCGCGTCGACCAGAACTGCATCAGCCTTGTCCACGAAAGGGGCCAGCGCTTCCATTTCGCGATTGGCGTCGAGCAGCAGTGTCTCGATCCCCGTCGCCCCGGCACGCTGCGCGCGGGGCGCAAGACGCGAAAGTCGCATACGGTCGGCGTCGGCGGCGATCAGCCTGCCGGTATTCTCCATCGCGGCGGCAAGGGCGAGGGTCTTGCCCCCTGCCCCTGCGCACAGGTCGATCACCGTCTCTCCGGGCCGCGCCGCAACAACTTCGCAGGTGAGCTGCGAACCGGCGTCCTGCACCTCGACCATGCCTTCGAGATAAGCGCTGGTCTGTTCGATCCGGGTATCGGGTAGATAGCGCCACCCGTTGCCCGAAGCGGTGCGCTGGCCGCCTTCCGGCAGTTGCAGGGTGCCCGCCCGCAGCGTGTTGACGCGAATGTCGAGCGGTGCGCGGTCCAGAAGCGATTCTGCCTGCGCCGCGTCGATACCGCTTTCGGCAAGGCGCTGCATCAGCCAGGCCGGGGCGACACCGCCCGCAGCCGCCTGCTCCCCCGCCCCAATCGCAGCGGGAGCATGGCGAGAACCGTCGAACAGCGCGGCAACCTGCGGGTCTTCGCCGGCAACGCGCAGCATTGCCGCACGGCCGGTTTCGGGCACTTCACCGCAAAGGCGAATCGCGCGGTAGGCCAGCTCGCGCACGGCGCGGCGGTCACCGCTGCCGGCGAAGCGGCGGGTGCGGAACCAGTCGCCGATCAGGCGATCAGCCGGCGCTCCGTTCGAACGGGCCGCCTCGATCACGAGGTCCAGCACTTCGATCGCAGCCTGGACGCGGGCGGCGGGGGTCATGAAATTCTTCCCCGGTACGGAAAAGCTGCTCGCAAGACGGCAAGGGAGCCCGCGGTTTCGCGTGTGCCCCTCCACCATCGCTGCGCGATGGTTCTCTTCCCCCGTTCGGGGAACAGCACCGGTTTATCCGCGCGTGGGATAGTTCGGCGCTTCGCGGGTGATCGTCACGTCGTGGACGTGGCTTTCGCGAAGGCCCGCACCGGTGATGCGGATGAACTTCGAGTTACGGCGCATGTCGTCGATCGTCGGCGAGCCGGTGTAGCCCATTGCCGCCTTGATGCCGCCGACCAACTGGTGGATCACATCGCGCGCCGGGCCCTTGTAGGCCACCTGGCCTTCGATGCCCTCGGGAACCAGCTTCATCTGGTCCTTGATGTCGCCTTGGAAGTAGCGGTCGGCGGAACCCCGGCCCATCGCGCCGACCGAACCCATGCCGCGGTACGACTTGTAGGCGCGGCCCTGGTACAGGAACGTCTCGCCCGGCGCTTCCTCGGTTCCGGCCAGCATCGAACCCACCATGATCGTCGAGGCACCGGCGGCAAGCGCCTTGGCCGCATCGCCCGAAGTGCGCAGACCGCCATCGGCGATCACCGGAACGCCGGACTTGTCGGCTTCCTCGGCGGCTTCCATGACGGCGGTGAGCTGCGGCACGCCGACGCCCGCGACGATGCGCGTGGTGCAGATCGAGCCCGGGCCGATGCCCACCTTGATGCAGTCCGCACCGGCATCGATCAGCGCGCGCGCTGCTTCTGCGGTGGCGACGTTGCCGGCGATGACCTGCGCCGAGTTCGACAGCCGCTTGACCCGCTCGACAGCCAGCGCCACGTCCTTGTTGTGGCCGTGCGCGGTGTCGATGACGACCACGTCGCACTCGGCGGCGAGCAGCGCCTCGGTGCGCTCGAAGCCCTTGTCGCCCACGGTGGTGGCGGCGGCAACGCGCAGGCGGCCGGCGCCGTCCTTCGTTGCGTCCGGATACGTCACGGCCTTCTCGATGTCCTTGACGGTGATGAGACCCACGCAGTGAAAGCTGTCATCGACGACCAGCAGCTTTTCGATGCGGCGGTGGTGCAGGAGGCGGCGCGCCTCTTCCTTGCCGACGCCGATCCCCACCGTGGCGAGGTTTTCATGCGTCATCAGTTCGCGCACCGGCTGCATCGGGTTGTCGGCAAAGCGCACGTCGCGGTTGGTGAGGATGCCCACCAGACGGCCCGAAGCCTCGACCACCGGGATGCCGCTGATCTTGTTGGCGAGCATCAGCGCCTGCGCCTGGCCCAGCGTGGCGTTGGGATCGATGGTGATGGGATTGACCACCATGCCGCTCTCATAGCGCTTTACCTGGCGGACGGCGGCGCACTGTTCCTCGATGGTGAGATTGCGGTGAAGCACCCCGATGCCGCCCATCTGCGCCATGGCGATAGCCATGTCCGCCTCGGTCACGGTGTCCATCGCAGAGGAGATAACCGGGATGTTGAGCCCGATGGTGCGGGTCAGCATGGTGCGGGTATCGGCCTGGGTGGGCACGATGTCGGACTTTGCTGGACGCAGCAACACGTCGTCGAAAGTAAGTCCGAGCTGGATATCCATGTGCGCCACCAATGCCTTTGCGGGGGAGAATCGTGGCGGCCCATGTAATCAAAGGCACCCCCCGGCGCTAGAGGCTCATTTCACCGGCTGGGATGACTTTACCGCGGTTTTCGCAGAAGGCCCTGCAATCGGCACCCTGCGGGTATCGCCGAACCAGCGGCCCAGCGCAGTCAGCATCTTCACATCGTCGACCGCGCCTTCAAGCTGGAGCGGGTGCGAAAGGTCGTCGCTGGGGCGGTGATAGTCGCTATCGAAAAAGGCGCGCATCCGGTCGATATCACCATAAGCCGTGGTGACCATTACCGCCGGAATATCATGCTGAAGCAAGGCCCAGCCGTCCTGCCGCTTGACGAATTCGTTGGCGTCGTCGTTCTCGCGCAGCTTGAAGCCTTCGGCCTTGGCAACGCGGGCGATGTCCCTGTCCAGCCCGGTCATGCCGCGCCCGACAATGGCGAAAGGCGTCTTGCGCGGGGCGATCGCGATCGAATCGATGTTGAAGGCGGCAACGATCTTTTCTAGCGGAAGCGGCGGCTCCTCGGCAAAGGCATGGGCGCCCAGCAGGCCCAGTTCCTCACCCGTAGTTGCAAGGAAATAGACGTCGCGGTCCATCTGCGGGGTCCGGGCAAGGCGGCGAGCGATCTCGGTCAGCGCGGCGACACCGCTGGCGTTGTCTATCGCGCCATTGCAGACCACATCCTCTGCCGGAGCCTCGCCGCATTCGCCGAAATGATCCCAGTGAGCCACGAACATCACGGCCCCGGCCTGCCTGTTGCGGCCCGGCAGCTTGCCGATGAGGTTGTGAGTGCGGATCGTCGTCTCGTTAGTGCTGGCTTCCAGCGAAGCGGTGACGTCCAGCATGATCGGCACGAAATCGGGGGCCGCCGCCGCCGCTTCCAGCGAGGCCAGGCTATGCGCCGTGCCCTTGAGCAGGGTTTCCATCGTCGCGCGGCCGACGAAGGCTTCGAGATCGCCGCCCAGCGAATCCTCGGACAGGGCATAGCCGGTGCGCTGCCGCCGCGATGCTACTTCTTCAAGGCTGCGCTCTCCGTCGAGCACCGTCAGCACAGCCGATGCGCCCTGGGTCAGCAGGTCGTTCTGCCGGGCGCTGTCGGGCGTATCTCCATCGAGCACAACAGCGATACGGCCCGCCAGTTCGGTGCGGGAGAAATCCTGGCTGCGCGCCTTGCCCACGAACAGCAGCGGTGCGTTGCGCACCAGACTGCGCTTGCCCGAGGTCAGGACCAGCACGTCCCTGGGCGCTATCGTGGTGCGATAACCGCGGCGCAGGAACTGCGCGGTGCCCTTCTCAGGCTCCCGCGCGACAAGGGTGACGGGCGCGAACCACTCGTTACCCGGATCGTTGGTACCTGAAACCAGGCCGATGTCGAACCATTGCCGAGCAAGATAGCGCAGCGTCTTCGCCTCGCCCTCGGTGCCGGGTTCACGGCCGTCAAAATCGTCGCTGGCGAGAATCTCGATATGTGCGCGCAGCCGGCCTTCGATCTCGCGGTCGGCGCGGCTGACGCTGGCGGCGATCATGGACACAGGTATCAGCGCAGCTGCAAGCGCCAAGCCCGCAGCCGTTCTCCAAACCCATGCCCCTGCTGTAAAAGCACCCGCCTTCATCGTCCTGCACCTATACGACACAAAATCGGCAGCGGTTGAGAAATCTCCGCCGCATTGGGCACTTCGCATCATTTTTAACCGCGCCATCCGCACATGACGCGATGGGGCAACACTGAGCCTGCTGCGCACATCTGGCGGAACAGTGGCGGCGATTGCGAATTGATCAGCCCGCTGCAAGAAGGTTTAGTACGGCACGAACAGAGGGAAGGACTATTCACCGATGAGGCTTACCAGGTTCGATCCCAGCAACATCCGCGTCTCCGGTGGGGGCGGCGGCGGTTTTCCGGGCGGCGGCGGCGGCAAGATGGGCTGCGGAACCATCGTGATCGTGCTGATCGGTGCGCTGGTTTTCGGGGTCGATCCCGGTCAGATGCTTGGCTCGCTACAGGGTGTGCAGCAACAGACGTCCGTGCCCGCACCGGATTCCCCACCCAAGACGGTGGAGGAATATTGCACGGAGAATGCTTATGCGACCGAATCCTGCAATGCGCTCGATTCGCTCAACCGCACCTGGCAGCCGTTGTTCCAGAAGGCGAATATCGCTTTTGAACAGCCGACCCTGAACTTCTACAAGGGCGGCACGCGCAGCGGCTGCGGCGCAGCGCAGAGCGCGATGGGCCCGTTCTACTGCCCGGCAGACCAAGGCATCTACATCGACACCAGTTTCTACGACCAGCTCGACAAGGAACTCGGCGCCAAGGGCGACTTCGCACGGTACTATGTAATGGCACATGAATACGGCCACCACCTGCAGCAATTGCAGGGCATCAACGCCCAGGTCCGGCAGGCGCAGCAGCGCAGTCCCTCGCAGTCCAACGCGCTTCAGGTGAAGATGGAACTTCAGGCAGATTGTTATGCCGGTGTATGGGCGGGCAAGAACCGCGAACTGATCGAGCCGGGCGACATGGAGGAAGGTCTCACCGCCGCCAGCGCCATCGGCGACGATACCCTGATGAAGAACGCCGGCCAAGCCGTCAGCCCGGAGAGCTTCACCCACGGTTCCAGCGCCGAACGCATGAGCTGGCTGAAGCGCGGCCTCGACACCGGGAACGAGGACGCCTGTGACACGTTCACGTCGGTGAGATGAAATAGCGCAGGTTCGATCGACCTGCTGACACGACGGCGCGGTTCGATCGGGCGGCTCTACTTCAGAGGTCGCCGCGCCGGAACGGAAAAAAGGATACAGGGATGCGCAAATACTGGCTCAACGCGGTCATCGTCACCGGAATTCTCGCGACGCCCGCAATCGCCCGGCAGGACGACAAGGCGATCACCAATCGCGATCCCGATGCCGTCGATGTCGCCAAGACCCCGATGAACGATCTCAACGTAGGGCGCGACGGCGAGATTCCGGCCTTGCTGGTGAAGGCTACCGCGCAGCCCTATGCCATGGCGGGACTGGGCAAGTGCCGCCAGATCGCCGGTGCCATCCAGGAACTCGACGAAGTGCTCGGCCCTGACATCGACCTGCCGCAGGCCGAGCGTGACCGCATCAGCGCCGGCCGGGTGGGCAAGTGGGTGGTTGCCTCGTTCATCCCGTTTCGCGGGCTGATCCGCGAAGTCTCGGGCGCCAATGCGCAGGACCGCAAGGTCAACGCGGCGATTCAGGCGGGGCTTACCCGGCGCGGATATCTCAAGGGTCTGGGCCAGGCGAAGGGGTGCCGTTATCCGGCATCGCCCGCCCCCGCCAGCGTGGTTCAGGCGCGTCTCGACGAGATAAAGAGCATGGCCAAGAAGGACGCCAAGGGCGGCAAGAAAAAAGGCAAGGACGACGGCGAATTGGCATTCAAGTCCGAGCCTGACGTCAGGCAGCCCGTGCCCAAGAACTGAGCCGTCATCAGACGCCCGCCCGCCGCCGTTACCCGGCCGCTTGGCTCGGCCGCAGGAACACGGCCCCGGTTTTCCCGTTGTCATGACAGGCCGAGCACTCCGCCCGGGATGACGATGAGGATTGCCGGATGAGATTTTCCAACCATCTGACCCTGCCGCTGCTGGGCGTGTTTGCGCTTATCGCCTCCGGTTGCGGCGATAGCGGCGAGCAGCCCGCACCGGCGCAGTCCAGCCAATCCGCCGTACAAAGCGCTGATACCGCGGCCAGCGAGCCGGCGCCGCTCTCATCCTCGTCGGCCCTTACGGCGGACGAGGAGACGGCAACCGCCATCCCGGCACCTTCGTCCTCCGCCCCCATTTCCTGCGCCGCAGACATCGGCGAGAGCGCCGCGCGCAAGCTGGTCGCGCAGTGCCGGGCAGTTTCTCCTGCCACGCGCCCGCCGTGCAATGCCGAAAACTCCTGCGCGATGATCCGCAACGAGGTCGCACGCGGCTGTGCCATCCTTGGCGAGGATTTCGTAAAGACACCTGCTTGCGCCGTAGATCCCATCGGCAGCGAGGCCGCTGCCGACCTTGTCCGGCGCTTTTACGATGCCGTCAACGCGCGTGACTATGCCGCAGCATGGTCGCTGTGGGGGCCCAACGGCAATCCCGCGCAGACGCTTGAGCAGTTCGCCAACGGCTATGCCGATACCCGCCGCACCCATGTGGAGATCGGCAAGGTCTCCAGCATCGAAGGCGGCGCCGGTTCGATCTATGTGACAGTGCCGGTGACCATCGACGCCGAATTGAACGACGGCCGACACCAGCGTTTCACCGGAAAGTACGACCTGCGCCAGATCAATCGCAGCATGGGCATCTCGCAAGGCTGGCACATCACGACCGCCAAACTGCGCCCCGCCTGACCGGCAGGCTCTTTCACCCGCGCGGGTGGTAGAAATCGTAGATCGTCTGGGCGACCGCCGCGCTTACTCCCGGCGCTCTCTGGAGGTCTTCCAGACTGGCCGCGCGCACTTTGCCTGCCGTGCCGAAGTGCAGAAGTAGCGCGCGTTTGCGTGCCGGGCCGATGCCTGGGATTTCGTCCAGCGGACTGGCTGTGATGGCGCGGCTGCGCTTGGCGCGGTGGGCCCCGATGACGAAGCGGTGGACCTCGTCACGCAGTCGCTGGAGATAGAACAGCACCGGGGAATTGACCGGCAACATCTTTTCGCGGCCATCGGGGAAGTGGAACACCTCGCGCCCTTCCCGTCCGTGATGCGGGCCCTTGGCGATGGCGATCAGCGCCACGTCCTCGATGCCCAGCTCCTCCAGCGCATCCTTCACCGCGTTCATCTGGCCTTTGCCGCCATCGATCAGAACGAGATCGGGCCAGGTTCCGCCCTGACGCTCAGGATCTTCCTCCTGCACCCGGCCGAAGCGGCGGGTCATGACCTCGCGCATCATCGCGAAATCATCGTCGCTTTGCGCGGTCTTGATGTTGAACTTGCGGTACTGGTTGGTGAGGTAGCCTTCCGGTCCGGCAACGATCATCGCGCCGACGGCCTTGGTGCCCTGGATGTGGCTGTTATCGTAGACCTCGATCCGCTGCGGGACATCCGACAATTCAAGGAACTCTGCCATTTCGCGGTGGGTTTTCGCCTGCGTTCCCCGCTCGGCAAGGCGGCGTTCGAGGGCCTCCACCGCGTTGCGCGTTGCCTGCGCCACCAGTTGGCGGCGGCTGCCGCGCTGGGGGACCGAGATTTCCACCTTGCCGCCCGCGCCTTCGCGCAGAGCTTCGGCCAGAAGATCGGCCTCGGGCAATTCGCGGTCGATCAGGATACAGCGTGCCGGGGGCACTTCCTCATAGAACTGGGCAAGGAAGCTCTGCATCACTTCTTCCTCGCTCAATCCCTCGGTGTGGGACGGGAAAAAGGCGCGGTGTCCCCAGTTCTGGCCGCCGCGGATGAAGAACGCCTGCACGCCCACCTGCCCGCCATGCGTTGCCATCGCAAAGATATCCGCATTGTCGACACCTTCGGCGTTGATCGCCTGACTGCCCTGGATGAACGTTGCCGCGCGCAGACGGTCGCGCAGCATTGCCGCGCGTTCGAAATCGAGATCCTGCGCAGCCTGCGCCATCTGCACCTCGATCTTGCGCTGCACCGCATTGGATTTGCCGCCGAGGAAGTCCTTAGCCTCGCGCACGAGTTCGTCGTAGCCCGCCTCGTCGATGCGGGCTACGCACGGGGCAGAGCAGCGCTTGATCTGGTAAAGCAGGCAGGGCCGGTCGCGCCGGGCGAAGAAGCTGTCGGTGCAGCTGCGCAGCAGGAACAGCTTCTGCAGGGCGTTGATGGTGGTGTTCACCGAACCGGCACTGGCGAAGGGGCCGTAGTAATTGCCCTTCAGCCGCCGCGCGCCGCGATGCTTCATGATGCGCGGAAATTCGTGGTCGGTGCGCAGCAGGATGAAGGGGAACGATTTGTCGTCGCGCAGCAGGACGTTGTAGGCTGGCCGGAAGCGCTTGATGAGCTGCGCTTCGAGCAGCAGCGCCTCGGCCTCGGAATTGGTGGTGACGATGGTCATCGACCGCGTCTGGCTGACCATGCGCTGGAGGCGGCCGGGCAGGCGTTCCCACTGGGTATAGTTGGCCACGCGGTTCTTCAGCGCCCGCGCCTTGCCGACATAGAGCACATCGCCCCGCGCGTCCTGCATGCGGTAGACACCGGGCTTGACCGGCAGGGTGCGCACGGTGTCACGGATCACCTCGACCCCCGCCTGGAGATCGGGCTGTTCAGAGCCGCGTATGCTCGAAACCGCGCGCTCCTCGTTGAAGCGTTCGGTGCCATTGGGGGTGTCGGGAGTGCCGGCAGGTGTTCGCGCCATGCCCGTCAGATAGGGCATGGCGCGATGGATCGGTAGACCCGCCGGTCCTATATCCTCAAAACATCTTGCGGAAATCGATGCCGACCACGCGCCCTTGCGGATTGCGATAGGCGCGCTGGTAGGCCAGCGGCACCGCACCGTTCTCATCCGTCACGCGCTGGCGCGAATCGAGGAGGTTGTCGGCCACGAAGGAAAGGCGCGTACCCTTTAGGAACGGCATTTTCGCGACGAGTGCCTCGTTGCGGCCCAGATCGGCAAAAATGCGCAGCGAAAGATCGAACGTGCTGCCGAAGCGCAGATCCGAACTGCCCGGCTGGCCAGAGCCATTGACCTTTGCAGGCGCTTCCCACTCAGCCTTCAAACGCAGGCCGTAGCCATTCTTGAACAGGCCGCCTTCCGCCTCGATCGCGTGGTGCGGCGTGCCGCCCGCGCCGATGGCATCGCCATTGAGCTGGTCGAGGATCGGCACGCCCGGCGCGATGCGGACCGTGTCGGTAAAGCGCCAGGTGTGGTAGACCGCGATGTTCCAGCGACTGCCGGGGCCGCGTCCGCCGGGGCCCATACCCATGCCGCCGCCGGGACCGCCTGGGCCTCCAGCACCGCGCGGGCCGCCCCTGTCGCCGGAACCTTCCGCTCGGGTTCCGCCCGGACCGCCGGCTTGCTCCGCAGGAGGACCGCCCGCAAAACGCACCTCGCGCGCGGTATCGCCCGGCTGCGCAGGCGCAGCGCCTTGCCCGGCTGCGTCGGCGCTGCAGAACCGTTGGCGCAGCTGTGCCAGACGTTCGGGATCGACCTTGCCGTCCGCACCCATCAGCCGCTCACGCATGCGGTCGGGCAGGCTGGCAACATCGGGCGGACCGCTGCCACCCGCACATAGCGCGGTACGGAGGCGCTCGAAGCGCTGCGGGTCGGGCACGCCGCCGGCGCCCGGCCCCGCAGCGCCCTCAGCCGCACAGGCGCGCGTCTTGAATTCGGCCAGCTTGGCCGGGTCGATCTTGCCGTCCGCGCCGATGAGACGCTCGCGCATACGTTCGGGAATCTTCGAGAGATCGGGCTCACCGGCTCCGGGCGCGCAAAGCTGCTGGCGCATGGCCGCAAAGCGCGAAGGGTCGAAGGACGGACGTGCGCCCGGCGTTGCCGAAGACTGCGTCTGGCCGCCCAGCGTCTGGACGCCCGCCATCGGCCCGTTTGCGCCGACGACCAGCCCGCCGGTGCCCGCGCTGCGCCGCGCCGAAGCCCCCTCGGAACCGGCCCGATCCGCACCGCCGCCCGAACCGGACGACCCAGCCCCGCCAAGACTGCCGGACAGATTGATACCCCAGCGCAGCGACGAGCTTTTAACCTCGTCGAATGTCACCGCGCGGCGGTCGATGGCGATCAGGTTGCCGTCACCGTCGCGGGTCACGCGGCCGGGGAATGCCGCCTCGATCGCCGGGGTGAGCAGCGGAAACGCCTGCGTCACGTCACTCGAACGGTTGCGGAAATATTCGACGAGAAGATTGGAGCGCTGCATGAACGGCAGCTTCCATTGCGCCGAGATCTTCCAGTCGCGCTGCGTTTCCTTCTTCAGGTCGGGATTGCCGCCGCTGGTCACGTTGATAAGTGCGCTAGTCGCCTTGGTGAAATCGTAGACGGCAACGTTGTAGGTCAGGATCGTCGGTGCGGCCAGCTGCGTCAGCTTGGGCGCGGCTTCGTCGACGATATAGCTGGCCTGAAGGGTCAGAGTGTCGGTGGGCGACCAAGTGAGGCCCGCGCTCCAGTCCTTGAGCGTGCCGAAATCGGAAAGGTGATCCAGCCCGCCGCTCAGATTCAGGGTGATATCGCCTACCGCGCCGAGGAAATCCTCGCCCTTGCTGGTCAGCGGCAGGGCCAGATTGACGCCGCCCAGCACGTCGCCGCGCTTGAGAGTGACAGCGCCCAGGGTGGTACGGGTATCCTCGCTGACCGAGCGGTCGAAATCGTATCCGGCCTTGACGGTCAGGTTCGCCTCGCCCGCAGGCATACGGAAGGGCTTGCCCGAGATCGTCGCGAGGTTGGCCAGTGTCAACTGGCGCGTAGTGGCGACATCGACCCCGGCGCCGGGCACGAAGGGCAGCGCCCCGTCGATCGCCAGCGTCCCCGCCAGCGCCGCATCGGCCAGCGCAGAGGTGTCTCGCCTGCGGTCGACGCGGGTATTGGTATCGACATAAGTGGCGTTTGACGTGGCGCTAAGCTGCCATTCGCCGATCAGCGTCGAATAGCCGAGGCCGCCTTCGAACGTGTCGGATACCGAGCGGGTGGTAAGCGGATCAGGCAGCGTACGCAGCGCGCTTTGGCCTGCGCCGTTGGTCAGCGTGACGGCATCCAGACCCGAGAGCGAAGTCGTCTGCGAGCGCGTGTAACCGCCTGTCGCCGTGATCGAGCCGCCAAATCCGCCATCGCCGAGGCCCTGTGTCATCGTGCCTTCCAGCACGAATTCGGAATCGCTCGCCGCCAGGCTGCGATAGCGTGCCGGGTCGGGATCGCCGGTGACGTTCGAAACGCGCGAGGCTTCCTGTTCGATGTTGCGCTCGGCCTCGGTCAGCATGGATGTCTGGTCGAGCTTGGCGGTGACATTGTAGCGGCGCGGTCCGGCCACCTTGAACAGGCCCGTTTCCAGCTCGTAATTGTCATAACCGCCGCGCGTGGGGCGGTTGTACTCGTCCGAGGTGGTGACGGCTGCGAACTCGTTCTTGAGGATGATGTTCACCACCCGCTGGTTCGCCGCATAGCCGAAGCGCAGCGCCACTTCCTCGGGCAGCACTTCAAGGCGGCGGATCGCCTCGGGCGGGATGTTGCGCATCTCGCGAAAGCTGCTGATGCGCTGGCCGTTGAGCAGCATCACCGGCCGACCGTCGCCGCGCCCGCGTCCGCTGCCGGTCTGCGGGCTGATCGCGTCGAGCAGTTCCTCGATCGAGCTTACGCCGTAGGAGGCGATGTCCTCTTCGTCGAAGACTTCGATGGGCTGTTGCGGTACGTCGATCTGACCGATGATGCGCGGCGACATGACGAGAATTTCGTCGCCGTGAACTTCGAGCGAATCGTCGTTCTTGTCGTCTTTCTCGACCATCGGCGCAGGCGCTTCCGCAGCCATCGCAACAGCAGGCATGCCCAGGCACGCGACCAGGCTGATCAGAGGTAGGGAACGCAAGTGCAATCTCCGCCAAGAGCATTTATTCAAAATTCGATGTTCCTCGCCCTGACGCCCCATTGCCTCGGGCTCATTCGAACCACAAGCCACTGCGCCGTATCATTTTGTCGCAATTGTCTTGCGCTGCGATGAACCGGGAAACGCGCTGCAAGACCGCGCAGCACCTTGCACCTCACCCTGCACCCTTGCGTAAGTATAGTTCCCGGCCGGGCCTGTCGGTATCCAGGCGGAATCCACAAAAACTGCCTCCTGCGGATTCCCCAACCCTTTGCCTAAGGCTTTCATTTTGGCGAAGTGCTGGTTATGCCACTTGCGACACACCAGCAGGTACGGACACGATCGCCAATGGCGAAAGAAGAACTCCTGGAGATGCGCGGCCGCGTGGTTGAACTTCTGCCTAACGCGATGTTTCGCGTGGAGCTGGAAAACGGCCACGAAATTCTGGGGCATACCGCCGGCAAGATGCGCAAGAACCGCATCCGCGTGCTGGTCGGCGACGACGTTTTGGTAGAATTGACGCCTTACGATCTTTCCAAGGGCCGCGTTACCTATCGTTTCATGCCCGGTCGCGGCGGTCCCGGTCAGTTTGGCGGTTGATCTGCCACCTGGCAGCGCTACAGGCGAAGCCCCTTCCTTCGACACTGGTGCCCAAGCTGATGCCCCAACTAGTCCTGGCATCGGCCAGCCCCCGCAGGCGCGAACTGATCGCGCGCCTTGGCATCACGCCAGACGCGATCGAAGCCGCCGACATCGACGAAACCCCGCAGCCCCGCGAAGTGCCGCGCGACTATGCCCGCCGCATGGCCCGCGAAAAGGCGCTGGCCCTATCTGCGCCTGACGCCTGCGTACTGGCGGGCGACACGGTAGTCGCCTGCGGCCGCCGCATCTTGCCCAAGGCCGAGGATGAAGCAACCGCGCGCGCCTGCCTGACCCTGCTGTCCGGCCGCCGTCACCGCGTGCTGTCGGCCATCGCGCTGCGCAGCCCCGACGGCACCCTGCGCGAACGCCTGAGCGAGACGATCGTGCGCTTCAAGCTGCTCAGCCATGCCGAGATCGAAGCCTACATCGCTGGCGGCGAATGGGAGGGCAAGGCCGGAGGCTATGCCATTCAGGGCAACGCTGAAGGGCTCATCGTCTCTATTTCCGGCAGCCATTCCGGCGTCGTCGGGCTTCCCCTGTTCGAGACGCGCGCACTGCTGCTTGCGGCGGGCTTTGCCCTTGGCTGAATGGCTCATCGAGGAGGGGATCGGCGAAACCCGCGCAATCCTCGTTCAGGACGGCCAGGTCGTTGCCGCCCGGTTGGAGTGGCCCGGCCGCCTTGCCGCCGGTGAAGTGGCCGACGCCGTTCTCGTCTCCCGCCACGCCGGATCGCCGCGCGGCACCGTCCGTTTCGATTCGGGTGAGGAAGCCCTGGTGAGCGGCCTGCCGACGTCCGCCAGCGAAGGCGCCCGCCAGCGCGTGATCGTCACCCGCGCCGCCATGGCCGAAACCGGACGCCTCAAGCGCGCGCAGGCCCGGGCCAGCGACCTGCCTGTCCGCCCGGCCCCCAAACTCGCGCAGTCCCTGCAGATAGGCAGCCTCCCGGTACGCACCCTGCACCGCTTTCCCGAAGACCCCTGGCCCGAAATCATCGCCGAAGCGCTGGACGGCGTCATCGATTTCGAAGGCGGCGCGCTGGTAGTTACGCCGACGCCCGCCATGACCCTCATCGACATCGACGGCACCCTGCCCCCCCGCGCACTGGCACTGGCTGCCGTGCCCGCGATTACCGATGCCGTGGGGCGGCTCGACCTTGCCGGCTCGATCGGCATCGACTTTCCCTCGCTTGAACGGAAGGAGGACCGCCGCGCAGTGGACGAGGCACTGGCCGCCGCGCTGGACCACTGGCCTCATCAGCGCACGGCGATGAACGGGTTCGGCTTTGTCCAGCTGGTCGCCCGCCTCGACCGCCCCTCGATCGCGCAGCGCGTGCGCGCGGACCCGGCCGGTGCAGCCGCCCGCCTCCTGCTGCGCCGTGCCGAATCGGTGAGTGAGCCGGGCACGCTGCTGCTCACCGCCCATCCCGCCGTGCGCGCCGCCACCACGGACGACTGGCTCGCCCAGCTTACCCGCCGCACTGGCCGCACGCTTCGCTGGAATGAGGATCGCACCCTTGCACTTGGCGGCGGATTCGCGCAGGCGCTGTCGTCATGACGACAACCGGACGCAAATGCCCCATCTGCGGCAAACCCCGCGCGGCCGAGCATACGCCCTTCTGCTCGAAGCGCTGCCGCGACCGCGATCTTCTGCAATGGCTGCAAGATGGCTATGCCCTACCCGGCCATCCCGCCGATCCGACCAGCGATGCGCCCGGCTTTGAGGACAATCCACAGGACGATTGAAATTTTCTCGTCATCAAGGGCTTGCCAAGCTCCGCTGGCTTGGCCATAGGCCCGCCACCAACCGCTGGTTACTCCCTTTCGGAGCAGCCACGCAGGCAGTGCCCGAGTAGCTCAGTTGGTAGAGCATGCGACTGAAAATCGCAGTGTCGGCGGTTCGAATCCGTCCTCGGGCACCACTTTCCCCCTTCTTCAAAAAATCGCTATGCAGATCACCGTGTTCGCGGTGCCTTTTCTGCATGACCATCTGCCGCCCGCATCGTTCCATGTCGCGGCACGTTGATCTTTAGTCGCAAATTGTCGCACCCGCGAAATGCACGCTTGCGAGGCTGCGGCATTGCTTCAATAGAACATGACCTGACCTAGAAGGCGTGCAACTTGAAAATCTATCCCCCCAAGGCCCTCCGTTGGCGGCATGGCAGGCCTTTGTCCGTTGTTCTGTTTGCAGCCGCTGCGCTTTCCGCATGTTCGGGCGAATCGAACAAGAATGCGGACCAGAAACCCGGCGCAGCCGTCGGATATATCGTCGCCGGCACCAGCAGCGTTCCTATGGCCGTCACGCTGAGCGGCCGCACCGTCGCTTTCGAGACTTCAGAGGTGCGCCCGCAGGTCAACGGCGTCATCCGCAAGCGTTTCTTCACGGAAGGCAGCCTGGTAACGGCCGGCCAGCCCCTGTTCGAGGTCGACCCTAGCCTTTATCGCGCTGCCGTTAACCAAGCGCAGGCGAACCTCGCCAGCGCCCGTGCTTCGGCAGAGGCTGCAGGCGTCAAGGCTGAGCGCTATCGCCCGCTCGCCGAGATGGAGGCCGTCGCCAAGCAGGACTACACCGATGCGCTGTCCGCATCGCGCGTCGCCAAGGCCACCATCGCCCAGAACGCCGCCACGCTGGATACTGCGCGAATCAACTTGCGCTTCACCACCGTGCCCGCCCCGATCAGTGGCCGCATTGGCCGCTCGCTGGTCACGGTCGGCGCGCTTGCCAGCGCCAGCCAGGCCGATCCGCTGGCCATCATCCAGCGCATGGACCCGATCTACGTCGACATGCAGCAGTCCGCTGCCGACCTCGTGACGCTGCGCCGCAAGCTGGCGGAGGGCGGCGTCCAGCCGGGCAGCACCGAAGTGCACCTGCAGCTCGATGGCGGCACCCGCTACCCGCAGACCGGCACCGTCCAGTTTTCCGAAGTGACGGTCGACCAGACCACCGGCACCGTCACCCTGCGCGCCCGCTTCCCCAATCCCGACGGCCTGCTCCTGCCCGGCATGTTCGTGACCGCGATGTTCGACCAGGCGTCAGACCCCAACGCGATCCTGGTTCCGCAGAACGCCGTCCAGCGCGACTTCGACGGCACCGCTTACGTCATGCTCGCCGGCGCCGACAACAAGGCTGTGCGCCGCAAGGTCACCGCAGACCGCACTTATGGCGAGAACGCCGTGATCACCTCCGGCCTTGCCAAGGGTGACAAGGTCATCGTCCAGGGCCTGAACGGCCTGCGCCAGGGCGCGGCGATCAAGGCCGTGGCCAGCACTGCCCCGCAGACCGTGGCGCCTCCGAAAGGTGACGGGGCCAAGGGCGGCGCACCCGGCGCTCCAGCTAACAAGGGCGGCTGACGCCAGATGTCGCGTATATTCATCGATCGCCCGATCTTCGCCTGGGTGCTGGCGATCATCGTCATGCTCGCCGGCCTCGGCGCGCTCAACTACCTGCCGAACGAGCAGTACCCTGATATCGCGCCGACCCAGGTCAACATCCGCGCCACCTATCAGGGCGCCTCGGCGCAGACGATCGAGAATTCGGTCACCCAGATCATCGAGCAGCAGCTGACCGGCATCGACGGCCTGCTCTACTTCAGTTCCTCGTCCAGCAACCGCGGGTCTGCCTCGATCAGCGCGGTCTTCGCCAAGGGCACCGACCCCGACATCGCCCAGGTCCAGGTCCAGAACAAGGTCCAGTCGGCCCTCCCGCGCCTGCCGCAGACGGTGCAGGCACAAGGCGTCACGGTCACCAAGTCGAACCCCGACCAGCTGCTGCTGGTGGCGGTCTACGACGAGACCGACACCCGCTCCAACCAGGACGTGTCCGACTATCTGACCTCGAACATCCAGGACCCGCTTTCGCGCGTTCAGGGCGTGGGCGACGTCAACGTCTTCGGTGCCCCCCATGCGATGCGCATCTGGCTCGACCCGCGCAAGCTCGCGGCGGTCGCGCTTATGCCTAGCGACGTCACTTCGGCGATCCAGGCACAGAATACCGAAGTCGCCGCCGGCGAAGTGGGCGGCCTGCCCGCGCCGCAGGGCCAGGCGATCAACGCCGTCCTCACCGCCGGATCGCGCCTTCAAACCCCCGAACAGTTCCGCGAGATTGTCCTCAAGACGAACGCGGACGGCTCCGCAGTCACCGTAGGCGATGTGGCCCGCGTCGAAATCGGCGCGGAAAGCTACACTTCGGTCAGCCGCGTCAACGGCCACCCCGGCGCCGGCATTTCCATCTCGCTCTCGCCCGGCGCCGATGCTCTTGCGACCGCGGAGTCGGTCAAGGCCAAGATGCAGGCCCTGGGCGCGGACATGCCCGACGGCGTCAAATACATCTACGGCAGCGATTCCACCGACTTCATCAAGCTGTCGGTCGAAGAAGTCGAGAAGGCGCTGTTCGAGGCGATCATCCTCGTCGTCATCGTCATGTTCGTGTTCCTGCAAAGCTGGCGCGCCACGCTGATCCCGGCGATCGCTGTGCCGGTGGTGCTGCTTGGTACGTTCGCGATCTTCTATCTCGCCGGATTCTCGATCAATACGCTGACGCTGTTCGGCCTCGTGCTTGCCATCGGCCTGCTGGTCGACGACGCCATCGTCGTGGTGGAAAACGTCGAGCGACTGCTGGAAGAAAATCCCGGCATGACCCCGCGCGATGCCACGATCAAGTCGATGGAGGAAATCCAGACGGCACTGGTCGCCATCGCCCTTGTGCTCTCGGCGGTGTTCCTGCCGATGGCCTTCTTCGGCGGGTCTACAGGCGTGATCTACCGCCAGTTCTCGCTGACGATCGTCGCAGCCATGGTGCTGTCGGTGCTTGTGGCGCTGATCCTCAGCCCTGCCCTTACCGCCACCCTGCTCAAGGCCAAGGTCCCTGAGGAAGAACGCGAACCCACCTGGATCGAACGCCACCTGCCCTGGCTGGCGCGCGGCTGGGAGAAGTTCCACGTCTGGTTCAACGGCAGCTTCGAGCGCATCACCGAAAGCTACGCCAGCAAGGTCGAGCGCGTCGTCGAGCACAAGTGGCGTTGGCTGGGGCTGTTCGCAGTAACCTGCGTCATCACGTTCATGATGTTCCAACGCCTGCCGACCGGCTTCCTCCCCAACGAGGATCAAGGCAACATCATGATCCAGTGGCGCTTGCCCGCCGGTACGCCCCGCGCTCGCACCGAAGAAGTGCAGCGCGAGGTCGAAAAATACTTCATGACCTACGAAAAGAATAATTACGCGGGCATGTTCACCATTTCCGGCGGCGGTCAGGGCGCAGCCGGACAGAACAGCGGCCAGGGCTTCGTCAACCTCACCGACTGGTCGCAGCGCACTGATCCCAAGGACAGCGCCGACGCCATCGTGAAGCGCGCGAGCGCCGCCTTCCGTGGCCTTCGCGATGCGCAGGTCTTTGCTCTCGTGCCGGGTTCTGTGCGCGGTCTTGGCTCATCCTCGGGCTTCACCCTCGAACTTCAGAATGCCAATGCCCTCAGCGCCGACAAGTTCGCCGAAGCGCGCGACAAACTGCTTGCCGCCGCCAACGCCGATGGACAGTTATCCGGCGTTCGCCTGAGCAATCTGCCCGACGTGTCTACGCTCAAGCTCGATACCAATACGCGCGCGCTCACGGCTTTCGGCCTGACGCCTGCCAATGTGAATTCCACCCTGTCCACCGCATGGGGCGGCAACTACGTCAACGACTTCATCGACAAGGGCCGCGTCAAGCGCGTCTATGTGCAGGGAGACGCGCAGTTCCGCTCGCGTCCCGAAGATCTGGCGCAGTGGTTCGTGCGTGGATCGGACGGCCAGATGTCGCCATTCTCGGCATTCTCGACGATCAGCTGGTCGACCGCGCCCAGTTCCACCTCGCGTTTCAACGGCTTGCCCGCCTACGAATTCTCCGGCGATGCCGGGTCGGGCGTCAGTTCGGGCACCGCCATGAACCTCATGGAAAAGCTGGCCTCGGATATTCCCGGCGTCAGCGTTGCATGGGCCGGTTCATCCTATCAGGAGCGATTGTCCTCGGGTCAGGGCCCGGTGCTTTATGCACTGTCGCTGCTGGTGGTGTTCCTGTGCCTTGCCGCGCTTTATGAAAGCTGGTCGATCCCGGTCGCGGTCATCCTCGTGATCCCGCTCGGCCTGCTTGGCGCGATCGCTTTCGTGACGCTGCGCGGCCTTGAAAACGACGTCTACCTGCAGATCGGTCTGCTCACCACGATGGGCCTCGCCGCCAAGAACGCGATCCTCATGATCGAGTTCGCGGAGCAGGCGGAACGTCAGGGCAAGCGCGTCATCGACGCCGCTCTGGAAGCCGCGCGCATCCGCCTGCGCCCGATCCTGATGACCAGCTTCGCGTTCATCTTCGGCGTTTTGCCGCTGGCGATGGCGACCGGCGCGGGTGCCAACAGCCGCGTCGCCATCGGCACGGCAGTGGTGGGCGGCATGCTCACCGCCACCTTGCTGGCGATCTTCTACATCCCGCTGTTCTTCGTCATCGTGCGCCGCAGCGTGCGCGACGGTATCGCCAAGGCACGGGCAAAGCTTGCCGAGCGCAAGCAGCGCGCGGGAGACACCGCATGAAGCGCCTGACCGCAGTGACCACCCGGCTGACGGCGGGGGTTCTGCCCGCCCTCGCCCTGGGCGCCTGTTCGCTGGCGCCCAAGTATGTGGCTCCCGCCCCGCCGGTCCCAGCATCTTGGCCGGTCGGCGACGCCTATCTCGCGCAGAGCGAGGCTTCGCTGCCGCTGGTTTCCTACAAGGAGGTGTTCCGCGATCCGCGCCTGCAGTCTCTGGTGGAGCAGGCCCTTACCAACAATCGCGACTTGCGGGTGGCTGCGGCCAACATCGCCGCCGCGCGGGCGCAGGTACGCGTCACGCGCGCCAATCAGTTCCCAGCCGTCACCGCCACCACGTCGGCCACCGATAGCGAGACCGGCGGCGGTTTCGGCCAGAACGGCATGAACTACACCTTGCGGGGCGGCATCTCCAGCTTCGAGCTGGATCTGTTCGGCAAGCTGGCCAACGCCACGCAGTCCCAGCGCGACACCGCGCTGGCGACCGAGGCTTCCGCGCGCACCGTACGCCTCGGCCTCGTCGCCGACCTCGCGCTCGGCTGGGCAACCTATGCCGCCGACCGCGACCTTCTGAACATCGCGCAGGCAACCGCCGCCAACGCCGCGGGCAGCGTGCGTCTGTCCGCCGCGCGCCTCAAGGGCGGCGTCGCGGCACGTACCGAACTGCGCCAGGCCGAACAGGTTCTGGAAACCGCCAATGGCGATGTCGCTTCGCAGAAGGCACAGCTGGCGCAGGACATCAACGCCATCCGCCTGCTTATCGGCGCCGATTTCGACCAGGCCCTGCTTCCCGCCGGGATCGACGAGGTTAACGCCAGCCTGAGCGAACTGCCCGCCGGAACCAGCACGCAGGTCCTGCTGCGCCGCCCGGACGTGGTTCAGGCCGAGTACCAACTGCGTGCCGCCAATGCCGACATAGGCGTCGCCCGGGCGCAGCTTTTCCCCTCGATTTCGCTCAGCGCGCTGATCGGTTTTGCCAGCACTTCGCTTTCCGCCCTGTTCGACGGCGCCTCGCGCACGACCACGCTGGGCGGCAATGGCAGCTGGTCGATCTTCAACGCCGGCGGCCTCTCCGCCAACGTCGCGGTGACAAAAGCCCAGCGCGACGCAGCGCTGGCGACTTACGAGAAGGCGATCCAGACCGCGTTCAGCGAAACCGCCGACGCGCTTGCCGATCAGGGCACGCTGGCCGAGCGCCTGCGCGCAGCCTCCGCCTTCACGGCCGCCACGCAGGATGCCGCGCAGCTGACCGAGGCTACCTACCGCCGGGGCATCGCCAGCTCGCTCGACAATCTCGACGCCCAGCGCACCCTCTATTCGGCGCGCCGGACGGAGATTGCGGTACGTCTTCAGCAGGCGACCAACCGCGTCACGCTTTACCGCGTGCTGGGCGGCGACCAGTCGACGGCGCCCGCTCAGCCGTAAAGCGGGATGACCTGCGGCAGATCGACCGTGGTGCGGATGCCCGGCGCGGCTGCGCAGACGGCGGGGATCGCGTTGATCGGCCGATGCGCCGTCAGGCCCGGCGTAAAGGCCGCGTAATCATCCGCCGAGACCGGGAAGGTGATGTCGACCTTCACCGGCGTGTCGCCTTCGGTGACGATCCGCCAGCCGGATTCGCGCAGGTCCCAGTCGTGTTCGATATCGGTGGTCACGTACCAGTTCGCGCGGAACCGCAGGACAGGGCGGCCTTGATGCTTGCAGGTAATCGTCGTTCGCATCGCCCCCACTGTCCCGGCCGGAACCTTGCCCGCCGCGATATCGAGGTCGTGCTTTGCCGCTGACAGTTCGCCCACCGCCGTGACCTCGTCGCAAGGCAGGCCGATGGCTTGCGCTATCTGGGAAAGCGAGCTGCCGAAATCACCCTTGAGATGCTCGGCGCGGCTCTGGTCGAACGGGGCCATCGGCGCGGCGAAGCCCATGATCTGGAACAGCATGTCGGGCGAATTGCGGCTCGATACGTCGGCATATTCGTCGATCGTCAGCAGGCCATGGCGGCGCTGGAGCGACAGCAGCGGGATCGCCAGCGCCTCGGTCGCGAAACCGGGACTGGAGCCCGTCGAATAGATCGAGGTGCCGCCGGCGGCGCAGGCTTCCTCGATGCGCGCGCGGTTGGCCGGGTCCATCATCTGCGGATAGTGAAAGTCGCCGCGCGTGGTGACCACGTTCTTGCCCGAGGCGAGCAGCGTGCAAATCGCGTCCCAATCGGTCCCCTGCTGCATGAACAGCACGCAATCGGCATCGAGCGCGGCGATCTCGTCCAGCGAGCCGGTTGCCTTGACGCCCGTTTCGGCCTCGGCTCCCTCAATGCCTGCAAGCTCGCCTGCATCGCGCCCCACCTTTTCCGCCGAGCTGACCCACAGCCCTACCAGTTCCATGCGTGGATGCTCGATCACCATGCGCAGCGCGCGGCTACCGACATTGCCCGTCGCCCACTGGACGACGCGCCAGGTCCTGTCTTGCGGCATAGTGTTTTCTCCCATGTTTTCGTTCTGGCCGTTACCCTGCGGAACCTGCGGGCCAAGGGGCATTCCCGTGTGGGAACGCCCCTGCCCGTTCAGAACTTCACGCCCGCCTCGATGCCGTAGACCGCCGGCTTGCTCCAGTTCGCGCCGATGCCGAAGCTGGAATACTGCGCCTGCGTCAGGTAGCGGCTGTTGGTGACGTTATCGCCGTAGAGCGCGAGGTAGAACTTCTCGTCCGGCGCGGTCCACTGCGCGCGCAGGGCCAGTGTGGCGTAACCGCCCTGTTCGAACTGCACGCCCGAGGGGCCGAAAAAGAACTTGGAGGAATAGAACAAGTTGCCCGACAGGGCGAGTTGTCCCCCGGCGACGTCCGCCTCGTAGCGCGAGCCGATGAACCCGGTGAATTCGGGCGTGCGCTGCATCGTCACGTCCTCCAGCGTGGTGGGCACGACCGCGAAGGTCACCCCGCCCGCCGCGCATGCCGCCGCCGTGGCAGCGTCAAGCTCGCTACAACGCACATAGACCGGCGCGTTATTGAACGTCTTGTAGCGCGCATGGACCCACGAAGCGCCCGCCGAAACCTGGAAGGCCGGAGTAACCTGATAATTGGCCGAGCCTTCAAGGCCGTAGATTTCCGAAGTGGCGGCGTTGATGATCTCGGCGGTGCCGGTGCGGTAGATCGAAACCTGCAGGTTCTTGTAATCGTAGTAGAATGCCGCGCCCTCGAACGAGAGGCCGCGCGCCTGATACTTGAAGCCCAGTTCGTAGGCGTTGATGTCCTCTGGCTTGACGCTGTTGCAGAGGAACTGCCCGGGGTTCGCGGGATCGGGGTTGGACTGGCACGAACCGCCGACGTCGGATACCGCTGCCTTGTACCCCTTCGTGAACGAGGCATAGACGCTGGTCTGGTCGGTGGGCTTGTAGCGCAGCACCACGCGCGGGGTCAGCTTGTTGTTCGAGATATTCGGCACCGGCACCCGGATATCGGTGAACGAACGGTTCCAGTAGGCATCGACGATCTTGTCCTGCGAATAGCGCGCGCCCGCTGTCAGGAACAGCTGCGGGGTGAACTCGTAGGTCGCATCGAGGAACGCGGCGTAGCTTTTGACTGTAGTGCTCGATCCGCCAAGGCGGATGCGCTCATTCGGGGTGTTGCCGGCATTGTTGATGTAAGTGATATAGGTGTCGGTGTTCTGGAAGTAGAACAGCCCAGCGGTCCATTGCAGCTTCGGCCCGGCCTTGGAGGTCAGCAGCAGTTCCTGGCTCCAGGTTTCGTTGATGTTGGGCAGGCCGAGCTGGAAGATATCGGCGCCAGAATAGTCCAGATCCTGCGACATGACCGAGTTTTCGCTGCGGTACTGGCTGTAGGAGGTGAGGTTGGCAAAGCCGAGGTCGGCGCGGATCGTGCCCTGCACCACGTCGCTGTTCGACTTGAACACCTCACCCACGGAGCCTGTCGCGATCTTGTTCTTGGCCGTCGTGAACGTGCCGGGAATACCGCCGAAAGGCGCGCCAAGGCCGAAATCGGCGGTGTCGAGCGTCGAGGCCAGCATGGTCGAGGGATCGTCCACGTCGCCGTGCTTGTAGCGCAGCAGGACGTCCACGTTGTCGGTCAGGTCCGCCTTCAGGCCAAGGCGCACGGACCAGTTCTCATACCCGCCCACGCGCTTGCCGCTGGAGATGTCATGCTGCCAGCCGTCGCCCCGGCGGTACTGGCCTTCGACGCTCAGCGCCACGCGGTCCGAGATGGCATAGTTGGTGAAAGCCTCGGCCCGGGCCTCGTTATAGCGCCCGTAACTGACGCGGCCCTCGAAGGCATTGGCCTTCGTCGAAGGTTCCCGCGTGGAAACGAGGATCGCGCCGCCGGTCGTGTTGCGGCCGAACAGCGTGCCTTGCGGGCCTTTCAGGACCTGGATGCTATCCACGCTGATGAGGTCGAAATCGGCGGCCAGCGGGTTGGGAGAATAGAACCCGTCGATATAGATGCCAACGTTACCGCCTCCGCCCGAAGTCGTCACCGCCGTGCCGATGCCGCGAATGGTGGGCTGGAAAAAACCGCCCGCAAAATCGAAACGCAGCGCCGGTGTGACCTTGCCGATATCGGCGAGTTGCTGGACGCTGGCGGTCTTGAGCGCGTCGTTGCTGAGGTTGGTGATCGAGATTGGCACATCGACCTGCGCCTCGGCGCGGCGCTGGGCGGTGACGATGATCGCGCCGTCGTCGATTTCCGTCGCACTTTGCGCAAAAGCCGGCAGCGGCGCCAGAACGGCCAATCCGATCAGGCCGAAAACAGACGCGGTGGTCCTGATGGTTTTCACGATACCCCTCCCCCATTGATTTTGAGCCATCTTACAGGCGATCCATGGGGGTGTTCCAGCCGGCTTGCCAAACAACTATACAGATATCGCTAGGGCAGAGTTGGCCGTCTACGGTCCGATATAACCAACTGTTTCTTGATGAGCGTCAAAGGAATCGGCCTTCCACCGCACGGAGCCGAACGGACGCTCCAGACGGCGGCGCACGCGCCGGGCATGGCGAGCGCGATTGAAGACGTCGACTTTCGCCTGAATGTCGAAATCGGGCTGCGTGTAGCGCCCCCGCATGCGCAGATAGTCCCCCCAGGTGGGGCAGTGGTAGCGCTCGGTCCACAGGGCCGGGTTTTCGATGTCGCGGGCGATGGTCCAGTCGAAGGCACCTATGCGCTTGCGCACGCGCTGAAGCATCATCATCGCATCGTAGAATTCACGGGCGTGGCCCGGATCGACGTCGTACTCCAGTTCGATCACCACCGGGCCCGAACGCAAGGTCAGCGGCAAGGTGACTTCGGGCTCGTTGCCGATCTCGATCGAATCCATGTCGCCCTCGGTATCCTGCGCAACCGGCAGGACAGCGCCCAGCAAGGCGCTGGCGGCGACAGCGATGCCTGACGCGATGAGTGCGAAGGCCACGTCATGCGCGCCGGCAACCACGCCCCAGCACCAAGCGCCGATGCCCACGCCCGCCGTGATCGCGGAGGAAAACAGCGAAAGCGCCCTTGCCGTCACCCAGCGCGGCGCGGAAAGCTGCACGGTGACGTTGAGCATCGCCACGGTCAGGATGTTGCACGCCCCCACGACAAGGAACGCGAGGCAGCTCAGTACCAGAGAATGGCTGAACCCGATGGCGACCAGCGCGATGCCGGTCCCCACCGCGAACAGGCGCAATGCCCATTCGGTAGAGATCGCCTCGCGGATCTGGCTGACGAACAGCGCGCCTGCCACCGCGCCCACTCCTTGCGCGCCAAGCAGGATACCGAAAGTCGCGGCATTGCCGTGGAGCAGATCCTTGGCGATCAACGGCGCAAGAGCCGATGCGGTCGCCGTGCTGAAGCCGAACACCAGCACCCGCAGCAGGGCAGTGCGCACCGCCGGCGCATGAAGCGCATAACGCGCGCCGGTCAGTATCGCGCGGTCGATCCGTTCGGGCGGCAGGCGCGAGGGCACATGGCGGCGCTGCCAGAAGAAGAACGCGGTGAGCAGCGGAAGGTACAGCAGCGCCGTCATGCCGAACACCGCCTGCACGCCGTAGACAACGACGATCAGCCCGCCCAGCGCCGGCCCGAAGCTGCGCGCGACGTTGTAGCTGATGGTACCCAGCGCCACCGCAGCAGGAAGATGCGCGCGCGAGACCTGCTCCGGGATCGAGGCCTGCCAGGACGGCGAAAACAGCGCCACGCCCCCGCCGATCAGTACACAGAACGCCAGCAGCACCCACGGCGTGGTCAGGCCCAGGAAGGCGATCCCGGCGAGCACGGCAGCGGTCACCGCGCTGAAGGCAAGGCCCGTCATGGCGATGCGGCGCCGGTCGAACATGTCGGCGATGGCCCCGGCGGGCAGCGTCACCAGCATCAGCGGGATCATCATCGCTGTCTGCACCAGCGCGACCATGCTGGGCGAATTGCTCAACCGGGTCATCTCCCACTGCGCGCCCACGCCCAGGAACAGCTGCCCGAAGTTCGAGAACAGGCTTGCCGACCAGATGTTGCGGAACGTGCGCTCCCTTAGCGGGGCGAAAGCGCCTCCCTTGCCATGCCCGGCTTCTGCACTGTCCGCGCCCCCTGCACCGCTCATGGCCTCTTCATCCCTGTTTTTCCTATCGGCACCGATCTTGGCCAGCGCCCTGCGCCCGTCAAGGCGGGCATCGTGAAGACGATCTATTGCAGCATCAAAGCTCTACACCGATATACTAACCATAGTCAGCAATCGCTGCGGCGATAGGGCTTCGGGGTCCAATTGCAATTGCCCCGTCCCCCAAGCATGACCAGGAGAAATCGGCGCTTTTCTGCGCGAAACAAGACAGGGAGAGCTGCCGTGACCGAGGCCTATATCATCGACGCCGTGAGAACACCGCGCGGCCTTGGCAAAATGGGCAAAGGCGCACTGTCGCAGATGCATCCCGAACATCTGTCCGCCTCCGTCCTTGCCGCGCTGAAGGATCGTAACGCGATCGACACCGCCGAAGTGGACGACGTGATCTGGGGCGTATCCGCCGCGCTTGGGCAGCAGGCCGGCGACATTGGCCGCATGGCGGCTCTCGATGCGGGCTATGACGTGAAGGCTGGGGGGGTCACTCTCAACCGGTTCTGCGGGTCTAGCATCACCTCCACTAGCCTCGCCGCCGCGATGATAAAGTCTGGCATGGCCGATCTCATGGTGGCGGGCGGCATGGACATGCTCTCCTACGCGGGAATGTACGGTGCGAAGATGCGCGAAGCTGGCCTTGGCAGCGCCGGCATGGGCGCGGGCAACCCGCGCCTCCAGGCCAAACGCCCGCAGTCCAACCAGGGCGTCGCCGCCGACGCCATCGCCGCGATGGAAGGCATCACCCGCGCGGAACTGGAAGCGCTTGGCGCCGAGAGCCAGCGCCGAGCCGCCCTCGCCATCGCCGAGGGCCGCTTCGACAAGTCGACGATCACGGTGAAGGACGACGAGGGCAACGTGATCCTCGATCACGAGGAATACCCCCGCCCCGAAACCACCGCCGAAAGCCTGGCCCAGCTCAAGCCTGCCTTCGAGATATTCTACAACATGCCTTCCGCATCCGGCGGCAAGACTTATGTGGAACTGATCAACCAGGTCTACCCCGAAGTGGAGATCAAGCCGATCCACCACGTCGGCATCTCCTCGGGCGTGGTCGACGGCGCCTCCGCCATCCTGCTGGCGTCCAGGGACTATGCCGAGGCCCACGGCCTGAAACCGCGCGCGCGCATCGTCGCCATGGCCGAAACCGGCGACTGCCCCACCCTGATGCTCAACGGCCCGGTGCCCGCCGCGCGCAAGGTACTGGCCAAGGCAGGTCTCACCGTGGCCGATATCGACGTCTTCGAGGTGAACGAGGCTTTCGCCGTCGTAGTCGAGAAATTCATCCGCGACCTTGACCTCGACCGTGCCAAGGTTAACCCCAACGGGGGTTCGATGGCGCTGGGCCATCCCATCGGTGCAACCGGCGCCATGCTGATCGGCACGGCGCTGGATGAACTGGAACGGACCGGCGGGCGTTATGGTCTGATAACAATGTGCGCGGCGGGCGGCATGGCTCCTGCGATCATCATAGAGCGCGTCTGACGGCGCTGGACATCATCACGGAGCGCGTCCGAAAGGCGCCCTGCAAGGAGCAATGCGTGGCCACTGAGGCGGAAGACAAACCGATGGGCAAGCTGAGCGACCCCTTCTCCATGCGTGACGAAAGCCCGACGCGCCAGGTCGGTCTGCGCATGACCATAGTCAGCCGGCTGCAACGCAACAATTTCGATCGTAAAGTGGCCGCACTCAACGTCACCCGCTCGCAATGGGCGATGATCGCGATCGTCGCACGATATCCCGGGTCGACGCAGCGGACCATCGCCGAGTACTTGGAGATGTCCGAGGCTTCGGCGGGCCGTCTGATCGACCGCCTTTGCGCCGACGAACTCCTCGAACGCCGCGACCGCAAGGACGACCGGCGCGCCCGCGCGGTCTACCTCACCGAGCAGGCAAAGCCCCTCCTCGACCAGTTGGGCGCCATCGCTTCCGAGAGCGAGAAGCGCATGTTCGCCGGCTTTTCGGACGAGGAAGTCGACCGCCTGCTGAACTACATGACGCGCATCTATGAGAACGTCAGCCGGGGCTGAGTTTCACTCACCGCAACAAAGGTTGCACCGTAAGGCACATGAAAAAAGGGCGGCGCCATCGGCACCGCCCTTTCCTTTTCAGTGCCTTGAAGGGCTTACTTGGCCGAAGCGATATCCTTCTTCGACAGCGAGGAGGTCACCTTGCCGCCGACATCGCTAAGGCTCGAAGCCGGAACGGTCACGAGGCGGCCGTTCATGATGACCTGCGGGTTACCCTCTGCCGTGACGCGGTAAACCGGTGCGATACGGCCGCCATCGGCGGCGTAAAGCATCTTGCCAGCAGTCAGCGCGGCCGGCGATGCGGCTGCCTCGGTGGGCTCGCGGACCTGGGCGGTCTCGGCAAAAGCAACGGCTGGAAAGGCAGTGACGGCGGCGAGTGCGACGAGCGATGCGAACTTCTTCATTGTGTTTCTCCGAACTTGACGAAACCTGGCGCAATCGGTTTTTCCAATTTACTAACCTAGATTAGTAAATGTGCCGCATCTGAGTCAATTGTAATTTGTGCAATTGTCTCTGCGCTTTTTGCCAGTCCCATCGCCGTGGCGTGATTTTGCCGGCGCCCTCCTGCGCGATCTCTCCACGGCGCATAAACCCGCCGTTTGAAGGCCTTCATCGTCGGTACGATGGGGCCCCCGGTTGATCCTTCCCGGCTTTGCGCGCACATCCAACGGACGGCGGCAAACGGCCCAAAAGCTGGCCGCAGACGCGAAATCATAAGATAACGACAGGGACTGGCAGCAGATGTCGACAAAGGTCATGGAGGGCGTGCGCGTCCTCGAAGTCGCACAGTTCACCTTCACTCCCGCCGCCGGCGGCGTGCTGGCCGACTGGGGCGCCGACGTCATCAAGATCGAGCATCCCGTGCGCGGCGATACCCAGCGCGGTTTCCTCAACATGGGCGGCGTCACCCTTGACCCGCTGCGCCACACCCTGTTCGAGCACCCCAATCGCGGCAAGCGCAGCGTCGGCATCGACCTCTCCACGCCCGAGGGCCAGGAAGTGCTCTACGAACTGGCCAAGCAGTGCGACGTATTCCTCACCAACTACCTCCCGCAGGTGCGCCAGAAGAACAAGTTCGACATCGAGCACATCCGCGCCGCCAACCCGAACATCATCTATGCGCGCGGATCGGCGCTGGGGAACAAGGGGCCTGAGCGCGAAATCGGCGGTTTCGACGGCACCTGCTTCTGGGCCCGCAGCGGCGTTGCCTATTCGATGACGCCCGAAGAACTGGATGCACCGCTGTCGCAGGGCATCCCGGCATTCGGCGATTCCATTGGCGGCATGTTCATCGCCGGCGGCATTTCCGCGGCGCTCTATCACCGCGAAAAGACCGGTGAAGCCACCGAACTCGACGTTTCGCTGCTCAGCACCGCAGCCTGGGCTTCGGGCGCATTGATCGCGCAAGTCGCCGAAACCGGCATCCTCACCCGTAACCCGATGCCGGGATCGGGCGGCGCGGCGCGCAACCCTTTCATGGGTAATTACCAGACCAGCGACAACGGCACGATCAACCTCTGCACCATCTCGCCCACTGCCCATATCCGCAGCCTGTTCGAACATCTGGGCGTGCCCGAAGCGGCCGAAGACCCCCGCTTTTCGGAACCGCGCGCCCTGTTCGAAAACGCAGGCGCGGCCAGCGACATACTGGTCAAGGCCTTCGCGCAGCATCCGTTCGCCTACTGGCGCCAGCACCTCAAGACGTTCTCGGGCCAGTGGGCGCCGGTCCAGAGCTTCCACGACCTGCTCACCGACGAACAGGCCATCGCCAACGACATGATCCTCGAAGTCGAGGGCGCGGACGGCGGCGCCCCGCTCAAGCTAGTGCGCGGCCCCGTCCAGTGGAACGGCGAAGCGGTGGAGACCACCCGCTCGCCCCAGGCATCGGAGCATACCGAACTCGTCCTCATGGAAATGGGGATCGAGTGGGACCAGATCGAGGAATGGAAAGCCAAGGGCGCGATCGCCTGAACAAGCCGCAAGACCAATCGAATATACATGTACGAGGAACTTGAAATGAAGCCCGGAACCCGCCTGAAAAGCGCCGCCTGTGATACCGAAGTCATGGTGATCCGCAGCGCCGACGGCCAGATCGAATGTGGCGGCTCACCAATGGCGGAGGCCAAGCCCGCCGAGCCCGCTCCCCTCGCCGCAGACTTCTCCGCCGGCACCTTGATGGGCAAGCGTTATGTGGATAGCGACGGGAAGTACGAACTGCTTTGCGTGAAGCCCGGCAAGGGCTCGCTCAGCGTCGACGGCGCCGCGCTCGTCGTCAAGGACGCCAAGCCCCTTCCGGCCTCCGACTGACTTTCGAAAAAGACAGCCGATGAACATCGCCCTCCTTCTCGAAATGGCCGCCGAGGCCGCTCCAGACCGCATCGCTCTCGTCTGCGAAGGCAGGCGCTGGACTTACGGCGACCTGCTCGCCGCCGCGCGCGGTGCGTTCGAGCTGATCCAGGACAGCGGGGCCGAATATGTCGCCCTGCTCGACGAGAGCAGCGAAGCGGCGGTGATCGCGGTGTTCGGCGCGGCGCTGGCCGGCGTGCCCTATTGCCCGCTAAACTACCGCCTGCCCGACGCGGACCTTGCCGCGCTGCTGGGCCGTATTGCGCCCGCGCTGGTGATCGGCGACGAGGAGCGCGTGCTGCGGATCGCCGGCGGACAGGACCACACGGTCCTCCCGCGTGATGAGTTCACGCTGAACGTACAGGAAACCGTACCCGGCAACGACACGCGCGAATATGATCCCGGCGAAGGCGTGGCGATCCAGTTGTTCACCAGCGGCACAACCGCTGCGCCAAAGGCCGCGATCCTGCGGCACTCGAACCTCATCGGCTACATTCTGGGTACGGTGGAATTCGCCAGCGCCGACGAGGCCGATGCGGCCCTCGTAGTCGTGCCGCCTTATCACATCGCCGGAATCTCGGCTCTGCTGTCGTCGATCTACGCCCAGCGCAAGATCGTGATGCTGCCCAATTTCTCGCCCGAAGGATGGCTTTCGCTGGTCGCGGACGAGGCCATCACCAATGCCTTCGTGGTGCCGACCATGCTGGCGCGCATCGTCGATGCCATGGAAAAAGGCGCTGCCTCGCAAACCGACAGCCTGCGCGCCATCGCTTATGGCGGCGGCAAGATGCCGCTCGAAGTGATCCACAAGGCGCTGGAACGTTTCCCCGGTGCGGGCTTCACCAACGCTTACGGCCTCACCGAAACCAGTTCGACCGTCGCCCTGCTCGGCCCCGAGGATCACCGCGAGGCGCTTGCTTCCGAAGACCCCAGGATCCGCGCCCGGCTTACCTCATTGGGCAAGCCGATCCCCACCGTCGAGATGGAAATCCGCGGCGAGAACGGCGAAGTCCTCCCGGTGGGCGAACCCGGCGAAATCTACGTGCGCGGCGATCAGGTCTCTGGCGAGTACAAGGAAAAGAGCGCGCTCGACGCCCAGGGCTGGTTCCCCACCCGCGACGCCGGGTTCATGGACGAGGACGGCTACCTCTTCCTTTCCGGCCGCGCCGACGACGTGATCGTGCGCGGCGGCGAGAACATGTCCCCTGGCGAGATCGAGGACGTGCTGCTCACCCACCCCGCCATCGCCGATGCCTGCGCCTATGCGATCCCGTCAGTCGAATGGGGAGAGACGGTCGGCGTCGCCATTGTTACCCGCGAAGGCCACGCTGCACCTAACGAGGGCGAGTTGAAGGAGCTGGTCCGCTCGCGCCTGCGCTCCTCGCGCGTGCCGGAGAAGGTCGCCTTCGTCAGCGAACTGCCCTACAACGAAATGGGCAAACTGCTGCGCCGCAAAGTGAAGGATGTTCTTGCCGACTGACCTTGCCTCTCCCGGTCCCGCGATCCCGCTCGCGCGCTGGGCCAACAGGCAGATCAAGGCGATGGCCGCCGCGCACGCAAGCCCGGCGCTTTCCGCACTCGAAGGCGCCACCTTGATGGGCGAGCGCAGCGGTGGTTACCGCATCGGCGGCAAGGTTTCTGCCGGACTGGGCGGTAGCCACCTGATGCCCACCGGGGACGGCGGCTGGTTCGCCCTCACCCTGATCCGCGAGATCGACCGCGAACTGCTGCCCGCCCTTTTCGGCAGCGCCGATGTCGACGTGCACGACTGGGACGCAATTGCTGCGGCCGTGCTGCAACATGACTGCGCGGACCTTGTCGCTACAGGCCGGACCCTCGGCCTGCTGGTGGCTTCGGTGGATGAGGAACCGGTTTCACCGCCGATCGAAGTGATGCTGCGTGCCCAGCGGCGGGATCGGCCGGCAGGGCACCGCCCGCTGGTGATCGACATGTCCGCCATCTGGGCCGGGCCGCTTGCCGGGCACCTGCTCTGGCAGGCCGGCATGGAGGTGGTGAAAGTCGAAAGCCACAGCCGCCCCGATCTCATTCGCCGCGACGATCCGCCGACGTTCGACCGCATCAACCAGGGCAAGGCCAGCCTGCTAGTCGACTTCGCCAGCGATACGGAAAAAGCTGCGCTGGTTGCCCTGATCCGCCGGGCCGACGTGGTTATAGAATCCTCGCGCCCCCGTGCCCTCCGCCACCTCGGCATCGAAGCTGAAGCCCTGGTGCAAGAAATTCCCGGCCTCGTCTGGCTTTCGGTAACCGGCCACGGTGCCAGCGGAGACGCGGCGAACTGGGTCGGCATCGGCAACGACTGCGGCGTTGCCGGAGGACTTTCCCGCGCCATGGCAGATGTGTCGGGCGAAATGGGCTATGTCGGAGACGCCATCGCCGACCCCCTGACCGGCATCACCGCTGCAAGCAAGGGCCTTGCCGCCTACCGCAGCGGGGTCGCCCAGCGTATAGGCCTGTCGATGAGCGCCATTACCGCCATGGCCCTGGCCGAGGAACGCGACTGCGATCGCACTGCGATCGACGCGGAACTGCGCGCCTGGGGCACAGCAACCGGGTGCCTCTTTCCCCATGTCCAGCCCCGCGTGCTGCAAGCCCCGGTACGTCCACTCGGCGCAGACACCGCGCGCTATCTCGGCGCGTTCGCACGATGCTGATCCGCGATGCTGAAATCTTCGGCCGCACACGCTGCGACCTGCGCATCGAGGGAGTCCGCATTGCAGAGATCGGCAACCTGCCTGCCCGTCCACACGAACTGGTAATCGAGGCACGCGGCGGAGCCTTGTTGCCTGGCCTGCACGACCACCACATTCACCTCGCCGCCCTCGCCGCGCAGCGCAGTTCAGTGAAATGCGGCCCGCCGCAAGTCACCGACGCCGATGCGCTTGTCCGCGCGCTGCAAGTGCCCGGAAGCGGCTGGCTGCGCGCCATCGGCTTTCACGAAAGCGTGCTGGGCGGCGCCCTGCCCGATGCTGCCATGCTTGACCGGATCGTGCCGGATCGTCCGCTGCGGTTGCAGCATCGCACCGGGCGTATGTGGCTGCTGAATTCGCCCGCACTGGCCCAACTTCTCGCCGTTGCTGCGCCGCCACCCGGACTGGAACGCGGCGGCAACGGTTTCACGGGATGCCTGTTCGACGAGGACGCCTGGCTGCAGCGGGCACTCGGAAGCCTTCCCCCCGATTTCGGCGAAGTCAGCGCCGAACTCGCCCGCTTCGGGGTAACCGGCGTGACCGACATGTCACCGCGCAACGATCCTGTGATCGCTCGCCACTTCGCGCAGCAGAGGGCGCAAGGACGTCTAGTCCAGTCTCCCGTCCTGGCCGGTAGCCTGACTCTCGCCGAAGCGGAGCAGGACGGCTGGCGCCTCGGCCCTCTCAAGCTGCACCTGCACGAAGCCGCGCTTCCCGATTTTGACGAGGCGCTTGGCTTTATCCGTGCCGGTCATGCGCAGGGACGCGCCCTTGCGGTCCATTGCGTTACCGAGGTGGAACTGGTCTTCACGCTCGCCCTGATCGAAGCTGCGGGGGCCATGCCCGGCGACCGTATCGAGCACGTATCCGTCGCCTCGCCCGAACTGGTGGAGCGCATGACCGAACTTGGCCTGCATATCTGCGTACAACCGCATTTCATCGCCGAGCGCGGGGACCGCTATCTTGCCGACGTCGAACCCCGGCACCACAGCGACCTCTATCGCCTTCGAACTTTTCGCGAAGCGGGCCTCTCCATGGCAGGAGGCAGCGATGCCCCCTACGGCAGCGCCGATCCATGGCGGGCCATGGCCGCCGCCGTCTGCCGCCGCACCCCAAGTGGTGCCCTGATCGGCCCCGACGAAGCCCTGACGCCGGAAGAAGCGCTCGCCCTTTATCTTGCCGATCCGCTGGACCTCTCCCAGACGCGCGGCATTGCGCCCGGCCGGCCCGCAGATTTGTGCCTGCTCGGCCTGCCATGGTCCAAAGCGAGAAACCGGCTTTCCAGTGCCGACGTAACAGCAACAATCTGCGCCGGTGTCCTAGTCTACCAACGCGTCGACCAAGCCCCATTCGAGCGCCTGGCGAGCGCCTATGCGTCGCCCTGACAGCACCATCAGCGCGGTGCGCTGACGCCCGATCCGGCGCGTCAGCGACACACATCCGCCTGCTCCCGGCAGGACCCCCATCGCCAGTTCCGGCAACTGGAACCACGAACGCCGGGTCGCGGTGATCCGGCTGGCGAAAGCGGCCAGTTCCAGCCCGGCGCCGATAGCGGCGCCGTCGATCTCCACCGCAAACCGGTCCGCACAGTGCAGCGCTTCGCGTGCAGGCAAAGTCCGGCTGCGGATCATATGCGCAGTGGCCGGATCGGTTGTCGTCCCGAATTCGCCAAGGTCCGCGCCGAGGCTGAATGCCTTCCTTTCCGCTCTCAGCGTAATGCGGGTGATGCTGCGGTCCATGTTCACCAGCGCGAACGCCTCGTATAGCGCGTCACGCATGGGCTGGTCGATGGCATTGCCCGCGTCAGGTCGGGAGAGAACGGCGACTACGTCGTCCCCCTGACGCGACAGGGAAACGCCGCCGCGAATCAGATCGCCCGAAGGTATTTTCCGGCGGGCGATCCAATCCCTGTGCGCTTTGCTGCCCTGCAGCGTGGCATAGGCCAGAGACTCCGCTGTAAGCCCATCTTCCGCTGAAAGCGAAGGCAGCAGCCGCAGCAACTGCACAAGCGTCGCAGCGGCCAGAGGCTGCGATATCACCGCCTTGGCCAAATGCGCTGCTTCGGGGCGAGATTCGACCACGGTATCCAATTTGGTCGCGAGAGGGTGGTCTGCCCTACCTATTCCAATCAAGGGACAAGGCGGCAATCGGATATCAGTAGTTTCATGCGGCGTGGCCGCCAGATCGACGAATGCGACAGGCTCGGACCACGAACATCCGCCGTACTCAAGCTCTGCCACAGACACCGTTATTCCTTCAAAATCCATGATTTTCCTGTATACATCCATCGATTTCATTTGTCGCTGCAGAAGCATGGACTGGTCCAGCAGCGTTGGCCAGCCCTGAGAGTAATGGGCAAACTTGGCGACAGGTGCAAGCGATCTGGGAATGGCTGCAAATGGCGTCCAGAAACACTTCCTGATTCTCCGCATCGTATACATAAAAGATGTCCTTGATGAACATCAGTGTTGATGCTAACCCAAGTGAGCAAAAAACGAGAATGACTCAGTTATCTGGGCAAACAACTCAGGGATTGAGGCAATCTCGCCGAAAGCGAGTTCATCAACCAAGCAGAGGGAGGAGAGACCTCATGTCTGGAAAGACGTCATCATCATCGAACAAGGCAAAAATTGCTCGTCGCGTGATAGAAGTGCTGGAATATTTCGACGACGCGCATCGGGAGGCTACCGTCATGGACATTGTCCGGCGGTATAACCGACCGCAGTCGAGCACATCCGAACTGCTTTCGAGCCTTGTGGAACTGGGACTGCTTCACAAGGACCCCTATTCGCGCGCCTATAGCCTGACGCCCCGCGCCGCGCTGATCGGCACATCCGGCCAGCCTGAACTGGTGCGTGACGGACGCATCGTGCGCCTGATGGACCGGCTGGTGGCGCAGACTGGCCTGTCGGTTGCGCTGCATTCCATGGTCGGGCTGGACGCGCAGATCGTCAACTGGCGCCACGGCCCGCGCGCCATGGCCGCAACCCGCGAACTGGCGGGCGGCGTCAAGGAGCCCCTAGCCCGCAGCGGTGCCGGCTTGCTGATGCTGTCGACCATTCCTCGCCAGCGCTGCGAAGGCATGGTCCGCCGTCTCAACGCCGAAGCCGATGAACAGGGCAAGTTCGCCTTCTCGGAAATGATGGCCCGCATCGACGCCTGCCGCGAGCCACGCCACATGTTCGCCGCTGCCGGCTTCGGCACCGGCGCCGAGGCGCTCAGCGGTCTTGTCCCTCGCCAGCCCGATGGGCACCCGCTGGTTATCAGCGTGATCTATGGCAAGGACGACAAGGTCACGCCGGAAGCCCTGTTCCAGTGCCTGAGCGACGCCATGCGCGCCTGCCTGCCCGATCCTGGTTCGCAGTATGCCCAGTCGACGGTCGAGCAGTTCTCGCACGCCGCCTGAGCGCAGCATTCAGACCCAACAAGGAAAGGCCCCGCTAGATGTCTCGCGAGGCCTTTCTTTTGCCGGAGTTCGCGGGTGCGCGAAAGTTCAGGCTCTAAACCGGCGGCGCCTCTGGATAGTCCTGGCCTCCGCCATCGCGGGCATCGCGTATCGCGAATTGCATGAGCCTTGCTCCCGGAATGAGGTAGCGGTCCTCGCTGATATCCGGGCCCATCTCGACCAGCTTGCGCAGTTCGTTGTCCGTGACCAGCGTTACGGAGCGCTCGATACCGATCATCACCATCGTCGCCATGGAGGTGCTGGGGTTGCTGCCTAGCGTGTCGAAGTCCATCTGCGCCACGATCAGGCCGATGATCGGACGGCTGCTGTCGATCCGGTGGCGCATCATGCGCGCGTTCCGCTGGTCTGCCAGCGCATTGCGCATGTGCAGCAGGCGCGAATGGCACAACCAGAAATTGTGATACCTGCGCACGAAGCGATAGCAGCACGCGAACAGGTCCTCGTCCGGCCAACGCTCTCGAAGGACCGAGAGATAGTCATCCCGCGCCGTCTCCATCACTGGCTCCAGCACCGCCAGCAGAAGTTCGGTCATGTCGGTGAAATAGTTGTAGAGCGAGGTCATGCCCAACGACGCCTTGCGCGCCACGCGGGCAAGTGTAACCGGCTCGTCGGACATCTCGATCATCTCGATGGCGGCCACCAGGATACGCTCGCGCGTGATCCGCCCCTTGCGGCCCAGCCGCTGCCCGCTCAGGTTGTGGCTGACCGCTGCGCAGGCCTGCGTCACCGCAGCCGACAGCAGTGGCGACAGGCCCGCGAGGTGGCCTGGTTCGGCGGCCACCTCGGGATCGTCATCATCCCCTGCCGGCAAGGGTCAGGCCGGCTCAGCCTGCCGGACGGGCCAGGCCAGCAGCTTCACGTCGGTGTATTCCTCGATACCCTCGACGCCCCATTCGCGGCCCATGCCGCTGGCCTTGAAGCCGCCGAAAGGAATGTCGCCGGCGATGCACATGCCATTGTTGATGCTCATCGAGCCGGTCTTCACGCGGCGGGCGATGTTCATGGCACGCTCGTGGCTGCCCGATACACCGCCCGAAAGGCCGTATGAGCTTTCATTGGCGATGCGGATGGCGTCCTCGTCATCCTCGTAGGGGATCACCACCAGGACCGGGCCGAAGATTTCCTCCTGGGCGATGCGCATGTCGTTTGTCACGTCGACGAAGCAGGTCGGCTCGATGAAATAACCGCCGCCCTTGTCGGGCCGGATCTTGCCGCCCGCGAGCAGCGTGGCACCTTCTTCCTGGCCGAGGTCGATGTAGCTTTTCACGCGCTCCATCTGCCGCTTCGATACGACCGGACCCATGATGTGGGCGGGATTTTCAACATCGCCCCAGTTGTCACCGAACTTGCCGTAGGCGCCGCCGAGGATGGCCTTAGCCTCTTCATAGCGGCTCTTGGGCACCAGCAGACGCGATTGTACCGCACAGCCCTGTCCGGCATGGAACACCAGCATCGACATGCCGATATCCATCGCGAAGTTCGGCGCATCGTCGAGAACGATCTTGGCCGATTTGCCGCCCAGTTCCAGGAACACGCGCTTGAGGGTCGCCGCGCCCTGCTCCATGATCCGCTTGCCCACGCCGGTGGAGCCGGTGAACGAGATCAGGTCGACGCGCGGATCGGTCACCAGCATCTCGCCGGCCAGAGCCGGGTCGGCGCCGAAAATCACGTTTATCACGCCGTCCGGGAAGCCGGCTTCCTTCGCCAGCTCACCGAAGATCGCGCCCATGCCGGGCGTATCCGGCGCAGGCTTGAGGATAACCGTGCAGCCCGCCAGCAGCGCCGCCACGACCTTGCCGATGTTGACATAGAGCGGCACGTTCCACGGCGTTATCGCGCCGACGACGCCAACGGATTCGCGCAGGCCCAGCCGCTTGTGGACCATCCCGAAAGCAGGCCGCTCGCCGTAGTCTACTTCCCAGTCGATGCGGTCGAAGACGGTGATGTAATCGTCCCAGCCGTCCAGCGCCATGTCGACATGGGCGCGGTTCACCGCTCCCTGCGCCGCGCCGGCTTCGTGGATGGCAAGCTGGCCCAGCTTTACGCGTTCGCGTTCGAACAGTTCGCGGTACTTCTTCACCAGCGCCACGCGCTTTTCGAGGTTGGTCGACCAGTCGGTTTCGTCAAAGGCGCGGCGCGCGGCGGCGATAGCCTCGTTCACATCGTCGGCGGTGGCGTCTGCGGCCTTGCCTGCCGGCTCGCCGGTCCACGGGCTGATGACGTCGAAAGTCGCACCATTGCCGGCATCGCGCAGCTTGCCGTCGATGTAGAGCCTGGCATCGGGAAGAGTGGTCATGAGATGATCCTTGGCGAGAAATCTATGAACTAAAGGTCGGGAGCGCGCCGGGTTGCCTCGGCGGCTTCGTTGGACAGAGTGCTCAGGCCTTGCGGGCGCCGACCGAGACGTGGGAGACAATCACGTCCGGCGGCAGATCGATCACCGCGCGGAATACGCCGGTCACCGAAGCCGAATGCGAAACAGGCCGCACCCGCATGTCGAGGCCGTTCTTCGCGCAGCCCATGTGAAAGCGCATGGCGGCATCGCGGTCCCAGTTAGGGCTGTCTTTGCCCTCGTCGTACATCGGCCCGGCGCGCACGAGGGTGACGCGGATGCCGCTTTCCTCAAGCTCCGCTTCAAGCTGCTGGCTGAACTGTTCCAGCCCCGCCTTGCTGGACTGGTAGAGCGAGAGCATCACGAAGGGCACGGCGACGGATTCGCTGCCCACGTTGATGATCTGGCCGCCCTTTTCCATCATCGGGATGGCCGAACGGCAGCAGTAGATCGGCCCCTTGAGGTTGGTTGCGAGGATGCTGTCGATCTGGTGGTCAGTGGCCTCGGCGACCGTGAAAGGCTCGTAGATGCCGGCGTTATTGACCAGCACGTCGATCCTGGGGTGCTTCTGCGCGATGGCGGCGAAAGCGGCGCGCACGGAATCGGGGCTGGCAACATCGCACTCGACGGCCATGGCGTTACCTCCGATCGCATCGGCCACGGACTGCACCTTGGACAGCGTGCGCCCCAGCAGGATCACAGTCTCGCCCTCGCTTGCGAAGCGGTGCGCCAGTGCCTTGCCGAGACCGGCTCCGGCGCCGGTGATAACGATCGTCTTGCCCACAGTTCCTCCCACTCGATCGGCCGCCCGCTAGATGCGGATCAGCTACTTGCGTTCACCATAGCGGCTCGCCAATCGAGCGCCTATCGCGGCGACGATGGTTCTGCGCGCACGCGCCCCGGCGATACCGTTCAGCCGTCCAGCGGATCGCCGCCCGCAGGCTTGCCGGTCAGGTTGCCGAGGATCGTTTCGAGAGTGGTTAGAAGCTGCGCCTTGTCGGCTTCGCTGACACCCGCCATTGCCGTGTCGGACGTTTCTATCGCGAGCGGCTGCAGGCGCTCGATCATCTCGCTGCCGCGATCAGTGAGGTGAAGGTTCCAGGCCCGGCGGTCGGCCCGATCGGCGCGGCGTTCCACCATGCCCGCTTCCTGCATGCGGTCGATCATGCGAGCGGCGGTAATCGGTTCGACTTCGAGGATTTCAGCGAGGCCCGCCTGCCTGATGCCTTCATGGCGGCGCAGAACGCTGAGTACCTGCCACTGCGGCCGGGTCACCCCGATTTCCCTCGCACGCTCGTCGAAAGCGCGGCGCATGAGCCGCGCGACTTGTGCCAGGACCGTGCCAACCCTGCGTTCCATTACCTTAGGGGTAGTGAGCCTGCTTACCTTTGGCCAGAGGTTTTGTGTGCAGCAATCACGCAGGCTTTTCAGCCTCCATGATGAGCCGCGTCAGGGTCTGCTCGGCAATTTTCCAGCCCCCGGGAGTGCGGACGCAGACCTCGTGATAGTGGCCGTAGCCCGTCAGCGCGAAGTCGTCCTTGATGACCCGGTCCTGCATCGCCCAGATCACCTGCGCGCGGTCGCCATCAATGGTGATCTCGGGCGAGTGGATCTGGTGCGCGGTCTGTGCGCCGGCCAGCGCCTTGCGCACGACCGCAACGAAAGCATCGCGCCCCTGTTCCCGGGTGCCGCCGCTGGCGCGCGTATCGATCACGCAGTCCTCGGTGAACAGGGCCTTCCAGCCATCCCAGTCCTTGCTGTCGAGCAGGCGGCAATAAGCCGCTTTCAGATTGCAGATGGCAAGCCAGTCGGCAAAGCCGGGGGTCATGCCGGAGCGTTGACGGCGAGCCGCTCTGCCGCCAGCTTGCGCAAGTCGGCGGTCTTGATCTTGGCGCTGCCGGTGGTCTTGAGGTCGCTTTCGGCCACGAACAGCACACGGCGCGGCAGCTTGTAGCTGGCGAGCTTGTCCTTGGCGAAATCGCGGATCGCCTCCGGGCTGGGACTGGCGCCTTCGACCGGCACGATGCAGGTGACGACCAGTTCCCCCAGCAGTTCATCGGGCACGCCCACGGTCTGCGAGACCTTGACCTCGGGATGGGCGCGGATGACCTCGTCGATCTCCAGCGGCGATACGTTGGCGCCGCCGGTCTTGATGATGTCGTTGAGGCGCCCTTCCCAGAACAGTCGGCCCTCTGCATCGACATAGCCGCCGTCAGCCGTGCGCAGGAAGCCCTCGCCGTCCAGCGACTGGTCGAGCGGAATCCCGAGGTAGCCCAGCATCAGCGTCGGCCCCTTCACCGCGATCTCGCCGCGTTCGCCCAGCGGCATGGTGGCGCCGGTCATCGGGTCGATGATCTTGATCGTGGAACCGGCGGTGGGAACGCCGTGTGAGCTGCCTGCGACTTCGGGCGCGGTGCCCGCCGGGAATACGGTGATCAGCGTGAACGTCTCGGTATTGCCATAGGCCTGGGCCGGTTCTCGCCATGTGGTGGACACCGTTGGTTGGCGCGCGATCGGCATCTTTGCGTCGACGTAGACCATCGATGAAAGGTCGACATCGCGGTAATTCGGCGCGGCTTCGAGCTGCGACCACTGGTGCGGCCAGGCCAGCGCCATGTTGGCGCGCTCCTTCGCCATGATGTCCAGCGCCTCTGCCGCATCGAACCAGCGTTGCAGCACCAGGCAGCCTCCGCGCGACAGAGTGCCGCCCAACCCGGAAGCGAAGTTGCCCGACCAGAAGAACCCGTTGGCCGACCACGTGCGCGCGGGAACCGCGTCGTCGATGACGTACCATTGCGGCCAGCGCCATAGCTGAAGACAGACGCCGCGGTGCGCGCTGAGGATGCCCTTGGCCTTGCCTGTAGAGCCTGACGAGAACAACAGAATGCCCGGATCGGAGGGCGCCACGCCGTCGCTCGCCGCCAGCACCAGTTCCTCGGAAACGCTTTCGCCGCGTGCAAGGAAAGCGCCGAGCCCCTCGATCATGCCGTGCGGTTCCTCGCCGTCGATGATCGCCGCATAGCGCAGGAACGGGAACTTGAGCGAGGCCAGTTCTCCCGGAGCGCTGGAGAGCACCGCCGGCTCAAGCCCTGCGAGCATCTCTGCGAAGTCCTTCCTGAGCACATGGCGTTCGAGCAGCAGCACCGACACGCCCGAAGCCTTGAGCACGACTTCCAGTTCGGACGGCGTGAAGAAAGTGCTGATCGGCGTCGCCACGCAGCCCGCAAGCGCCGCGCCGAAGGCGGCGGAAAGGAACTCCAGCCGGTTGGTCATCAGCACGCCAACGCGGGTGCCTTTCCCCGTGCCAAGCGCCAGCAGCGACTTCGCGACTGCCATGGAGCGGGCGTAGAGTTCGTCGTAAGTCCAGCTCTGGGCCTTGCCGCCGATGTGGATCACCGCCGCCTCGCTGGGGCCGAAACGCTGCGCGATCTCGCGCACGTAGCCGCCCAGCGTCAGCGCGCCGATGCCTTGTTCGTCCGCCAGGGGAATGCCGTGAACGATGGACAGGCCGTCCACCACCTCTATCGAACCCGTCATGCCATCCTCGTCTTTTTTGTCATTGGAGGTGCGGGCGGACGCGAAGGTCCGCCCACGCCGGTCAGGCGTTCACATCGACGATGTAGCGGCCCTTGACCTCGCCCGACATGAACTTGGCGGCGGCTTCCACCGCTTCGCCAAGGCCGATGGTCTGGCCGATGGTGTCAAGCGCGGCAGGGTCAAGGTCCTTGGCCAGCCGGTCCCAGGCCTTGAGGCGCTTGGCCTTGGGCGCCATCACGCTGTCTATGCCCAGCAGCGCCACGCCGCGCAGGATAAAGGGCATGACGGTGGCGGGAAGATCGAAGCCCTGCGCCAGCCCGCAAGCCGCCACGGCGCCGCCATAGCGGGTCTGCGCGCAGGCATTGGCCAGGGTATAGCTGCCGGCGGTATCGACGACGCCGGCCCAGCGCTCCTTCTGCAGCGGCTTGCCCTTGGCGGAAAGCTCGGCGCGATCGATCACCGTCTCGGCGCCCAGCGCCTTGAGGTAATCGGCCTCGGCGGCCTTGCCGGTCAGCGCGGCAACGGAATAGCCCAGCTTCTTCAGGATCGCGATCGCAACCGAACCGACGCCTCCGGTGGCGCCCGTCACCAGCACTTCGCCCTGATCCGGCGTCACGCCCCAGTCGACCAGCGCATCGACGCACAGCGCGGCGGTATAACCCGCCGTGCCGATCGCCATCGCCTGCGCGGGCGTGAAAGCTGCGGGCAGCGGCACCAGCCAGTCTCCCTTGAGCCGGGCCTTCTGCGCAAGACCGCCCCAGTGTCCCTCGCCCACGCCCCAGCCGTTGAGGACAACGCTGTCGCCGGCCTTCCAGTCGGCGTGGCTGCTGTCGGTGACGGTGCCGACCAAGTCGATGCCGGGCACCATGGGGAACTTGCGCACCACCGGCGAGGCGCCGGTGATGGCAAGGCCGTCCTTGAAGTTCAGAGTCGAGAAAGCGACGTCGATGGTGACATCGCCCTCCGGCAGCGCGCTTTCGTCAAGCTGCTGGACGGTAACGGTCTGGCCTTCGTCGTTCTTGTCGATCACGATTGCGGAAAACATGGGTAATTCCCTCCCGGACAGGCACGGCGAACCTCATCGCGAGGGACGCGCGCCGAAAACTTGCCTGCCTTGCTGAAGGGATCGCAGCGCCCGCGTCAATGCTGCCGCAGCGCGGCATCGCCGAGGCGAAATAGTGCGCCGATAAGCCGCCCGGGCGGGGCGAGGTTTCGCTTCGAAAATCGCCGTCGTGCGGGGGGCTTCAGTCCTTTACGAAATCCTTGCTCAGTAGCTCGGCCACGTCCGGGAAAGCCTTGGCGCTCATCGTGCCGTACATCGACAGGCGCAGGATTTCGTGCGTGTAGCGCCGGGTCAGTTCGCTGCGCTCGCCCTCGTCCGCCGCATGGGCGCGCGCGAATACCGGCCAGAAGAACACACCGGCCAGGTTGATGACCGACATGACCTCCGCATCGATGCCCGGCTCGGCAAGGCTGGTCGCGGCGAAGCGGCGCAGCGAACCGCAATACTCGCGCCAGAAGGCATCCTGCGAAGGATCGGGCGAGGCCAGGACCTGCTGCAACCAGACACGGCCGATCTCCGGGTTCTCCATCGCAAATTCGGTCAGGCGGTCGGTGAGCGCGGAAACGTCGACTTCCTCGACGCGGCGCTCGCCCAGCGTTGCCGGATCCCCGAAGACCGCGCGGAACATCTTGTCCGAAACCCACTCGATAGTGGCTTCGATCAACTTCTCGCGCGTTTCGAAGTGCTGGTAGGCAGTGCCCCGGTTGACCTCTGCCAGATGCGCCACGGCCGAGAGGCTGACCCCTTCAAGACCGTCCTTGGCAAGCAGGTTGCAGGCCGCATCGAGGATCGTCTCGCGCGTCGCGGCGGGGTCTCTCACCCTGCGCCTGGTTCTGGCTTCCATGCTTTCGCCCCTGAATCGGAAAGGGGCCGGCTATACATACGGTATCACTGATCGACAATGTTGATGGTCAGATGCCCATGGCCGGGATCGCCTCCACGCTCCCGGCCCTTTTTCCTTCAAAGAAACGCCTGAACTTCACGGAGGACCATGTCGGCATGTTCCTTCCGGCAGATCAGCAGGTCTGGCATGTAGACGTCCTCGCGGTTGTAGACGAGCGGCGACCCGTCGATCCGCGAGACATGGAGGCCCCAGCCCAGCGCCACGGCTGCCGGTGCGCAGCTGTCCCATTCGTACTGCCCGCCCGAATGAAGGTAGATGTCCGCCTCCCCGCGCAGGATCGCCATGGCCTTGGCTCCGGCCGATCCCATCGGCACCAGCTCGGCACCGATCGCCTCGGCAACACCGGTAGCCTCGCGCGCGGGACGGGTGCGGCTCACCACCATGCGCAGGGTCTCGGGCGCGGCCGGCACTTCGCCCGGCTGGTCCGAACGCAGCACCTGATCGTGCCCCGGCAGCGCCACCGCGCCGAGAACCGGGACGCCGTCAACCGCCATGCCGACATGAACCGCCCAGTCCGTACGCTCCTCGCCATATTCGCGGGTGCCGTCGACCGGATCGACGATCCACACCCGGCTCTTGGCGAGCCGCTCGGCGCTGTCCTTTTCCTCTTCCGAGAGCAGGCCATCGTCCGGGCGCTGTTCACGCAGGGCGTGGCAGAGGAACTGGTTCGCCGTCTGATCCCCCGCCTTGCCCAGCGCCTTGCCCCCGAACAGGCCCGAGGCGCGGACCGTGAGGAGAATCTTGCCCGCCTCGTCGGCCAGCTTCGCCGCGAGATCGCCGTCAGTGTAGGGCATCAGGCGTCTCCCAGCAGGGTGTCGACGATAAGGGTGGCCGCATCTTCCGGCGACAGGACAGTGGTGTCGATACGCACTTCGGGATTGCGCGGCGCTTCATAAGGGCTGTCGATCCCGGTGAAGTTCTTCAGTTCACCCGAGCGCGCCTTCTTGTAGAGGCCCTTGACGTCGCGTGCCTCGGCCACCTTCAGCGGGGTGTCGATGAACACCTCGATGAACTCACCCTCGGGCAGCATCGAACGCACCATTTCACGGTCCGCCTGGAACGGCGAGATGAAGGCGGTGATGACGATGAGGCCGCCATCGGTCATCAGCTTGGCCACTTCGCCCACGCGGCGGATGTTCTCGATGCGGTCAGCCTCGGTGAAGCCCAGGTCCTTGTTCAGGCCATGGCGCACGTTATCACCGTCGAGCAGGAAGGTGTGCCGGTTCATCCGGTGCAGCTTCTTTTCCACCATGTTGGCGATGGTCGACTTGCCCGAACCCGAAAGCCCGGTGAACCACAGTACGGCAGGCTTCTGGTTCTTGAGCGCCGCATGCTGCTTGCGGTCGATGTCGATCGCTTGCCAGTGAACGTTCTGCGAACGGCGCAGCGAGAAGTTGATCATGCCAGCCGCGACGGTGGCATTGGTCATCTTGTCGATCAGGATGAACCCGCCGAGCATACGGTTTTCGGCGTAAGGCTCGAACACCAGTTGCTTGTCGCTCGTCAGCTCGGCCACGCCGATGGCGTTAAGGTCGAGCGTCTTGGCCGCCATGCGCTCCATGGTGTTCACATTGACGGTGTACTTGGGCTCCTGCACCGTGGCCGAAACCATCTGCGTGCCCAGCTTGAGCCAATAGGCGCGGCCCGGGATCATCGCCTCGTCAGCCATCCACACGAACGTCGCTTCGAACTGGTCGGCAGTCTGCGGCGGATTGTCGGCGACCGAGATCACGGACCCGCGCGAGCAGTCGATCTCATCCTCGAAGCAAACGGTGACCGACTGGCCGGCAACCGCTTCCTCAAGATCGCCGTCATAAGTGACGACACGGGTGATCGTGCTGGTCTTGCCCGAGGGCAGGACGCGGATCTTGTCGCCTGCCTTGACGGCGCCGGTGGCGACGAGGCCCGAGAAACCGCGGAAGTCGAGGTTCGGACGGTTCACCCACTGGACCGGCAGGCGGAACGGCTTGTCGGCATCGACCGAGGAGAGAACCTCCACCGTTTCCAGGTGCTCGACCAGCGTCGTGCCCTTGTACCACGGGGTATTTTCCGAGAGCGTGGTGATATTGTCGCCCTTGAAGCCGGAGATCGGCATCGCGGTGAAGCTCTCGATCCCGATCGAGGCGGCGAACTCGGTGTATTCCTTGACGATGGCGTCGAAAACAGCCTCGTCGTAGTCGACCAAGTCCATCTTGTTGACCGCCAGAACGATGTTCCTGATGCCGATCAGGTGGCACAGGTACGAATGGCGGCGCGTCTGCACCAGCACGCCCTTGCGCGCGTCGATCAGGATCACCGCAAGGTCGGCGGTGGAGGCGCCGGTCACCATGTTGCGGGTGTACTGTTCGTGTCCGGGGCAGTCAGCGACGATGAACTTGCGCTTCTCGGTGTTGAAAAAGCGGTACGCCACGTCAATGGTGATGCCCTGCTCACGCTCGGCGGCGAGGCCGTCGACGAGGAGCGCGAAGTCGATCTCCTGGCCCTGCGTGCCGACCTTCTTGGAATCGGCGGAAAGCGCGTCGAGCTGATCCTCGAAGATCATCTTCGAATCGTAGAGCATCCTCCCGATCAGCGTGGACTTGCCGTCATCGACGCTGCCGCAGGTGATAAAGCGCAGCATCGTCTTGTGCTCGTGGCTGACGAGATAGGCGTCGATGTCCTCGGCGATGAGGGCATCCGTGACGTAGACGGCTTCTTTGGTTTCGATGTCAGACATGCAATTCTCTCCGCTCGCCCTGAGCTTGTCGAAGGGCATTGGCGCTACGCTCGGTGGCTTCGACAAGCTCAGCCTGAGCGGAAACGGGACCGTGGCTGTTAGAAATAGCCCTGCTGCTTCTTGACTTCCATGCCGGCGCCGCCGGCATCCTTGTCGATGGCGCGGCCCTGGCGTTCAGAGGTGGTGGTCAGGAGCGTCTCCTGGATCACTTCGGGCAAAGTCTTCGCCTCGCTCTCGACCGCGCCGGTCAGCGGATAGCAGCCCAGCGTCCGGAAGCGGATCGAGCGCATCACCGGCACTTCGCCGGGTTCCAGCGGGAAGCGGTCGTCGTCGACCATCAGCAGCATCCCCTCGCGCTCCACGGTGGGGCGCTTGTCCGCGAAATAGAGCGGCACGATCGGAATGTCGTTGAGGTGGATGTACTGCCAGATGTCCAGCTCGGTCCAGTTCGAGATCGGGAAGACGCGGATCGATTCGCCCTTCGCCTTGCGGGCATTGTAGAGGTTCCACAATTCGGGGCGCTGGTTCTTCGGATCCCAGCCGTGCGACGAAGTGCGGAACGAGAAGATGCGCTCCTTGGCGCGGCTCTTTTCCTCATCGCGCCGGGCGCCGCCGAAGGCTGCATCGAAGCCGTACTTGTCGAGCGCCTGCTTCAAACCTTCGGTCTTCCACATGTCGGTGTGCAGCGCGCCGTGGTCGAACGGGTTGATGCCCTTCTCCACCGCCTCGGGGTTTTGATAAACCAACAGGTCCATGCCGCTGTCGCGCGCCATCTTGTCGCGCAGCTCGTACATCGCCTTGAACTTCCAGGTCGTGTCGACGTGGAGCAGCGGAAACGGCGGCGGCGAGGGATAGAACGCCTTGCGGGCCAGGTGCAGCATCACCGCGCTGTCCTTGCCGACCGAATAGAGCATCACCGGCTTGTCCGCCTCGGCGGCGACTTCCCGAATGATGTGGATGGCTTCTGCCTCAAGCCTGTCGAGGTGGGTAAGTGTCTTCATCAGGATCGCTCGTCCTCTGGCCTTCGTTGGGTGGCCCCCGGTCTGTAATCTGGGCTCGAATCGCTTTCGCAGGGATGACATTGCGGCAAACCTCCCATATGGGAGGGCAATGGCGCTGACTTCCTCCGACGAGACTGATCTCCTGCTCCCGCTGGTACGCGGGATTGCCGACAGCGCGCAGTTTTCCGAGTTTCTGGAGCGGCTGCGTCGCCGCAGCGATGCCGAATACGTCTCCATAATCATGAAACAGGGTGATGGCCCTCACGCCCATATCAGCGACTTTCACGCCGGCCGCGACCTGCGCGCAGCCGCGCGTGAGGTCGATCCCTTCGAAATGCACGCGCTGGAACGCTTGCACTACGATCAACTGCGACCGGGGCGCGTCTATTCGGTTGGCGAATTCGTCGACCACGATCCGGTTTTCCGGGCCGAGCGCATGGACAAGATGCGGCGCCTCGGCATCGCCGACGAACGGGTGGTGCGCCTGCCGCAGATCGAAGACACCAGCGCCTGGCTCATCATGGCGCGCGCCCAGCCGTGCACCGGGTCCGACAGCGCCCTGCTCTCCTCGCTCGCACCCTATGTCGAGGCAGCGCTGCGCAGCTACGTCACGCTGGAGGCGCACCGAATTCGCGCAAGCGTCAGTTCGCAAGGCATGGCCCGCAGCGCCACCGCCTGGATGGCGCTGGACCGCGAGGCAAGATTGCTGGCGATCGACCCGCGCCTCAACACATGGCTGCGCGCGAACCTGGGCTACACGCCGCGAACCGGCGAGCGCCTGCGCGACCTCGGCGTCCATGCGGAGAGGGAACTGAGCGCGGCGGCGATACTGTTCGCCTCCGATGATCCGCCCTCCCCGCGCGCAGCGGTGCTGCACGAACATCCCCGGCTCGAAGCGCTGCTCACCGCCACCAGCGACATGCCGGTCCCTTCGATGCTGGCGCTATGCCGTCTGCCCAACGCGCGCACCGCGCAGAGCGTCGAACGCCTCGCCCGCCTGTTCGACCTGCCCCCTCGCGAGGCCGAACTGGCGATTGCATTGAACGAGGGCCAATCAATCGCCGAAGCGGCCAAGGCGATGGGCCTGACGGTGGAAACGGCGCGCAACTACTCCAAGCGGCTCTACGCGAAGCTGGGCGTGCGCGGGCAACCGGAGCTGGTCAGGCTGGTGTGCGACAGCGTGGCGGTGATGGCGTGACGGAGTTTCGCTGCTAACCCCAAAGCGCCTCTACCGCCGCCAGACCCTGTTCCCCGCGCCCGCCCAGTTCGGCGGTCAACAGCTTGAGGCGATAGGTCCACAGGTGGAGCGGATGCTCCAGCGTCATGCCCATGCCGCCCAGGAACTGGTGGTAGTCATAACACACCCGCTTCGCCGCCTCCTGCGCATGGAGCAGTGCCAGAGCCGCGTCCCCTCGGTCCCCGGTCCCGGCTGCGCGCAGGGCGAGCCAGTGGACGCTATTGGTAATCACCTGATCCTCGGCAAGCCGGTGGCGCATGCCCTGAAACGTCGCCAGCGGGCGCCCGAACTGCTTGCGGTCCGACACGTAAGCCACGGTCGCCGCCAACGCCGCCCCCAGCAGCCCTGCCGCCTCCGCCGCGGCCGCTACACGCCATGCCCGCAGCACTTCGGCGGCGTCGACATCGTGCGAGGTCATGCTATCCGGCAAACAGGTCAGGAAGGCCACCGGATAGGCGTAAAGCGTATCCTCCTGCGCCGCCGCGATCATCGCGGCATCTGCCGTAAAGCTGCGCACGCCAGAGGGGCCGACGAAAACCACACTCGCGCCCGGCCGCAGGAAGCGGACCGGGCCGCCGATCCGGCTTTCCTCGACCAGGCATAGCGGGCGCGGCAAGGCGGGGTCGATCAACGGGCGCACCATGGCCGAAGCCGCCGCCTCTATCGCAAACGGCAGCCGCGCCAGTTTCTCCACCACCAGCGCGGCGGTGACGGGGCCGAGTTCCTCGACCGCCATGACATCCAGAAACCCGCTCTCGACCAGCGCGGCGTCGAGGTCCGCGCTTTCCAGCACAAGCGATGCATCGTGCATCGGCAGGCTGGCATAAGGCCGCGTAAGGCTGTCGATGAAATCGAGGACCTGGGTCTGGTCCTCGCTGAGGGCAAGCTGCATCAGCGCGGTTCCCGGGGCAGTTCCAGCACGTCGCTGGCGATGATGTTGAGCTGGATCTCGGCCGACCCGGCGGCGATCCCGGCGACGATGCCGCGCTGGTGATGCATCTTGAGGTAGGGCGATGCCCCGGCCAGCGCCTGAGGCAGGAACTCGATCACGAATTCGCATACCGCCCGCTCGGCCATGACGGTGGCATAACGCGCGGAACTCGATTCCGCGCCAATGGAAAGGCCATCGACCCGCTTCTGAACGACCGCGTAGTTTGCCGTAGCAGCCGCCTCACACAGAGCGGCACAGCGTGCCGCCTCGATCCGCACGTATTCACGGGTGAAGCGGCCCTCGCCCTGCAGCATCGCCACCGCCCGGTCGAGCGCGGCGCGGGCGAGCGTGAAGCGCGGGATGCCCAGTCGCTCGTTGCGCAGCGAATAGGCGACGATCTCCCACGCCTGCCCCTCATCGCCGAAACGGGCGGTTTCGGGCACGGTCACGTCATCGAAGAAGACCTCGTGGATGTCGCCCTCACCGATCAGCGAAGGAATTTGCCGCACTGTGATGCCCGGCGTGTCCATCGGCACCAGGATGATGGTGATGCCCTTCTTGCGGTCCTCGCTGGTGCGGGTGAGCAGGAAGCAGGTGTCCGCAAGCCCGGCGTAGCTGGTCCAGATCTTCTGTCCGTTGATGACGTAGTTGCCGTCGCTCAATTCGGCGCGGGTACGCAGCGCAGCAAGGTCCGAACCCGCGTCAGGCTCGGAGAAACCCTGACACCACAGCGACTGACCCTTGGTGATCGGTTCGAGGTAGCGGGCTTTCTGCTCCTGCGTACCGTACTTCTGCAAAGTCGGGCCGATCCAGTTGACGTTCATGTACTGGCCGCCGCGCGGCTCCCCCGCGATCCACATTTCCTCGGCAAGGATCTGCTGCTCCCAGGGACCAAGCCCCTCGCCGCCCATCTCGACCGGCCAGTGCGGGAAGAGGATGCCCGCCTCGGCCAGCTTTACGCAGAATTCGCGCGCGAAGGCAGTCAGCGCCGGAGACGCGGGGCCATGTTCTGAGAACTTCTCCCAGTCATCGGGCAGGTTGGCGTGCAGGAAATCCCGGATCTTGTGCCGGAAGGCGTCCTGCTCGGGTGTCCATTCGAATTGCATCGGCGCGGCGCCTCTCCTCTTGTGCCTTTCGTTAGGCGCAAGAACGCACGCGCTACAACATGACCGCCGACGCAATCGCGGGTGCGATTGGCTCTGGCCGATTGCGGGGCCATGCTATGGCATCTGCGAGGCGCTTGCGGCATGACCGTGAAAACGGGACTGGGAACAAACGATGCAGAAAGTAGAAACAGCATAATGAGCGAGAAGGCATTCGTCGCCGTGGCAAAGCTGGAGGAGGTTCCGGCAAGCGGCAAGAAAGTGGTCGAAGTGAACGGCGTCAGCGTGGTTCTGGTGAACGCCAAGGACCGCATATTCGCGGTACGCAACTTGTGCAGCCACGCCTACGAGACACTGGAATGCGGCAGGGTGCGTGCGGGCTGGATTTCCTGCCCGGTTCACGGCGCCCGCTTCGATCTCGAAACCGGCAAGCCGCTGAACCCGCCCGCAACGATGCCGATCGATACCTACGAAGTGCGCATGGATGGCGATACGATCGAAGTGGCGGTGTGACCCCGATCCGTCGCACCTGAGCCGATATCGCCCGCGCGTACCGCCCGTTGTGGACGCCAGTCCAGCCGCTGTGCTTGGACGGTGCCCATGACCGATACGCCCGATCTCGACGCGCTACGCAGCGAAGTACGCGCCTTCCTCCAAGCCGAGGCCCCTACGAACTGGCGCGATGCCAGCCGCACGCAGGACGACTTCGTCGCTACCCAGCGCGGCTGGTTCGCGAAACTGGTGAAGGCTGGTTACGCGATCCCGCACTGGCCGGCGCAGTTCCCCGGCGGCGGACGCGGCCTTGCCGAGCAGAAGGTGATCTACGAAGAACTGGCGAAGGCCGATTGCCCACGCCTGCTGCTTTCGTTCGTCTCCACTTATCACGCCTTCGCCACGCTGCACGAATGCGCCAGCGCCGAGCAGCAGGCCGAGTACCTTCCGCGAATTCTTGAAGGCGAAACCTGGTGCCAGGGCTTCTCGGAACCGGGCGCGGGATCTGACCTTGCCGCGATCAAGACGCGGGCCACGCGCGAGATGCGCGATGGGCGCGAGGTCTATGTCGTGAGCGGCCAGAAGGTCTGGTCGACGATGGCGCAGTTCGCGCAGAAATGCCTGCTACTGGTTCGCACATCCTCGGACGGACCCAAGCAGGCAGGCATCACCTACCTGCTGATGGACATGGACGCACCCGGCGTGTCGGTGCGCCCGATCCACCAGATTCAGGGCGACGAGGAATTCGCCGAAATCTTCCTCGACAACGTCGAGATCCCGGTAACCCGGCGCGTCGGCGAAGAGGGCAAGGGCTGGGCCGTGGCGCAGGCTACCCTCGCCTCCGAACGCGGCCTGACGCTTATGGAACTGAGCTACCGCATGCGCGGCGCGCTTGGCCGCGTGGCCGCGCTGATCCGCGCGCACGGGCATGAAGAAGACCGCGGCGTGCTGCGCGACTTCGGCGCACTGGTGACGCAGGTAGACGCCGTCTGCGCCATCGCCGACCAGTTCCTGGACAACCGCATCAAGGGGATCGAGCGCGTGGGCGACGCGTCGATCGTCAAGAACAGCTACAGCCGCGCGCTGCGAGCCTATGCGAAGGTCGGTCTGCGTCTTGGCGGCATGGCCGAACAATACATTGCGCCGATCACGTTCGGCGATCTCAACACCGGCAACTGGATGGCGGACTTCATGAACTCCTACGCCTGGACCATCGCGGGCGGTAGCGAGGAAGTGCAGCGCAACATCATCGCCGAAAGGATGCTCGACATGCCGCGCGAGCCGAAAAGCTGGGTGGCCTGACATGATCGAACTGAACGAACTGACCGACGCCGCGCAGAAGGCCTTCCCCGCCGGCGCGCTCTCCCCGCTGCGGGACGAAAGCTGGGAGCTGGTCGCGGAAATGGGCTGGCTGATGGTCCGCCTGCCGGAAGACGACGGCGGCCTTGGCCTGACCCGCGAAGCCTCCACCGCGATCCACTTCGAAATGGGCCGCGTGCTGGCAACCACCCCGCTGATCCCCGCACAACTGGGCCTTCAGGCGGTCCTGGCGAGCGAAATGCTGGCCGCCCGCGCAGACTGGCTCGAACGCATTGCCGGGGGCGACTATGTGCCCCTTCACCTCCTGCCCGCGAAGCTGGAGATGGCGGCGGATGGCGCGATCTCAGGCACGGTCGGCGGCGTTTTCGATGCCGACATGGCGGCGGCGGCCGTGGTGCGCCTGCCCTCGGGCTATGCGCTGGTCCCCATCGACGCACCGGGCGTTTCGTTGGTGGAGCGGCCGATCTGGGATACGAGCCGGCGCCTCTACGATCTCGTGCTGGATGGCTATGCGCCCGATCCCGCGCTGATGCTCTGCGACGTGGCAGGGGCAGGCCCGCTCCATGACGCGCTGGCACCGGAAGCACACCTTGCGCTGGCCGCTGACTGTCTTGGTGCTGCGAATGCCGCGCTGGAACTGACGATCGAATACCTCGGTGTGCGCCGCCAGTTCGATCGGCCGCTCGCCATGTTCCAGTCGCTAAAGCACCGCTCCGCCGACATGAAGACCCGCATCGCCGCCGCCGAAGCCCTGCTGTGGAACCGCGCACGGGACAAGAACGCCACTCTCACCCAATGCGGCGCAACCAAGACGCTCGCGGCAGAGGCTTTCGCTTTCGTCACCGAAGAGGCGATCCAGCTCCACGGCGGCATCGGCCTGACCGAGGAACACCCCATCCATCGCTTCATGAAGCGCGCGATGCTCAACCTCCAGCTTTGCGGCTCGCCCGACCTGTGGAACGAGCGCAGCGGCCGCGAAGCACTGGCAAACCTCGACTAAACCTTGCCATGATGGCGCAACGTGCAGGGCTGCCGCACGTTGACGCCGTCATGGCCACTGTTTCCGATCCTCCGCCCGCACCAGAAACGGGGCATCCTTCCGAAATCCGCAAGAACATCGTGCTCTACGGCGCGCTTGCCGCGAACATGGGGATCGCGGTGGCCAAGTTCGTGGCGGCGGGGATCGGTGGCTCCTCCGCGATGGCGACCGAAGGCGTTCACTCGCTGGTCGACAGCGGCAACCAGGTGCTGCTGCTCTACGGCCAGCGCAAGGCGAAGCGTGCGCCCGATGCCGCGCATCCCTTCGGTTACGGGCGCGAGCTGTACTTCTGGGCCTTCGTCGTCGCGATCCTGATCTTCGCAGGCGGCGCGGGTATTTCCATCTACGAGGGCATCGCCCATATCCGTGCTCCTCACCCGATCGAAGATCCGACGCTGAGCTACGTCGTGCTAGGCATCGCCTTTGCCATGGAGGGTACATCCTGGGCGCTGGCGGTGCGGGAATTCAACGCCGGACGCGCAGGCCAAAGCTGGTGGCAGGCGGTTCGCCGCTCGAAAGACCCGCCGGGTTTCATCGTACTGTTCGAAGACAGCGCCGCGCTCGTCGGACTTGTCATCGCCGCGCTCGGCATCTGGGCGAGCGGGTACTTCGGCGATGCCCGGTTGGACGGCGCGGCCTCGGTTCTCATCGGCCTCGTACTTGCCGCCGTCGCCGTGCTTCTGGCGCGCGAGTCGAAGGGCCTGCTGATCGGCGAAGCGGCAGACCCTGCCCTGATCGCGCAGTTGCGGGCGGTGATGGAGGGCAATATCTCGATCACCTCGGTCAACCACGTGCGCACCGTCCACACCGGCCCCGACGCGGTCTTCGTGGCGATCAGCGCCGATTTCGTCGACGACCTGCCGATGGGCGAGGCGGAAACCCTGATCGAGGAACTGGAAACGCGCATGAAGGCGCTCTCACCCAAGATCACCTCGATCTACATCAGGCCGGAAAAGCGCGAGCAGGCCTTCGTGGAGTGATCCCCCGCCGCTCGACTTTGCCAACCTGAGGAATAGCACGAACCCCTCCCCCGCTGCGGCGGGAGAGGGGTTTCATATCAGTCGTATTCGCAAAGCACCTTGGCGGCAGCGGCAATATCGGCCGGCTGCACGAGGAAGGCGTCCTCCAGCACTTTCGCGAAAGGCACCGCGCTATAAGGCGCGCCCAGGCGCCGCACCGGGGCCTTCAGCTTGCGGAAGAGCTCTTCCTGGATGGTCGACGCGATCTCGCCGCCCGGACCGAAGTGGCGCACCGCCTCATGGACGACGATCGCACGGCCCGTCTTGTCGGCGGAGGCAAGGACGGCGTCCTTGTCCCACGGCGACACCGTGCGCAGGTCAATCACTTCAGCGGAAATGCCCTGCTGTGACAGTTCATCGGCAGCGGCAAGGCAATTGGCGACCATGCCCGAATAAGTGATGAGCGAGATATGCGTGCCCTCGCGCGCCACCCGCGCCTTGCCGAGCGGGATCGGTCCCTGATCGGCAGCCACGTCGCCAGGCACGAACAGAGTGCGGCTGTTCTCGATGAAAAGCACCGGATCGGGGTCCTGGATCGCCGAAAGCAGCAGGCCCTTGTAGTCCGCCGGAGTAGCCGGAGTGACCACCTTGATCCCGGCGGTGTGGGCGAACCAGCCCTCGTAATGGTCCGAGTGCTGCCCGGCAGTCTGCCAGCCCGCGCCCGTCAGCGTACGGATCACCAGCGGGACGGTGCTCTGCCCGCCCGACATGAAGCGCAGCTTGGCCGCGTGGTTGACGATCATGTCCATGGCCACGGTGATGAAGTTCATCAGCATGATCTCGGCCACCGGCTTGTAGCCGGCCATCGCCGCGCCCACGGCGGCACCCATGATCGACTGCTCGGCAATCGGAGTGGAGCGCACGCGCAGATCACCGAACTTGGTCGAGAGGCCGCGCGTGGTGCCCATCACGCCGCCGCCTTCGCGGTCGGCCACGTCCTCGCCGAAGACGAGGACTTTGGAGTCTTCTTCCATGGCCTGGAACAGCGCGGCCGTGATTGCCGCCTGGCCGGTCATCTTGAGCATTTCGCCGGCCTGGGCCGGGGTTGCTTCTGCGGTATCGGCGCTCATGCCGGAATCTCCTCGGCAAAGACGTCGCGGCGCAATTCGTCCACCGACGCGTATCCACTCTCGAACGCGAAATCGATGGCGTCCTGGACTTCGGCCTCGATGCCCGCCTTCATCTCTTCCAGCTGCGCCTCGGTGGCGACGCCGGTGTCGAGCAGCAACTGGCGGAACAGGACCAGCGGATCCTTGGCAAGCGCCTCGGCCTTCTCTTCCTTGGTCATGTAGGCGTCGTTGTCGCCGAAGACGTGCCCCATGAAGCGGAAGGTCTTGCACTCCAACAGGGTCGGTCCTTCGCCGGCACGCGCCCGCTCGATAGCAGCGTGGGCATGCGCGTACATGTCGAAGGGATCGTTGCCGTCGACGGTGTAGCCGGGCATCCCATAGCCGATCGCACGCTTGGAGATGAAGTCCACCGAGGTGCCGTTCTCGTAGCGAGTGTGTTCGGCAAAACCGTTGTTCGAGCACACGAAGATCACTGGCAACTTCCACACCGAGGCGAGGTTCAGCGACTCGTGGAAGGCGCCGATATTGCTGGCGCCGTCGCCGAAGTAGGCGATCGTCACGCGCTTCGACCCGTCGAGCAGCGAGGCCCAGGCGAAGCCATTGGCGATCGGCATCGAGGAGCCGACGATGCCCGTCGTCACCATAACGCCCGTTTCGGGGTGCGTGAGGTGCATCGGGCCGCCCTTGCCCTTGCAAGTGCCGTCGATGCGGCCGCAAATCTCGGCCCAGAGCGGACGCAGCGGCATGCCCTTGGCGACCATGTCGTGAATGCCGCGGTAGATCGTGCAGATCACGTCATCGTCGGTCATCAGGTTCGACAGGGTGGACGGGATCACTTCCTGCCCGCGCGCCGAATAGTAGGGCGCGGTGATGCGCCCACGGCGGATCTGGGTCCGGGTGAATTCGTCGTTCCGCTCGATACGCACCATGCGGCGGTAGATATCGAGCTGCGTGGCGGCATCAGGCGATGCCCTGTTTTCTGGCGTCTGGCTCATGAGTCCTCTCTCGAACAGCTTGGGCTGCTGAAGCTTGGGCTGCTGAACACACTGAACATTGGTTCAGTCACGCCCCCCGATGCAAGAGCGGGTGGACCGCCCGGGCGTTATCGTTGGTTCGCTACAGGAGCCTCGGGCGGTCACGCGAAAAGGCCCCGGAAAGGAGGGGCCTTTCACTGTTCTGGAATACCGGCTTTAGCCTTGCGGCACGACCCGCTCGCCATGTTCGGTGAACAGCGCGGTATAGCAGGTGCCGAAGTCCTGCGCGTCACTCTGCGTCAGTTCACCACTTTTCGACGCGGCGCCCATTGCACCCAGGAACGCCATCGGATCGTCCGCTTCGATATCGTAAATCGCGAGGAATTCGTTCTCGTCGCTGCCCATCAGCCTGGCGGCAAGCTTGTAGCGCTGGGCGCCTGCCATGCCGAACTTGTTCACCAGTTCAGGCAAGTGGGTGGTGTTGTACCACTCGTGATATTCCGCCTCGCGGCCAGGCAGCGGGCGGGTGAGCGCGACAAGTTTCATCTTCATGGACATCTTCCCCGGTTGCTTTCGCAGGCCAGCATTCGCCAGCCATCCCGAGGTTGCAAGCGTCAGCTGTCCAACCACCACAAGCATCGCCCCGCCGCGCCGACAGGAGCAAGCCATGCTGATTCTCGGAAAAAAGTTCAGGGGCGCTGAACAGGCGCCTTATCCGCCTTACCCGTGGCCGCCCCTGAAGGGATCAGTATACGCCGCCCTGCTGCTCCGCAAAGTTCCCGGCGTCGCCAGAGGCATTGGCCTCTGCTGCGGCGCGCGCATCCCGCGCGCCCCGGATCTGGGATACCAGCGCGTCGCGGCGGCGGCTGAATTCGTCCTCGGCAGTGTACTGGCGCGGTTCCGTGTCCGGCTTGAAGGCTTCCCAGATTACGGCAGCCTTCGGATCGTCGCCGGGCTCAACGCCCATGACCCGCTTGCCGGTCACACGATCGATGCGAACCATGCGGATGCCCGAAGGAGCGACGAACGGCTGCTGCCCCCAACGGTTACGGGTGGCTTCCACTACGTCCTTGAAGATCGGCGCAGCGATGCGGCCACCCTGAGCATAACCGCCCAGCGAGCGAGGTGCATCGTATCCCATATAGACGCCGCCCACATAGTCCTGGTTGCCGCCCATGAACCACACGTCGGTCGGACCGTTGGTTGTACCCGTCTTGCCGAACAGCGGCAGCTTAAGGTCGCGCAGACGCACAGCGGTGCCGCGCTGAACCACGCCCTCCAGCATGTGGACGACCTGGTAGGCGGTGTCGGCGTCGAGCACCTGCTTACCCTTGCGCGCGATCCGCGGCATCGGTTTGCCATCCCACTGGGACATGTTGCAGGTGTCGCAGCGGCTCTTGTCCGCGCGCCAGATCACCTTGCCGCTGCGGTTCTGGACATAATCGATGACCGAGCCCGAGAACTGCACGCCGTTGTTGGCCAGCGCGGCATATGCGTTGATCATGCGCGCCACGGTAGTCTCGCCCGCGCCCAGCGCGAACGAGAGGTAGTTCTGGTAATCGCCGATACCCACATTGTGGAACGTGCGGGTAACGCGCGCCATGCCCGTATCGTTGGCGATGCGCACGGTCATCAGGTTGCGCGACTGTTCCAGGCCCCAGCGCATGGTGTGGCTGCCTGCGCCGCCCTCCCCGCCGAAGTTCTTGAAGCACTTGTTGCCGAGATTTGCGCCCTGGAACACGCAGAACGTACCGTCGAGCACCTGGGTCGCCGGGGTCATGCCGTTCTGGAGCGCGGTCGCGTAGACGAAGGGCTTGATCGTCGAGCCTGGCTGACGTTCGGCCTGGACGGCGCGGTTGAACGAATCGATGCCGGCATCGAAACCGCCCTGCATGGCGACGATGCGCCCGCTGGCAGGTTCCTCGATGACCATGCCGCCGGAAACCTCGGGGATCGCGCGCAGCGCCCAGCTCCCCGCCGTCACCGGCGCAGCGGCAACCAGATCGCCTGCCTTGGCCCGCGCCGGAACGCCGGTCAGCGTCGCGATGTTGCCATCGGAGAACCCGATCCGGCCCGAACCTCCGTCGGTCGAAGAACCATCGAGGATGACGCCGATGCGCCAGTCCTTGTAGTCCATCGTCTTGTTGGCGACGACCAGCTGCGACTGCCAGTTTTCGAGATCATTGAGATGGGCGATCGGCCCTGCCCAGCCACGGTTGCCATGATAGCGCAGCAATCCTCCGCGCAGTGCTTCGCGCACCGCCTTCTGCATTTCGGAATCGAGCGAGGTACGCACCCACAGGCCACCGGCGTAAACGCTGTTCGGGCCGTCCTCCGCCTTCTCGCCGTACTTGTCGATCAGGCGGCGGCGCACTTCCTCGACGAAGTAGCCATTGGCGGGATCGAAGTCGCTGCCGCGTTGAGTCACGAGGCCAAGCGGCTCCGCCTTGGCGGCAGCGGCCGCTTGCGGGGTCGCCCAGCCGTTGCGGACCATCTGGTCAAGCACCCAGTTACGGCGCTCGATCGCCCGGTCTTCGTTCTTCTTGCGCCCGTAAACTTCGGGAGCGCGCGGCAGAATGGCGAGGAACGCGCTCTGGCTGAGCGTCAGGTCCTCCACATCGCGGTCGAAATAGGCGCGTGATGCAGCCTGCACGCCGAATGAACGACGGCCGAGCGGAATTTCGTTGAGGTAGAGTTCAAGGATCTGTTGCTTGGTCAGCACACCTTCGATGCGGCGCGCGAGGACCATTTCCTTGAGCTTGCGGGTAACCGAATACTCGTCGCCGATAAGGATGTTCTTGGCGACCTGCTGGGTGATGGTCGAACCGCCCTTGGCGCGCGCGCCAGTGCCGAACTTGGCGGCATAGTCAACCACCGCACCGGCGAGACCGCCAATATCGACGCCGCCGTGAGTCCAGAAAGTCCGGTCCTCGGCCGAAAGAAAAGCATTCACCATCGATTTCGGAAAATCGACGAAACGCAGCTGCACGCGCCGCTCGCGGGCGTAGGAATAGACGATCTCGCCGTCCATCCCGCGCACCATCGTCGGCAACGGCGGCTGATATTCGAGCAGCTTGTTCGCATCCGGCATGTCACGCGTCAGCACGATCCAGAAACCGGCGAGGCCGACAAGGCCCGCCAGACACAGGTAGCTGAAACGCCGCAGCCACTTGCGCTGCCGCCACTGCCTTCCAATCGCGGCAAAACCGCCGGAAGCCTCGCGGCGGATGCGGAAGCTCGCGTCTTCGGACGGCTGCTCGCCGGGATTATTCGCGTCGGTCATTGCGCCGGTCCTCTAGCACGCCCTTTTCGCGCAAGGCCAGAGAGGTTGCGATGAATGTCCGATCTTCCGCTCAAGGACTATGCCCCCAGTTTCCGTGCGAAATAGGCCCGGATTGCCTTTGCTCCGGCCTCTGCCAGCGCCTGCTGGCCGCTGCGCGAGCCAAGCACCTGGGCATCCTGCGGGTTGTTGATGTAGCCGGTTTCGAACAGGATCGAGGGAATGTCCGGCGACTTCAGCACCGCGAGCCCTGCCGTTTCCGGGTGTTCGCGGTGCAGACCCATGCCTCTGTCGCCCAGTTCGCGCAGCAGCAGGCCGGCAGCCTGCGCCGAGCCTGCCTGCGCGCCGCGCTGCGACAGGTCGAGCAGGATCGCGCCCACCGTGGCGCTGGTCTTCGAAAGCGCCACGCCATTGACGCGGTCAGCGCCGTTTTCGCGATCGGCGAAGCGCTGCGCGGCATCGCTCGACCCTTTTTCGGAGAGCACATAAACGCTGGCCCCGCGCGCCGAATCGCTTTCGGCGCTATCGGCGTGGATCGACACGAATAGGTCGGCGTTCAGGCGCCGGGCAATGTCCGGGCGATCGGCTAGAGAGATGAAACGGTCGGTGTCACGGGTCAGCGCCACCCGCAAGCCGCCGCCCGCCAGCAATTTGTCGCGCAGGGCCAGGGCGACCTGCAAGGCCACCGCCTTTTCCTTGAGCGCGCCCTGCCCGGCGCCGGGGTCGAAACCGCCGTGCCCGGGGTCGATCACGATCAGCGGCCGACTGGCATCGGGCGGCCCATCGACGCGCGGCAGCCCCACCGGCGTGTCCGCGCTGGGCAGATCGAAGCGCACGACATAATCGTAAGCATCGGCGCGCGCAGCGAACGTTCCGCTGAAAACGACGGCGGCAACCAGCAGCGCCAGCGACGTCGAAAGGAACAGGATCAGCTGCAAGGTGCGCGACATTGCCGCTCTGACTAAGTCCACTTCGGCGCCCCCGCAATCCAGTGCACTAGGGCTTTCCCACGGATTTCTGCACGAGAGCCGGTCAGCCGCCTTTAGTATAAAGCCAAGCAGGCCAAGGAACTTGCCGTCCCCGGCCATGGATGCTACGCCCATATGACCGGGGCCACGATGCTTTCGGTCCTCGCAATCCGGGAACACCATTACCATATGGCGCCGGGCGGGACCGGCACAGCCATACAGCCCCGGCCCAGGGAACCGGAAAATCCTTTTTCGGAAAACCTCACAGGTTGAAGCGAGCCATGAGAAGCCAATTGCCGCCTTGCCAGCTGACGCCCGAAAGGGCGTGGGCGGCGTGGTCGCAATTTTCCGCGCTTTTCTTCGCGCCCCGCTATCTCGCGCTCGCAGACACACGCACCGCTCACGCAGTGGTCGCCCCCCCCGTGGCCTACAAGGCTACGGATGCACACGCCGCCTTCAAGACGGCCCATAAATTCGCCGCGCACGAGGCGCTGGATTGCCTCGACTTCCCGCCGCTCGCAAAGCGGCAGGTGCAAACGCACGAACTCGCCCTTCACCCGGCACGCACAATGACGGGCCCCGCCGCACACGGCCGGGCCCCTGAGATGCATGACGCCGGATTGCAGGGCACATCCGAACACATCGAACAAAATCGCGTCCCCCTGGCTGATCCGGCCGGGCGCGGACGCGCACGGAGAATATCAAATGGCAACGCGCATGCTTATCGATGCGCGCCACCCGGAAGAAACGCGGGTGGCGGTACTCAAGGGCAATCGGATTGAAGAATTCGATTTCGAATCGACTGAACGCAAGCAGATAAAGGGTAACATCTACCTGGCGAAGGTCACCCGCGTGGAGCCTTCGCTTCAGGCGGCGTTCGTGGATTTCGGCGGCAACCGCCACGGCTTCCTTGCCTTCAGCGAAATCCACCCTGATTACTACCAGATCCCCAAAGAGGATCGCGAGGCCCTGCTGGCTGAAGAAGCCGCACATGCCGAAGAAGAAGCCGCCCTGCGCGCCAGCGAAGGCGACGACGAGGACGAAGATTACGGCGACGACGAAGGCGGCCTGACCGAAGTCGACACGTCCGAGAAGGACCATGTCGCCACGATCGAGGACGGCTCCGTCGAGGGCCAGTTCCACGATGGTGAAGAAGGCGAGCACGGCGACGAAGAAGGCGAAGGCAGCGATTCGTCTAACCGGCGTGGCCGCGGACGCCGCCGCCAGGGCCGCCCCTCGGGCCGCTCGAAGGAAGCTGACGATCTGCGCGCCAAGCGCATGGCGCTGCGCCGCCGCTACAAGATCCAGGACGTCATCCACCGCCGCCAGGTGCTGCTGGTGCAGGTGGTGAAGGAAGAGCGCGGCAACAAGGGCGCAGCGCTGACCACGTACCTCAGCCTTGCTGGCCGTTACTGCGTGCTCATGCCGAACTCGAGCCATGGCGGCGGTATCAGCCGCAAGATCAGCTCGGCATCCGACCGCAAGCGCCTCAAGTCGATTATTTCGGAAATGCAGCTTCCGCGTTCGATGGGCTGCATCGTGCGCACCGCTGGCCTCCAGCGCACCAAGACCGAGATCAAGCGCGACTTCGACTATCTCGCCCGGCTGTGGGACGACCTGCGCGAAGTGACGCTCGGCTCGGAAGCGCCGACGCTCATCCACTCTGACAGCGATCTCATCAAGCGCGCCATCCGCGACATCTACAACCGCGACATCGAGGAAGTAGTAGTCGAGGGCGAGGAAGGCTTCCGCGCGGCGAAGGACTTCATGAAGCTCCTGATGCCCAGCCACGCGCCCAAGGTTAAGCCTTATTCCGACCCGGTGCCGCTGTTCCAGCGCTTCGGCGCGGAAGACCAGCTGACCGCGATGTACGATCCCGTCGTACAGCTGCGTTCGGGCGGCTACATCGTCATCAACCCGACCGAGGCGCTCGTCTCGATCGACATCAACTCGGGCCGCGCCACCAAGGAGCACGGGATCGAGCAGACGGCGGTCGCCACCAACCTTGAAGCCGCGCAGGAAATCGCGCGCCAGTTGCGCCTGCGCGACATGGCGGGCCTGGTCGTGATCGACTTCATCGACATGGAATACGGCTCGAACGTCCGCAAGGTCGAGAAGGCCGTCAAGGACTCGCTCAAGAACGACCGTGCCCGCATCCAGGTTGGCCGCATCTCCAGCTTCGGCCTGATGGAGATGAGCCGCCAGCGCCTGCGCACCGGCGTGCTGGAAGCTACGACGCGTTCGTGCCCGCACTGCGACGGCACCGGCCTCGTCCGCACCGCCAGCTCTGCCGGCCTTTCGGCGCTGCGCTTCATCGAAGACGAAGCGGCCAAGGGCAAGGGCGTCGTGGTCTCGCTGTTCGCGTCCACCGAGGCGGCGGTCTACATGCTCAACGCCAAGCGCGCTGACCTGGCCGACATCGAGGAGCGCTACGGCGTCACCGTCGAAGTGATCCCCGAGGGTGAGAACGAAGGCGCGAAGATGCGCGTCGTCTCCTCCGGCCCGCGCAATGAGTTCGTGCCTCGCTTCGACCCGATCGCCGATGACGTCGAAGACGACTTCGTGATCGAGGAAGAAGAGGAAGAGGAAGAAGTCGAGCGCGAGGAAGCTGCACCGCGTGAGCGCAGCGAACGGGCTGAACGCGCCGATGGCGATGAAGGCGAAGGCGGCCGTGGCCGCAAGCGTCGCAAGCGCCGCCGTGGCCGCAACCGCGATCGCACTGACGAGAACGGCGCCGAAGTCAGCGAAACCGAAGCTGAGGTCGAAGGCGATACCGCCGAAACCGAAGCCGAAGTTGCTGAGGACGAAGGCGAAAGCGAAACCAGCTACGCCGATACCGACGGCAGCGAAGCACCCAAGAAGCGTCGCCGCCGTGGTGGTCGTCGCCGTCGTGGTCGCCGTGACGGTGAAGCTGAGAATGGCTCCGAGAACGGTGAAGGCTTCGAGGGCGAAGAAGCCCGCGAAGACATTGCCGAGGACGCCGCACCTGCTCCGATCGCAGAAACGGTTAACGAACCCGAAGCACCGGCCGAGCCGGTCGCCGAGGAAACGCCCGCCAAGCCCAAGCGCGCGCCTCGCCGCAAGAAGGCGGACGTAGCCGAAGCCGTGGTAGAGGCTCCCGCTGAAGTGGCCGCTGAACCGGTCGCCGAGGAAGCTCCCGCCAAGCCCAAGCGCGCACCGCGCCGCAAAAAGGCTGACGTCGCTGCCGAGGCTCCGGCCGAAGTTGTCGCCGAGCCGGCTGCGGAAGAAGCGCCCGCCAAGCCCAAGCGCGCATCGCGTCGCAAAAAGGCTGACGTCGCTGCCGAAGCTCCGGCCGAAGTAGTCGCCGAGCCGGCTGCGGAAGAAGCGTCTGCCAAGCCAAAGCGCGCGCCGCGCCGCAAGAAGGCCGAGGCTTCCGCCGCTCCGGGCGAAGCAGCTGTCGCAGCCGCCGAACCGGCCGCAGCAGAGCCCGAAACGGCAGGCGATGACGCTTCCGGCGATGAGGGCGATGCATCCGGCTCGCCGCGTCGCGGCTGGTGGCAGCGTACCTTCGGCACCTGATCGAAGCTGAAAACAAGTCAGGCGCCGCGCGCGATCTTCGGATCACGCGCGGCGTTTGTCGTTTTGGGCAGTAGCCTTCCCGTTTATACCCCCGCGGCCATGCCGCCGGTAACCCGCAGTGTTTCGCCGGTTACGAAACGCGCTTTGCCGGAGGCTAGGTAAAGCAGAGCCTCGACGATATCGTCTTCCTGTCCGTCGCCGGATATCATCTGCATCGCCTGAACGCGCTGTTTAGTCGCCTCGGGCAGTTCGCTGCGGATCGTCTCGGTAAGAATAAGGCCCGGCGAGATCGCATTCACTCGAATGCCGTCCGGTCCCAGTTCGCGTGCGAACGTGATCGTCAGTCCAGCGACGGCGAGCTTGCTATCGCCATAAGGCGAGCCACCCAAGTGCGCAGCGCTGGAAGATATATTGACGACCGAAGCACCCACCCTGCCTCTCATGTGCGGATGAGCGGCCAGAGTACAGCACACCACCCCGATCACGTTCACGTCGAACAGACGGCGTACCTTGGCCAGGCCGAATTTGAGGATCGGCTGGCCATATTCGTTCGAATGGAGGCCCGCATTGTTTACCAGCAGATCGATGCCGCCATTAGCCTGCGCCGCCTGCGCCATGACTTCTGCCATGCGGCCTTCATTGGTGACATCCCCGCCCATCCCCAGCGCCGAACCGCCTCGATTCTGGATATCCCGCGCGGCGGCTTCCGCTTGTTCGCCGTCGATATCCACCAAAACGACATGCGCGCCCTGCAGCGCCAGCGCTACGCCGAAAGCCTTGCCAAAACCCCTGCCACCGCCGGTAATAACCGCAGTTCGTCCTCGCCATTCACTCATCACATACTCCCGGGTTTGCCTTCTTGCACAAAGTACAAGCACCCTGCGCATGACCCCACAAGGCGTTTGCCGCGCATCCGCATCGCAGGCGCGGTATCGGCCTGCACTTGCCGATCTGGCCGTGCATTGCCTGAAGAATTGAATGCGGTTTTGCGGACTATCTTTGCTCGATGGCGCTGAACGCGAATGGATCAAACGCCGCCCTCAGTTAATCTGCGGTTGACACTCAATAGCATTTATTGCTGCACGCGCTCAGGAGCATCGGGACCTGCTTTCCCATCCGAAACGAGCCGATAAAATTTCGACCGATTCCGACATTCTCGTATTTATCCACTTGCGAACCGCGCAATGCGCAGTGCGCCTGAATTGAGGGACAACCGCGTTTCCCACGAAGAGGAAGGAACCGACGATAGCGTTGGATACCTTCGTCAAATCCGACTACAATAATTCAAAGAACGCAATTTTATCATTTAATAACAGCATTTTACTTGTTTTTCTTTAGCCTTACGCCGCATTAGAGACCCCTCATTGCCATTGGTACGGTCTGCTCAGCAGGTGCAAATCGGCAAAGCCGACAACGACCTGAGGCGCATCTGCCGGGGCGGGCCGGGAAAACCTCGCTATTGTCACCCCTTGCCCTGCGCCGACGAATCGCTAGAGGGGGGACATCAGTCGCGGTTCATGCCGCAGTGCAAGATCACGGGGATTCTTCATGGCGACCTTCACCCTCCCGGCCAACAGCAAGATCAAGAAGCAGGGCAAAGTCCACAAGGCCGAGGGCGCCACCAAGGTGAAGAAGTTCACCGTATACCGCTACGACCCGGATTCGGGTGAGAACCCGCGCTACGACACGTTCGAGATCGACCTCGACAATTGCGGCCCGATGGTCCTCGACGCGCTCATCAAGATGAAGAGCGAGGCCGACCCCTCGTTGACCTTCCGCCGCTCCTGCCGCGAGGGCATCTGCGGTTCATGTGCGATGAACATGAACGGAGCCAACGGCCTCGCCTGCACGACCGCGATAGAGGATCTCAAGGGTGACATCCGTATCACCCCGCTGCCGCACATGGATGTGATCAAGGACCTCGTTCCCGATTTCACGCACTTCTACGCGCAGTACGCGTCGATCCGCCCGTGGCTGCAGACTGTCTCGACCACACCTTCGGGCAAGGAACGCCTCCAGAGCCCCGAGCAGCGCGAGAAGCTGGATGGCCTGTATGAGTGCATCCTGTGCGCCTGCTGCTCCACCTCGTGCCCGAGCTACTGGTGGAACTCCGACAAGTTCCTCGGCCCGGCAATCCTGCTACAGGCCTATCGCTGGCTCGCAGACAGCCGTGACGAGATGACCGGCGAGCGGCTTGACGAGCTGGAAGATCCGTTCCGCCTCTACCGCTGCCACACGATCATGAATTGCGCCAACGTGTGCCCCAAGGGGCTCTCGCCCGCACGCGCCATCGCCGAGATCAAGAAGATGCAGGCCGAGCGCCAAGTCTAAGTCAGGATTGGTTCGGAAGCGAACCTGCCCGTGGCGCAAGGCGGCACATTCATCCACGAGCCGGACCCGGAGTTTCCGGGCTGGCATTCGTGGCGGCTCAACGAAGGCACGCGTTTCAATACGCATGGCTTGGGCCGGATGCTTATCCGCCGTGAAGGTGAGAAAAGCGCGAGGCTGCGGCTCGTCGACGTGGAAAGCCACCACAGCAACGTGCATGACAACGTCCACGGCGGGGTGACCCTCGCCCTGATCGACGTCGCCATGTTCGCATCGATATTCACGGTTCTGGGCGCGGACGCCGCCGGCTCGGTCACGCTTGACCTCCATAACCAGTTCATCGGCGCAGGCCGTATCGGGCAGCCACTCGACGTAATTTCCGAAGTGGTGAAGGAAACCCGCCGCCTCGTCTTCATGCGCGGCACCGTAGAGCAAGGCGACCATCTGGTGGCCAGCTTCGTAGGCACCCTGCGCAAGCCCAGCGTCGGCAAGGTTTCCGCACAATGACCGCGATGCTCGAGCGATACGAGGCGCTGGTCGCGACCGGCGAACTACGCTCGGACCCTGAGCAGGCCGCGGCTGCCGAGCGGCTCAGCCGCCTCCAGCGCGATCTTTACAAGGCCCAGGCCTCTACCGGATTGCTCGGCAAGCTGCTGGGCAAGAAGCCCGCCCCGCCGCGCGGTGTTTACATGTGGGGCGGCGTCGGGCGCGGCAAGTCCATGCTGATGGACCTGTTCGTCCAGACGCTCGACATGCCCGGCAAGAAGCGCATCCACTTCCACGCCTTCATGCTCGAAGTTCACGCGCTGCTGCGCGACGAGCGCAAAAAAGAAACCGGCGACCCCATCCCGCCGGTCGCCGCCACCATTGCCCGAGGCACGCGTTGCCTCGCCTTCGACGAGATGGTCGTCAACAACTCAGCCGACGCAATGATCATGAGCCGCCTGTTCACATATCTTATCGTGAACGAAGGCGTGACGATCGTGACGACATCGAACCGCGCTCCCTCCCACCTCTACAAGGACGGGCTGAACCGCGAGCATTTCCTGCCCTTCATCGGCCTGATCGAGCAGGAACTGGACGTCCTGACGCTAAACGGACCGACCGATTACCGGATGCAGCGTCTTGGCGGCATGGCCACTTGGCATACCCCATTGGGCGAAGAAGCCACCGAGCAGGTCCGTGAAGCGTTCTATCGCCTCACCGACTATCCGCCCGAGGATAGCGAGCATGTCCCCTCCGCCGATATCGACGTCGGCGGCGGCCGTATGCTCCATGTGCCCAAAAGCCTCAAGGGCGTGGGCGTTTTCAGCTTCAAGCGTCTATGCGGAGAAGCACGCGGCGCGGCAGACTACCTGGCCATCGCACGCGCCTATCACACGGTGATTCTCGTTGGCATTCCGAAGATGGGTCCCGATCGCCGCAACGAGGCTGCGCGCTTCGTTACGCTCATCGATGCGCTTTACGAACATAAGGTCAAGCTGATCGCAGCGGCCGATGCGGCCCCTGAAGATCTTTACCAGGCCGGGACTGGCCGCTTCGAATTCGAGCGCACCGTCAGCCGTCTTAACGAAATGCAGAGCGCAGATTATCTCGCTCTGGGACACGGCGAAGACTGAAGTTCGTTAACGCATCCCGAATCGGGATGCGATTCGCCGTTGTGCGACTGAGCATTCTTGCTTGCTCAAATTTCAGCTTACTGAAGAAATTAATGCTCGCCCGGCAATTACGGCGGCGTGGTGGCGATTTATGCTTTAAACAAGCGCCAAACACATCTTCGAAAGACAAAGAAAAAGCGCTTTCCAAAAGACAGGAGTTCTTCTGGAAAGCGCTTCTTTTTCTTAGCAGCAGCCCGTTCTGTTGAAGCGGGCTCTAGCAGGTAGCCTCTCTATTAGAGAGAGCCGCCCCACCAACCACCGCCCCAAAGTTCCTTGTTCATCGTCATTCCCCATGTGAACGACCGCATCACTGCGGCCGATCAAATGGATAACAAGAGGTTAACGAAGCATCAAGGAATTTTTAACCAATCAGACGCGCTCTCCTGCCTGATACGAAGTCGAGGAAATCCCGGAATGGGACGGGACGGCTGACATAGTAGCCCTGCACCAGATCACATCCCATGCCCGTGAGCATCTCGAGAACCTTGGCGGTCTCCACCCCTTCAGCGACGACGACCCGGTCAAGCGAGTGGGCCATTTCGATGATCGACTGCACCAGCAACAGATCATCCTTGCGGCCTTCCATCAAGGACACGAACGTCTTGTCGATCTTGACCTCGCTGGCCGGCAGATATCGCAGATAATCAATCGTCGCATTGCCGGTGCCGAAATCGTCGATCGACAGTCGGAGGCCCGACTGGACGAGGCGCTGCAGCATCTGGAAAGTGCGCGAGCTGCGATCGAGGCGATCGGTTTCCGTGATCTCCAGAATGAGGCGATTGGGTGACAGACCGTGCAAGGCCAGAATTTCCGAGATCATGCCCGGAAGGCCAGGGTTACGCAGGAGCTGCGCCGAGATATTGACCGACATGGTCAGTTCGTACCCACTACGCTCCAGCTCAACGGCCACCCGCACAGCATCATTGATGACGAAGCGCGTGATCCGTTCGATGCGGTGGAATTCCTCGGCAATCCGGATAAATTTATCAGGACCGATCGGGCCTCGCTCGGGATGCGTCCAGCGGACCAGCGCCTCGGCGCCGCAGATGCGGTTGGATTTCAGTTCCAGCTTCGGCTGATAGGCCACCCAGACTTCGCCGTTGTCGATAGCCCGGTCAAGCGAGGTCAGCAGCGAGATTTCCCACTGCGCCTCGTGCTTGCCCGCTTCGTGCTGGTAGACCAGTTCGTCATTACGCACTGCCTCTTCGGCCGCCTGCATCGCACTGGCAACACGGCCGGACAGGGCCCTGCCGAACTCGGAATCGACGCCGCAGTTGAAAGAGAGGTCCACATCGATGCCGCCGACCTGGATACCGTTCTGGACGATCCGGTGCAGGCCTTCCAGATTCTCGAACAAGTCGAACGAACTGCGGATAGACGAAAGCCAGACGAACATGCCGCCTTCGTGGTAGATCAGGACGTTCTCATCGCTGATGCGGATACGGCGGACGATCTCCTTGGCGAGCTGCGCCTCGACATGTTCGGCGAAGCTACCGATGATCGCGCCGTAGTTGCGGATCTTCAGGGCCACGAGGATACGCGTCGACACGTCGGCGGAATTGCGAAGCGCCTGGACGCTGGGCAGGCCGGAGCCGGTATTGGTTTCGCCAGCCTCCTCGACACGGTCGAGGTTGCGCATGCGGATCACCGCAACGAGAGCGACGCTGAACGCCGGGATAACCTCGATTTGAATGCCGGCATAGTCCAACACGAACGGCGCCGCGCCGAGAACTGCGGCGAGCCCCGAAAAGCGATAAACATCCAGCACACGCCCGCGCCCGAAAGCCGTCACGATGAGAACCAGCACAAGGATAAAGGCTGGAAGCCAGCCATATTCCTTGGGCATCCCGCGCTTCAGGGTTTCTGCGCCGATGGCATGAAAATATCCGCCGGGCGCGTTTATATTCTGACCGGGTATCGAGTGAATATCGTTGAAAATGAGAGCTGACGGGACGACCAGGATATCTTTGCCGCGCACGATCGCAGGATCGAAATTCCCGCGCATCACATCGTAGTAGCTGAGCGTCCGAAACGAGCCGGTCGTTATCGCAAAGTCAGGAAAAAACAACTTGTCCGGGTCGGCATCCACGCCGGCAATCGCTGCCGCAATCGAGGGGATCTTGCCTACAGGGCTACCCGAAGAAAAAGGAATCTGGACATTCATATTCAACGGCCTGTGCCGCACCAGAAGTGATGCAACACCAGCATGTTCGCGATATGCCTCCAGAGGGACGCGTCCAGCGTAATTACCTAAAGGCCCGCTGCCTCCCACGGTCGCGCCCAAAACGACCTTGCCCTGATTCGCCTTTAGTGCCGCGATGAATTTGGCATCGTCGTCGTTGGAACCGGGCGCCGAGAACGAACGATCGAAAAATATCCGCTTGGCACCGCCAGCAAACAAATGATCGATGATATCGGCGTCGTTACCGTGAGTGACATCGTTGGCACCCAAGTTGGTCAGCGTTTGCTGATCTTGCTCGACCATGACGATAGTGCCGCTGGAGGGTTCGGTACGCGACATCCAGCGCCAGTTGCGGAGGTAATCCTCAGCCGGCAAACCTATCCCGCTGATGCCTACGGCCAGACCCGTGAACGCTGCCCAGAAAACGATCCGGGCGCGAGGGTTTTTCCAGAAAGCATGTATGCGGCGAAAGGGTTCGATCATGATCCACGCCCCTGACCGGTGCCAACAGAATGCAGAACAAGCGTCATCGCCGCGAAAATCTTCCGCTTTGAATTCTGGCAATGGCGACCGATTATGTTCATTGACGTCCCGCAATGGCGCTTCGCTCATGCCGGACTACCGCAAAGGTCCTAAGAATCGGTTTAGTTAATCCGGCCGCGCCGGCGAAAAGCGATGCCCCCCGATATCAGGGCGCCGCGTGCTGCATTATCCCATACCGAGACCGGTAAATGCCTTGTCAAGCATCAGCAGTTGCCACAGCAGACGCGAGTTGTCGGCAGTGCCTGCAACATGGCTATCGACCAGACCTGAAAGGCGCCGGGTATCGAACCAGCCGGTGCGGGCCAGCGCTGCGCCCCCTGCGATTTCGCGCGCGGTTTCGGCCAGTGGGCCGCGAAACCACTGCGCGATCGGGGTCACGAAACCCTGCTTCGGCCGATAGAGGATGTCGTCCGGCAAGTAGCGGCGCATCGCCTTTTTCATCAGCCACTTGCCCTGCCCGCCTCGCACCCGCATCGATTCGGGCAGGCTCGCGGCGAATTCGATCAGCCGGTAGTCAAGCAGCGGTTCGCGTGCTTCCAGGCTCACCGCCATGCTCGTGCGATCAACCTTGGTGAGGATATCGCCCGGTAGCCAGGCCTTGAGGTCTGCATATTGCGCCTGATCTAGCCCCGAACGTGCCGGCGCACCGCGCATCAGTTCCAGCACGGGGTCCTCAGCGCGGTAATCGCCGCGCAGGCGGCAAAATTCATCCGAATAAAGCCCGTCCCGCACTTCCGGCGGCGCGAAGGCCATCGACCGGGCATACCCCTGCGCCGAATCGCCAGCCAGCGAAAGCAACGTCGATTTCGCACGCAGTGGACGCGGCGCCCAGTCGGCCTTGGGATAGAGCGCGCCAAGCGTCCCGAACACTGGACCACGAAGGGCCTGCGGGACAAGCGCCCTCACCCGGTCCTCACCGCTCTGGAAAACATGGCGGCGGTAACCGGCCAATGCCTCGTCGGCACCGTCGCCAGAGAGCGCGACAGTCACGGACTCGCGCGCCAGTTGACATACCCGCCAGGTCGGCAGCGCGGAGGCATCTGCGAAAGGCTCGTCGAACATGCCGGCAAGTTGGTCGATCGCGGAGAAATCGTCCGGCGAAACCTTGCGCGAAGCATGGTCGGTAGCGAAAAGCCGCGCGATCTGCGAGGCGTAGGCGCTCTCATCCAGACCCGCCACGTCGAAGCCGATCGAACACGTGCGCACGGGCCGACCGCTGGCTTCCGCCATCAGCGCGACGACACTGGAACTGTCGACCCCGCCCGAAAGGAACGCGCCGAGCGGCACGTCGGCGACCATGCGCGAGGATACCGCCTGCTGCATCAGGTGCACGAGTTCAGCTTCCAGATCGGCTGCCTTACCCTTGCGGCGGTCAGCGAAGGAGACGTCCCACCACTGGCTGGGGCGGGGCAGCGGACTGCCGTGACGCAGCAGCAGCGAGTGGCCCGCCGCCAGCTTGTGCACGCCTTTCAGGATCGCGCGGCTATCGGGAACGTAGCCCCAGGTGAGGTAATCCTCGATCGCCAGCGGGTCGATCTCGCGCCGCAGCAACGGGTGGGCCAGCAGCGCCTTGAGTTCCGAGCCGAAAGCCAGGCTGCCGTCGCTCAGCGCCGCATAATAGAGCGGCTTCACACCGAGCCGGTCCCGCGCGAGGAACAGGCTGCGCGCCTCCAGATCGTAGATCGCGAAAGCGAACATGCCGTTGAGGTGCGAAACACAGTCCGGCCCCCAGCGCTGCCAGGCTGCAAGGATGACCTCGCTATCGCCATCGGTGCGGAAGATGGCGCCGGCCGCCTTCAGTTCCTGGCGCAGTTCCCGGTAGTTGTAGATCTCACCGTTGAAGACCAGCATGGCGCGGCCATCCGGGGAAGCCATGGGCTGGGGAGAACCGGCTAGGTCGATGATCGAGAGACGGCGGTGGCCAAGGCCCACGCCAGGCGCCGTCCATACCCCCTGCCCGTCAGGACCGCGGTGCGCGATGGCATCGCACATCGCCTCGATCCGGGCGGGATCGACGGGCTTGGGCGTTTCCAGATGATAAATACCGGCGATACCGCACATGGGCCTTGGCTACCTGAGCTGGATCACGCGGTCCACCCATGGCCCAAGGGGCCCTGTGGATGCGCGGAAGGCGGAAATGGACTGCGGCGCCGCGCCGCGCGGCGCATCCTCCGCCGAAAGGATCAGCATTGCGGTAGGCCGGACGCGAAACAGCAGGTGGTCGCGGATGACTGCCAGTTTGAGATGCGCATTGCTGCCAGAAAGCAGCGAACCCGTGCGATACAAGGTCACTGCGACGCGCTCTATCCGGCCGTTGCCGAGCAGGCGCTCGCTGGTGCCGCTGGCCATGTAATCCGCCATAGCCGGGCCCGGCGACTGCCACGACCAAGGGCTTTTCGGCATGAGCGCACCCTGACCAAACCCGCCTGCCTCACGCCCTTCGCCCTGGCTGGCGTAGAGCGCGACAAAGACATCGACCTTGTGGCCCGCACCGTCGCGGTAGCGGCCGAGCAGGCGGTGCGAGGCGCCTTCTGCACGGGGCTCCCACCAGATCGCGGGGGTGTAGTCGGTGCGGGTCCAGCCGGCGACTTCGGGCAGGTCGATACGCGGCGGCATCGATGCTTCCAGCGTATCGGCAACCAGCGCCCAGCCCCATGCGGCGACGAAGACCAGCGCGATACCGGCAAGGGCAGCCCTGCCCGAAATGTCGAACGTCTCCAGCCGGCCAAGCCATGACTTGCCGGCAATGGCGTCGGCGTCGATCATCGGCGCATTCATCGGCCGGTCGAAGAAGCGCCAGGCGCCGGCGATCACCAAGGCCAGCACGATGGCGAAGAAGAACCAGCCGTAGACGATGTGGTCGAAACCTGCCGCCGCCTCGACGCCCCATATCTGTGCGGCGTAGATCGTGCCCCAGGCCCGCACGCCGTTGGCGAGGATCGGCACGATCACACAGGCCGCGAGCATCGCTGCGCGGCGGCGCCAGTTGAGGAAACACACGTTGGCGCAAAGCACGCCGAAGGCGACCATTGCGATCAAAAATTTCACGCCGGAACAGGCTTCTGCAACTTCGAACAGGCCCACCGGGGTGTCGATGAACACGCCGTCGATCACCGCTGGAATGCCGCTGAGATGGGTGAGCGCGATGGTGATGTCTGCGGTGATCGTCTGCAGCACCTTCACCAGTTCCTCGCCCACAGGGACGAGGAAGACGAGGTAGCACAGCGGGAACAGCAGCCCGGCCGAGACCCGCACGCCCAGCAGCAACGGCACGCAGGCGCCCAGCATGGCGACCGCCCCGGCCTGCCGCGCGAGGTCCAGGCCCGAGATCGCACCCAGCAGCCAGAGGAAGGCCGCTGCGCCAAGGAGCACCAGCCCCGGCCACCACGCGCGCGGGGTCAGCCGTTCGAGTTCGGGCCAGCGCTGCCATACCAGCCAGCCCAGGATCGGCGGGATCAGCAGGATATGGTTGTAGGTGGAGATGTTCCACCACTGCCGGGCCATCGCCGCCCAGTCCGCGAAGAACGCGGCGAACAGCACCAGCCACGCCAGCGAAAGGCGCACCACTGCCGCCTGCCACTGCGGCGCAAGCGAACGCCATGTCCGGCCGGGAGCGCCCGCCAGTGCGGCTACGTCAGGCTGCATCGATCGTGCTTTCGGTCATGACACCCATATATTCAGGGAGGCGGGCCAGCGCCGCTTCCCAGCTGGCATTCGCAAGTATCCAGTCGCGCGCGGCCTGGCCCATTTCCCTGGCCAGCGCGGGCGCACGGCCCAGGTCGAGCAGGGCCTGCGCTATCGCCGCATCGCTTTCGCGCACGGCGAATTCCTTGCCGTCCAGCGCGTCGATGCCGGTGGCCGCACCCGGCGAGAGAACGACCGGAAGCGCCATGGCCATGGCTTCGAGCACCTTGTTCTGCACGCCGCGCGCGATCTCCAGCGGCACCAGCGCCATGTCGGCGGCGGCAAGCCAGGGGCGGATGTCATCCACCCTGCCCCATACCATGATGCCGTCCCGCCCGCTGCGCGCGGCAAGCGCGGGAGTGGGATTGCGGCCGACGATATGCAGGCTTGCGCCGGGGCACATCTCGCGCACCAGCGGCATGATCCGTTCTATCGCGCGGGTCGCCGCCTCGATATTCGGCGCGTAATCCATCTGTCCGGTGAAGACGATGCGCGGACCTTCGTGCGCCAGCATACGCGGCTCGGGCAAGGCCGCGGCCGGATCGAAGTAATCCGCATCGAGCCCATTGCCCATCGCGCGCACCCGCGCCGCCGCGCGGGCGGACCCGTCCGGCAGGCGCGAGCGGAGCAATTCGGCCTCCGCGCCGCTGATGAGCAAGGTCACGTCGGCGGCGGCGGCGATGCGGGCTTCCTCGGCGCGCAGGAGGCGGGCTTCGCGCTTTTCCATCCACGAACGGAAACCCCGGCCCTTTGCCGCATAGGCCTCGAACTTGGCCGAATCGACGTCGACGAGGTCGGCGATCACCCGCCCCGCAAAGCCTTCCGGCACATATTGCGCCATCTGGCCCGAGAAGACGTAGATGACGTCTATCGGACGCTGCGCAAGCAGGTCACGCACATAGGTTTCCAGCTTGCGGTCATGAAACGCGCTGAGGCTGAGCGGACGCCTGCTGGCCATGGCCTCGACGCCTGCGACTGGCAGCGCCTTCTTACGTTCGACCAGACGGTAGGAGGCGGCGAGATCGGCAAGGTCGGCCTCGTAGGCGCAGTCCTGTTCGTCATCGGCAAACGTCGCGACGTGCACCGGCGCCAGGGCGGCCAGCGCCTTGAGGATATGGTGGGAACGGATCTTGTCGCCGCGATCCGGTGGAAACGGGATGCGGTGCGAGAGAAACAGGATTTCGCCCATCAACCGATTCCGCGCGCGATCAGCGGGCCGATACGGTTGGCGACGCTCAGCGGCAGGCGCTGCCAGACCTTGATCTGGAGCGAGAGCTTGCCGCTGGTGGGATCGGCGTCCCGCTTTGCAGCGCCAGGCTGGGTCCAGGTGGCATAGGTCAGCGGTTCCGGCTCGAAACCCCAGTTGCGCTTGAAGTGATAGGCGCCGCTCTGCGTCTTGGAACGGCCGAAATCGAACACGCTCGCGCCGCGCCGCCGGGCATGGAGCATCAGTTCGTAATACATGCGGTCATTGGCGCGCAGGCGCCGCGCATCCCAGGTGCCGCCGCCCCAATAGGGCATGACCGCGCCCTGGTGGTACACGCTGATGACGCTGGCGACCGGCTTGTCCTCGTGCCTCACGGTCAGGATATCGGCGTCCGCCCCGAACCCGTCGAGCACCGAATCGAGCAGCGCGCGCGGGAAGACCGGGGTGCCGAGATTGCGGTAGCTTTCGCAGAACACCGCATAGTGGGCGGCGCGGTCGCGCTCGGATGTGCCGACCTCGATGGTCAGGTCGATGCCCAGCGACCGGCGCACTTCGGCCCGCTGCTTGCGCGGGATCGAGGAGAGCTGCGCCTCGTCGTCCGCCGCGAGCGGGCGGGCGAAACCGGCATGCGATTCGGTCTTGAGCGCCCAGCCCTCGCCTTGTGCAGGCAGCACGCCGCCGCGCAGTTCGATCGAGGGGCACGACAGGCGCCGGGCCAGTTCCTCGGCCGCTGCGACCACCGCATCCGGGTCTGCATCGCCCGTGACCAGCAGGCCGCCGCCCACCGCGAAGCCGGTGGAGGCAAGGATGCGGCCGAACACCGGGGAATGAATCGCGTCGAGCGGCAGGAAGGCGACGATCTCTCCGGCCCGCTCCTGCACCAGCGCAAGCGCCCTGTTGCCGGTAGCGGCCGCCACCGACACGAACCACGCCGGGCGGTGGAACGGGGTGCCCAGCGGATGACGGGCAACGAAGCCTTCAAGCCGCGCGATCTCGCCGGGGTCGGCCAGATCGACAAGGCGCACGTCGGAGAGAATCGGCACGAAGGGCGCGTTCATGCGGCCAGCGCCGAAGGCGGCGCCACGGTGCGGCCCGCTTCGCGCGCGGCCAGTTCGTCCATGCGGCCCCAGCGAAAGTCGCCGATCAGGCGGCCCAGCTTGTCCGCCATGACGCCAAGATTGGTGTAGTGCCGCAGGCGCGAGCGCATCGAGGCGTTCGCCACGCGCGGCTGGCCGGGATCGATCTCCCAGGGGTGGAAGTAGAACACCGCCGGGCGCTCGTCCTCGCGGTTCACCTGCCGGATCGCCCAGCGCGAGAAGCCGTAAGGCAGCACCCGAAAGAACCCGCCGCCGCCCGCCGCCAGCCGGCGACCGGCGAACTGCGCGGTGGTAACGGGAATCTCGACGAAATCGCTGCCGGCAATCGGCTTGAAGGCAAAACGCGGCGCCTCGCGCCAGCCGTAGTGGTCGTGGGCGATGGGCGCCACGCTGGAGCTATAGGCATAGCCCTGCTCCGCCAGCACTTCGAACGCCCAGGGCGTGCGCGCATCGATGGAAAAGCTGGGCGCGCGGTAGCCGGTGACGGCGGCGCCGGAGGTATCCTCGATCACCTTGCGGGCCTTTGCGATATCCGCCGCAAAAGCCTCCCGGCCAAGGCGGAACACGCGTTCGTGGTCCCAGCCGTGGCTGGCGATCTCGTGGCCTTCCTGGGCGATGCGGCGCATCAGGGACGGGTGACGCTGCGCCACCCAGCCCAGCGTGAAGAACGTGCCCTTGACCCCGGCATCGGCGAACAGCTGCAATATCTCGTTGCAGTTGCGCTCGACGCGGGTGGTGCACGAATTCCAGTCGCTGCGGTCGATCACCTTTTCGAAGGCGCCCACCTGAAACCAGTCCTCGACATCGACGGACAGGCCGTTGATCTGATCGTTCGCAGTCTGGCCGGGCAGTGTCATGGTGGCGAAAGCTCTTTTTGGAACGATGGGGCTTCGAAAGGCTCAGCCTGAGCGGGGATCACAGGGAGCGGCGGCGATCAGACGGGAGGAATTTGCCCGAACCCCGCTCAGGCTGAGCCTGTCGAAGCTCCGGCCGCAGCCCCCCATGCTCAGGCGGCGCTGCGCTGGCCGTCGCCGCTTTCGATCCACTCGATCAGCATGGTTAGCGTGTGGCGCAGTGTGCGCGACTGCTCGTCAAGGCGGGCCTCCAGCTTGGCGGTATGCGCGGCGGCCTGCGCCAGATCGGCCTGGAGCGCGGCGATCGCCTCGCTCTCGCCGTGATCGGCGGCGGCGACGGCAGAGGCTGCGGCAAGCGCTTCCTCGCGCGCTTCGGCAGCGGCGGCAAGTTCGACCATGGCGGACTGCAGTTCACCGATCTGCGTATCGCGGTCGGCCAGTGCGGCCTCGATCAGTTCGATGGCGGCGGCGGCATTGATCGCGTCGGACGGCACGGGCGCGAAGGCCGCGGGCTGTTCGAACGAGGCGGAATATTGGACCGTTGCGGCAGGCACCGAAACCGGCGCGGCCTGCGCGCCCGGCTGCGGGCTGACCAGCGCCAGGGCGCCGTCGTCGCTCAGTTCGTCCATCACCTGCGCCAGCATTTCGCTGTCGATGTGGCTGCGCTGGTCCACTGCGCCAAGCAGCAGCAAGCGGTTGACGATCTGGTTGATCCGGCGCGGAATACCGCCGGTCGCCTCATGGATGTCGGCAAAGACGGAAGGCTCGAATCCGGGGTTGCCCTGCCAGCCCACGCAGGTCAGGCGGTGCTCGATATAAGGCTGGATTTCCTTTGCCTGCATCGCGCCCAGATGGTGGGTGGCGATCACGCGCTGGCGCAGCTGTTCCAGCTGGTCGCTCTCCAGCAGGGTGCCGCGAAATTCCGGCTGGCCCAGCAGCAGCGTCTGCAGCAGCGGCTGCGAGCCGAGCTGGAAGTTGGACAGCATGCGCAGTTCTTCCAGCGCGCTGATCGAAAGGTTCTGCGCCTCGTCGACGATCAGCAGGCTGCGGCGACCGGCGCGCGCTTCCTCATGCAGGAACGCCTCGATCGCGCCGAGCGCGGACGCCTTGTCATGGCCCGCGACGTGGATGCCGAAAGACTGCGCGACGACGTGGACGATCTCCTCGCCGTCGAGAGCGCTGGTCACCACGTTGGCGGCGGTCATGCGCGCCGGGTCGATCGTCGCCATCAGGTAGGCGACCAGCGTGGACTTGCCCGCGCCGACTTCGCCGGTGATGACCACGAAGCCCTCACCCTGCGCAAGGCCGTAGCCGAGATAGGACAGCGCCTTGCGGTGCGTCAGGCTCTCGAAATAGAAAGCCGGATCGGGAGTGAGCTGGAAGGGCCTTGCGTCGAGCCCGTAGAAATCATCGAACATCGCGTTTTCCTTCTCAGAAACTGTAGCGCAGGCCGGCGAGCGCCGAGGCCGTCCAGAAGTCGTCGATCGCGGGCGCATCGCGCGTCGCCCCGTCGATGCCGACCGCCAGGGTACCGCGCAGGCGCGGCGTGAACATCCGGTAATAGCTGGCAGATGCGCCATAACCGTTAACGTCGCCGACCAGGGGATCGTTGCTGCTGATCCAGTTGGCGTAGATATTGGTCGACCAGCCCGCATCGCGGCCCAGCTCGCCGCCAAGGAAAGCGGCCAGCCAGTAGTTTTCGTCGACCACTCCGGCCGCCGAAGCGAGCACGGTGTTGCGGGCGGCGAAGAAGTTGCGGCGATCATACCCCAGGCCAAGCCCGGCGTTGAGGCGGCCCACCTTCATCGAATAACTCGCACTCACGCCCCGCGCGCGGAAGAAGGCCGAGCGGACCGAACCCAAGGCGCTGGAAAAGCAGTTGCTGCCGTCCAGCGAGGCTACGCAGCCGCGCAGGTCGCCGGTGATCGGGTCGCGCACGACTTCGAAATCGTCGGGCAACTGGTCGATCGCGCGGTTGAGCTGGCCGCCGAAGCCGCCGACATTGTCGTAGACCGAAACGCTCAGCTGGGTGCGGTCGTTGGGTGCATAGGCCAAGGTGCCGCCAAAGCTGGTCGATCCGTAGCGGCGGCCGACATGGGCCGAAAGCGAAGTGCGCCGGCTGGGGCGCCACATCACCGCGACGTCCCAGATCAGGCCGCTGACATCGTAGGCCAGTTCACGCGGGCCGGACTTGTCGGTGACATAGCGGCCGTCGGAACCGACCACGGGAATGCCGTCCTCGTCGCGCACTGCGTCGCGGCTCGATATCTCGACGTCTTCGTACCCGATCGCGCCCACCACCTGGACGGTGCGGCTGACCGGCACGGTAACGAGCGCGCGCGCCTGCATGTCGCGGGCGCGCTGGTCGAGGTTGGACATGTCCTCCTGATAGAAGGTGCCCGCAGCGCCCACGCCCACCGGCAGCACGGTGCCCGGCGCGAAACCGGCCTGCACGTCGGCCATCTGGGTCACGCTCTTGTCGAAGACATCGGCGGCGCCGGTGCCCGAATTCGCGCGGAACCCGTCGGACTGCTCGACCTTGGTGAAGCCTGCGCGGTAATTGGCCGAAACGTCGAGATCGCCCGCACGGGTAGTCACCGAGGGCCCTGCGTAGACCGAATAGATCGAGGTCTTGTACTTGTCGTTGACGCCGCTGCCCACCAGCGCCGAGCCGCCGTTGCCGACATTGGCCTGGGTGGCGAGGCCGCCCGCCTCGAACGTCACGCCCGGCACGATCGTGGTGTAGCCGCGGGCAATGCCGCTGATCGCGTCACCGTCACGCGCGCGCTTGCCCCAGCCGAACTGGCGCTCGTAGCGCAGCGAAACCGAGGCCCCGTTGTTGCGCCCCGAGATCGCCGCGTCGACGCCGACCGCCGCCTGGGTATAAGTCATCACGTCGCTGCCCGGCGAAAGCTCGGCGGTAACGATCTGATCGACTTCGATGTAAGGCACGATGTCGACGCGCTTGCCGCCGCCTCTGCCGCCCCGCCTGTCGGAACGGCTGGACTTGCCAGGCGAGACATCGGAAGCGCCCTGCCCGCCGCTGCCCATTCCCGCACCGGCGCCGTCGTAGCCGGTAGACTGCGCCTGGCCGGCAACCGGCATCGCCAGCGCGGCAATCGCCGCGAGCGAAACCAGTCCCGCACCCTTGCGGCGCATTGACGCCTTCATGCAGGTCATCCCCTGTATCCGTAATAAGAACCGAAGCGGCGGCCGCTCGGGCTGAACTGCGCCGCATTAAGCAGAAGCTGCACGTTCGGGCAGGCGCCAAGCAGCGAGATCGCATCGTTGAGCGCACCGCGCCCGGTCTTGTCGGCGCGCACGATCACCATCGTCTGGCCGACATACTTGGCCAGTTCCGCTGCCGGCGAGGCCGAAAGCGCAGGCGGCGAATCGAAGATCACCATGCGATTGGGAGAGCCCTGCGTCAGCCGGTCAAGCACGCGCGCGGTGCGCGAACTGGCGATATATTCGCTGTCGTGGCTGGTCGTGTCGCCTGCGGGCAGCACCCAGAGGCCCGGAATATCGGTGCTCAGCACGCAGTCGGCAACGTCCAGTTCCTCGTCCATCAGCGCATCCATCAACCCCGGACCGCCCGGCAGGCCAAGCGCCGAGAGGACCGAAGGTTTGGCGAAATCGGCATCGACCAGAAGAACTTCGCTGTCCTTCTCGGCGGCGATGGAAAGCGCGAGGTTGAGCGCGCAGTATGTCTTGCCCTCACCCGGATGGGGCGAGCTGACGAGGATGCGCTGGGCCATCGGGCCTGCCTTCTGGCGGCGCAGGTCGGCCGCCTGCAACAGAAGCTGGCGCTTGACGATGCGGAACTCTTCCAGAAGTTCGGTTACCGTGCCTTCGGGCACAATCAGGCCCTGGGCGCGCAGATGCTCCCGGTCGACCGGGTGGGCCTCACTGTGGAAGATGGCCGGCTCGATGGCAGGTTCGGGCACGGCGACCGGCGCGGCAACAGGCACAGGAGCCGGGGCAGCGACCGGAGGCGCAACAGGCGCAGGAGCCGGTGCAGGCACGGGCGCAGGCGCAGGCGCGACCTGCTGGGCCTCGGGCGGCTTCACCGGAAAACGGCGCGAGGGCGGCTCGGTCGAAACCGGCAGCGGCTTGCCGAGGAAGCTGTTGAAGTCGAACTTTCCGGCGGCGCGCTCGAACAGCGATTCGCCGGCGGACTCGCCCTGCTGCTTCGGTTCGGGGATCTTGTGCTGGTCGGTCATGTCGATTCCCTCAGGCCACCATGCCGCGCTGAATGAATTCGGCGGCAAGCAGCACCACGAACAGCCCGCAAAGCGCGGCGCAGCTGGCGTAGAAGTATTTCAGGCGCTTGGCACGCAGCACGCGGGCCCCATCGGTCAGGCTCTGCGAAATCGCGCCGAGCACCGGCAGGCCGGTCGCCCGCTCCAGCCCCGAGGTCGTCGCGAACACCGAACGCACGCGGCTTAGGGCAAAGGCCGCCGCGCAGCCGCCCGCAAGGCCGACCACCAGCACGCCCAGCAGCAGCACCGGACGGTTGGGCGCAACCGGCGAGCGCGGGGTCGTTGGCGGATCGACCACTTCGAACTTCACCGCTTCACGCTCGGTCTTCACTTCGCCGCGCAGGCGCAGTTCCTCACGGTCCTGCAGGAGTTTGTCGTACTGCTGGCGCAGCACGTCGTAGTCGCGGTTGATGCGGGTCGCCTGGGTGGCAAGTTCCGGGTCCTGGATCGCCGAGGCCGTCAGCGAAGCGATATCCGACTGGAGCGCCGCCTTGCGGGACTGGAGCGCCTGGACATTGGCCTGACGCTCTGCCCGGATCGACTGGAGCGAGCTGTAGGCGGGATTGATCGTCCCCCCGCCGTTCGCCGCATCCTGCGAAGCCGCGCCCCGCAGCGCCGCCACCTGATTGCGGGCAGCGATCACGTCGGGGTGGTTTTCGGTAAGGCCGCGTGCGCGCATTCCGGCAAGGTCCGCCTGGGCGCGGGCCAGCACCGACTGCGGGCTGCCATCGGCAACCCCGCCCGCGATCGTGCGCGGGGTTCCGGCAAGCTGGCCGTCGATCGCGGCCGAAGCGCTCTGCGCGGCGGAAAGGTCGGCCTCGATGTCACGCAGCGAAGCGCGCGAGGTTTCGAGCCGCTGCACCATCGCGGCGCCGCCTAGCGCCATTTCGGGGTGCTGCGCCTCGAACGCGGTGCGCTTGCTTTCGGCCGATTCCAGTTCACGCTCGCGCTGCTGGAGCTGCTGGTTCACGAACTGCATCGTCTCGACCATGTCGCCGCGGTCGCCCGAGAGGTTTTCCTCGCGGAAGATGTCGATCAGCTTCTGCGCGACGCTCTGCGCCAGCTGGGCATTCTCGGAATCGGAGAAAGACTTGTTGTTGGCGGTCGCGGTGATCTCGAAGAGGTTGTCCTCCTGGCTCACGACCTTGACGTTGGTCGCCAGCTTGAGGACCGCGGCCTCCATCTGCTTGGGGTTCTGGATCGTGTCGCCCAGACGCGTGGCGCGCACCACCTTCTCAAGGTTGACGGCGCTGGTCAGGGTCTGTCGGATACGCTCGATATCGCGCTTCTTGTCGGCCACGCCGATGCCAACCTGCTCGGCAAGGGCGTCGTCCAGCTGGATGAAGATGCGGGCGCGCGATTCGTAGCTGTTGGGCACCATGGCAACCACCAGCCAACCAGCCATGCAGACCGCCCAGGCAGCGCCCAGCGCGATCCAGCGGCGATGCCAGACGCTGTGCAGCGCGCTGAGCAGTTCTTCGTAGAGCGTATCCATGGTTTCGATCCGGCCTCTTAGAACATGCTCTCGGGGATGATGATCACGTCGCCCGGGCTCAGCATGACATTGGCCTTGCTGTCACCCTTCTTGAGCAGATCGCCCAGACGCAGGTCGTATTCCTTTTGCGTGCCGCTCGCCTTGTCGAAGCGGATCAGGCGCGCCTTGTTACCTGCCGCATATTCGGACAGGCCGCCAACCGCAATCATCGCGTCCAGCACGGTCATGTTCGCACGGTAGGGGATCGAGGCCGGCTTCTCGGTCGCGCCGACGATGCGGATCTGCTGGCTGAACGTGCCGGAGAACCCGTCGACGATGACCGAAACCAGCGGGTCCTCGATATATTGCGAGAGCTGGAGCCGGATGTCCTCGGCCAGCATCGAGGGCGTCTTGCCCACGGCCGGCATGTCGGTGATGAGCGGCGTGGTGATACGCCCATCGGGCCGCACCTGCACTTTCGCGCCCAGTTCCGGGTTGCGCCAGACGAACACGGTCAGCTGGTCCAGCGGGCCGATGATATATTCCTCGCCCGGACCTTCCTGCATGGAAACGAAGGATGCAGGCGGCAGCTCGGGCCCGGAAGTCGTCGCGCATCCCGTCAGGGCGACACTGGCAAGCGTGGAACCAGCCAGGAGTCGGGTGAAACGGCGATGCGGCATGGAGACTTCCCTGTATGCGCCTTCCTGTATCCCGTGCGCGAAGGCACAGGGCAGGACTTGGCAAAATCCGGTGTCCGGTATCGGTTGAAAGGGTGAATATTGCGTTAGCCTTGCCGGGCTAATTGGGGGTGGTCCCATAACGGGACGGAGGGAAAACAAGGGTTAACGCCCGTTTCCTCCGTCCCGTTATGCCTGGACAAGCATTTCCGCCGCCGGGCCCTGCCCCAGGAACGTCGCGGGGCTGGCGCTGGCGCCGTAAGCCCCGGCGCAGAACACCGCGATCAGATCGCCCACATCGGCGCGCGGGAAACCGCCCTTGTCGGCCAGCTTGTCGAGCGGCGTACACAGGCACCCCACGATCGAGGCTTCCTCCTCAACCCCGGCGCCAAAGCGCGTGGCGATGGCGGAGGGGTAATTACGCCGCACCACCGTGCCGAAATTGCCCGAGGCCGCAAGCTGGTGATGCAGCCCGCCGTCAGTGACGAGAAACACCTCGCCGTGGCTGACTTTGCGGTCGACGATCCGGGCCAGATAGACCCCCGCCTCGCCCACCAGGTAGCGGCCCAGTTCGATGCAGAACTCGGTCTCGCGCAGGACTTCGGGCAGCGATTCCATCTGCTGCGCCAATAGCTGCCCGACCAGCGTCAGATCGACCGGCGTGTCACCGGGGAAGTAGGGAATGCCCAGCCCTCCGCCCAGATTGCAATGCGGCAGCGGCCCGCCGCTTTCCTGCGCCAGCTGCGCCGCCAGCGCGAGGGCCTGCCCCTGCGTCTCGGCGATCGCTTCTGCGCCCAGCGCCTGGCTACCGGCAAAGATATGAAAGCCCCGCCACTCCGCCCCGCTGTCGATCACGGTGCGGACCAGGGCCGGCACCCGCTCGGCATCGACGCCAAAGGGCTTGGCGCCGCCGCCCATCTTCATGCCCGAACCCTTGAGGTCAAAGCTGGGATTGACCCGGATCGCCAGACGCGGCGTTTTGCCAAGGCGCTGGCCGATGGCAATTGCACGGGCGGCCTCGCCCTCCGATTCGAGGTTGAGGGTTACCCCGGCCAGAATCGCCGCTTCCAGTTCGGCATCGCGCTTGCCGGGACCGGCGAAGCTGACTTTGGCCAGCGGCAGACCCGCCCCCCTTACGATCTCCAGTTCCCCGCCCGAGGCGATGTCGAACCCGTCGACCAACCCCGCCATCAGCGCCAGCATCGGAGGATAGGGGTTGGCCTTCACCGCATAATGCAGCGCCACCCGCTGCGGCAGCGCGGCGCGAAGCTCGGCCACGCGGCGGCGCACATGATCGGCGCTATAGACGAACAGCGGCGTCGCGCCCGCCTCCTCCACCAAATGAGTGACAGGGCGGCCTGCGACGCCAAGAACGCCGTCTATGGCATCGTAGCCAGCGGGAATCGGACCCAGCGCCTTCACGCGGCCATCTCCGCAGAGATCTGGGCGGCAAGGCCGGTACGGTCGATCTTGCCATTCGGCCCGATCGGCATCGCATCGCGCCAGTGGATCACTTTTGGCTGCATGAAATTCGGTAGTTCCTGCATGAGCTTGCGGGGCAGTTCCTCCGCCGCATCGAGGCTCGACGGCGCCGCCCTTACGACGAGGTGCACTGCCTGTCCAAGCCGCTCGTCAGCCACGCCCAGCGCCACCGCCTCGGCGACGAGACCTGTGCCCAGCGCCGCTTCCTCGACTTCCTGCGGAGAGATGCGGTTGCCCGCGCTTTTAATCATCGCATCGCGCCGGCCGACGAAATAGAGCAGGCCATCGGCGGCCCGCTTAACCCGGTCCCCCGACCACACCGCGATCCCGCCATAGCGCGAGGCCGCAGGCGCCGGCTTGTACCGCTCGGCGGTACGCGCGGCGTCCTGCCAGTACCCTTGCGCGACCAGTGGCCCGCAGTGCACCAGCTCACCTTCCTCCCCGTCCTGAGCAACCTCCCCCAAGTCGTTGATTATGATGATTTCGGCATGAGGGATCGCCTTGCCCATCGAGGTCGGATGGCTGTCGACAAGGTCCGGGTCGAGATAAGTCGAGCGGAACGCCTCGGTCAGCCCGTACATCGGAAACAGCCGCGCCTGCGGGAACAGCGCGCGCAGGCGGCGGACCAGATCGACCGTCAGCGCGCCGCCGCTATTGGTCAGGCGCCGCAGCTTCGCCGCCGTTTCGGCCGGCCATTCCAGTTCGCAGACCTGCACCCACAAAGGCGGCACGGCGGCAAGCGTGGTGACGCCGTGACGCCCCGCCGCCTTCACGACGTCGCGTGGCATCAGGTAATCGAGCGGGATCACACAGCCGCCCGCGAACCACATAGAGAGCAACTGGTTCTGCCCGTAATCGAACGAAAGCGGCAGCACCGCCAGCGTCCGGTCGTCCGCCGCAAGGCCAAGGTAATCGGCGACACTTTCCGCCCCAAGCCACATGTTGGCATGGCTGAGCATCACCCCCTTGGGCCGCCCGGTGGAGCCGCTGGTATAAAGGATCGCGGCAAGGTCATCCGGGTCCGCCTTGGACGGCAGCATATCGCCGCCCAGATCGGCAGCGGCCTGCAATGCCTCCCCCTCGCCCAGCAGGCGGCAACCCTTGGTCACGTCGGCTGCATTCAGCGTCGCCAGCCGAGCGGGCGTGGCGATCAGCAGAACAGACCCGCTATCGCCCAGAATATGGGCGACCTGCGCGTGCTTGAGCAGCGGATTGACCGGCACATGCACCAGCCCCGCCCGCGCCGCGGCAAGCGGCATGAGGCAGGTCAGTTCGCCCTTTGCGGCCCAGGTGGCGACACGCGCGCCTTTTTCGGGGATCTCGCGCGCCAGCCATGCGGCCAGGCGGGAGACACGCGATCTTAAGTCCTTCCAACTAACCACGCCTTCGCGCAGTACCAGAGCATCGCCGTCATCGTCCCCGCGCAGGGCCAGATGGTCGAGCGGCAGGATGGATTGTTCAAGACTGCCGGGCATATGCAAGGAAAGGCTCCGCGAGGACGTGGTGAAGGTCGACTATCACTCTGATCTTAAGGAAGTGCAATCGGATGGCCAGCTTGCGCAGGCGCTGTCCGAGGCACACCAGAGCGCACCTTTCGACCGGCTTGCGTGGTGGCAGGGGCTGTCCGAATACTGCGGACTGGTGCCGCTGCTGGCGGTAGCGCGCGGGGACGACGGCGCCCTCGCCGTGCTGCCGCTGGCCGGAAAGGCGGGCCATCTGACCGCCCTGTCCAACTGGTACACCTTCCGTTTCCGGCCTATTCTGCTGGGCGGTCGCGCGCCGCTGGATGCGCTGGCGACGAGGCTAAAATCGCGCGCGCACCGCATAACCCTCTCCCACGTTCCCGATGAGGACGGCAGCGCGTCCGCGCTTGAAACCGCGTTCCGCAACGCTGGCTGGCTGGTCCTCCGCGAGGTTTGCGACACCAACCGCATCCTGCCGCTGGAAGGGCGCTCCTGCGACGAATATCTGGCCGCCCGCCCCGGCAAACTGCGCACCACCCTGAAGCGCAAGTCGGGCAAGATGGTCACGCGGGTCCTCACCGAATTCGACGGCGAGGCTTGGGCGCAGTACGAATCGATCTACGCCGAAAGCTGGAAACCCGAGGAAGGATCGCCCGATTTCCTGCGCGCCTTCGCCCGCGCGGAAGGCGCGGCGGGCCGCCTCAGACTGGCCCTCGCCCACGACGCTGCCGATCCGCAAGGTCCCGCCATCGCGGCCCAGATGTGGACAGTGGAAGGGGGCACCGCCTTCATCCACAAGCTGGCCCACCGCGAGGCGGCAAGGCCCCTCTCGCCCGGCTCCGTGCTGACCGCCGCCTTGATGCGCCGCGTGATCGACGTCGACCGCGTGACGCTGGTGGATTTCGGCACCGGCGACGATCCCTACAAGCAGGATTGGATGGAACAGCAACGCGTGCGCTACCGGCTGGACATGTTTCGCCCGTTTTCTCCGCGAAACTGGCCCGTTCTCGTGCAGATCGGCCTGCGCGGCCTTGCCGCACGTGCGAAGCGCGGCTAGACGCCGCCCGTTAATAATGAGACTGCGCCGAGGGGCCATGCCAGACGAAACCGACCTGCTGCTGCGCCGCATCCTGACGGATGTGCTGGGCCTAAAGCCCGGCCAGGCCGATGCGTTCGACGCCGATACCGGCCTGTTCGGTCACTTGCCCGAACTCGATTCGATGGCCGTGGCCGGCCTGCTCACCGAACTGGAAGACCGCCTCGACATCATGATCGAGGACGACGAGATCGACGGCGAGATGCTGGAGACCTACGGCGGCCTGCTTGCTTTCGCCGAGGCGAAGCGCGGCTCCTGATGGGCATGTGCCGATGACCCCGTCGAGCTGGCCCTGCCCGCTCCCCGGTGGCGGCACTTGCGAGGAATTCGCGCTCCAGTTCGACGCGGGCCGCACCGTGCGCCTGCTCGTCGTGCCGGCGCTGTTCGACGAAGGCAACCGGATGCGGCGCTTCACCGTAGAGGTGATGCGCCGGCTGGACACGGCCGGGATCGACAGTTTCCTGCCCGATTTTCCAGGCTGCAACGAAAGCCTGCAGGCACTGGAAGCTCAGGACCCGACCGACTGGCTGGACGCCATGACGGCAGCGGCCCGGCACTTCAACGCCGGCCACGTACTGGGCATTCGCGGCGGCTGCCTGTTCACCCCGCAGCGCCTGCCCGCCTTTCACTACGCCCCGGTTAAGGCCGCCTCGATCCTGCGCCAGATGGTACGCGCCCGCATCCTCGCCTCGCGTGAGGCGGGCCGCGAGGAGAACCGCGAACAGTTGGCGCAAACCGCGCTGGCCGACGGGATCACCTTGGCGGGCTATGAACTTGGCGCTGATTTCTACCGCCATTTCGAACCGATGGCGGCGGATGACGATGCCGTGATCGTCGCGCAGGAACATCTGGGCGGCAGCGGCCTGTGGCTGCGCGCCGAACCTGACGAGAACGCCGCTCAGGCAGATGCGCTGGCGGCGATCCTTGCTTCGGCGCTTGCATCATGAGCCGGCGGCATTTCACGTTCCTGTGCGGCGGCGACGGCCTTGTCGCCACGCTGGATCCAGCGCCGGGACGCACCGCGCTGCTGCTCGTCTCGGGCGGCAACGAAGTGCGCGCCGGCGCATGGAACGGGCAGGCCCGCTTCGCCGCGCGCATCGCCGGTCAAGGCTTTCCGGTCCTGCGCTTCGACCGGCGCGGCGTGGGTGACAGCGAGGGCTTCAACGCAGGCTTCCGCTCCAGCGCCGACGACCTCGCCGCAGCGGTCCGCGCCTTGCGAGCGCAGTGCCCGCAGGTCGACCGCGTGGTGGGGCTGGGCAACTGCGACGCCGCCAGCGCGCTGATGCTGGCGCAGGGCGCGGGGCTGGACGCGCTGGTGCTGTCGAACCCCTGGACTATCGAGGACGAAGCGGAGGAAGCGCCTGCCGAGGTGGTGCGCGATCACTACCGCCGCCGTCTGGCCGATCCGGCGGCGATCAAGCGGTTGCTGACGGGGCAGGTCTCGCTGGCGAAACTGGTGCGCAGCCTTGCCTCGGCGATGCGCCCTGCCCCTGCCGCACCCGATGGGCTGGCCGCGCAGATGGCGCAGGGGATTGCCGGGTTCGCAGGCGACATCCGCTTTCTCGTCGCCGGGCGAGACCGGACCGGACTGGCCTTCCTCTCGCGCTGGGACAAGGCGGACACGCGTATCCGCACCTGCGCAGGGGCAACGCACAGCTACGTCGAGCCTGAAGCGCAAGAGTGGTTGGCCGAGCAGGTTCTGGAAGTGCTACGCGGCTGAGGCCGGGTATGCCGATGGGCCTTCGACAAGCTCAGGCTGAGCGGAATCGAGGGGATCGGCAGAGAGTGCGGCGGTAGTACTCGGTTCGGCTCAGCCTGAGCTTGTCGAAGGCCGCTGGCGCCGTGCGGTCCCGCGCGATGTGAACACGGCGGAGAGGACATCCCCCTCCCCCCGCCGGGTTTGGTATCAGCCCTGCACCGTCTCGGTGACGCGTTCGAATTCCTTCGCGGCGAGATAGCGTTCGGCGTCCAGCGCGGCCATGCAGCCCATGCCGGCGGCGGTGATCGCCTGGCGGTATATGTGGTCAGACACGTCGCCCGCCGCAAACACGCCCGGAACGTCGGTCTTGGGCGTACCCGGCTGGACCAGCAGGTAGCCCGTCTCGTCCATCGCCAGCTTGCCCTTGAACAGTTCGGTCGCAGGCGCGTGGCCGATGGCGACGAAAGCGCCGTCGGTGAGGATTTCGCTCTGCTCGCCAGTGACGGTGTCGATCAGCGCCAGCGCGCGCAGGCCGCCGTCATCACCGTCCAAGAAGCGGTCGACGCGCTGGTTCCACACCACCTTGATCTTGGGGTGCGCGAACAGGCGGTCCTGCAGAATCTTCTCCGCCCGCAGCGTATCGCGGCGGTGGATCAGGGTCACGTCGTCGGAATGGTTGGTGAGGTACAGCGCTTCCTCGACCGCGGTGTTGCCGCCGCCGATCACGACCACCTTCTTGCCGCGGTAGAAGAACCCGTCGCAGGTGGCGCAGGCCGATACGCCCTTGCCGGAAAGCTCCTGCTCACCCGGAACGCCCAGCCACTGCGCCTGCGCGCCGGTGGCGATGACCAGGGTTTCGCCTTCGTAGATATCGCCGCCGTCGCCAACCGCAACGAAGGTATCGCCCGAAATATCGACCGAGGTGATCGTGTCCCACAACATGCGGGTGCCGACATGGACCGCCTGGGCCTCCATCTCCTGCATCAGCCAGGGGCCCTGGATGACTTCGCGGAAACCGGGGTAGTTCTCGACATCGGTGGTGATGGTCAGTTGGCCGCCGGGCTGCAGGCCCTGCACCACGATCGGCGCCATGCCGGCGCGCGCACCGTAGATGGCGGCGGAAAGCCCGGCAGGGCCGGAGCCGATGATGAGCATACGGGTCTTGTGCGTGGTCGCCATGTGGCTGTCTCCGGCGTGAATTCGTTGGCCGCGAGATAGGGGTTCAAGCACCGGTTTGCCAAGCATTGGCGTGCCCAAGCATTTATTTCATCCCCGCAAATGAGAGCTTGCCCGCCCCGCCGGGCAAACATTGGCCGATTGACCTTCGCCCTGCCCCGCCCCAATTCATCGCACATGGAATCATTGCTCGGCCCGACTTCGAACCGCTTCGTCTCGCAGCGCCTGCGCCTGAACTACGTCGACTGGGGCAACCCGGAGGCGCCCTTGCTGATCCTCCAGCACGGCGGGCGCGATCATTGCCGCAGCTGGGACTGGGTGGCCGAGGAACTGCGCCGCGACTGGCACGTCATCTGCCCGGACCTGCGCGGTCACGGCGACAGCGAATGGTCGCCCGAGGGCCACTACGGCATGGACGCATTCGTCTACGATTTCGCGCAGCTGGTGCACACGCTGGGACAGGACAAGGTGACGATCATCGCCCATTCGCTGGGCGGCAACATCGCCACGCGCTACACCGGGCTGTACCCGGAGAAGGTGGCGAAGTTCGTCAATATCGAGGGCCTCGGCCCGCCGCCGGGTATGCGCCGCGAAGCCGAGGTCAATGCAAGCGACCGCCTGCGCCAGTGGGTGGAGGACAAGCGCAAGGCCTCGGGCCGCATGGTGCGCAAATACTCGACGCTGCGCGATGCCTACCAGCGCATGAAGGACGAAAACACCTTCCTCACCGACCAGCAGGCCCGCCACCTCACCGTCCACGGCGCCAGCCGTAACGAGGACGGCACCTGGAGCTGGAAGTTCGACAACTACCTCAACGTCTGGTCAGCATCGGACCTGCCGACCGACCAGGTCGTCGCCCTATGGGAAGCGATCTCCTGTCCGGTACTGATGCTGTGGGGCAAGGACAGCTTCGCCGCCAGCCCGGCGGGTGACGGCCGCATGGACTATTTCCCGAGCGCCAGGCTGGTCGAATACGAGAATGCCGGTCACTGGCTGCACCACGATCAGTTCGATCGGTTCATGGCCGACGTGAAGGAGTTCCTGGGCTAAACCGCCAGTTCCATCTGCCAAACGGCCGGGCGCAGTGGTTCGCGATGGGTATCCAAAGAGAATGGGCATGAAAAAGGCGGCGCGAAGGCCGCCTCAGTTCAGGTAAACGTCACCATCAAATGGTGATCTAACGCCGGGATGGACGGCAATTCATGCCTGCCATTCCCGGAACCATGCTTCCCAGGACCGGCCGTTCAGGCCAGCAGGAAGTAACCCAGCGCAGCCCAACATGCCATGCAGAGCAGGATCGCGATAATCAGTCCGCGACCGTCATGCTCTTCCTCGCTGCTTCCCATCCGCTGGGCGGCATAGACCATGCCGGCAGGAATGCGCGTCGAGAAATTCCGGGTTCTTTCCGAAAAGCGTTCGAAGCGGATAATGTTTTCGTCTGCGACCTTCATCACTTGATCCTCAATTGCCGAGACGGTTTCGAGAGCGCTTCTTCGCCCGTACCGTCCTGATCAATCCCACAGGCTGCGCCTATTAGCGTCAGATCCCAGCTCGTTTGTTGCCATGGGTATAACAAAATTCGGCGGATCGTTCCAGAATATCCCGAATGCCTCACATGCTTTTAATCTTCGGATAGAATGTGAAATCATAATCGATTAGACGGTAATTTTCTGTCTTTGACGCGAAATTTTCGTTGATTGCGTTATACGCTCATTTTGCATTGCAAAACGTTCGTTCAGGTTGGTTTTGCTGAACTTTGCAATCGATGCCTATCGTCAGGCCTCAAATTCTGCCGCAGGACAGCAGTCACTCGGCCAGCATACGGTGCAGTGCAACACAAAATGCGCGCAGGTCGTTTTTCGACAGGTGCAAGTGTGTAGAGCCGATATGGTTGAACGCCGCGCCGAAGTGATTCGCGAGGTCGTCTCACGGTTGTCGCCAGTGGAAGCCGTGCCTGCCCTTGCCGCCGGACCGGAGCCATTCTACCCTGCGTCCATGACGACAGCGCCCAGCCTCAAGATCAAGATTCAGATCCATTGTGGCAGTGAAATCGCCATGGGGCCAGGCAAGGCGGACCTGCTCGACTCGATCTGCGAACATGGCTCCATCTCGGCCGCTGCGCGGACAATGGGCATGAGCTACCGCCGGGCCTGGCTGCTTGTCGATGTGATGAACCGCTGCTGGAACGGCCCGCTGGTACGCACCGCACCCGGCCGCTCGGCCAGCAGCGGGGCGCAGTTGACTGAACTGGGTGACCAGGTGCTGGCCCATTACCGCGCCTTGCAGGACGGCATCGCCGATGCATCGCGCGGGACGGACTACGATGCCCTCGCCGGGCGCCTGCTCTCAGAACCCCGCGCCAGCCAGAAGGACTGACAGCGCCGTCCGCCCAGCTCCTAGCCAGCCTTGCCCGATACCTTGCAAACCCGGGCGCGCGATATACTGTCAGATACAGTACCCCTCGGAGACTTTCGAATGCGCAAGTACCTCGCCATCCTGCTGACGGCGTTTCTCGCGGCGCTCGCCGCGCTGCTCCCCGCCGCGACGATGGCCGCACCGCAAAGGCTGGCGCCGCTGGTGCTCGCCGCTGCCAGTCTGCAGGAGTCGATGAACGCAGCCGCCGATGCGTGGAAGGCAAAGGGCCATCCGCGCCCGCGCATTTCCTTCGCTGGTTCATCCGCCCTGGCACGTCAGATCGCCTCTGGCGCACCTGCCGACCTATTCGTTTCGGCGGACGAGCCGTGGATGGACGATGTCCAGTCCAAAGGGCTGCTGCGCAAGGGCACACGCATTTCATTCCTGCGCAATTCGCTGGTGCTGATCGCCCCGCGCGCCAGCACGGTACGCCTGCGCATCGCGGCGAACATGCCGCTTGCCCGGACGCTGGGCACCGGACGCCTCGCCATCGCCGACCCGGCCGGCGTGCCGGCTGGGGTCTATGCCAAACAGTCGCTCACCAAGCTGGGCGTGTGGAATTCCGTTCAGAGCCAGCTTGCGCCGGGTGAAAGCGTGCGCGCCGCGCTGGCGCTGGTCAGCCGGGGCGCGGCGCCGCTGGGCGTGGTTTACGCCACCGATGCCCGCGCCGATCCGGGCGTGCGCGTCGTCGGCGTCTTCCCCGAAAACAGCCACGACCCGATCAGCTACCCGGTCGCCGTCATCGCCTCTTCACGCAATCCCGAAGCCGATGCATTCCGCCGTTACCTGATCTCCGCCGAAGGCAAGGCGGTGTTCCGCCGCTTCGGGTTCGGGACGAAATAAGCCGGCCGTGAATTCCCTGGCCACTGGTTGGCTTTCCCCGGCTGAATGGGAGGTTCTCATCCTCTCGCTCAAAGTCAGCGGCGTTGCGATCGTGGCAGCGCTGCCGGCGTCCTTTGCGCTCGCGTGGGTACTGGCCCGCTGGCGCTTCCCCGGCAAGGTGCTGGTCGACGCACTGGTCCACCTGCCGCTGGTTCTGCCGCCGGTGGTGACCGGGTGGCTGCTGCTGATCGCCTTCAGTCCCAACGCGCCGCTGGGCGGTTTTCTGGAGCGGACTTTCGGCGTGACCTTCCTGTTCCGCTGGACCGGCGCGGCGCTGGCGGCGGCGGTAATGGCGCTGCCGTTGATGGTGCGGGCGATGCGGCTTTCGCTGGAAGCTGTCGACCGGCGGCTGGAAAGCGCCGCACGCACTCTGGGAGCCGGACCGTGGCGCACCTTCGCCACCGTCACCCTGCCGCTATCGGCCAATGGCATTCTTGCCGCGCTGGTCCTTGGCCTCGCCCGTTCGGTGGGAGAGTTCGGCGCCACGATCACTTTTGCCTCCAACATTCCCGGTGAAACGCAGACCCTGCCGCTGGCCATCTACAGCGCCTTGCAGATGCCGGGCTCGGACATCCAGGTTGCGCGGCTGGCGGGGCTGTCGGTGCTGCTGTCGGTCGGCGCGCTGGTCCTGTCGGAATGGCTGGCGCGGCGCAGCGGACAGGAAAAGGGGCGCCATGTCGTCTGACGCCCCCGCCTTCGAGATCGCCGTCACCCTGAAGCGCGGCCGATTGCGGCTGACTTACGATTTCACCGCAGGCCCCGGCCTCACCGCACTGTTCGGCCCCTCCGGCGCGGGCAAGACCAGCCTGCTCGATGCGGTGGCGGGACTTGCCCGCCCGGCACAAGGGCGCATCGCCGTCTCCGGCACGGTGCTATATGACCGGGCGGCGCGCATCGACCTCAAGCCGGAGCGGCGGCGCTGCGGTTATGTGTTTCAGGACCTGCGCCTGTTTCCCCACCATACTGTGCGCGACAACTTGCGCTACGGCTGGAAGCTGGCGGAAGCGCAGCAGCGCTCGCTGGGCTGGGACCATACGCTGGACCTGCTGGGCATCGCGCCCTTGCTGGACCGGATGCCCGCAACGCTCTCAGGCGGGGAGGCGCAGCGTGTCGCCATCGGGCGCGCGCTGCTCTCCGGCCCGGCATTCCTGCTGATGGACGAACCGCTCGCCTCGGTCGACGCCGCCCGGCGCGGCGAGATCCTCGGCCTGATCGAGCGCATCCGCAGCAACCTGAAACTGCCGATACTCTACGTCAGCCACGACCGCGCCGAGGTAGAACGCTTGGCCGACCGGATCATCCCGATCCCCGCGCCCTGACCCGCAGGCCAGGGCACGCGATTTTCAGGCATCGCCGGGGCCCGCGCACTTCGCCTTTGCGCACTTCGCGCGGGTCACGGAAAGGCTTACGTCAGTTCAGACCGCGCCGATCAGTTCGCGGCCGATGAGCATACGGCGGATTTCGTTGGTGCCCGCCCCGATATCCAGCAGCTTGGCATCGCGCAGGTAGCGCTCCACCGGCCAGTCCTTGGTGTAGCCCGCACCGCCCAGCGCCTGCACCGCCTCGCCCGAGACGCGGAAAGCGTTCTCGCTCGCCAGCAGGATCGCGCCGGCCGCGTCGAAACGGGTGGTCTGCCCGGCATCGCAGGCGCGTGCCACGGCATAGACATAGGCCCGCGCCGATTGCAGCGCGACGTACATGTCCGCAACCTTGGCCTGCATCAGCTGGAACGCGCCTATCGGCTTGCCGAATTGCTTGCGTTCGCGAAGGTAGGGGATGACCGTGTCGAGGCAGGCCTGCATGATGCCCAGCTGCAGGCCCGAAAGCACCACGCGCTCGTAATCGAGCCCGCTCATCAGTACGCCGACGCCGCCGTGCAGCGGGCCCATGACGTTGTCTTCGGGCACGAAGCAGTCGTCGAACACCAGTTCGCACGTGGGCGAGCCGCGCATGCCCATCTTGTCGATCTTCTGTCCGATCGAGAAACCGGCCATGCCCTTCTCGATCAGGAAGGCGGTGATGCCTTTCGAGCCATCGCCGGTCTTGGCGTAGACCACCAGGGTATCGGCGCAGGTGCCGTTGGTGATCCAGAACTTGGTGCCGTTGAGGCGGAAACCGCCTGCAACGCCCTCAGCCTTCAGCTTCATGCCGACCACGTCCGAACCCGCGCCAACTTCCGACATGGCAAGGCTGCCCACCTGCTCGCCCGAGATCAGGCCCGGCAGATACCTGGCCTTCTGCGCGTCGGTGCCCCAGCGGCGGATCTGATTGACGCACAGGTTGGAGTGCGCACCGTAGGACAGGCCGACCGATGCCGAGGCCCGGCTCACTTCCTCAACCGCGATGACGTGTTCGAGATAGCCCAGGCCGATGCCGCCCCATTCTTCCTCGACGGTCATGCCGTGAAGGCCCAATGCGCCCATTTCGGGCCAGAGGTCGCGCGGAAACCAGTCTTCGGCGTCGACCTTCGCGGCCAGCGGCGCGATGCGCTCGTCCGCGAAGCGGGCCACGGTATCGCGGATCATCAGGGCGCTTTCGCCCAGCGCAAAATCGAAATCGGGGGTGGCGCGCATGTCTTTTGACCCTTTCGCTGAGTGCCTCTCTCGATCCGCCTTTAGCGCAAGATCGATGCTCCGCGAAGAAGGATTATTTCTTGTCTCAAAGCATTTATTACTGTGCCGTCTCGCCGATCCGCAGCGATGCCAAGGCCGCGACCACCAGTGTGCCTGCCGCAAAAGCCATCGTCCAGATCGGCTCGCCGGGGAAAAAGGCCTTCATGATCGAGCCCATCACGGTCGCCACCAGAAGCTGCGGCAGCACCACGAAGACGTTGAACAAGCCCATGTAGATGCCCAGCTTCGCCTGCGGCAGACTGCTGGCAAGAATGGCGTAAGGCATCGCAAGGATCGAGGCCCAGGCGATGCCGATGCCGATTTCGCACGCCAGCAGTGCCTTGGGATCGCGCAGCAGCAGGAAGCCTGCGAACCCGGCCGCGCCCGCGACAAGGCACAGCGCATGGGTCTTCGCCTTGCCCAGCCGCGCGGAGAGCAGCGGCAGCAGCGCCAGAGCGGCGATGGCCGCAACGCCGTTGTAGACGGAGAACAGCACGCCTACCCAGTTGCCCGCCTCCTGATAGGCCGCGCTGGCCGGGTCGGCCGAGCCGAAGTGGTACTTCGCGACCACGGGAGTCGTGTTGATCCACATGATGAACAGCGCCGACCAGCTGAAGAACTGCACGAAAGCCAGCCGCTTCATCAGCGGCGGCATCCCGGCAAAGTCGCCGACGATCCCGGCCAGCATCGAGGCGCTGCGCCCGGCGCGCGCAAGACGGATCGCCAGCATCGTCGCCGCGCCGTACCCGGTCAAAAGGCCCGCAAGCAGGTACACTTCCTTTTCGAGCGCCCACAGCCACACCAGCAGCGCCGCGATGGCGCCCGCGGCAATCCAGGCAATTCCGCCAATCATGCTGCGCGCGGCAAGTGCAGCGGCGGTTGCGCCATCGTCATGCTCGGCCTTGCCGTCGAACGCCGCCTGTTCCTCGGGCGAGTATTCGCGGGTGCTCAGCACTGTCCACAGCACGGCGGCCAGCAGCGCGATGCCGCCGGCCCAGAAGCTGTAGCGCACGGTATCGGGAATGCCGCCCAATGCCGCGCTGTTGGAGACGCCAAGATGCTCCAGAACATAGGGAAACAGCGATCCGACAACTGCGCCCGCGCCGATGAAGGCGGTCTGCACGGCGTAACCGGCAGTGTGCTGGTCGCGGCGCAGCATGTCACCCACGAAGGCGCGGAACGGCTCCATCGAGATATTGAGGCTGGCGTCCAGCATCCACAGCAGCATAGCCGCCATCAGCAGGCCGGAACCGGACCCCCCGCTTTCGGGCATGAGCAGCAATGCGGCCGCCGCCAGCACAGCACCGCCGAGGAAGTAAGGCCTCCGCCGTCCCAGCCGCCCCAACCAAGTTCGGTCGGACATGTGGCCGACGATGGGCTGCACCAGCAGGCCGGTCAGCGGCGCGGCCACCCATAGCGCGGGGAGATCGTCTATCCCGGAGCCGAGCGACTGGAAGACGCGGCTCATATTGGCGTTCTGCAGCGCGAAGCCGATCTGGATACCGAAGAAACCAAAGCTGATGTTCCACAGCCCAGCCCAGCCCTGGCGCGGCTTTTCCTGAATTGCGGCGTGGTCTTGCATCGCTTCCCTTCCCGTTCCTCGCAGACTTTCGCCGCGTCAGGGGCAGTCGCTGCGACTGGCATGTCCGATGCTAGGCGACAACATGCATACGAATGCTTTGTATTCTGGGGTAACGGTTGCGGGTGGCCTTCGACAAGCTCCGGCTGAGCGGAGTTGGTGCTATTCGTGGGAGATAGATCCGGTTTGGTGCGCCCACCAACCTTGCCGCTTCCGCTCAGCCTGAGCTTGTCGAAGGCCCCGCCGTACTGCCCCTCACCACCAGTTTCGCATCCAGCGTACCCGCCGGGACGTCGCCGTCCTCGATCTGCGCGGCAAGCGTTTCGACCAGGACTTCGCCAGCCCGCTTGAGATCCTGCATGATCGTGGTCAGCGGCGGATTGGTCATGCTGGCCGCGGGCAGATCGTCGAAGCCCATCACCGCCACGTCGCCGGGGACCGACAGGCCCGCTTCGGCCAAGGCGCGCATGGCGCCCACGGCGATCGTATCGCTGGCCGCGAAAACGGCGTCGAAAGCCGTGCCCTTGGCGATCAGCGCGGCCATCGCGGCGTGGCCCCGGTCCTCAAGGTTCACGGCGTTGCATTGCAGGTGCGGGTCGGGCGCGATGCCGGCGGTCGCCAGCGCCTCGCACAGGCCGCGGTAACGGTCGGCGAACTCGGGGTAATGCTCGTCCGCCTGGCCCAGGAAAGCGATGCGGCGGCGGCCTAGGCCCAGCAGGTGCTCGCCCGCCATGCGGCCTGCCCCCACGTTGTCGGACCCCACCGTGGCACCGATGTTCGCCTCGTCCACGCTGCCCCAGCGCACGAAATGGGTGCCCTGCCCCACCAGCTGGCGAAGGCGGCTTTCGTAGACCTTGTAGTCCCCGTAACCGAGCAGGATCAGGCCGTCGGCGCGGTGGCTGTCCTGGTAGCGAACATGCCAGTCATCCTCCAGCTTCTGGAACGAGATCAGCAGGTCCAGCCCGCGCGTCGCACAGCTTCGCGTGATCGCGCCGAGCATGGCGAGGAAGAACGGGTTGATCTTGGAATCGTCAGGCATCTGTTCTTCGAAGAACAGCAGCGCAATGGTGTTCGACCGCTGCGAGCGCAGGGACGAGGCATTCTTGTCGACCGAATAGTTCAGCTCGCGCGCGATCGCTTCGATCCGGGCGCGGGTTTCGGCGCTGACCGACTTGGCCCCGCGCAGCGCCCTGCTCACCGTCGGCTGGGAGACCCCGGCGCGGTAGGCGATGTCGAAACTGGTTGGTCGGTTGCTAGGCTTGCGTCCCATCTTGCCATCTCTTTGTCGCCGGTCATCAGCGATGCTGCACTGCAACAGAGCATGATCGCTTCCCCTCCAGGATGCCGGTAATCCAACGCTTACGGGCAAATCCGGGCGTTGCATAGAAGCAACGAACGTAGCTATGCGGCACCTGCGTATACGTATGCCCTATTATGCGCTGCGCAGTCTCATCTTAAGTAAAGGGGGTAGATGGAGTCGCGGCAGCAATGTGCGGGCTCCAAAAATGGGCGGTGCCGGTCGCCATAGTTCGCAGTTTCCGGTGGGGACAGGAGAGGGAAACCAAAATGCAGCTTCGTAAGCCAATTTCCGCCGCCGGGACTTCGTCCTGCATGGCCGTCGCCGCTGTGCTGGTCGCAGCCGCACTGCCCGCCGCCGCGCAGGCGCAGGACGCCGCCGATGACACCGCAGCCGACCAGAGCGCCATCATCGTCACCGGCTTTCGCGCCAGTCTTCAGAACGCGATCAACAAGAAGCGCACCGCCGAACAGATCGTGGAATCGGTCTCGGCCGAGGACATCGGCAAGCTGCCGGACGCCTCGATCGCGGAATCGATCGCGCGCCTGCCGGGCCTGACCTCGCAGCGCGTCAACGGGCGGTCCAACTCGATCGCCATTCGCGGCTTCTCGCCGGACTTCTCGACCACGCTGCTGAACGGCCGCGAGCAGACCTCCACTGGCGACAACCGCGCGGTAGAATACGATCAGTATCCGTCCGAGGTCGTCAGCGCCGTCAATGTCTACAAGACGCCGATGGCCAGCCTCGTCGGTCAGGGCCTTTCGGGCACGGTGGACATGCGCACGATCCGCCCGCTCGACACCGGCAAGCGCATCATCACCGTGGGCGCGCGCGGTTCCTACGCCGATCTCGGCAAGCTCAACGCCGGGTCGACCGACAAGGGTTACCGCGTCAACGCGATGTACGTCGACCAGTTCGCGAACGACACCCTCGGCATCGCACTGGGCGCCAGCTACACCAACGAGCCTTACCAGGTTAAGGAATACAACGCCTGGGGTTACTCCGACCTCGCCAATGGCGACCGGGTGATCGGCGGCGCGAAGGCACTGGTCACCTCTACCAAGCTCAAGCGCCTGGGCTTCAACGGTACGCTGGAATGGCGCCCCACGCCGAACCTGACGACCACGCTCGACGGGTTCTATTCCAACTTCAAGGACGACCAGATCAAGCGCGGCGTCGAACTGCCGCTGGCGATGGACCCCGATACCGCCGTGCTCAATCCGGGCTACTCCGCCGAGGACGGCCTTGTTACCGCAGGCCAGTTCTCGGGCGTGAAGGGCGTGGTCCGCAACGACCTGTTCCAGCGTCATGCCAAGCTCTATTCGTTCGGCTGGAACACCAAGTGGGAAGGCGACGACGGCTGGAAGGCCTTCTTCGACGTCAGCTATTCCAAGACCGACCGCAACGAACTGAACATCGAGACCAATGCCGGAACGGGCCGCAACACGATCGGCGCCTATGATACCATCGGCTTCACCACCGGCACCAAGGGCAGCGTTTTCTCGCCGGGTCTGAACTACGGCGACTTCGACACGATCCTGCTGACCAGCCCGCAAGGCTGGGGCGGCACCCAGATCGCGCCCGATGGCACCGCGATCCGCAATGGGCAGGACGGCTACTACAACGACCGCCGCATCAAGGACGAACTCTGGCAGTTCCGCACCGAGGTCGAGCATGAATTCGAGGGCGGCCCGCTGCACTCGTTCCAGGTCGGCATGAACTACACCAACCGTTCCAAGACGCTGGTGCCCGAGGAATACTTCCTGGGTCTGGCCGCCAATACCGATGGCCTGACCAGCGTTGCCGTGCCCGAACAGTACCGCAAGGGCACGACCGATCTGGGCTATGCCGGCCTTGGCGAGGTCATCAGCTACGACCCGGCAGCGCTGGTGCGTGACGGCATCTACAACCGCGTCGCCAACCCCTACGGCGATGTGGTGGTCAAGAGCTACGCGATCCGTGAGCGGCTGATGACGGCCTATCTCCAGGGCAACCTCGACACGGACGTCGGCGCCGCGCACCTCACCGGCAACTTCGGCGTGCAGGCGCAGTGGACCGACCAGAACTCACGCGGGGCCACCGCCGTGCTTCTGGGCACCAACGCCAACGGATCGCCCAACGTCGGGGCCCTGGCGCGCAGGGAAAGCACCGACTATCTCGACGTGCTGCCCAGCCTCAATCTGTCGCTGCGCTTCCCCAGCGAGTTCGTCATCCGCTTTGCCGCGGCGCGCGAGATCATCCGTCCGCGCCTCGACGACATGCGCGCCTCGGAGAGCTTCGAATACCTGCTGACCGAAGACGCGAACGGCGCCCCGGTGGCGCAGGTCAGCGGCAAGTCCGGCAACCCGGACCTGCGTCCGTGGCGCGCCAACGCGCTGGACCTGACGTTCGAGAAGTACTTCTCCAGCAAGGGTTACATCGCCGCGCAGTTCTTCTGGAAGGAGCTGAAAAGCTACGTCTACAACCAGGACATTCTGGTCCCCACCAGCAGCCTCTCGCTTGCCCCGGCAGCCGATGGCGTAGCCTTCGCGGACACCGCGCTCATCAACGTGCCGATCAACGGCAAGGGCGGCAAGCTCTACGGCGTGGAGATCGCCACCACCCTGCCGTTCGACGCCTTCGTATCGGCGCTGGAAGGCTTCGGCGTCACCGGCTCGGTCGCTTACACCAAGAGCAAGATCCAGCCCTCGCCGGGTGAAGCGGCCAGCGCTCTGCCGGGCTATTCGAAGTGGGTCGCCAACGGCACCGCCTACTTCGAGAAGGCCGGTTTCAACGCCCGTGGTTCGGTGCGCTATCGCTCCACCTTCCTGGGTGAAGTCTCCGGTTTCGCGGCCAACCGCGTGCGCCGCCGCGCCGCTTCGGAGACGATCGTGGACGGGCAGATCGGCTACGATTTCCAGCCGGGCAGCGCCCTGGAAGGCCTCTCGCTCTACATCCAGGGCCAGAATCTGACCGACGCGCCTTTCGTCACTACCAACCCGGGCGATACCCGCGAGGTCATCGATTACCAGACTTACGGCCGCCGTTTCCTGGCCGGTTTCACCTATAAATTCTGAGCCCCCCCGGCGCGGCAGGAGATCCTCCTCCTCATCTGCCGCGCCACATGGGCGGAACCGGGAAGTCACCCTCCCTGCCCGGTTCCGCCTATCTCCCGGATGCTGCACATTCGGGGGGAAAATGCGGGCGCAATGCCGGCCAATGCGAAGGACCGACCGATGAAACGCCTCCTCCCCTCGCTTGCAGCCCTCGCGCTTGCCCTTGCCCACGGCGCCGCAGGGGCCGCGCCCGAACAGGACATGCGCGCGCGGACGCCCCAGCAGGAAGTGATCTACTTCGTCCTGCCTGACCGCTTCGAAAACGGCGATCCTGCAAACGACAGGGGCGGACTCAAGGGCGGGAAACTGCAGACCGGCTTCGACGCAGCTGACAAGGCCTTCTACCACGGCGGCGATCTCAAGGGCCTGACGCAGAAGCTGGACTATATCGAAGGCCTTGGCGCCAGTGCGATCTGGGTCGGGCCGATCTTCAAGAACAAGCCGGTGCAGGGCCCCAAGGGCGAAGAGAGCGCCGGATACCACGGCTACTGGATCACCGACTTCACGCAGGTCGATCCGCACCTCGGCACCGATGCCGATTTCAAGGCCCTCGTCGATGCTGCCCATGCGCGCGGCATGAAGGTCTACATGGACATCATCGTCAACCACACCGCCGACGTCATTCAGTACAAGGAAGGCGCAGCGCAGGGCTATCCTTACCGGTCGAAGGCTGATTACCCCTTCTCCACGCGGGGCGGCGTGAAGGGAGCGCCGATCAACCCCGGCTTCGCGGGCGATACTGTGGCCACGGCCCAGAACTGGGCCAGGCTCACCGATCCCACTTTCGCCTATACCCCCGTCGTCCCCAAGGGCGAAGGCAAGGTGAAGGTCCCTGCCTGGCTCAACGATCCGATCTATTACCACAACCGAGGCAACACCGACTGGAAGGGCGAAAGCGCGCAATACGGCGATTTCGTGGGCCTGGACGACCTCGCCACCGAGGACCCGCGCGTAATCGCGGGCATGATCGACATCTACGGAGCGTGGATCGACCGCTTCGGCATCGACGGCTTCCGCATCGACACCGCCAAGCACGTCGATGCCGCATTCTGGCGCTCGTTCGTACCGGCCATGCAGGCACGCGCGAAGGCGAAGGGCATTCCCAACTTCCACATCTTCGGCGAAGTGACCACCGGCGACGTCTACGACCCCGCGCTGCTCGCTTCGTGGACGCGCAATTCGGGGCTGCCCGCAGTGCTCGACTTTGCGTTCATGCAGGCCGCGATCAGCGCCAGCAGCGGCAAGTCCGGCACCCAGGACCTGGCCCGCATGGTCGAGGATGACGTGCTTTATCAAGGAGGCAAGGCGGCGGCGATGCAATTGCCGACGTTTCTTGGCAACCACGACGCCGGGCGCATCGCCATGTTCATCAAGCAGGCGCGCCCCGGTATCGCAGCGGACGAACTGCTCGCCCGTGACAAGCTGGCCCATGCCCTGCTGCTGACCCTGCGCGGGGTGCCGACGATCTATTCGGGCGATGAACAGGGCTTTGTCGGCGAAGGCAACGACCAGCTTTCGCGGCAGGACATGTTCCCGTCCAAGACCTCGATCTACAACGCGGAAAAGCTTGTCGGCACGGATGCCACCACGGCGCAGGCGAACTTCGACACCGCCCACCCGCTTTACACGTTCATCGCGGGCCTTGCGAAATTGCGGCGCGCCGCACCTGCCCTGACTTCCGGGCGGACGGAACTGCGCACCGCGTCTGAGGAACCGGGCCTGTTCGCCGTCTCGCGCTTCGATCCGAATAACGGGCGAGAGGTTCTGCTGGCCTACAATACCTCGACCAAGCCGGTTACCGCGCAGGTCCAAGTCGATCCCGCATCCCGCCGTTTCGCAGGACTCGCGGGCAGCGATTGCGCGCCGGAATCCAGCGCTCCGGGCTCTCTCACAGTGACGCTTCCCCCGCTTGGCTTCGCCGTTTGCGCCGCGCGTCCCTGACGACAGCTGACCGTACCCGAATGACTTGCAAGATGGCCCGGAACCCGCAATGACGAACACCAACGAGCACGGCCCTGCCCCCTGGTGGCGCGGCGCCGCGATCTACCAGATCTATCCGCGCAGCTTCGCCGATTCCAACGGTGACGGCATCGGCGACCTGCCCGGCATCACTGCCCGGCTGGACCATGTTGCACGCCTCGGCGTCGACGCGATCTGGATCTCGCCGTTCTACGCCTCGCCCATGGCGGACTTCGGCTACGACATTTCCGACTATTGCGCGGTCGATCCGATGTTCGGCACGGTCGAGGATTTCGACGCGCTGATCGCCAAAGCGCGCGCGCTTGGCCTGAAGGTGATCGTCGATCAGGTCTATGCCCATACCTCCGACCGGCACCCCTGGTTCGCGCAAAGCCGGGCCAGCCGCGACAATGCGCGGTCGGACTGGTACGTCTGGGCCGATGCGAAGGCGGACGGCTCGCCGCCCAATAACTGGCAGTCTGTGTTCGGCGGCCCGGCCTGGCGCTGGGATGCGCGGCGCGGGCAGTATTACATGCACAACTTCCTGGCCGAGCAGCCCCAGCTCAACGTGCACAATCCGGACGTGCAGCAGGCCCTGCTCGACGTGGCGAAGTTCTGGCTGGACCGGGGCGTCTCTGGCTTTCGCATCGATGCGCTCAACCATTCGATGCACGACCCCTTGCTGCGCGACAATCCACCCGCGCCGCAGGACGGCAGGCAGCGCACCCGGCCCTATGATTTCCAGCTTCAAGTGCACAACCAGTCGCACCCCGACATCATCGGCTTCATCGAGCGCCTGCAGGCCCTGATCGCCTCCTACCCGGATACCTACTCGCTGGCCGAAGTGGGCGGCAAGAACGCCGCGCAGGAGATGAAGGACTTCACCCATGGCCCCGCCCGCCTGGACAGCGCCTATGGCTTCGACTTCCTCTATGCCGACAAGCTGACCCCGGCGCGCATTGCCGCCGCGCAGGATTTCTGGCCGGATGAGGCAGGCATCGGCTGGCCCAGCTGGGCCTTCGAAAACCATGATGCCCCCCGCGCCCTTTCCCGCTGGTGCGCGCCGGACCAGATCGACGCCTTCGCGCGGATGAAAGCCATGCTGCTGCTATCGCTGCGGGGCAATCCTATCCTGTTCCAGGGCGAGGAACTGGGCCTGCTTCAGGACGAGATTCCGTTCGAGCGGCTTCGCGATCCCGAGGCCATCGCCAACTGGCCCCTCACCCTCTCGCGAGACGGCGTGCGCACCCCGCTGCCCTGGGCCACGCAGGACGAGCATGGTGGCTTCACCTCGGCCACGCCGTGGCTGCCGCTGAGCGCGCAAAACCTCGAACGCGCAGTGGACCGGCAGGACGCCGATCCCGCATCGCTGCTCAACCTGACGCGCCATTTGCTGCACCTTCGCAGGACAAGCGCGCCGCTGCGCCGGGGTTCCTGTGAGGTGCTGGTGGCGGATGAAACCCGCCTCGTGCTGCGCCGCATCGCTGAGGGCAAAAGCGTCCTCGCCGCATTCAACATGGGGGCCGATGCTGCGGCATGGCCCGCTGAAATCGCCACCAAGGGCCGCGTGCTTGCGGCCGTGAACGGGGCAGAGCCCGGCGCGCTGCCCGCATGGGGCGGAGTGTGGATCATCGAAGGAGAACAGGCATGAAGCCGCTCAATCTGCTGGCAACCGCCGGCCTGACTTTCGCCGCGTTCGCCGCCCATCCCGCATCCGCCGAAGATGCCAAAACCGTCACCGCCGCCTCGCCCGATGGCTCGATCGTGCTCACCGTCAGCACCGACAACGATAGCAGGCCAACTTACTCCATCTCGCGCAAGGGCAAGCTGCTGATCGCACCCAGTAAGCTGGGCTTCGTCCTGACCGACAGCCTCAACATGGCGCGCGGCTTCGCCATCACCAGCAGCGAAACCGCCAGGGGCAACGACACCTGGGAGCAACCCTGGGGCGAGCGCCGCTATGTGAAGGACACCTACAACCAAGTCACCGTGCGCTTCCAGCAAGGGGCGACTTACGGCGAGCGGCGCATGAACGTGACCTTCCGCCTGTTCGATAACGGCGTAGGTTTCCGCTACGAAGTGCCGGAACAGCCGGGCCTCAAGACGATGAAGATCGCCGAGGAAACCACCGAATTCGACATCGTCCCCAAGGGCACCGCATGGTGGATTCCCGGCGGTGAGTGGAACCGCTACGAGCAGGTCTACCAGCAGACCCCGATCGACGCCGTTTCCATCGCCCACACGCCGATCACCATGAAGCTGGAAGACGGCACCCACCTTTCGTTCCACGAGGCGGCGCTGGTCGATTACGCCGGTTACTGGTTCAAGCGCGCTGACGGACAGAAATTCCGCACCACCCTTTCGCCCTCCTCGCGCGGGCCGCGCGTGGTGCGCGACCTTCCTTTCGCCACGCCCTGGCGCACGATCCGCATTGCGGACGATGCGGCGGGCCTTGTCGACAACGACCTCGAACTCAACCTCAACGAACCCAACAAGCTGGGCGATGCAAGCTGGGTGAAACCGGCGCGCTACATCGGGATCTGGTGGGGCATGATCCGCAATGACTGGAGCTGGGCCGAAGGTCCGAAGCACGGCGCCACTACCGAGCGCACCAAGCAATATATCGATTATGCTGCGCAGCATGGCTTCCGGGGCGTGCTGGTCGAAGGCTGGAACAAGGGCTGGAACGGCGACTGGTTCGGCCACGGCGACGAGTTCAGCTTCACCCAGGCCACACCCGATTTCGATATCGAGGCGATCACCAAGTATGCCCGCAAAAAGGGCGTGCGCCTGATCGGCCATCACGAAACCGGCGGCAACATCGCCAATTACGAAGCGCACATGGACGAGGGTTTCGCCCTGTACCAGAAGCTGGGCGTGGATACCGTGAAGACCGGCTATGTCGCGGACGGAGGCGGCATTATCGCCAACACTGACGCGCCGGGCGCCCCGGTCGGCCCGCTGCGCATGGAGTGGCACGACGGCCAGCGCATGGTGCAGCATCACCTCGCCGTGGTCGAGGATGCGGCGAAGCACCACATCGCCATCGACGCGCACGAACCGGTCAAGGACACCGGCCTGCGCCGCACTTACCCCAACTGGGTATCGCGCGAAGGCGCACGCGGCATGGAATACAACGCCTGGGGCACGTTCGCCAACGGTCCGGAGCATGAGCCGACGCTGGTCTATACCCGGATGCTGTCCGGCCCGATGGACTTCACGCCGGGCGTGCTGAGCCTGGAAGGCGCCAACGGACCGCTGGCCTCCACCCTGGCCAAGCAGCTGGGACTGTATCTGGCAATCTACTCACCGATCCAGATGGCGGCAGACTTCATCGAGCAGCTGGACAAGTACCCGCGCGAGATGAAATTCATCGAATCCGTACCCACCGACTGGTCGGAAAGCCACCTGATCGCCGGCGAAGTAGGCGACTATGCGATCTTCGCGCGCAAGGATCGGGGTTCGCAGCGCTGGTTCGTCGGCGGCGTCAACGATGCCACGGCGCGCAGCGTGACGCTGAAGTTCGACTTCCTCGACGCGGGCAAGAGCTACAAGGCCAGCGTCTGGAAGGACGGCGAAGGCGCCACTTACCTCACCGAGGCCCGGCACCGGATCGCCTACGACACGCGCACGGTGCGCAAGGGCGATACGATGGAAGTGTGGCTTGCTCCCGGCGGCGGCACGGCCATCAGGCTTGAGCCGAGCCGCTAAAGGAAAAGCGTCGGCCCCGTGCAGGCGGGGACGACGCTTTATTCCGACACACCGGCATCAGCCTTATGAACAGCTGGTATCGGTGTTGGTCGGCGTAATGCCAGGGGTCAGGTTCCGGTCGTCGCGGATCATGAATGCGGCCTCGCGGTGGAAGTTGGGCTTGCCCGCGAACATCGAACCGAACAGCGGCTGGTAGGTATAATAGACCTCGACATACATCACCGCCGAGCCATCGACCGCCGTGATCAGCGGGTTGCCCATGCCTGCCAGTGTAGTGCCAGTCAGGCCGGTGTTGGTCTTGCCGTATTTCGAATTGACCTTGAGGTTGCCTTTGCAACGCTGCCAGTGAATGTACTGGCGCCCGGTGGCTGGATCACGCTCCAGGCTGGACAGGATGATCCGGCCATTGGCTTCGAAGTTGAAAGCCGATCCCTCGACCAGAGCGCCGGTCATGACCGAATCGATCTGGGTCTGGGTGACGGTCGGCGTCACCGCGCTGTTGTCGGTCTGGCCCAGGCGCGAGGCATTGTCGGCAACCGAGGTGGCCATCTGCCCGATCTGCATGTTCACCGTCGCCATCGTCGCCAGTTCGGTGCCGTAGAAACCGAGCGTGATGAGGACCGGCAGGATCAGCGCGAATTCAAGGAAGGAAACGCCGCGCTCGTCCCCGCGCAGTCGCGGTGCGAGCGAGCCCGGCCGCAGCATGACACGCCTCACGAACATACCCCTGCGGCCGAACCGTACTTCTCCTGAAGGGCGTAAGGCTGGTTCTTGCTGACCGCGCTGGCGATCAGGGTGCGGGCATTTTTCGCATTGCTCACGAACGGGTTCACGAAGACCGGCGTATACGTGACCGTCACTGTGTAAAGAACGACGTCGTTGGCACCGCCATTGTCGGTGGTGCCAATGTCCGCGTCCCAGCGCCCGTTCCTGTTCTCGTCGGTATAGCTTTCGGAATTGTCGCAGGTGCCGTTGCCGTTCTTGTCGTTCCACGATTCCGCCCGCTTGATGTCGGCGAAGTCATAATAACTGACACGCTTGCTGGTGACGGTTGCGCCCGGTGCCACGCCCTTGACCAGATTGGTCACATAGGTATCCGCCTTTGCGGTGTCGGCGATCTCGAGCGCGCCGATGCGCGCGGCCTGGTTCACCGCGCCGTGCAGCACCGCGTTGAGATAAGCCATGTGGCCCATGTCGTAGATACCGATCAGCAGCATGAACAGGACCGGCGCCGTCACCGCGAACTCGATCGCAGTGACACCTCGCCGGTCGCCGCGCAAACCACGCAGCATTCCAGACAGGCGCGGCAACGTCCTCACTCGACGACCCTCAGCTCACCCACCTGCTTGGCGATTTCCTGGAACGCGGAGTTCAGCTCGGCGGCATTGCCCGCCACGTAGGAACTGCTGTCCGAGGCGCAGGCCTTCAGGTCGTCGTTCAGCGCCGCAGTGAAAGCCACCACCCAGACGCGGATGCCCTTGTCCTTGATCGCCTCGCACACGGCGCGGAAGCGGGCCGTATGGCGCGCCTCGTCGTTCGAGGTGCCGTCGCTGGTGACACGGCGATCCCAGTACTCCATGCCCCAGGCCTGCTGGATATAGGCGTTGGGCTCCATCTCGCCGTCGGTCATGAAGATGAGGTGACGCGCCACTTCGCCGCCGTTGTCGGGATCATCGTTCACCATGCCCCTCCACAGACCCTGCGGGGAAAGCATGCGGCCGCCCCAGATCATGCCGATGTCGAGGTAGGTGCCGCCGACGGGGGTGAGCGAATCTGCAACTTTGGCGAAACCGTCCTTGTCCATCGTGCTGAGCAGCTGCGACGGAGCCGGGCAATACAGTACCGTCTTGGCGCCGTAAGGAGAGTTGCTCGTCGTGTAGCGGTTCGAGCTGGTATAGCGGTAGTAGCCCACTTCCGGCCACATCGGCGCCCACTTGGTCTTGTCGTCGGAACCGGGAATGCCGTCGAGGTTCACGTCGAGCGCGCCGGTGGGCGTGATGCCGGTGGCGGAGGAATACGAGAAGTTCGACTGCGCGATGGTGCTGCGCTCTTCGATGCAGCCCGCCCAGGTCGACGTAACGTTGGTCCCGCCGTTGCCGGTGCGCGTGGTTACCTTGTTGAAGTTCTTGTAGGCGCTGGTGTCATAGGTCTCAGGCCGGTAATTGAAGGCGTAGGGCCGCGTCGTTGAGCGCGAGTAAATGTAGTAACTTCCCGATAGACGGCAGGAGTATTCTGTCCGCTGCTGCTTCGACTGACCCGATACATCCGAAAAATCGGTCGTCGACGGCAAATCGGCATTGCATCTCGACAATGACGAATAGGACTTGCTCGAATAGAGCTTCCAGTCGGTGCTGGTGTCGTTGTCGTCGGTCGTGCCGGGCTCCCATACGCGGGACTGATACTGGCGAGTGTCGACCAGGTAGCGCGGATCGAGGTCGTTTATCAGCCGGCCGACGTTAACCGTCGAACTGAACGGCACGAAGCCGTACCGCACGCGCGCATTGCTGGCGCCGGTAGCGGCCGACATCGTCTGGTAAAAGTTCTTCACCGCAGCGCGCAGCGCCTCAATTCGCGTCTGCCCGCCAGAAAGCTGATAGGCCATCGAACCCGTGGTATCGAGCACCATCATGATGTCGGCATTGCCCACGCCCATCGAACTGCCGCACGTCACGGTGACGGTGATGGTGTCCTTGCCGAAGACACGCATCAGCAGCGTATCGAGCACCGTCGTCGCCGTAGCGGTGATGGTGTTGCCGTCGTCAGAGGAAACGGGGTTGAACGTGGTCAAACGCGTGGTCTGCGCGTTGTCGTTGTAGTTCGTGTTGAAATAAGCCTTGGCAGCATTCTGGGAGGCCGTATCCCAGCCATTGGTGGTCACCGTGCGGCGCCCCGCCAGCACGCCCGCATCACAGGCCGTCTGGAGCTGTTCCTTGGCAAGATAATTGCGGCTGAGATCGACGGCCGAACCGATGATCACCATGCCGACAAGCAGCCCGATCGCCGCAATCGGAAGCACGTTACCCGCTGAATCGCGCAGAAGATCGCGGACCGGCCGCAGGTCGATTTTTGGTGCTTGGCCCATCTTGTAAACCAGACTCGCTCTTGGAATTTCCCCGATAATCTCCGGGTCCTACCAGCAATGTCTTAAGGAAGTTTTCCGTGTTCACGGCGGGAACCAAAGCGGTGCGCCATGCGTTGCAACGCCCGATCCGGGGATCGCGCGCGCCAGGGGCGTGCTGTCCGCGCTGGCACCGGTATCCCCTGAACGGCCTTGCAACGGCGCTGGATACTAAATGACGAATGCGCGCGGCATCAATTACCTGAAAACTACCTCGCCTGTCTCATCCATTCTGTTATACGCCGCCCCCGCGCTGCGGCACCGTATCTTCGGCATGCCGGTGCGATGCTTGCCTCCCGGCGGTTTCCCGGGCCCTCACCTGTTCGGGCCGGGCACCGACGAGACGTTCCCGCGCCGCACTATCCACGACGTCCAGGAAACAGCCATTGCCCAATGAAGCGATCAGGATCCTGGCCGTCGACGACATTCGCGAGAATCTCGTCGCGCTGGAGGCTGCGCTCGACCAGCCCGGCGTCGAACTGATCACCGCCGCCTCCGGCTTCGAGGCGCTGGAACTGCTGCTGAAACACGAATTCGCGCTGGCCCTGCTCGACGTGCAGATGCCTGACATGGACGGCTTCGAACTGGCAGAACTGATGCGCGGGAACGAGCGGACGCGGGGCGTGCCGATCGTCTTCCTCACCGCCATCGCCACCGACGAGCGCCGCAGGTTCCGGGGTTTCGAAACCGGCGCGGTAGACTACCTGCTCAAGCCGCTCGACATCACCGTGCTCAATTCCAAGGTCGCGGTATTCGTGGAACTGGCCCGCCAGCGCCGCGAAATCGCCTCGCAGCGTGACGAACTGAGCGCCGCGCTGGGCCGCCTGCGCGCGCATGGCGACAACTCGCCGCTGGCCGTGCTGGAGATCGATTCGACCCTGAAGATCGTCGGCTGGTATCGCAGCGCCGAACGCATGGTCGGCTACACCGCCGCCGAGATGATCGGGCTGGCCCTTGCCGATGCGCCGTTCCTGCCCTCGAACGGTGGCCGTACGGCATTCCTGGCCGGCATGAATGCGCTGCTGACCGGCGGTGACCGGCGCGCCATGCAGCAGCACCGCTTCGCCCATGCCGATGGCACCCTGCGCGAGGGTGAGTGGTACTGTTCGTCGCTGGCGCCCTCGCTCTCCGGCGGGGGCGGCCTGCGCCCCGGCAGCGTGATGATCGAACTGCTCGACATCACTGAACGCCGCCGCGCCGAGGACACCCAGCGGCTGCTGATCGGCGAGTTGAACCACCGGGTAAAGAACACCCTCGCCACGGTCCAGGCGATCGCCTCGCAGGGCTTTCGCCATGCCCGCTCGGAAAAGGAATTTCAGGACGCCTTCACCGGGCGTCTCCAGGCGCTGTCGCGCGCCCACTCGATGCTCAGCGCCACGACCTGGGAACGCGCGCGCCTGCGCCGCCTTATCGCTGACCAGGTCGCCATCGGCGCGGTGAGCGAGGACCGCCTGCTGCTCTCGGGCCCGGATGTGGATCTGCCGCCCGAACTGGCGCTGCGTTTCTCACTGATCTTCCACGAATTGGCGACGAATGCGCACAAGTACGGCGCGCTCTCGAATACAACCGGCACGGTGCATCTGGTCTGGCGGCTGGAAGCGAACGTGCTGGAACTCGAATGGGCGGAGCACGGCGGCCCGAGTGTCGCCCCGCCCCAGCGGCGCGGCTTCGGCTCCACCCTGATCGAGCACAGCATGGCGGCAGACGGCGCGCACATCACATCCGACTTCGCGCCCGAAGGCGTGCGCTGGACGATGACCCTGCCACTGGTCGCCCCGTTGGAAGGCGCTGGCGAGGCGCCCGCGCCCATCCCCGCGCCGGCCACATATGACCCGGCTCCCACGCCCCCGGCCACCGATACCCTGCCGCCCTTGCGCATCCTCGTGGTCGAGGACGAACCGCTGGTGGCGATGGAACTGATGATGGAAATCGAGGACGGCGGCGCGATTGCCATCGGCCCGGCAACGTCCTGCGAACAGGCAATGGCCATGATCCGCGAAGGGCGGCCCGACGCCGCCCTGCTCGACGGGAACCTGAACGGCGAGAAGATCGATCCCGTGGCCGACATGCTCGCCGCGCACGACACCCCTTTCGCCTTCGTCAGCGGATACGACCGCGACCACTTGCCTCAAGGTCACGGCGCGCGCCCGATGCTGGGCAAGCCGTTCATCGGATCGGACGTGCGCGCCATGCTGCGCCGTCTTGCCGAAGAAGCCACCGCTGCCGTGCGCTGAAGGCTATTCTCAATCTCCGGGCCTCATCGCCCAGTGACGCGGCGCGGCCCGGCAGCTATCGTGGGGACATGCGCCAGATCCCGTCCGTTCTCTTCGTCTGCCTCGGCAATATCTGCCGCTCCCCCCTGGCCGAAGCCGCCTTGCGCCGCGAGGCGGAAGTAGCGGGGCTAGACATCCTCGTCGATTCGGCCGGAACCGGGTCATGGCATATCGGCAAGGGCCCCGACCCGCGCTCCTGCGCGGAGGCACAGCGCCACGGCATCGACATCCGCTCTTACCGCGCCCGTCAGGCAAGGCCCGAGGACTTTGCCCGATTCGATCGCATCATCGCGCTGGATGCCGCCAATTATGCCGATCTCCAGCGCATCGCACCGCGCAATCCCCATGCGAGACTGTCGCTGCTGCTGGACCACGTCCCCGGATTGGAAGGGCAGGACGTCGCCGATCCATACTATGGCGGCCCGGAACACTTCGAGGAGACCTGGCAGCAGGTCAGCGCGGCGGCCCGTCAACTGGTTACGGAGCTGAGTCGCTAGAAACGCCGCAGCCAGTGCTGCATCGGCTTGGGCGTAGCGCCCTCGTCCCGGTGATCCTTCCAGGCGAATTCAGTGACGAAGCCTTCGACCGGTGCATACCCGCGCTTCTGCCAGAACGCATCGAGCGGGCTGTAATCCGCCGGACGGTCGGGATGGTCCGAAGGCCGGATGACGGCCGCGAACGTCGCCGCCTGCGCGCCGCAGCGCCGGGCCTGCGCCTCGCGGTGATCGAAGAAGGCATGGCCGATGCCCTGCCCGCGATATTCGGGCAGCAGCACGGATTCGCCGAAATAGAACAGCTTGTCGACATCCAGGCCGCGCACCGTGAAGGGGGCCTGGAATTCGGCCTTCTGCGCCGTCATCGCAGAGGCAGTGGCCGCTCCCACGATCCGCCCGCCATCGCGCGCGGCAACAAGCACCGCACCGGGCGCCTCCACGAATTCGCGCAGGTAATCTGCCTCATAGCCGCCGTCGCCGTCATAGAGGTACGGCCACTGGGCAAAAACCGTCACGCGCAGGGCGGCCAGATCGTCGATTGCGGCAAGCACTTCGCCGCCGGTGAGAGCATCGATTATAACGGTCATTGCGAATACTAGCGCGGCTTCGTCCACGGCGCCATCCTGCCCGGTTTGCTTTTGGCGCCGCTTCCACTATATGCCCGCTCCAATGCCCCGGCCGATGAAGTCGCCAAAGCGGCTCGATCGCGTCGGGGTTTGCTCTTTATCGTTTCAAGGACCACGCGCATGTCCCGTCGCCGTCAGATCTACGAAGGCAAGGCCAAGATCCTCTATGAAGGTCCTGAGCCGGGCACGCTGATCCAGTATTTCAAGGATGATGCCACTGCGTTCAACGCGCAGAAAAAGGGCACCATCCAGGGCAAGGGCGTGATCAACAACCGCATCAGCGAGTATGTGTTCACGCGCCTCAACCACATCGGCGTACCCAACCACTTCATCCGGCGCCTCAACATGCGTGAGCAGCTGGTCCGCCAGGTCGAGATCATCCCGATCGAGGTCGTGGTGCGCAACGTGGCCGCCGGCTCCATCTCCAAGCGCCTCGGCATTCCCGAGGGCGAGATGCTGCCGCACACGCTGATCGAATACTACTTCAAGGACGACGCGCTGGGCGATCCGCTCGTCTCCGAGGAACACATCGCCTGCTTCGGCTGGGCCAACCACGACGAGATGCAGGACATCGCGGCGATGGCCATCCGCGTGAACGATTTCATGGCGGGCATGTTCGCGGCGATCAACATCCGCCTCGTCGACTTCAAGCTGGAGTTCGGCCGCATCTGGGACGGCGACTACAGCCGCGTCATCCTGGCCGACGAGATCAGCCCTGACGGCTGCCGTCTGTGGGATATGATCACCGGCGAAAAGCTGGACAAGGATCGCTTCCGCCAGGATCTCGGCGGCGAGGAAGAGGCTTACCAGGAAGTCGCCCGCCGTCTCGGCCTGCTGCAGGACGACAGCGGCCCGAGCGAGGTGCTGGACCTGACCAAGCACCGTAAGCTGCGCGGCAAGTAAATCCGCCTTCCCGGTTACGAAAAAGCCTGGTGCGCCCTGAGCGCGCCGGGCTTTTTCATGCCCGCGGCTATCACCTCGCCCCTTGCCATCTTTGGCCCGGGCGGGCAGTCCTTGACGGGATGAGAGCTTCCCTGATTGCGATCCTGATGGTGCTGGCGCCCGCGCCGCTGGCTGCCAAGGACAAGCCCCCCCGCCCCGCCACTGCCCGCGATCACACCGCCTGGGCTTTTGAGCACAGCGATGTGCCGGTCGACCCGGATTTCCGCTTCGGCCGACTTGCCAATGGCATGCGCTACGTGATCCGCCACAATGCCACGCCTGCCGGCACCGGCATCGTGCGCATGGACGTGAATGCCGGCTCGCTCGACGAATCGCAGCAGGAACAGGGGTTCGCCCACTTCGTCGAACACATGGCTTTCAACGGTTCCACCCGTGTTCCCGAAGGCCAGATGATCCCACTGCTCGAACGCGAGGGCCTGGCTTTCGGCGCGGATACCAATGCCTCCACCGGGTTCGACCGCACCCTTTACAAGCTCGATCTTCCGCGCAGCGATCCGGCCCTGCTCGACACTGCGCTGATGCTGATGCGCGAGACGGCAAGCAACCTGACGATCTCGCAGGCCGCCATCGCCCGCGAACGCGGCGTCGTGCTGGCCGAAATGCGCGACCGCAATTCCTGGTCCCTGCGCAACGCCATAGACGCGACACAGTTCTTCTACCCCGGCGCCCTGTATGCCGAACGCTTCCCGATAGGCACAACCGAAACGCTGAACGCCGCAAACGCCGAAACCCTGCGCGCCTTTTATGAGCGCGAGTACGTGCCCGCCCAAGTCACGCTGGTCGTGGTGGGCGACTTCGACGCCGCCGCGGTGGAAGCCGGGATCGTGCGCCATTTCGGCGACTGGGCGGCGAAACCCGCCGATCCCCAGCCCGATGCCGGTCCGATCAAGCCGAAGGACCGCAACCGCGCCGCCGTCTACCTCGACCCCGCTTTGGCCGAGCGCGTCACCGTCCAGCGCAACGGCAAGTATCAGGACGAGCCTGACAGCCTTGCCCAGCGCCGCGAGGGGCTGCTGCGCTCAATCGGCTACGACATCGTCAACCGCCGCCTCCAGCGCCTCTCGCGCGGCGCGGAACCGCCGTTTCGCGGCGCCGGCTTCGGCACCGGCGACGTGTTCGAGGCGGCGCGCTCGACCCGCCTCATCATCGATACCGTCGACGGCAAGTGGCGTGCCGGGCTGGACGCCGCCGGGCGCGAGTATCGCCGCGCCCTGACTTATGGCTTCGAGCCGGGCGAAGTCGCCGAACAGGTGGTCCAGGTGCGCGCCGCGCTGACCAACGCGGCGGCCTCAGCAGGCACGCGCAGCAATGCGGTGCTGACCCAGCTTGCGCTCACTTTAATCGACGATGAGCTGGTGCCTGCCACGCCGAAATCCGGGCTAGCCCGCTTCGAGGCTTACGCCGCGCAGATCACACCGGATGCCGTGCTCGCCGCGATGAAGCGCGAGGCGCTGGCGCTCGACAAACCGTTGATCCGCTTTCAGGGCCGCCAGGCGCCGGAAGGCGGAGCTGCGGCGCTGCGCGAAACCTGGCGCGGGGCGATGCAGGCGAAGATCACCCGCGAAACCAAGGCTGCCGCCGCGCAGTTCGCCTACACCGATTTCGGTGCGCCGGGCACCGTGGTCAGCGACACGCGCACCCCGGGCCTCGCCATCCGGGAAGTGCGTTTCGCCAACGGGGTGATGCTCAACCTCAAGAAGACCGACCTTGAAACCGATCGCGTGCGCGTCACCCTCGCGATCGACGGCGGCGACATGCTGGGCACCCGCGCCAACCCGTTGGCGAGCGATATGGTGCCCTATCTCGACGAAGGCGGCCTTGCCCTGCACAGCCGGGACGACCTCGATTCGATCCTCGCCGGACGCACCGTGGGCTTTGGCTTTTCGCGCGGAGAGGCCAGCTTCGATTCGCGCGTCGCCACCACCCCGCGCGACCTCGAACTGCAATTGCAGCTGCTCACCGCCCTGATGACCGCGCCGGGCTATCGGCCCGAAGGCGAGGTTCAGTACCGCCAGCAGATCAACAACTACTTCGCGCAGGTCCGCGCCGCTCCCGGTTCCGCGCTTCAGGCCGACCTTGGCGGCATCCTGTCGGACAACGATCCACGCTTTTCGCTGCAGAAGGTCGAGGATTACCGCCAGCTGACTTATGCCCGCCTGCAAAAGGACATCGGCGACCGCCTGGCCCACGGCGCCATCGAGGTCGGCGTGGTCGGCGACATCGACGAGGACCGGACGATCGCCCTCGTCGCCGCGACTTTGGGCGCCCTGCCCGCCCGCGAATCGGCCTTCCGCCCCCACGGCGACCAGCCGCCGCGCCTGTTCACCGGGGACCGCAGCCCCCGCGTGATCCGCCATACCGGCCCCGCCGATCAAGCGCTGCTGCGCATCACCTGGCCGACCCGCGACGATGCCGATCCGGTGGAAACGCTCGCGCTGGAAATGCTGGAGCGGGTCATGCGCGTGGAACTGACCGACCAACTGCGCGAGGCGCTGGGCAAGGCTTATTCACCTTCTGCGTCGAGTTCGCTCTCGCACGAATGGAAGGGGTACGGCGTGTTCGCCGTCAACGCCTCGGTCGACGTATCGGAAGTCACCGCCACCCGCGCGGCGATCCGGCAGGTGGTGGGCGAACTGCGCACTGCCCCGGTCAGCGAGGACATCCTGCGCCGCGCCCGCCAGCCGCTGGTCGAAGGGCTGCAGAACGCGCTGAAGAACAACGGCGGCTGGATGGCTTTGGTAGACCACGCCCAGACCGAGCCCGACCGGATCGCACGATTCGAGAAGGCCAAGGAACGCGTCTTGGCCCTGACCCCGGCGGACGTGCAGGCGATGGCCAAACGCTACCTCGCGCCGGATGCGGGGCTGGAAGTACTGGTCCTGCCGGAGGGCGTGCCGGTTCCAAAAGGCTGAGCACGCCCCTTGCCCCCTCAGCGCGCGTGATTGGGCCTGGTCGGCTTGCCCACCCGGTCCGCCCAATCGACGATGAGGTCGTCGTACAGCGCCTGGTCGATCAGGTCGTATTTCTCGGGGAAATTGGTAAAGGCTCCCATGGCGCTGGCGACCGAGCCTGTTTCCATCAGCTCGCGCGCCATTTTGAGGTGATTGACCGCCGCCGAAACCCAGCCCCACCCGGTGGATAGCGTGAAGCGGGTATCGGGCAGGTTGAAGCCCAGCGTACAAACCGGGATCTTCATATGCGGGATCACCTGCATCTGCTGTTCTGGCGGCGCACTGGCGAAGACCACCGCGTCGGCCCCGGCCTCGGCATAGGCATGGGCGCGCCGGATCGCCCCTTCGATGGAGCCGGTGCCGCCCCCGCCATTGGCGCTGGTGTAGAGTTCATCGCAGCGCGCGATGATGACAAGGCCCGAATCGCCCCGCGCCTTGACGCCCGCTTCGATTCGGCACTGCATCTCCTCGATCGAGCACAGTCCGTTGACGTGCTTGGAGTGCTTGGGGTTCACCTCGTCCTCGACGTGATAGCCGGCGATCCCGGCCGCGACGTACATCTTCGTCAGGCGATAGGCATCGGCCACCGTCTCGCCCAGGGTATCGGCATCGGCGACCAGCGGGATCTCCATGGCCTGGGCGATGCGGGCCGCCTGTTCGATCTGCTCGATCTGGGTGAAGCTGCCATTGTCGGGGACCGCATAATGGAAAGCGGAGCAGGCATGGCCGCCCAGATAGGCCGCCTTGAAGCCGACATGCTGAACGATGCGGCCGGTGAGCGCGCTGTAAGCCTCGGCGGCGACGAAATGCTCACCGTTCTCGATCAGTGCGCGCAGCTTTTCGCCCGGTGTCGGCATCGTCTCGTCTCCCGCTTTTGCAGGAGGGCTCGCACGGCGATCCCGGGCTGGCAAGCGCGCGCGCCTGCCGCCCGAACGTATCGGCGGGGCGTTACGCCGCCGGGGCCGATTGCCCTATGAGTTCAAGCGCGGGGACCAGTTCGCCAAGATGACCGATCACCGCCGCTGCGCCCATGTCCTCAGGCGTCATGTCGCTGAAGCCGAAGCCAACGACTATGCAAGGTAGCCCGGCAGCCGCTGCGGCGCGGGTATCGTAGGTCGTATCGCCGACATAGGCCGCCCGGCCTTCGATCCCGGCGCGTTCGAGCATCAGGTGCAACAGATCCGGCTTTGGCTTGGCCCGCCCCGGCCCCAGCGTATCGCCGCCGATGACGGTGTAGAAACGATCCGACAGGCCGAGCTGGGCGAAGATCTTGACCGCGAAGCGCTCCAGCTTGTTGGTGACCACGGCGATCTTGACGCCCTTTGCCGCCAGGGCATCGAGCATCGCCTCACCGCCGGGGAACAGCCGCGTTTCCACCGCGATGTTCGCCTCGTAATAAGTCAGCAGCGCATCGTGGAGTTCCTCGAAACGCGCGTCGTCCACCGCGCCGCCTGTCGCCACCAGTGCATTGGCGAGCATCTTGCGCGCGCCGCCGCCGACGAAGCCGCGCACTTCGGCGATCGGCACCGTGCGCCGCCCCTCCAGCGAAAGCGCGTGGTTCACCGCGTGACCAAGGTCGCCGAGGCTGTCGAGCAAGGTTCCGTCCAGGTCGAAACCGACGATTTGAAAAGGAAATGCAGTCATCTCGCCTGCAGTGGCGGCTTGGTGTGGAAACCGCAACAATTTGCTGGCAGGAGTACCCCATGACTTCTGCCAGTACGCCCCCCGTGGCGCCCGCCGCCGTTCCACTTGCAACCGTAGTCCTTGCTGCCGGCAAGGGCACCCGGATGAAGAGCGACCTTCACAAGGTGCTCCATCCGATCGCGGGCCGACCGATGCTCGAACACCTGCTGGCGAACGCGCAGGTGCTGGCGCCGCAGCGGCAGGTCGTCGTCGCCGGACACGGGCGCGAACAACTGGAAAAGGCGCTGGGCAGCCGCGCCGCGATCGCCGTGCAGGAACCGCAGTTGGGCACTGGCCATGCGGTGCAGCAGGCCGAGAGCGCATTGGCCGGCTTCGACGGCGACGTTCTGATTCTCTACGGCGACGTGCCTTTCGTAAGGGCAGACACCATGCGCGCGATGATCGAGCGGCTCCATGCCCCCGATGCGCCGGCCGTGGTTGTGCTGGGCTTCGAGCCAACCGACCCGCTGCAATATGGCCGCGTCCTGGCGCATGACGACGGGCGCATCGCCATGATGGTCGAGTACAAGGACGCCACCGAGGAACAGCGCGCCTGCACCTTGTGCAATTCAGGGCTGATGGCTGTGAAGTCTGCGGACCTGTTCGGCCTGCTCGCCAAAGTCGGCAACGAAAACGCCAACGGCGAATATTACCTCGTCGACATCGTCAATATCGCCACGCTGGAAGGGCGCGCCTGCGCCGTCATCGTCACTGACGATGCGGACGAAGTGGGCGGCATCAACAGCCGCGCCGAACTCGCCGAGGCAGAAGGCCGCTGGCAGAAGAAGCGCCGCGTCCAGGCCATGGCCGATGGCGCGACCCTGATCGCTCCCGAAACGGTGTTCTTCGCCTGGGACACCAGGCTGGGCCGCGATGTCACCATCGAGCCCAACGTCGTCTTCGCCCCCGGCGTCACCGTGGCCGACAACGTGGTGATCCACGCCTTCTCGCACCTTGAGGGCGCCACCCTGGAAAGCGGCGTCGCCATCGGACCGTATGCGCGGCTACGCCCCGGCGCGGTGCTGAAGGCCAATTCCAAGGTCGGCAACTTCGTCGAAATGAAGAACGCGGTGCTGGGCGAAGGCGCCAAGGCCAACCACCTGACCTACCTTGGCGATGCCGAAGTGGGTGCTGGCGCGAACATCGGCGCGGGCACCATAACCTGCAATTACGACGGCTATTTCAAGCACAGGACCGTGATCGGCGAGCGCGCGTTCATCGGCTCCAACAGCGCCCTGATCGCGCCAGTCAAGATCGGCGCCGACGCCATCGTCGCCGCCGGCAGCGCCGTGACGCGCGACGTGGCGGATGGGGAACTGCGGCTGGTGCGCGGCGAGCAACTGGTCAAGCCCGGCTGGGCCGACCGCTTCCACGACGCGATGAAGAAGAAAAAGGCCGAGAAGAACGACTGAAACCGCACGCCGCGCCGAGAACTTCTCCGGCGCGGCTTTCAGCTGCGATCAGGAACCGATGGCCTTCCTGCGGGCGATGTTACCCAGTTCAGCCTGGGCAATTTCGCTCTTGGGTTCGTATTGCAGCGACTGCGTATACAACTGCTGCGCCTCGTCGAACCTGCCCATCGCGGCCTTGTTGAAGCCCATGCCCCGCAGCGCCCGCGCCGCGACCGAAGCGTCGGGACCGGTAGTGGCCTTGTCGACGACTGCCCAGGCCTGCGCGAAACCATCGTAGCTTTGCTGCCAGTCACGGCGAGACTTGAAGAGTTCGGCATATTCGTTGGCGAAGTGGGCATTGCCCGGTGCCATCTGGCTGGCTTTGCGCAGTTCCGCCTCAGCCAAATCGCCCCGGCCCATGTCGATCAGAGCGAAGCCCTTGCCGAAGTGAGCGTCGCATACTGCCGGATCGACCGAAACCGAACTGTCTGCCGCCGTCCCGCCAACGCGGCATAGGCGGCCGCGGTTATCGCCGTGAAGCTGCTGGTCGGTGTGGGCGATGACCTGGTCGAACATCTTCACAGCCTGCGCCTGCTTGCCGCGCCGGATCAGATTGAACCCCTGCTCGACATGGGCACTGGCGTCGAACCCCGCATTGGCAGGCGCGGCGTGCTCGAACGCAGCGGCGACCAGCGCGACCGGAGCAATCGCCGCAACCGCGCGACCTTCCGCCTCGGCAGAACCGGCATGTGCCGTTCCCGCGAAAAACAGAGACATTGCGCCTGTGAATACCAACGCATTTCTTGCGTTCATCGGTGATTTCCCTCTCCCAAAACACCGATGCCGCGCCGGTCTTTGCCGGGCCCTGTAGTCGGACAAATCGTCAGACAGTGTTCGTTGAACTGATGAGAATATCCCAACAGTACGGTTTGACAAGTCGTCTTGCCGAAATCATGCCGCCGTTCGTCGCATTCGCTAGCCTTGAACTCACAGCGCCCCGGATACTTGTCGCCGCAGAATCATGAGGGGCCAGAACCGGCCAGCGCATGACGGCGATGTAATGTCCAGGCAAGTGGCCGTTAACCCTCGCTGGTCCATGGTATCGGCATGACACCAGATGCATCCTCGTTGAGAATGATATCGCGATATGATATCGCGCCGTCATGACTCGGATCCTTGCAGACCTTCCCGATGAGGACATCCGCTGGCTCGATGACCGCGCGGCCCAGCAGGGCAAGTCGCGCGCGTCGGTCCTGCGTGAGGCGGTCAGTGTCTACCGCGCCGAATCATCGCAGGACTGGATTGCGCGCGGGGCCGGCTACTGGAAGCACCGCGACGATATCGGCGACGGCGTGGAACACCAGCGTGCCATGCGCGCCGACCGTACTTTCGACTGACTTGCGGGCAATTCAAAACACCGTGGCCGATCCCTTCTTCGACACCAACATCCTGATCGACTGGCTGAAGGATCGTCCGCAGGCCGCGGCGGAACTGTCGCGCTATGACCGTCACCGGATCAGCCGAATCGTTTGGACCGAAATCCTGGCCGGTGAACCGCCGGAAACGCGGCCCAGAGTGCAGCAGCTGATCTCTTACTTCGAGGTCGTCGAAATCGAGGCCCGCGCTGCCACGGCGGCCGCGGACATCCGAAACCGCACGAAGATCAAATTGCTCGACGCCCTGGTCCTGGCAACCGCCCAGGTGCACGGCGCCATTCTCGTTACACGAAATACCAAGGATTTTCCGGCAAGCATGCCGGGCGTCCGCATCCCCTATACCCTCTAAAGAAAGCGCATACGCTCATGTGTGGCATCATTGGCATCGTCGGCAAGGAAGACGTGGCAGACCGTCTGGTCGACGGACTTCGGCGCATGGAATATCGCGGCTACGACAGCGCGGGCGTGTGCACCATCCATGACGGCCAGCTGGTTCGCCGCCGCGCCGAGGGCAAGCTGCTCAACCTGGTGAAGGTTCTGACGCACGATCCCGCGCCGGGCCTCACCGGCATCGCCCACACCCGCTGGGCCACCCACGGCGCGCCCACCGCCGCCAATGCCCACCCCCACGCCACCGCCGAACTGGCACTGGTGCACAACGGCATCATCGAAAACTTCAAACCCTTGCGCGAATCCCTCGAATCGCGCGGCCGCAAGTTCGAGAGCCAGACCGACACCGAAGTCGTCGCCCACCTCGTCTCCGAACAGGTCGAGGCCGGCCTTTCCCCCGAAGACGCCGTTAAGGCCGCCCTGCCCCAGCTGCGCGGCGCCTTCGCGCTGGCCATCGCCTTTCGCCGCTTCCCCGACATGCTGATCGGCGCCCGCCTCGGCTCCCCGCTGGTGGTGGGTTACGGCGACGGCGAAACCTACCTTGGCTCCGACGCGCTGGCCCTGGCCCCGCTGACCCAGCGCATCACCTATCTCGAAGAGGGCGACTGGGTCGTCATCAGCCGCGAGGGCGCGCAGATCTATGATGCGCAGAACAACCCGGTAACGCGCGAGATCGTCGCCTCGGGCGCTTCTGCCGTCGCCATCGAAAAGGGCAACTACCGCCACTTCATGCAGAAGGAGATCTTCGAGCAGCCCACCGTGGTCGCCCAGACCCTGCGCAGCTATCTGCGCCAGGTCGACCAGTCGGTGGCCCTGCCCCAGATCGACTTCGACCTCGGCGCGATCAACCGCATCACCATCGTCGCCTGCGGCACCAGCTATTACGCCGGCATGGTCGCCAAGTACTGGATCGAGACTTTCGCCCGCCTACCTGTCGACATCGACGTGGCATCCGAGTTTCGTTACCGCGACCCCGTTCTGGAAGCGGGCGGCCTGGCGCTGTTCATCTCGCAATCGGGCGAGACGGCGGACACTCTCGCCGCGCTGCGTCACTGCAAGGCCGCCGGGCAGACCATCGCCGTCGTCGTCAACGTGCCCACCAGCACCATGGCGCGCGAGGCCGACCTGCTGCTGCCCACCCACGCCGGGCCGGAAATCGGCGTCGCTTCGACCAAGGCCTTCACCTGCCAGCTCGCCGTCCTTGCCGCGCTAGCCGCGCACCTGGCGGTGAAACGCGGGCGCATGGACCGGGCGGAGGAGATGGAAGTCGTCCATCACCTGCTCCAGACCCCGGCCAGCCTCAACGCCGCGCTCGACCACGACGAGGAGATCGCCGCCATGGCTCACCTCATCGCCCCCGCGCGCGACGTGCTGTATCTGGGCCGCGGGCCGGATTATCCGCTGGCCCTCGAAGGCGCATTGAAGCTGAAGGAAATCAGCTACATCCACGCCGAAGGCTATGCCTCGGGCGAGATGAAGCACGGTCCCATCGCACTGATCGACGAGGCGGTGCCGGTGATCGTCCTGGCCCCATCCGGCCCATTGTTCGAGAAGACCGTCAGCAACATGCAGGAAGTGCGTGCGCGCGGCGGCAAGGTGGTGCTGATTTCGGACGCGGAAGGCATCGCCGAGGCCGGCGAAGGCTGTATCGCCACGATCGAGATGCCCCGTGTGCATCCGCTGATCGCCCCGCTCGTCTATGCAGTGCCGGTGCAACTCCTGGCCTACCATGTCGCCTGCGTGAAGGGCACCGACGTCGACCAGCCGCGCAACCTCGCCAAGAGCGTCACTGTCGAATAAGGTGGAGGCCGGATAGCCCGGCGGGCCAACAGGAAAGGCGGCAATTAGCAAAGGCGGGGAATGGCAAGGGGTTAACAGGACCATCCTGCACGCATCTATCCACGGGTAGATCCGTACTGGGTCAATTACTTAACCTCCCGCTAACCCTTTGAACGCTACCCCTTTGCGCGTGAACATGAGGACACTTGCAAGCAAAGCCCTACCGAAAGACCTTCCGGTTCTTGCGGTTCTTGGCCTGTCGGAGCCCGCCGACGGGGACTGGGCGCGGCTGCGCGGGCTCCAGTTCTCCACGCTTCGGCGCACGAGCTTCATGCGTATCTCCGCTCAGGCGGCAGCGGCGCTGGCCGCGGCCATGTTGCTGCTCGGCCGGGTCCCTCTCCTTGCCGTCGCATCATGGCTGGTCTTGCTCGCCCTCAGTCACTGGCACGGCTACCGTATCGACTGCTCGGTGGCCGACACCGATCGCCGCCACGTCACCCACGACGAGGTCAGGGCGCAGATGCTCGGCTCGATCGGCAACGGCCTGGTCTGGGCCCTGCCCCTATGCGGGCTGGCCATGTTCGTGGACCTGCAGACGCAAGTGAAGGTCTGGACCGTGCTGGCCATGCTGATGGCGGCATCGGTGATCCTCATCCCAGCGGTGCCGATGAGCACGCTGCTGTTCTCCGGCATCGTCGGCGGCGCGGCAATCGCCACTTTCGTGCTGCGCGCCAGCTACGATATGGCCGCGATCGCGGTGCTGTTCATGGGCATCATCCTGATCGGCGCGATCGAGGGTGCCCGCCGCTATCTCGCCGCAAAGATCGCCGAGGCCGGCCTGGCCGAAAAGGACGAGGTCGTTTCGCTGCTTCTGCGCGAATTCCAGGAAGGCCAGGCCGACTGGCTATGGCAGATAGATACCGGCCGCCGGGTTCGCTCGGTATCTCCGCGCTTCGCCTACGCCCTGGACCGCGACGCTGCGGGGGCAGAGGGCATGCCTCTGATTCAGCTGATTTCCGGCCCCGCTTGGGAAACAGGCCAGTTCCCTCCCAGCCTGCACGAACTGGCCGAACGGTTGAAGCGGCGCGAACCGTTCTCTAACCTGCTGGTGCGCGCCGCGATCGATGGACAGGCGCGCTGGTGGGAGCTTTCCGGCACCCCCCGCATCAACGAAAACGGCGTTTTCGACGGCTTTCGCGGCGTCGGCTCGGACGTCACCGAAGCGCGTGAAAATTCCGACAAGATCGCCTGGCTCGCCCGGTATGACACGCTGACCGGCCTGCCAAACCGCATGATGCTGACCGAGACACTGGCCGGCGCGCTGGACTATGCGGACAAGTGGCGCACCCGCTGCGCCTTCCTGATGATCGACCTCGACCGCTTCAAGGCCGTCAACGACACGCTGGGCCACCACATCGGCGATCAGTTGCTGGCGCGTGTTTCGGAACGGCTCAAGGAGCAGATGAGCGAGAACGAGCTGTGTGGGCGCCTCGGCGGCGACGAGTTCGCCATCGTCATCCGCGATGCCTCGGACGCCAAGCATATCGACCAGGTCGCCCGGCGCGTGATCCACCGCCTATCGCAGCCTTACGAGATCGACCAGCACACCTTGTTCGTCGGCGCATCCATCGGCTCGGCCATGGGCCCGCGCGACGGCTCCAGCGTCGAGACGCTTATGCGCAACGCCGACCTCGCGCTCTATCGCTCGAAGGACACTGGCGGCAACACGCACTGCACTTATGAGCCCGCGCTCCACGCCCATGCCGAAGAACGCCGCAAGCTGGAATTCGCGCTGCGCCGCGCGATGGACCGCAAGGAATTCCACGTCGTCTACCAGCCGGTGGTCGATGCGATATCCGAAGCCGTGCTCAGTTTCGAGGCGCTGCTGCGCTGGGACAATGCCGAACATGGCGCGGTCAGCCCTGCCAAGTTCGTGCCGCTGGCGGAAGATACCCGCCTTATCGTCCCGATCGGCGAATGGGTCCTTCGCGAGGCCTGCCGCGAGGCGATGAACTGGCCGCCCCACGTGCGCGTGGCGGTGAACGTATCGGGCGAACAACTGCTGGACAGCAACTTCGCGGCCAGCGTCGTGGGCGCGCTTTCGGGTAGCGGCCTTCCCGCGCACCGGCTCGAGATCGAGGTCACCGAGAGCATCTTCCTGCGCGATGCCAGCCAGGCGCGCGCGGCGCTGGAACAGATCATGAGCCTGGGCTGCGCGGTGGCGCTTGACGATTTCGGAACCGGCTATTCCTCGCTCGGTTACCTGCGCAAATTGCGCTTTTCGACGATCAAGGTCGACCGCTCGTTCGTACAGGGCGCCGCGACCGGCAATGCCGAAAGCCTCGCCATCATCCGCGCCGTCGTCGCGATGGCCGACAGCCTGGGCATGTCGACCACGGCCGAAGGTGCGGAAACCGAAAAGCAGGTGCAGGTCATCCGCAAGCTGGGTTGCCGCAAGATCCAGGGCTATTTCTTCGGCCGCCCAATGTCCCCTACCGACGCGCAAGGCCTGTTCCGCAGCCAGGCGCAGGTCGACCGCCAAAGCGTAGCCTGAGCGCGCCGGATCAGGCCAAGTTCATGCCACGAGTGCGAATACCCGCACTTCCCTGTTTTATGCGGAAACCTGTCCCATGCCCGTTATCGGATGCCTGCTGCTGATCGTCCTGCCGCTGCTCGGCCTGGCGGGCGGAGGGTTTTTGTGGGGAGCGCAGGGTGCGAAATGGGGCGCGGGCGCCGGTTTTGCAGCGGCGCTGGTGGTGTTCGGCGCAGGTTCCTACGCGTTCATCAAAGGCATACGCGGCCGCTAAGACCCGTCAGCCGAATACGGCGACCGACTGCATCCCGGCGATCGCGGGCGTCCCATCCGCGCGCCACTGCATGATATGTTCGCTCGCCCCGCCATGCGCCGCGTGTTCGCTGGTCGAGCGGATCAGCCACCAACCGTCAGCGTCCGGGCGCGGGTCCAGCACGTTGACATGCCACTGCATCGACGAGATCGGCACGCGGAATGACAGCAGCGGCCACACCGCCACCGGCAGCACATCCCCGCACAGCACGGCTTCCACTTCCGGGTGAAGGCCGCCGCGCTTCCGGGGGCGGACCCACCAGCACAAGTCCGCCTCTCCCAGCGAAGCCTTGGGCATGGCGAAACGGACCTCGAAATGGTTGCGCAGGAAGGCCGGAGCCTGATCCATCGGCACCGGCGGCGCATCGCCCAGCGGAATAACCCCTTCAGGCAGCGCGTAATGATCGATGGAAAGAACGCTCTCGATCGGCCGCATGAAGACGAAACTGGCGGTAAAGCCCACCCCGCCCTCACCAGTCAGTTCGGCGGCAACCCAGGTCGCATTGCGCCCCTGCCGCAGCACTCTCGCCCGTGCCTCGACGCGCCCGGCAAGCGGTGCGATCATCGAAAACTGGCCCGAGCGCAGCGGCGCAAGCTCGTTCGAAACACCCCGCGCCGCCGCCAGCGCAATGGCGGAGGTCAGCCCGCCATAAGCGGTGCGCCCCTGCAGCCAGTCCTCGGTGATGTCCAACGCGAAGCCGCCTTCCAGAGGCTCCGCCTCGGCAATCATGGTTCCGAGGCCCGCCATCAGAAAAGCCGCGATCCGTTGGGCACCGCCTTGTCGGGAGAGAACAGAACCACCCTGCCCTCCTCATCCGCAAAGCCCATCGTCAGCACTTCGGACAGTGCCTTGCCAATCTGGCGAGCGGGAAAATTCACCACCGCCGCCACCTGCCGCCCGACCAGTTCCTCGGGCGAATAGAGCGCGGCCACCTGGCCGACGCTCTTCTTCTCGCCGATGCCGGGACCGAAATCGATCCGCAGCTTGTAGCTGGGCTTGCGCGCACCCTCATAAACGTCCGCCGCGACGATAGTGCCGACGCGGATGTCCACTTTCAGGAAATCGTCGAAGCCGATCTCTTGGGCTGCGGGTGCGGCGGGGTCGTGATCGAGGTGCATGTCACTCCATTTCGAGGATGATCGCATCCACACGCAGGCTTTCGCCGGCCTTGGCACTGACGGTCTTCACCGTGCCAGACTTTTCGGCGCGCAGGATGTTTTCCATCTTCATCGCCTCGACGACGGCAAGCGGTTGGCCAGCCTCGACCTTGTCGCCCTCGGCCACGCTGAGCGAGACGAGCAGGCCGGGCATCGGGCAGATCAGGAAACGCGAAAGATCGGGCGCGACCTTTTCGATCATATGCTTCGTCAGCCCGACGATGCGCGTGGGCAGGCACTCAACCTTGTGGATCGCGCCGCGCGTGGTCATCCTGAAACCGGTGCGGGTGGTCTCCAGCTTGAGAACGAGATCCTCACCGTCGACATCGGCTTCCACGAAACGGTCGCCCGGCGTGTATTCGAGGGCGAGATCGACCTCCTCGCCGTTCACCGTCAGCAGATCCTCGTCGAGTTCGACTTCGTGGACGGTGCCGCCAATGGTCACGGTCCAGGCGCTCGGCGGGTCGAGCGGGCCGCCAAGCTGGCCTTCCACCTGACGCGCGCGGTCGGACCGGGCAGTGGCGACGAAGGCGGCCACGGCGGCCAGCTTCACCTTGAGATCATCCGACGCGGGCGCGCCGTGGAAGCCATCGGGATATTCCTCCGCGATGAAGCCGGTGGTCAGCTCGCCCGAGCGGAAGCGCGGGTGCTGCATGATGGCCGAGACGAAATCGATGTTATGGCCCAGCCCTTCGATCTCGAAGGCGTCGAGCGCAGCGACCTGCTTGTCGGCGGCCTCGTCGCGAGTTTCGCCCCAGGTGATGAGCTTGGCGATCATCGGATCGTAGAACATCGAGACTTCGCCGCCTTCGTAGACGCCGTCATCCACGCGCACGCCGTCAATACCGCGGCGTCCGTTGGCTTCTTCGTCCTCGGTCCAGCCATCGACCGGCGGATTGTAGCGCGACAGGCGCCCGGTGGAGGGCAGGAAGCCGCGATAGGGGTCCTCGGCGTAGACGCGGTTTTCGATGGCCCAGCCTTCGATCTTCACGTCGTCCTGCGTCATTTCCAGCGGCTCGCCGGCTGCGACGCGGATCATCTGCTCGACGAGGTCGACGCCGGTGATCGCCTCGGTAACCGGGTGCTCCACCTGCAGGCGGGTGTTCATTTCGAGGAAGTAGAAACTCTCGCCGCTGGCATCCGCACCCGAGACGATCAGTTCCACCGTACCGGCCGAGTAATAGCCCACCGCGCGCGACAGGGCGACGCACTGCTCGCCCATGGCCTTGCGCATCGCCGGGGTGACGAAGGGCGACGGCGCTTCCTCGACCACCTTCTGGTGGCGGCGCTGGATCGAGCATTCGCGCTCGTTCAGGTAAAGAATGTTGCCGTGCTTGTCGCCGAGGATCTGGATCTCGATGTGGCGCGGGTTGAGGATGAACTTCTCGATGAAGACGCGGTCGTCGCCGAAGGAGTTAAGGCCTTCGCGCTTGGTCGCCTCGAAGCCCTCGCGAACGTCGTTTTCGTTGTAGGCCAGGCGCATGCCCTTGCCGCCGCCGCCGGCGGACGCCTTCATCATCACCGGGTAGCCGATCTCGGCCGAGATGCGCACGGCATGCTCGGTATCCTCGATCTCACCGACGAAGCCGGGAACCACATTGACGCCGGCCGCCTTGGCGAGCTTCTTGGACTCGATCTTGTCACCCATCGCCGCGATCGCATTGACGGGGGGGCCGATGAACTCGATGCCCTCTGCGGCAAGCGCCTCTGCGAAGGAGGTCCGCTCGGACAGGAAGCCGTAGCCGGGGTGGACCGCTTCCGCGCCGGTCTGCTTGCAGGCGGCGATGATCTTGTCGGCAATCAGGTACGACTGCGCGGCGGGCGCCGGGCCGATGTGGACCGCCTCATCCGCCATCTGCACGAAAGGCGCGCGGGCATCGGCGTCGGAATAGACAGCGACGGTCTGGATGCCCATGCGGCGCGCGGTCTTGATGACCCGGCAGGCGATCTCGCCCCGGTTTGCGATCAGGATTTTTTTGAACATGTAACCTCAAAGCCCCATTCAGCGTCATGCTTGTTATCGGTCGGAAACAGGAACTGCAGCGCCTGCGGTGCGAGCGTGTGATAGGCCGTCGCATGCGTCAGGTCCTCACGCGGGACAAGACAGACGAGCGGTCCACCCGCATCCGAGACGAGCTTTGCCGCCTGCGCGGTTTCCGGCCCTTCGTTCGAATATGTCAGGAACAGCGTGCCGCGCTGCCGATCGGCGGCGAGCAGACCCGCAGCCGCTTTCGCAAGCGCGCCGTCATCCCACCACAAGCTCGCGTCGATGGCGGCATAGCGGCGGAACAGGCCGGGCTCGCGCAGCCAGGTCTCGGTGATGAACAGTCCGGCAAGCGATTCGCCGATCACACCATCATCGCCGTTGGTGCGATAGGTCGCCTCGACCAGCGGCTTCACACGGTCGCGCAGGAAAGCGCGAAAAGCAGCGGACTGCCCGGCGGTGGGATACTGCTTGTGCTGGCCTGCATTGCCGGGGCTGCCGATCAGTTCGGCCCGCCGGTCCTTGCTCTCTATCCCGACGACGATCACCGGCAGCGAACGCCCCCACACGGCATTCAGCGCGCTGGTTCCGGCGACGTGAAGGAAATCCTGCGAAAGCCCGCCGTCGATGAGATAGAGGACAGGATAGCGCCCATCCCCCTTCTCATACCCATCGGGCAGATAAACGTTCACCTGCCGCATATCGTCCTTGGCGAAGGGAACGAGGTGCGTTTTGCCGATCGTGATCGGCACGGCAGGGGCAGACGAGGCAACAACCGCAGTCGGCGCGGCGGCCCCGGCGCAAGGCGCGGAAAAAAGGCAGGACAACGCCAGCAGCATTGATCCCGCCCTTTCGATCACTCGGCAGCTTCCAGCTTGGCGCAGCCCTTGGGCATGCGCTGGGCTTCCACCTGCCCCGGCGTCAGGTCGATGGCCATGGGCTTGATGCCCAGCCGCGCGAACATCGCCAGGTCGTTGTCATCGCCCGAATTGGGCGCGGTAAGCAGCTTGTCACCGGTGAAGATCGAGTTGGCCCCGGCCATGAAGCACATCGCCTGCGTCATATCGGACATCGCTTCACGGCCCGCCGAAAGACGCACCATCGACAGCGGCATGGTGATGCGCGCGACCGCCACGGTGCGCACGAATTCCACATCGTCGATCTTGGCAAGCGGGGTATCGGCCAGCATGTCGCCCAGCACGGTGCCCTTGACCGGCACCAGCGCGTTGACCGGCACCGACTGCGGATGATCCGGCAGCGTAGCGAGCGTGTGGACGAAACCGACGCGGTCAGCGCGGGTCTCACCCATGCCGACGATGCCGCCCGAGCAGACGTTGATGCCTGCCATTCGCACATTCGAGAGCGTGTCGAGGCGGTCGTCCATGGTGCGCGTGGTGATGACCTGGTCGTAGCGCTCAGGCGAAGTGTCGATGTTGTGGTTGTAGTAATCCAGCCCCGCGTCCGAAAGCATGTCGGCCTGATCCGGCGTGAGCATGCCCAGCGTCATGCAGGTTTCAAGGCCCATCGAGCGCACACCCTTCACCATCTCGATGATCGCGGGCATGTCGCGGTCCTTGGGGTTGCGCCAGGCGGCGCCCATGCAGAAGCGGGTCGAGCCCTGATCGCGTGCCTGCGCCGCGCGCTGGAGGACGGCCTGCACCTCCATCAGCTTGGTCGCCTTGACGCCGCTGTCGGCCTTGACCGACTGCGAGCAATAGCCGCAATCCTCGACGCAGCCGCCGGTCTTGATCGAGAGCAGCGTCGAAAGCTGCACTTCGTTGGCCTTGTGATTGGCGCGGTGAACCTCGGCTGCGCGAAACACCAGTTCGGTGAACGGCAGGTCGAACAGACCCGCGATTTCCTCGCGGGTCCAGTCGGTGCGGGCCAAAGTAGGGGCGGCGACGGCGGGGGTATCAGTCATAGTCATTCCTCAGGCAGCATCGTCGGCATGGGGGCCAGCGCCCAGCCATAGAGCCTGGAGCCGTCCCTTGCCAGTTCTCGCAAGACCCCCTGCACAACGCTTACTCGGCCGCCTGCAGTTCGGAGCCTGCCGGCGGCATGTTGTGGCCAAGCAGGCGCAGCACGTCGGCGGCGCATTCAACCACGTTCGAGCCCGGCCCGTAGATGCCCTGAACGCCGGAATTACGCAGGTATTCATAGTCCTTCGCGGGGATCACGCCGCCTGCGATCACCTTGATGTCGCCGCGGCCGGCATCGCGCAGCTGCTGGATCAGTTCGGGGATCAACGTCTTGTGACCTGCCGCAAGGCTGGAGGCGCCGACGACGTCGACTTCGTTCTCCAGCGCCAGCACCACGGTTTCCTCGGGCGTCTGGAACAACGGCCCGGAATAAACGTCGAAGCCCATGTCGCCGAATGCCGAAGCGATGACGTTGGCGCCTCGGTCGTGGCCATCCTGGCCCATCTTGGCGACGAGCAGCTTGGGCTTGCGGCCCAGACGGCGTTCCACCGCCTGCACACCGTCAAGCACCTGCTGCCAGCGAGTATCGCCCTCGTAAGGGGCGCCGTAGACGCCCTTCACCGGAGTAGGCTGAGTGCCGTAGCGCTCGAAGCTCTCTTCCATCGCGTAGGAGATTTCGCCCAGCGTGGCGCGCGCGCGGGCGGCTTCCACCGCGAGGGCGAGCAGATTGTTCTCGATGCTGGCGGGCGACGCGGCGCCTGCCGCCAGCGCTTTCAAGGCAGCCTGGCAGACGGCCTCGTCGCGCTCCGCCTTCATCTTGTTGATGCGGGCGATCTGGCCTTCGCGGACCTTGGCGTTGTCGATGTCGAGCGTCTCGATCGCATCTTCCGTGGCGAGGCGGTACTTGTTGACGCCCACGATCACGTCGTCACCCCGGTCGACACGCGCCTGGCGGGAAGCGGCGGCGGTTTCGATCATCGCCTTGGGCCAGCCGGCGGCAACCGCCTTGGCCATGCCGCCCTCTGCCTGCACGCGCTCGATGATTTCCCAGGCCTGATCGACCAGCTGCTGCGTCAGCGATTCGATGTAATACGAGCCACCCAGCGGATCGACGACATTGCACATGCCGGTCTCCTCCTGGATGATGATCTGGGTGTTGCGGGCAATGCGGGCCGAGAAATCGGTCGGTAGCGCGATCGCCTCGTCCAGCGCATTGGTGTGCAGCGACTGGGTGCCGCCCAGCATCGAGGCCATGGCCTCGACCGTGGTGCGGATGACGTTGTTGTAGGGATCCTGCTCCTGCAGGGACACGCCCGAAGTCTGGCAATGGGTGCGCAGCATCTTCGAACGCTCGTCCTTGGCGCCAAGATCGGTCATCACCCGGTGCCACAGCACGCGCGCTGCGCGCAGCTTGGCGATCTCCATGAAGAAGTTCATGCCGATGGCGAAGAAGAACGACAGGCGGCCCGCGAACTTGTCGATGTCAAGGCCCGAGGCGACGCCGTATTTCACATATTCCGCGCCGTCGGCGATGGTGAAGGCCAGTTCCTGGACCTGCGTCGCGCCCGCTTCCTGCATGTGATAGCCGGAAATCGAGATCGAGTTGAACTTGGGCATCTCGCGGCTGGTGTAGCCGAAGATGTCCGAGATGATCCGCATGCTCGGCTCGGGCGGGTAGATGTAGGTGTTGCGGACCATGAACTCCTTGAGGATGTCGTTCTGGATGGTCCCGTCGAGCAGCTTGCGGTCGACACCCTGTTCCTCGCCGGCGACGATGAAGAAGGCCAGGATCGGGATCACCGCGCCGTTCATCGTCATCGAGACCGACATCTTGTCGAGCGGGATGCCGTCGAACAGGATCTTCATGTCCTCGACCGAGTCGATCGCAACGCCGGCCTTGCCGACATCGCCGACCACGCGGGGGTGATCCGAATCGTAACCCCGGTGCGTGGCCAGATCGAAGGCGACCGACAGACCCTTCTGTCCGGCGGCAAGGTTACGGCGGTAGAAAGCGTTCGATTCCTCGGCAGTGGAGAAACCGGCGTACTGGCGAATGGTCCAGGGACGGCCCGCATACATCGAGGCGCGCACGCCGCGCGTGAACGGCGCGTAGCCCGGCAGGCCCGGGTCCACGGTCACGTCCTCGGCGGTGTAGAGCGGCTTGACCGCGATGCCTTCAGGCGTGTTCCAGGTCAGGTCCCTGCCTTTGACTTCCTTGTCAGCCGCTGCCTGCCAAGTCTCGATGGTGGGTTTGTCAGTCATCGCCTTGCCTCGCCAATTTCGTCATCCTGAACTTGTTTCAGGATCCATTTTTCGATCCATTCCGTCCGTCCTTCGGGGCACGATGGATCCTGAAACAAGTTCAGGATGACGGAGGAAATCTGACTCAGTGCGCGCCCTTGGGCGTTTCCATGATCTCGGTCAGTTGTCCGCCCATGTCCTTGGGGTGGACGAAGAATATCATGGTCCCGTGCGCGCCGACACGCGGTTCACCCAGAACGCGCTTGCCGAGGCTCTCGAACCAGGCCTTCGCCTCTTGAATGTCGGGCACTTCGTAACAGATGTGGTGCTGGCCCCCGAGGGGGTTCTTCTCCAGCCACTTGCCCACCGCCGATTCCGGCGTGGTCGGCTGGAGCAGTTCGATCTGCGTGCCCGCAGTACCGTTTTCGCCCGGCGTGTTGACGAAACACACGCGCACCTGCTGGCTTTCCAGCACGAACGGCTCGGTCACGTCGGCGGCGCCCATCACGTCCCGGTAGAACGCGATCGAGGCGTCGAGATCGGGCGTGGCGACGCCGATGTGGTTGAGGCGGCCCAGCTTCATGCGACATTCTCGATCACTAGAGCGATGCCCTGCCCGCCGCCGATGCACATCGTGACGAGGCCGTACCTGCCGCCGGTGCGCTTCAGTTCATAGGCGCACTTGATGGTGAGCATCGTGCCCGTCGCGCCGACCGGGTGACCGATCGAAACGCCCGAACCATTGGGGTTCACCTTTTCGGGATCGAAGCCAAGGGCCCGGGCGACGGCGCAGGCCTGCGCCGCAAAAGCCTCGTTGCTCTCGATAATGTCGATCTGGTCGAGGGTCAGGCCCGCGCGCTTCAGCGCGATCGGCACCGCCACGATCGGGCCCTCGCCCATGTATTCCGGCTCGACGCCGGCGTGGCCCCAGGCAACGATCCGGGCGAGCGGCTTGAGTCCGCGCTTCTCGACCTCGGTGCCGGTGGCCAGCACCACGGCGGCGGCGCCGTCGTTGATGCCGCTGGCGTTGCCGGCGGTGACCAAACCGTCCTTCTTGAAGGCCGGCTTCATCTTGGCCAGCGTTTCCGGGGTGGTGTCGGCGCGGACATGCTCGTCGGTGTCGAATACGGTGACACCCTTGCGCGTCTTCACCTCGACGGGAAGAATCTGGTCCTTGAAGCGGCCTTCCGCGATGGCGCGGGCGGCGCGCTGGTGGCTGGTTGCGGCCAGTGCGTCCATGTCCTCACGCGAAACGTGGTGGCGCTCCGCCACGTTCTCGGCGGTGATGCCCATGTGATATTCGCCGATGGCGTCCGACAGGCCAAGCGTCAGCGCGTCTTCCTGCGTGTTGGCGCCCATCTTCTTGCCCCAGCGCACGCCGTGGTCATGATAGGGCACGTTCGACATCACCTCGGCGCCGCCGGCCAGCGTGACCGAAGCCTCGCCCAGCTTCATCATCTGCGCGGACGAGATGATCGCCTGCACGCCCGATCCGCACAGACGGTTCAGCGTCAGCGCAGGCGTGGCAAGCGGGATGCCGGCCTTGATGCCGATCACGCGGGAAAGCGTCTGGTCGCGGGCGCTGGTCGGCATGACTTGGCCGATAACGACATGTTCGACCGCTTCGGCTTCGATGCCGGCACGCTTCAGCGCCTCGGCAGCGACAAGCGCGCCCAGGTCCGAGGGCATGAAGCTCTTGAGCGAGCCGCCGAAGTCACCGACTGCCGTGCGCACGCCGCTGACAATGTAGATATCTTCCATGACCTGTCTTCCAATCCCTTGTTCTCGGTTTCGAGCGGAGGTCCTCTTCAACCTCCGTTCGCGATCGCGGTACTCTCAAAAAGAACACCGCCCGCAGCCCTGACCGCGCCTCAGGCGTGTATCAGAGCGGAATGTTATCGTGCTTTTTCCACGGGTTCTCGATGCTCTTGTTGGCCAGCTTGCGCAGGCCCAGCGCGATGCGCCGGCGCGTCGAGTGCGGGTAGATGACCTCGTCGATGTAGCCCCGGCTTGCCGCCACGAAGGGGTTGGCGAAACGGTCTTCGTATTCCTTGGTCTTGGCGGCGATGCCTTCGGCGTCCTGCCCGCGGAAGATGATCTCCACCGCGCCCTTAGCGCCCATCACCGCGATTTCCGCGGTCGGCCAGGCGTAGTTGAGATCGCCGCGCAGGTGCTTGGAACTCATGACGTCGTAGGCGCCGCCGTAAGCCTTGCGGGTGATGACGGTGATCTTGGGCACGGTCGCCTCGCCGTAGGCGAACAGCAGCTTGGCACCGTGCTTGATGATGCCGTTATGCTCCTGGTCGGTGCCGGGCAGGAAGCCGGGCACGTCGACGAAGGTCACGATCGGAATGTTGAACGCATCGCAGAAGCGCACGAACCGCGCGGCCTTCTTGGACGAGTTGATGTCCAGCACGCCCGCCAGAACCATCGGCTGGTTGGCGACGATGCCTACAGTCCTGCCCTCGATCCGGCCGAAACCGATCAGGATGTTGCCCGCGTGGAGCGGCTGCAGTTCGAAGAACTCGCCCTCGTCGAGAGTTTTTCGCAGCACTTCCTGCATGTCGTAGGGCTGGTTGGCGGACGGCGGAATGATCGTGTCGAGCGTGTGCTCAAGACGGTCCCAGGCATCGGAGCAGGGGCGTTCCGGCACGTCGTCGCGGTTGGAGGCAGGCAGGAAATCGAAGAAATCGCGCGCCGCCAACAGCGCCTCGATGTCGTTTTCAAGCGCCAGGTCGGACACCGAGGTCTTGCTGGAGTGCGTGATCGCGCCGCCCAGCTCTTCCTGCGTGACGACCTCGTTGGTGACGGTCTTGACCACTTCAGGGCCGGTCACGAACATGTAGGAGCTGTCCTTCACCATGAAGATGAAGTCGGTCATCGCGGGCGAATAGACCGCGCCGCCCGCGCAAGGCCCCATGATGAGCGAAAGCTGCGGCACCACGCCCGAGGCAAGTACGTTGCGCTGGAACACGTCGGCATAGCCGCCCAGCGAAGCGACGCCTTCCTGGATGCGCGCGCCGCCCGAATCGTTGAGGCCGATCACCGGCGCGCCGACCTTCATCGCCGCGTCCATCACCTTGCAGATCTTCTGCGCGTGGCGGGCCGAAAGCGAACCGCCGAACACCGTGAAGTCCTGGCTGAACACGAAGACGAGGCGGCCGTTGATCGTGCCGGAACCGGTAACCACGCCGTCGCCGGGAATCTTCTGATCCTGCATGCCGAAGTCGGTGCAGTCATGCTCGACGTAGAGGTCCATCTCCTCGAAGCTGTCCTCGTCGAGCAGCACGTCGAGACGTTCGCGCGCGGTCAGCTTGCCCTTGGCGTGCTGCGCATCGATGCGCTTCTGCCCGCCGCCCAGCTTGGCTGCTGCCCGGCGCTTTTCCATTTCGGCGATGTTTGCTGACATCCGGCTTCCCTATGTACCCAATGGTCACGGCATCGAAATGCCCTTGCCCCGTAAAGGCAGCTGGAAGCGCTCAGGTCAACAGTTTTAATCGCTCGGTTAACACAAATCGCAGGGCTGTTTCCGCTATATCCGTCAGGCGATATGGACAGCACCGCGCCGTCCCGGACCTGATCCGGGACGGCGCGGATAGTATCTGCCCCCCCGCCCCTGTCACTTCAGGAGGACGAGTTCCTCCGCCATCGTCGGGTGGATGGCGACGGTGGCGTCGAAGTCGGCCTTGGTGAGGCCTGCCTTCACGGCTACCGCAGCGGCCTGCATGATCTCGGGCGCTTCGGCGCCGATCATGTGGATGCCCAGCACGCGCTCGGTCGAAGCCTCGCAGACCATCTTGTACAGCGAGCGTTCGTTGCGGTGGGCGACGACGTTCTTCATCGAGCGGAAGTCGCTGGTGTAGACCTTGACCGAGCCGTACTGCGCCGTCGCCTCGGCTTCGGTCAGGCCCACGGCGGCGATCGGCGGATGGCTGAACACGGCCGAGGGGATGCACGAATAGTCGACCGTCGTCGGCTTGCCGCCGAACACGCTGTCGGCAAAGGCCTGCCCTTCGCGGATGGCGACGGGGGTCAGCTGCACGCGGTCGGTCACGTCGCCCACGGCATAGATGCTCTCGATGCTGGTGCGCGAATTCTCGTCTACCTCGATCGCACCCTTCTCGTTCAGCTTCACGCCCACGTCGTCAAGGCCAAGGCCCTCGATGTTGGGCACGCGGCCAGTGGCGAACAGCAGGCAGTCGACGTCGAGCGGTTCATGATTGCTCATGTGGACGGTAAGGCTGCCATCCTCGTTCTTCTCTACCTTCTCGAACCCGGCATTGAAGCGGAACTCGATGCCCTTGATGAGCGAAATCTGCAGCAGGCGGTCGCGCAGCGTTTCGTCATAGCCGCGCAGCAGCTGGTCGGAACGGTTCATCAGCGTCACCTTGGCGCCGAACTGGTGGAAGATGCCGGCGAACTCATTGGCGATGTAGCCCGCGCCCGCGATCAGCACGCGCTTCGGGATGGCGTCGAGGTGGAAGGCATCGTTCGAAGTGATGCCGTGTTCGTGGCCCGGGCACGAGGGCACGTGCGGGCGCGCGCCGGTGGCGATCAGGATGTGCTTCGCCGTCTTCTTTTCGCCGCTTGCCAGCGTGACCTCGTTGGGGCCGGTGATCACGGCGCGTTCGTGGAAGATCTCGACCTGGTTGTTCTCCAAGGTCTGGGTGTAGAGGCCGTTCAGCCGGTCCACGTCGCCCAATACGTTGTCGCGCAGTTTGATCCAGTCGAACTTGGGCTCGCCCACGTCCCAGCCGAAGTGGCGGGCATCCTCCAGATCCTCGGCGAAGTGAGCGCCGTAGACGAGCATCTTCTTGGGCACGCAGCCCCGGATCACGCAGGTTCCGCCGACCCGGAACTCCTCGGCCACGGCAACCCGCGCTCCGTGCGCAGCCGCCACGCGGCTGGCGCGCACGCCGCCCGAACCGGCGCCGATGGTGAAGAGGTCGTAGTCGTATTCGGCCATGCGTCTGTGCTCCGTTGCGTTGGGGCGCATATGGGACATGGCCCCGCCGATTGCCAGCAACCACGTGCCGACGACCAAACACCAACGATCACCGGGGCCGCCGCGCCGTTGCAATCCGACGTGCGCTTCACTCGATTTAGCGCCGCCCTATTGTCAACCAGATTGGTTGAGTTTATATCCGAGTCTATGGCTGCTCCTTCGCATGGCAGCGCATCACGACTGGGAGATCACCGATGGCACGTTCGCATAACGCCTCGGCGGACAAGCAGGAACCGCTGATATTGCTCGTCCCCGGCCTCGAAGGCAGTGGCCCCGGCCACTGGCAACGCCGCTGGGCGGAAGAGATCGACAATTGCCAGATCGCCGAACTGGGCAGCTGGGACACCCCTCACCGCAATACCTGGATCAATCGCCTGAACCTTGCCGTGCACCGCGCCGGACGGCCGGTGGTGCTGGTGGCCCATAGCCTGGGCTGCGTGCTGACAGCATGGTGGTCCAAGTTCGAGCAGCCCGGCTACGCGGCGCCGGTGATCGGCGCCATGCTGGTGGCCCCGCCCGAGGTGGATTTCTTCCCCCGCGACGAACGCCTGACCGGCTTCGCGCCCACTCCGGCGGATGCGCTGCCCTTCCCCTCGCTGCTGGTGGCAAGCCGCAACGATCCGTGGATTGGCTTCGATACGGCCAAGGGCCTTGCCCGGCGCTGGGGGAGCGATTTTGTCGATGCCGGCAATGCCGGGCACATCAACGCCGACTCCGGCCTTGGAAGCTGGGAGGACGGCAAGCACCTTCTGGCGCGGCTGCTCGACGGTCAGGTAGCGGCGGCGCCCGTATCGCCAAGGGCCGCGCATGGCGACTGGGCAGAAGGCCTCGAATACCGCGCCTGACGCGTCAACAGCCCCTTGCAGGGCGCCGGGGCGAGACTAGCGCCCGCTCCGGCGTAAGTTTCTGCGGCGGCGGCTTTCCCCATCCTTCGACAAGCTCAGGATGAGCGGCGGTGGCCGGGGCACCTTGCGGATTGAGGACCAACAACCTCCCAAATCCGCTCAGGCTGAGCATGTCGAAGCCCCCTTACGACAGGCCCTGCCCGATCAGCCGATACCGGCGATAGCCAGCAGCGCCTCGGTCGAGGGGTCGAACGTAGTGCCGCCCTGCTCGATCTTGTTGGCGATTTCCTTGCCCAGTTCCACGCCGAACTGGTCGAAGGGGTTGATGCCCATCAGGACCGCGTTCGCAAAGGTGCGGTGTTCATGGAACGCCACAAGCGCGCCGAACGTCACCGGGCTGACTTCGTCGAGCAGGATCGTTGCCGAGGGGCGGTTGCCGGCATAAGCCCGCGCCGGATCTTCGCTGGCCTTGCCCGCCATCAGCGCCGCGCCTTGTGCGAAGCAGTTGGACAGCAGGATACGGTGATGCGCCGAGGCCTGGTCATGGCCCGGTTCGATCGAGGCGATGAAGTCCACCGGAACCAGGTTGGTGCCCTGATGCAGCAGCTGGAACACCGCATGCTGGGCATCAGTGCCGACGCCGCCCCAGGTGATCGGCGCGGTCGGGCCGTCGACGGGGGTGCCGTCGATCTTCACGCTCTTGCCGTTCGATTCCATCTCCAGCTGCTGGAGATAGTCGGGCAGCAGCGCCAGCCTTTCGTCATAGGCGAAGACCGCACGTGTCTGACAGCCGCGCAGGCGGGTGTAGTACTGGTCGGCGAAAGCAGCGCGCAGCGGCAGGTTGGCGATGCCGTCCGCGTCGCGGAAATGCACGTCCATCGCGGCGGCGCCGGCCAGGAACTCGGCGAAATCGGGCCAGCCCAGCGCCATGGCGACCGGGAAACCGATCGAGGACCACAGCGAATACCGTCCGCCCACGCTTTCCGAGAACGGCAGGACGCGGGTTTCGTCCACGCCCCATTCCATCGCCTTTTCCGGCGAGGCGGTCAGCGCCACGACGCGGCCGTAGGGGTCCTCGACGCCATTGTCGCGCAGCCACGCGATCGCGCTTTCGGCGTTGGTCATCGTTTCAAGCGTGGTGAAGGTCTTGGAGGCGACCGCCAGCATCGTGGTGGCCGGGTCGCACGCCTTGAACGCCTGTTCCAGAGCGCAGCCGTCGATGTTGGAGACGACATGCACGTCCACCAGCGCGCCCTTGCGTGCCAGCGCGTCCACGGCCAGCGCCGGGCCAAGCGCCGAACCGCCGATGCCGATGTGGATCAAGTGCTTCACCTCGCCCATCGCGCCGCGGTGGATCGCCTCGACGATCGCGGCCATGCGGTGGTGGTACATCGCCGCCAGATCGACGCTTTCGTCCTTGCCGACGCCGCGCTGGGCGGTGTGCTCAGCCGCGCGGCCCTCGGTGGTGTTGACGATCTCGCCCGCGAACAGCGCGGCGCGGCGGCCGTCGAAGTCCATCGCCGCGGCCAGTTCCTCGAAGGCGGCGACATGGGCCGCGTCGAGGTGCGTCTTCGACCAGTCGAAGCGGATACCGGTGGAGTTCTCCTCCTCGCCCAATTCAAGCTCGGTGGCGAATGTGTCGAGGCGTGCCGGGTCGCTGCCGAAAAGCTGCGCCAGAGTCGGCTTTTCCAGTCCCTGAAGCTTCTTCCAGACCGCTTCGCTCATGCCGTGCAACTCCTGTTGGCCGTGTTGGTCGGCCTTATGCGTTCCGCAAGTGCGAAATCCAAGCCCGAGTTGTGCAATTATCGGCCAGTGTCATACGTTGGTGGGGATCGCACTTGACGGGAGCGCGCCCGCGTGGGCAAGGGTTCAGGCCATGAGCGATACCCCTATCCAAGCCGCAGAGGCCGCCGCGAACGCCCCTGCGGACAAGCCCGTCACCGGACCGGCAACTCCGGTCAAAAAGGACGAGAGCTTTTTCTCCTTCCTGGCGTGGCTGGTGCTGGGCGTGCTGATCCTGCGCAGCTTCATCATCTCGCCCTTCAATATCCCCAGCGAATCCATGCTGCCTCGGCTGCTGACCGGCGATTATCTGTTCGCCACCAAGTGGTCCTACGGCTTCTCGCGCTATTCGCTGCCGTTCAGCGTGCCGCTGATCCCGGGCCGCATCTTCGCCAGCCAGCCCGAACGCGGCGACGTGGCGATCTTCAAGGCGCCCCCGGGCAACGACGTCGACTACATCAAGCGCGTAATCGGCCTGCCCGGTGACGAAGTGCAGATGAAGGGCGGTCAGGTCTGGCTTAACGGCAAGGCTATTCCCAAGGTCAAGGTCGCCGATTTCCTCGTACCGATCAGCCCCAACACCGATTGCGGCCCCGGCTTCGACAGCACCGACGACAAGGGTACGCCGGTCTGCCGTTACCCGCAGTTCCGTGAAACCCTGCCCGGCGGCAAAAGCTACACCGTGCTGGACATGGGCCAGACCCCGCAGGACGATACCGGCGTATTCATCGTCCCCGAGGATCACCTGTTCATGATGGGCGACAACCGCGACAACTCGATGGACAGCCGCTTTCCGGCGGTCGAGGGCGGCGGTATCGGCATCGTTCCGCAGGAAAACCTGGTCGGCAAGGCCGCAGTCATGATGTTCTCCACCGATGGCTCGTCCGAATGGATCAAGCCCTGGACCTGGTTCACCGCCGCGCGCTGGAACCGTATCGGGAGCGTTATCTGAGTGCTTGATGCGCCCACCCGCGCCTTCCTGACCGAACACGCCGGCTACGAACCCGCCGACGAGGCTCTCTGGCTCTCGGCCCTGACCCACGGGTCCACCGGCGATAAGCGCAATTACGAAAGGCTGGAATTCCTGGGCGACCGCGTTCTGGGGCTTTCGGTCGCAGAATGGCTCTACCGCAACAGCGAGGAGGCGGAAGGTCGCCTCTCGCAGCGCCTCAACGCGCTCGTCAGCCGCGCCACCTGCGCGATCATCGCGCGGGAAATCGGACTCGGCCCGCACATGCGGCTGGGCAAGCAGGCGCGCGACGATGGCGGCGAGGATTCCGAGAACATCCTGGGCGACGTGATGGAGGCGATGATCGGCGCCTGCTTCACCGAGCGCGGCTTCGAAGGCGGCCGCGACATGGTCCTGCGGCTCTGGAGCGACGTGCTCCACGGCAAGACCGGCAAGCGCAAGCACCCCAAGTCCGCGCTGCAGGAATGGACCGCCGGCAACCGCCGCCGCATGCCCGAATACAAACTGCTCGACCGCTCCGGCCCCGATCATGCCGCGCGTTTCACGGTCGAGGTATCGGTTCACAACGTCGGTTCGGCCCAGGCCACCGCAAACTCGAAGCAGGACGCCGAAACCGGCGCCGCCGAGGAATTCATGAGGAAATTCGGGTGATACCCCGGATTCCTCGACAAGCTCGGCATGACCGCAAGCTTGCTACAATATTCAGGAACAATTTTATTCTTTATGGAATTCCGCTCATGCTGAGCTTGTCGAAGCACCATCCGGCACACACCACGGGAGCCGCCAAGCCATGACCCAGCATTGCGGTCTCGTCGCCGTCCTAGGCGCGCCCAACGCGGGCAAGTCGACGCTCGTCAACGCGCTGGTCGGCCAGAAGGTGGCAATCACCTCGGCCAAGGCCCAGACCACCCGCGCCCGCCTGCTCGGCATCGCGCTGGAGGAAGAAACCCAGATCATCCTGGCCGACACCCCCGGCATCTTCGAGCCGCGCCGCCGCCTCGACCGGGCGATGGTCGCCGCCGCCTGGGAAGGCGCGCAGGAGGCCGACGCGATCCTGCTGGTGGTCGACGCAGTGAAGCTGCGCCGCCACGAACTGGCGCCTTTGCTGGAATCGCTCAAGCACCGCCCGGAGCGCAAGCTGCTGGTGCTCAACAAGGTCGATGCCAGCGTCAAGGAAAAGCTCCTCGAACTGGCGCAGGAATTCGCCGCCGACTCCATGTTCGACGAAGTGTTCTTCGTCTCCGCGCTGACCGGCGACGGCGTGCCCCAGCTCAAGTCCTGGCTCGCCAAGCTGATGCCGGAAAGCCCGTGGCACTATCCCGAAGACCAGGTTTCCGACGCCAGCGAGCGTCTGCTGGCCTGCGAAATCACCCGCGAGCAGATATATCGCCAGCTCCATGACGAGCTGCCTTACGATGCCGCCGTGCGCCCCGAAAGCTACACCCCGCGCAAGGACGGCTCGGTAGAGATCCGCCAGCAGATCGTCGTCGCCCGCGAAAGCCAGAAGGCGATCGTGCTGGGCAAGCGCGGCGCCAAGATCAAGACCATCGGCGAAGCGGCCCGTACCGAACTGGCCGCGGTGCTCGGCCATCCGGTCCACCTGTTCCTCCACGTCAAGGTCGAGGAAAACTGGGCCGATTCCGCCCGCGACATCTACGAAGAAATCAGGCTGGACTGGGTTAAGTGATGACGCCGGTGTTGAGGAATTTTGGCGCAGCGCTGCTGCTGGGCTGCACGGCCGCCTCGATGCCGGCACTCGCCCAACAGGCAACGACAACGGACAAGGCCAAGGCCGCCACGGTCAAAAAGCCGAAGGTCGACAAGCCCAAGGTCGTGAAACCCAAGGGCAAGAAAGGGGCGCCCGCCCCCGTAGAAGCCGTCAAGGTGATCCTCCCCGTCGAGGCGACAAAGCCCGTCGTCATGGAAAGCCTGCTCGACAAGCGCTACGTCGCGATCGGCTCGTCCTTCGCGGCCGGGCCGCAGCTGCCGCCCTCGAAGCCAAGCTGGCCGGCGCGCTGCGGGCAGAGCTTCAACAACTACCCCACGCTGCTGGCGGAACGCTTCGGCGTGGAGCTGATCGACCGCAGCTGCTCGGGCGCCACCACCGAAAACGTGCTTGGCCCGTGGAACGAAGTGCCGCCGCAGATCATCAGCGTCACGCCCGAAACCCGTCTCGTCACCGTGACGATCGGCGGTAACGACCTGTCGTACATCGGCAACCTGTTCTCGGCGACCTGCGCCTTCAACGCCAAGCTGGCTCCGGTTCCAGGCGCCAAGACGCGCGCCTGCGGCGCCGTGCGCGTCCCCACCGAAGCGGACTATGTGCGCGACGAAGCGCAGCTGAACGAGATCGCGCGGCGCATCAAGGCCACCGCCCCGCAGGCCCGCCTCGTCTTCGTGCAGTACTTCAACCCGCTACCCAGGCCCGGCGGCCTGTGCCCGGCAACTCCGGTCAGCGAGACCGACGCCGCCATCGTGCGCGAAATCGGCCGCCGCCTTGTCGAAATCACCGCCCGCGTCGCGGAAGCCCACGGCGTGCCGGCGATCGAGATGAACCTGTCCTCGGCCGCGCATACGCCGTGCGACAAGGAGCCATGGATGATCGGCTCACCTGCCGGCTACGACGGCCGCCAGGGCCTCCAGTGGCATCTCAACAAGGCCGGGATGCAGGCCACCGCCGACGCCATCGCCGCCTGGCTCATCAAGAGCGGCGTCAAGCCGGTCAGGTCGCCGGTCACCGCCGAACCGGGCCTCAACCCGCCCGGGCAGGCCCCCACGATGACCGCACCGAATGCGCCCGCCCCCGCAGTGCCGGTACCCGCGCCGACGGTGAAGGCCCCCGCGAAGCCGACGACCGCCACGAAGCGTTAAAACCCGTCGCAATTCTGCAAACTTGACGCAGTAATCGCCCCCCTTCAGCGAGCGCCCCCGGCGGCCGCACCGAAGAAGGGCTCGCCAGAATGATCGCGCGGATCGCCGCAAAAGCGCATTGGGCGATCCGCCCAGCCGCCGAAAACGCCCTGCGCCTTGGCTCGCTGGCACTCTACCTGCCGGCCGCCTTCGCGCTGCGGCTGGTGATGCTGGGCAAGCCAGCGTTCCAGTCTGACGAACAGTTCTACCTCCTCGTCGGCCAGCGTATGGCGGCAGGCGCCTTGCCCTACGTCGACATATGGGACCGCAAGCCCTGGGGCCTCTTCGCCATCTTCCGGGGGGTGTACGTCTTGCCGTTCGATCCGGTGCTGACCTACCAGTTGCTTGGCCTCGCAAGCTCGGTGCTGACGGCGCTGGTGATCGAACGGATCGCCCGCCGTATCGCGCCGCCCCGCGCCGCGCGCATGGCGGGCCTTGCCTATCTGATCTGGCAGCCGGTGTTCAACGTCGCGCTGGGCCAGTCGCCGGTATTCTACAACCTGCCGGTCGCGCTGGCAGCGCTGATCGTCCTCGATGCGCGCCTGAAGCCCTGCGATCCGCTGCTGGCACGGCGCGGGATGGAGGCGATGCTGCTGATCGGCCTCGCCCTCCAGATCAAATACAGCGCCGTGTTCGAAGGACTGGCGTTCGGCCTCCTCCTCCTCGCCCGGGGCCGGGCTGACGGCTGGACCGCCGCCCGCCTCGCGATGACCGGCACCGCATGGGTCACTGCCGCCCTCGCCCCGACCGGCGCGGTGCTGCTTGGCTATGTCTGGGCGGGCCACGGCGAGGCTTTCGTACAGGCGAACTTCCTGTCGATCCTGGGCCGCTCGACCGACCATGCCGACGCCTTCGCCCAGCTCGGCAAGGAATGCCTGGCGATGATCCCCTTCGCCCTCGCCGTGATCCTTGCTCCCCGGCGCCTGTCCCCCGTTCGCGGCGAGCGGCCCGCGACATTGCCCGACCTGCGCCTCTGGGCATTGGCAAGCATCGGCGGCTTCCTGATCTTCGGCACATGGTACGACCATTACCTCGGCCCGGTTCTGGTCCCCCTCTGTATCCTGGCCGCCCCGGCGCTGGCCCGCACCGCAAAAAGTGAGCGCTGGTACGGCCGCCTGCTGCTGGGCCTTGGTCTGATCGGCGCCATAGCCGTACCTGTCGCCCAGGTGATCGAGCGCGGCACCGCCGCCGAATTCGCCGCCACTACCCGCGCCATCGCTGCCGAACTGCACGGCCGCTGCCTCTATGTGTACGAGGGCGACAGCGCGCTCTACCGCACCACCGGGGCTTGCATCCCAACCCGCTTCGCCTACCCCAGCCACCTCAACGCCATGAACGAAGCCGGCGCGCTGGGCATCTCGCCCGAGGCGGAAGTGCGGCGCATTCTGGCCAGCAGGCCCGGCGTGATCGTGGTTTCGGAAACCGGCCGACCCAACCAGCCAAACGTCGAAACACGCACCTTGGTAACAGCCGCGCTTCACCGTGACTACGAGCGCTATCAGGTCGCCGCGCTGGGTGAGCGGCGCTATGGCCTGTGGCGCCTCAAAAGGCCGCCGCGCCGCTGATCATATCTTGCGGCAATCGTTGCCCGGTCTTCCGCCGGCAAAGCGCGCATCGATCCAGTCGAGTGTTTCCGCCGCACTGTTGCGCGCACTCGCCGCATGGTCGCCGCCGGGGATCGCGATGTAGCGCACCGCCCGGCCCCGAGCGCAGAGCCGACGCGCAAAGTCCCGCGTCGCGTCCGGCGAGACGAGCGGATCGGCCACGCTCTGCGCGATCAGCACAGGCCCCGGAACCTTGCTCGCATCCACGCTGTTCGTGCGTGCCAACCTTGCCCAAGGCTCGATCGTGCCCAGATCTTTGCCCTTAAGGCCGCTTTGCACCGACATGACCCCTAGGATCGTTCCCAATTTCGGCTTTGTGTCGAGTTGCACGCAGTTGTTCTGCGCCAGCCGCGTGACAACGCCTCGGTTGCTGGGGCCGAACACATCGGCAAGCGGCGCGCCGTAGCGTCTGGACCAGGAATAAGTCACGAACGCCGTGAACATGGCCTTCACCGCCGGATTACCCTTGTAGGCAAGGTTGACCAGCAAATCTGTCGGCGGCGCCGCTGCAGCCGCGCCGACAAGCGTAAGATCGGGCGCATAGGCCCGCGCTTCGGCTGCGGTCCAAAGGGTAGCGTGCCCCCCTTGCGATTCGCCCCACAGCGCCAGTCTTTCGCTTGCCCTGGTGCCAGGTATGGCCCGCGCCGCGCGCACGGCATCGAGCACCGAATGGGCCGTCTCGCGCCCGGCAAGGAAGCCGTGGACGCCTTCCGCACCAAGCCCCGGGTAGTCCGCCGCCGCCACGACGTACCCCCGCCGCACCATGTCGGCGAGCGCCGGGGTCGCCTCGAAGAATTTGCTGCTGAGCGAAGGCGCGCACTTGCTGGCGACGCCCCAGGCCCCGTGCTGCCACGCGATCACAGGTCGGCCGCGGGGCGCCGGGGCCTCACGCGGCGCGATGACCATGCCCGTGGCGCGCACCGGGGCGCCATCATCCAGCGTGGTCCAGTACGTGATGCGCCAGGCCTGCATCCCCTCGGGCGGGGCTGCGACGGGATCGGCGGAAATCAACGCACCGGGCCTTGAAGCCTCGGGCCGGCCTGAAACCTGCTGCGCCCACGCTGGGGCCGCAAGGGTCAGGCAGCCCAGCCCCAAAACCAGCGCCAATGCAGGGCGATAGATGCGCGCGGCCATGCTGGGCCTCCTCTCAGTTCTAGGGGAGGCTAACACGCAAGGCCGCCGCACCAAAACGGTTAACGCGCCTTGGCGACACCGATGTTATGCTGCTTCGCCGCGTCCTTGGTCGATTCCTCGGTGCGGTTGAGGGCCTTGGCGATTTCCTTGAGGCCCTTCCCCTTGCCGGCGAGGATCTGCAGCTTCTGCAGTTCCTCGGGCTTCCAGGGCTGCTTGTGCTTGGCTGTCTTGTCGCTCATTCCGCTGCCTCCGCAGGCTTCTTCTTGGCCGGAGCCTTCTTGGCGGCCGTCTTGGTCCCAGCGGCCTTGGGAGCAGCCGCTTTTTTGGCGGCCGGCTTCTTCGCGGGGGCCTTCTTGGCGGGAGCCTTCTTCTTGCCCTTGGCTGGGCCCTTTGCGGCCTTTTCGGTAATGAGCGTCACGGCCTGCTCTTCGGTGATGTCCTCGGGCTTCATGTCGCGCGGCAGCGTAGCGTTGGTTGTGCCGTCGCTGACGTAGGGACCATAACGCCCTTCCATGACCTTCATTTCGCCGCCGCTGACGGGGTGCGCGCCGAACACCTTGAGCGGCTCCGCCTTGGTGCGCGAGGCACCGCCGCGATTTGCCGCATCAGCCAGCATGGAGACCGCCGCGTTCATCCCGGTGTCGAACACCTCGGCAGTGGAGCGCAGCTTGGCATACTTGCCATCATGGGCGAGGTATGGCCCGTAACGTCCTATGCTGGCAGTGATATCCTTGCCGCTTTCCGGGTGCTGGCCGACCGGGCGCGGCAAGCTGAGCAGCTTGATCGCCCATTCCAGATTCAGCTCGTCGATGTCCTTGGGGATCGACGCGCGCTTGGCTTCCTTGCCTTCACCCAGCTGGATGTAGGGACCGAAACGGCCGGTGCGGCGCACGATATCCAGGCCGGTCTCGGGGTCCTGGCCCAGCGCCTCGTCGTCACCGCCGCCATCGGCGCTGCCGCCGGGCTGCGCGAACTTGCGGGTGAACTTGCACTCAGGGTAGTTCGAGCAGGCGATGAAGGCGCCGTAGCGACCGCCGCGCAGCGACAGGCGGCCTGCCTCGCACTTGGGGCAGATGCGCGGGTCGGTGCCGTCTTCCTTGGGCGGGAACAGATAGTCGGAGAGAAATTCGTCGAGCGCCTCGGTTACTTCCGAGGGTTTCTTCTCCATGACCTCGTCGGACTTGGGCTTGAAGTCGCGCCAGAAGTTGGCGAGTAGAACCTTCCATTCCTCGCGGCCGCCCGAGACGTTGTCGAGCTGGTCTTCCATGCCGGCTGTGAAGTCGTAGGCGACATAGCGGTCGAAGAAGCGCTCCAGAAACGAAGTGAGAAGTCGGCCCGATTCTTCTGCAAAGAAACGGTTTTTCTCGGTCCGCACATAGTTGCGGTCCTTAATGACCTGAATCGTCGAGGCATAAGTCGACGGACGGCCGATGCCCAGTTCTTCCAGACGCTTGACGAGGCTTGCCTCGGAAAAGCGCGGCGGCGGCTGGGTGAAGTGCTGCTCGGCGGTGACGTCCTTCTTGGCCGGCATGTCGCCCGCCTTCATGAACGGCAGCAGGCCGGCCTCGTCGTCATCGTCGGACTTGTTGTCGCGGCCTTCCTCGTAGACGGCGAGGAAGCCGGGGAACTTCACCACGGTGCCGGTGGCGCGCAGTTCGTTGCGGCCAGTACCGTCGCGCATCGTGATGGTGGTGCGCTCAAGCGCCGCGGAGGCCATCTGGCTGGCCATCGCGCGCTTGAAGATCAGGTCATAGAGGCGCGCCTCATCGCCCGAGCCAAAGCGGTCCTTGGTGAATTCGGTCGGCCGGATAGCCTCGTGGGCTTCCTGCGCGTTCTTAGCCTTGGTTTCGTAATGGCGCGGCTTTTCAGGGACGTAGTGGCCCGAGAAACGCTCCGCGATCGCCGCGCGTGCGGCCGAAATCGCGCTGGGGTCCATCTGCACGCCGTCGGTACGCATGTAGGTGATCGCGCCCGCCTCATACAAAGACTGCGCCACGCGCATCGCCTGACTGGCCGAGAAGCCCAGCTTGCGCGCGGCCTCCTGCTGCAGGGTCGAAGTGGTGAACGGCGGCTGCGGGTTGCGGCGGTGCGGCTTGGTCTCGACCTGCTCGACCTTGAAGGCGCCGGCCTCGACGGCGGCCTTGGCGCGCATGGCGGTGCCTTCGTCGCCAAGGGTCAGGCGGTCCAGCTTCTGGCCGTCGAAGGTCACCAGCTTGGCGGTGAAGTCAGTGCCGTCATGCGCCATCTGGGCGGCGACGGACCAGTATTCCTGCGCCTTGAACGCCTCGATCTCCCGCTCACGGTCGACGATGAGGCGCAGCGCCACCGACTGGACGCGGCCAGCGGACTTGGCGCCGGGCAGCTTGCGCCACAACACCGGCGAGAGCGTGAAGCCGAACAGGTAGTCGAGCGCGCGGCGGGCAAGGTAGGCGTCGATCAGATCCTGATCCAGCTCGCGCGGCTGGGTCATCGCCTTGGTGACGGTTTCCTTGGTGATCGCGTTGAAGGTGACGCGCTGCACGTCCTTGGGCAGCGCCTTGCGCTTGGCCAGCAGTTCGCGAACGTGCCACGAAATCGCCTCGCCTTCGCGATCAGGGTCAGTCGCGAGGATCAGTCGATCGGCGTCCTTGGCCGCATCCGTGATCGCCTTCACCTGGCGCTGCTTGTCGCCGTACAGCTCCCAATCCATCGCGAATTCCTCGTCCGGGCGGACGGAGCCGTCCTTGGGCGGCAGGTCGCGGACGTGGCCGTAGCTGGCGAGGACCTTGTAGTCCTTGCCCAGATACTTCTCGATGGTCTTGGCCTTGGCAGGCGATTCGACGATTACCAGCTGCATTTCAGACTTTCGTTATGCCTTATACGCGTAGGCGCGTTGTGCTCGTGCACATGCGCCCTTACGCGTGCGCATATGTGTGTACGCATAGGGTGGGAAGCATTGGGGCCGTTCGTCAAGCGCAAGACACGTCCTTTGCTCAGGCGAAAACCGAGGCCATCCGCTCGTCTCGGTCGACCAGCAGTGCGAAGATAGCCACGATGCCGCAGGAAATCAGAGCGGAAAGCCCGTAACTGGCAACGTTGCTGATAAATTCAACGATGTAATGCGCCGCACCGATATTCGCAGTCTCGTCGCTGACCGCAGCGTAAATACCCAGCGGCAGCAGGAGCACGGCAAAAGCCACGCATACGGCGGCGAGAAAACCGACGATGGGCCAAGTGGAACCGCGCGTCAGCCGCCAGCTTTCCCCTAAAGCGGCGAAAACCGCAGAGCCCCGCGCCACGACAAGCGCCCCCGCCAGCGACCACCGCGCCATCAGGATAAGACCGGGCAGGATCAGAAGGACAAGCCCCAGCAATCCCGCGACCGAGGTGATCAACGAGACGGCGGCATAGGCCATGAAGCCCGCGCCCCTGCTCCGAATACCGTCCAGAAGCCCTTCAGTCGCCATCACTTGCCAGAACAGAAAATAGCCCGCGACCGACGAGACCGCCATTTCCGCGCCGATGCCCGGCGTATCGTCTACCGCGAATGACATTGCGCTGGACACCAAGCTCATGCCCAGCGCGAAGGCAGCCAGCGCCGTGCGGCTGCGCCCAGCGATGCCCACGCCGTCCGCGAAAATGTCGCCCACGCGAATTGCCGGTTGGGTAGTCACCGCCGAAGCCCCGTTTCTGCCTGGCCCGAGGCTCTGCGCGAGGCGGTCCCCGTCGTCAATCTGCAAGTTGCCAATTCGTTCTGATGGTTGGACAATTTCCGCCAGCGTCAGCCAATGCTGACCCGCCCGCCCGCATGGCGCACCAGTTGCCCCGCCAGTTCGAGTTCGAGGAGGGCCAGTTGCACGCTGGCGGCGCTGACGCCCGACTGGCGGATCAGTTCATCCACCCCGACCGGAGCGCTGGTGAGTAGCGCGCCGACATCGGCCGGATCGCCGGTTTCCTCGGCCAGTTCCGACGCTCCCCAGTCCAGCGCCACCTCGCGAAAGGAGGAGCGCGGGTCGCCGGTGAAGCCGGATAGCAGTTCGATCACGTCGGCTGCGCCCTGCACCAGTATTGCTCCGTCGCGGATCAACTGGTTGCAACCGTGCGAGCGCGGATCGACCGGAGATCCGGGGATCGCCATGACTTCGCGCCCCATTTCCCCGGCAAGACGCGCGGTGATGAGCGAGCCCGACCGGGGCGCGGCCTCCACCACCAGCGTGCCTGCCGCCATCCCGGAAATGATACGGTTGCGGGTGGGGAAATGGCGCGCCAGCGGCTCGGTGCCGGGTGGCTGTTCGGCCAGGAGCAGGCCCTTGACTGCTATCTCCTCCTGCAGCCCCGCGTGTTCGGGAGGGTAGGAAATGTCGATGCCGCTGGCGATCACGCCGATCGTCGCTCCGCCGGCCAAGGCGCCGTGATGTGCGGCCCCGTCGATCCCGCGCGCCAGTCCCGAAACGACGGCCCAGCCCGCACCCGCAAGGTCGTGGGCGATTTCCCGCGACAGGCGGATCGCGGCGGCGGATGCATTGCGCGCGCCGACCATAGCGACGCAGGGCCGCGATGAAAGCGCGATATCGCCCCGGTAGGTCAGGATCGGCGGCGCACCTTCGGATTCGGCGAGCAGGCGCGGATAATCGGGCGAATCGTGGAAAAGGTAGCGCGCGCCGGCCTTGCGCAGCGCGGCAATTTCATCGTGGATGCGCCGCTCGGGCGCGGCGGTGTATGTGCGGCCTTTGCGTCCGGCAATGTCGGGCAACGCGGCCAGCGCCGCCATGCCGCTGCCGAAGCGCGCCATGAGGTGCCCGTACGTGACCGGCCCGACATTGGGCGAACGCAGCAGGCGTATGCGAGCGAAAGCCTCCTCTTGCGAAAGTCCGCCCTCTGCGCTCATCCCTTCTTGCCGCTGCCGATGCGCGGCTCGGTTCCGGCGCGCAGGCGGGCGATGTTCTCGCGGTGCTGGAACAGCACGAGGGCGGCGATCACCGCCAGCACCATGGCCGCCTCACGCTCGCCCAGCGCCAGTGCGGCAAGCGGCGCCACGATAGCGGCGGTCATGCCCGCGACCGAGGAAATTTTCGCGGTGGCAAGAAGACCAAGCCACGTCAGCGCATAGGCCAGCCCCACCGGCCATGCGAGGCCGAAGGCAATGCCCGCCATGGTCGCCACGCCCTTGCCGCCCTTGAAGCCCAGCCAGACCGGGAAGCAGTGACCCAGGAACGCCCCCAGCCCCGCCAGCGCGGCATAGTCAGGCCACAGGCGCGCCGCGATCAGCACGGCGGCAAGGCCCTTCGCAAGGTCGAGCAGCAACGTGGCCGCCGCCAGCCCCTTGCGGCCGGTGCGCAGCACATTCGTAGCGCCAATGTTGCCCGAGCCGATCGAGCGCAGGTCTCCTGCGCCGAACAGGCGGGTGATGATGAGGCCAAACGGTACGGAACCGAAGGCGTAACCGAGCGCAAGTGCGAGAATCCAGTCCATGACGCGGTGCATTAGCGCCCTATCACGCCAAGCAGAAGACAGGTTGCAGCATTGGACGTTGCCCTGTCCACGCCTGCGCGGTTAACAGGTGGCAAGGTCCAGGGAAAAACGATGGCTTCCGATACGATGAACGCGCCGCGCGGCGCCGGAACGGCTTTTGCCGCGATCGCTCCCTGGGCGCCAATCCTGGTGTTCGATTCGGGCGTCGGCGGCCTGACGGTGCTGGAGGAAGTGCGCAAGGCCCTGCCCGATGCGCCGATCATCTACGCTGCCGACACCGCCGGCCTGCCCTATGGCACCAAGACCGAGGCGCAGGTCGCCGCGCGCGTCGCCGGGCTGCTGGGCCGCATGACCGAGCGGTTCCGCCCGCGCCTGGTGTGCATCGCCTGCAACACGGCCTCGACAATCGCGCTGGGCATGGTCCGCGAAGTGCTGGAGGTGCCCGTCGTCGGCACCGTGCCCGCAATCAAGCCCGCCGCCGCGATGACCCGCACCGGGGTGATCGGCCTGCTCGGCACCGAGGCGACCGTGCGGCAGGCCTATGTCGACCGGCTGGAGCACGAATTCGCCGCCGACAAGCGCCTGCTGCGCCACGGCGCCCCCGGCCTCGTCGAAGCCGCCGAAGCCAAGCTGCGCGGCGAAACCGTCGATCCGGCCATCATCGAACATGCCGCCAACGCCCTGCGCAGCCAGCCCGGCGGCGACCTGATCGACACCGTGGTGCTGGCCTGCACTCACTTCCCGCTGGTCGAGGAAGAACTCGCCCGCGCCTTCGGTCCGGACGTGCGATTCGTCCACGGCGCGCAAGGGATCGCGCGCCAGGTTGCCCGTCTCACGGCGGGACAGGAATACGCTCGCCAAGCTCCTGACAGGGCGCTATTTACAGGCGCGGGAGACATGCCCGATGCGTACCGCACGAAGCTGGCGCAATACGGGTTGCTTGAGGTTCAGAGATTTTGACGCGGCGACTGAATATCTGGTTGTTGTCGGTACTGCTCATCATCGGAATTCCCTACTACTGGTACCTGGTCGATCCGGGCGCCGGTCCGGGATCGGCCGAACCCAGGGCAAAGCCGGTGACTATAGCCCAACTTCGCGCGCTCGCCGCAGCGCCTGAAGGCCAGCGCCCTGTCGCCTTGCGGGTAGAAACGGTGGGGCTGCGCTACAGCTCGCGCAACATGCTGGTGGCGGGCGCCGGGCTGCGCACGGTGCCGAACACGGTTCGCTCCTACGAACTCGTCGTGCCTGGCAGCGGTCCGATCGTGATTGACGCCGGCATGTCCCTCAAAGCCGCCGATACCCTCGATTTCGAGTGGTTCGACGAAGCAGCGCAGGCCCGGGTCGACCACGCCTTGCGACAGGCCGCCCACACCGTCCTGCTATCCGACAGGCCTACCCACAACGGCGGGCATGCCCCCGGCTCGCAGCGCACCGGCCCCGAACTGCTATCCTTTCGCGGAGCCCCCTACGCGGTGACCCCCGGCGTTGTCGTGATCCCCGCCAGCGGTCTGCGTGCCGGCAGTTTCATGCTCTATGCATGGCTCGAGGGCGGGCGCGAGTACCTGTTTACCGGCGACGTGGCGAAGATGGGCGCGAACTGGCAGGACCTGCTTCCCCCGGCCCGCTTCGCGACACGCGGCGATCCCGCCAGTTATCGCAGCGAAAACCTCTCGTGGTTGATGACGATCAATGCGCTCCACCGCGCCGCGCCGCAGATGGTCGTCATCGCCGGACACGACCCGGCAAAAGTTCCGTTTTCCGCAGGCACGTTTTCCGATTAGACCCTTGGCATAAGCGACTGGCAATGGATGACATGATACGCTATTGGCCGCCGGAAAAGCTAACCGGGCCGCTGACAAGGCGCACAGGACAAGCAACGCAGGACACAGTCTCAACCGTGAACTACGAACATATATTCGACCAGGCGATCGAGCGGCTCCATTCCGAGGGCCGTTACCGGGTATTCATCGACATCCTGCGCAACAAGGGTGCCTATCCCAACGCGCGCTGCTTTGCCGGCCACAATGGTCCCAAGCCGATCACGGTCTGGTGCTCGAACGACTATCTCGCCATGGGCCAGCACCCCAAGGTGATCGAAGCCATGGAAGAAGCGCTGCACGACGTCGGCGCCGGCTCTGGCGGAACCCGCAATATCGGCGGCAACACCCATTACCATATCGAGCTTGAGCACGAACTGGCCGACCTGCACGGCAAGCAGGGCGCGCTGCTGTTCACCTCGGGCTACGTGTCGAACGACGCCACGCTGTCGACGCTGGCCAAGTTGCTTCCCGGCTGCGTGATATTCTCGGACGAACTGAACCACGCCAGCATGATCGCGGGCATCCGCAATTCAGGCTGCGAAAAGAAGGTCTGGCGCCACAATGACCTCGAACACCTCGAGGAACTGCTGGCCGAAACCGATCCGAACGTGCCCAAGCTGATCGCCTTCGAATCGGTCTATTCGATGGACGGCGACATCGCCCCGATCCACGCGATCTGTGACCTGGCAGACAAGTACAACGCCCTCACCTACATCGACGAAGTCCACGCGGTCGGCATGTACGGCCCGCGCGGCGGCGGCATCACCGACCGCGATGAGGCCGCGCACCGTATCGACATCATCGAGGGTACGCTGGGCAAGGCCTTCGGTGTGATGGGCGGCTACATCGCCACCAACACCAAGATCATCGACTGCATCCGCTCCTACGCGCCGGGGTTCATCTTTACGACCTCGCTGTCGCCGGTGCTGGTCGCGGGCGTGCTGGCCTCGGTCAAGCACCTCAAGAGCTCCAGCGCGGAGCGTGAGGGCCAGCAGCGTTCGGCGGCGATGATGAAGCAGATGTTCCGCGATGCGGGCCTGCCGGTCATGGATTCCACCACGCACATCGTCCCGCTCATGGTGGGCGATCCGGTGCGCGCCAAGCAGATCAGCGACATCCTGCTGGCCGAATACGGCGCTTATGTGCAGCCGATCAATTATCCCACCGTGCCGCGCGGCACCGAACGCCTGCGCTTCACCCCCGGCCCGGCCCACACCGACGAGATGATGCGCGACCTTACGCAGGCACTTGTCGAAATCTGGGAACGGCTGGAGATGCGCGAAGCGGCCTGAACACCGCTTTACGGCATGACGGCAATACTTTCGCAGGGCTCCCCGCCAATCCGGCCGGGAGCCCTTTTCGTTGCGCTGCACAATCCCCAAATCACGCCCGCACCGCAAGTCCCCTCCCCCCGGTGGACCCGCGCCCGTGATCAAAGGACATTTCATGGCCAAACTGTTCGAGCCCATTACGCTGGGCGACCTGACGCTCTCCAACCGCATCGTCATCGCGCCGATGTGCCAATATTCCGCCGAAGATGGCCGCATGACCGACTGGCACGCCGTCCACCTCGGCAACCTTGCCCAGTCAGGCGCGGCGCTGCTGACGATCGAGGCGACTGCCGTGACCCCGGAGGGCCGCATCTCCTACGGCGACGTCGGCCTGTGGGACGATGCCACCGAAGAAGCCATGGCCAAGGTGCTGGAAACGGTGCGCCGCTGGTCGGACATGCCGATCGCGATCCAACTGGGCCATGCCGGGCGCAAGGCGAGCTGCGCCAAGCCTTGGGACGGCGGCGCGCAGATCGCCCCCGGAGCCGTAAATGGCTGGCAAACCCTTTCTGCCTCCGATGTACCCTTCGAGGCTGACGAGAACCCGCCCGTCGCGCTCGACAAGGAAGGTCTTGCCCGTATCCGTGACGCTTTCACGCAGGCCGCGAAGCGTGCAGCGCGTCTCGGCATCGACGCGGTGCAGATCCACGGCGCCCACGGCTACCTGCTCCACCAGTTCCTCTCGCCGCTCTCCAACCAACGCACTGACGAATATGGTGGCAGCCTGGAGAACCGCCTGCGCTTCCCGCTCGAGATTTTCGACGCCGTGCGCGCCGCGTTCCCCGCCGAAAAGCCGGTGACGGTGCGCGTCTCGGGCACCGACTGGGTCGAAGGCGGCTGGGATGCCGAGCAGACCGTGGCTTTCGCCAAGGCACTGGAAGCACGCGGCGCCTCGGCCATCCATGTCTCCAGCGGCGGGCTCGACACCGGGCAGAAGATCCCGGTCGGCCCCAACTACCAGGTCCCGCTCGCCCGCGCCGTGAAGGAAGCGGTGACCATGCCCGTCGTGACGGTCGGCCTCATCACCGAACCGGAACAGGCCGAGGCGATCATCGCTACCGGCGAGGCCGACATGATCGCACTTGCCCGCACCGTGCTCTACGACCCGCGCTGGCCGTGGCACGCAGCGGCTGCCCTCGGGGCGAAGATGCCCGTGGCCCCGCAATACCTGCGCAGTCAGCCTCACCGCGTGAAGGAACTTTTCGTCAAGGCGTGACGACAGCCTCCTCCCCGTTTCCGAGGGAAATGGGGAGGATCGCAACAAAAAAGCCCCCAGAACCGCAGTTCCGGGGGCCTTTTTACTAAATCACAACCGGATCAGCGCAGCGAGACGACATTGTCGGAAACGCGCGGGTCCTTGCGGCCGGTGTAGAGGCTGGCCATCGGCTCGTCCTCGGCCACGACGACTTCGCCGCCGCCGAAGCCGTTGAAGGCCGTCCGCATTGCCGCACCGTAGGCGCCCAGCATGCCGACTTCGATGAAGTCGCCCGCCTTGATATCGGCAGGGAGCATGAACGGGCCTTCCATGAAGTCCGCATCGTCGCAGGTCGGACCGTAGAACGAAAAGCCCTGCAGGTCCGACGAACGCGCGCCATCACGCGGGATCGCCTTGACGGGGAAGCGCCAGGCAACGTGCGCGGCATCGTAAAGGGCGCCGTAAGCACCGTCGTTGATGTACAATTCGTCGCCGCGGCGCTTCTCTACCTTGACCACCAGCGAGTTGTACTCGGCCGACAGCGCACGGCCGGGTTCGCACCACAGCTCTGCGTTGTAGGCGATCGGCAGTGCCTCGAAGTGGCGGTGGATGATCGCGAAGTAGTCCTCGAGCGGCGGCGGCTCCATGCCGGGGTAGCACGAGGGGAAACCTCCGCCGACATCGATCATGTCGATGACGACGCCGGCATCCGCGATCGCGGCGCGTGCGCGCTCCAGCGCCTGGACATAGGCGAAGGGGGTCATCGCCTGCGAACCGACGTGGAAGCACAGGCCCAGCCAGTCGGCGACCTGACGAGTCGCCTGCAGCAGTTCGCCCGCATCAGCGATGTCGATGCCGAACTTCGAGGCGAGGCTCAGCTCCGAGTATTCCGAGGAAACGCGCAGACGAACGCAAAGACGCAGGTCCTTCGCGACGTTGCCATCGGCGTCGGTGGTGGCGGCAACGATCTTCTCGACTTCCTCAAGGGTGTCGAGGCTGAAGGTGCGCACGCCGTGCTGGAAATAGGCTTCGCGGATCGCGCTCGCGGTCTTGACCGGGTGCATGAAGCACAGCGTCGCGTCGGGGAGCGTTGCACGCACCATGCGCACCTCGGTGATCGAGGCGACATCGTAGTGCGAAATTCCGTTGTCCCACAGGATCTGGATCAGATCGGGCGAGGGATTGGCCTTGACCGCGTAAAGCGATTTGCCCGGAAATTTGGTCGCGAAGAAGCGAGCCGCCCGCGCAGCAGCGTGAGGGCGGTTGATAATCACAGGTTCGTCCGGCGAAAGGGTGCCAGCTACAACCGATGCATCAGGATAAATGTGCAATTCAAGGGACCCCCAAACGGTGTGTTAACAACAAGAGCTGCCTTGCGGTTTGGAAGTCCCCATGGGGCAGCGAGGGGCCGGATATAGGGCTGCGTTCCTGAATCGCAAGTGAAAATAGACCCCCTTCACAAAAATGTCATACAGGGTTTCAAGCTATCAGAACGCGGCAAGTAATCCGGGATTTTTGTCTTAAATAACAATGCCTTGTATAGGCCAACTCCATGACACTCGGATGACCGATCCATATCGCATATGCGAGTGGACGGGCCTGCGATCTCAGGAAGTGAACGGAAAGGCGCCGCACGCGATCCCGGTGATTCGAAAAAGCGGGATTGACTGCGCCTGCTGCACGCCGAGCGGTGCAATCGTCGTCCCGGATCACTCCGGGACGAGGGAGACATGTCAGCTCAGGCGGCTGCGGAAGTCTTCGTAATCGAACCTGCGGACGCATTCGAGCCCGTCCGTCTCCGAATCCCAAAGCCAGATCGACGGCAGCGGCACGCCGTTGAAGGTCGTGGTCTTGACCATCGAATAATGCGCTTGGTCCAGGAAAGCGAAGCGCAGGCCCGGTTCGGCGGCAGCCGGCAGACGGTAATCGCCGATGACATCGCCCGCCAGGCACGACGGGCCGCCGAGGCGCACCGCACCGCCCTCATCCAGACCATCCTCTTCGGCCGGCAGCTCGCCCAGCATGGCAGGACGATAAGGCGCCTCGATCACGTCGGGCATGTGACAGGTGGCGGAAATGTCGACGATCGCGACCGGCATGCCGTTCCAGCCCACGTCGAGCACGGTGCCCACGAGAATGCCGGCATCCAGCGCCACCGCCTCGCCCGGCTCGATATATATCTGCGCGCCGGTGTCCTCGGCCATGTCCGAGAGGAATTCGACTAGTTCGTCGCGCTGGTAATCGGCGCGGGTGATGTGGTGGCCGCCGCCGAGGTTGATCCACTTGAGGCTGCCGAAATAAGGCTCGATAAAATCGAACACCTTGTCCCAGGTGCGGTGCAGCGGCTCGAAGTCCTGCTCGCACAGGTTATGGAAATGGATGCCGTCGATCATGCCGACATGCTCTTCGGTCAGCTGGTCGATCGGGAAGCCGAGGCGCGAATGGGGCGCGGATGGATCGTACTTCGGCACTTCGCCCTCGGGGTGGAGCGGGTTGATGCGCAGGCCGATGTGGAATATCTCGCCGCGCGCACGGGCCAGTTCGACGTAGGGCCAGAAACGCTCGATCTGGGCGGGCGAATTGAAGATGACGTGGTCGGAAAGGCGCAGGATCTCGTCCATGTCCTCTTCCTTGTATGCCGCGCAGTAGGTCGCGATCTCGCCGTCGTAGAATTCCGAGGCGAGGCGCGCTTCCCACAGCCCCGACGTGCACACGCCGTCGAGGTATTCGCCCACGATCGACGCGGTCGACCACATCGAGAATGCCTTCAGCGCGGACAGCACCTTGGCGCCCGAACGCTCACCGATGTCGGCAAGAATACGCAGGTTGTCGCGCAGCTTCGCGGCATCGACCACGAAAGCGGGGCTGTCGACGCGGGCAAGGTCGAACTTGGCGAAGGCGCCCGGATCACCGGCTTTGGTTTCCATGCTACTCGTCCTGAATCAGCCCAGCGGGCCTTTGAAGATGAACCACGCCCCTGCCCCGACGAGGCAGAAGCCGACGATCTCGTTCCAGCCCGGCTTTTGGCCGAACAGCGTCCACGCCACCAGCACGAAGCCCAGCAGCGAAAACGCCTCCTGCATCACCTTGAGCTGGCCGAGCGAATAGACCTGCGCGCCGATCCGGTTGGCGGGCACGGCAAGGCAGTATTCGAAAAAGGCGATGGCCCAGCTCATCGCGATGGCCACCCACAGCGCCTTGCCCGGCAGCTTTAGGTGCAGATACCACGCGGTGTTCATGAACAGGTTCGAACCGGCCAGCAGGACCACCGGCGCCGCGAAGGACCAGTTCACGCCGGCCCCTCAGTCAACGCAGATCGCGTAGGCGGCCTTGCCGTCCCTGATCTCGGAATAGCAGCCGAATAGGCGGTCGTCGGGCTGGCACTGGCCGGAAACCTTCTCGATGGCAGAGGTAGTGCCGGCGCTGCCTACGCACTTGCCCTCACACTGCGAGGTATCGGTGCAAGCCTTGCCGGCATCGGCGAAGGGGTGGACGCACTGTTCCATGCCCAGCCTGCCGCGGCGCTGCACCATGCCGCCAGCGGTGGTGCAGGCCGCCTTGTCCGCCGCATTCATATCGCGCGCGTAGGACTGGTTGCCGGGCACTTCGGTGGCCTCGCCCGTCGGCGCGGTGGGCGGCTGAGGGCCGGCCTGCGGCGTGCAGGCGCCGAGTGCAAAAGCACCCAGCGCCGTCAAAGCAAGACTGCGAGCCAGCCCCCGCATCAGAAGGGAAGCGGCTCGGCGAGTTCTTCCACCGTCCAGGGCAGGCCGTGCTTGTTCAGCATGTCCATGTAAGGATCGGGATCGAACTGTTCGATGTTGAACACGCCCTCACCCGCCCATGTGCCGGTCAGCACCATGGCGGCGCCGATCATGGCCGGAACGCCGGTGGTGTAGCTGACCGCCTGGTTGCCGGTTTCGGCATAGGCGTCTTCGTGGTCGCAGATGTTCTTGATGTAGAACGTCTTTTCACCCGAACCGTCCAGCGCCTCGCCGGTGGCGATGTCGCCGATGTTGGTCTTGCCCTTGGTCGTCGGGCCAAGCGATGCAGGCTCGGGCAGCACGGCCTTGAGGAACTGCAGCGGAACGATCTCGACGCCGTTGTAGATCACCGGGTCGATGCGGGTCATGCCCACGTTCTGCAGCACGGTGAGGTGCTGGATATAGGCGTCGCCGAACGTCATCCAGAAGCGCGCGCGCTCCATTTCGGGGACGAACTTCGCGAGGCTTTCCAGCTCCTCGTGGTACATCATGTACATGTTCTTGGGGCCAACCGCCTCGAAGTCGAAGCTGACCTTCTTGCCCATGGCCGGGGTCTCGACGAATGCGCCGTTCTCCCAGTGACGGGCGGGCGCGGTGACTTCGCGGATGTTGATTTCCGGATTGAAGTTCGTCGCGAAGGCCTGGCCGTGGTCGCCGCCGTTGCAGTCGAGGATGTCGAGCGTGCGGATGGTCTTGAGCTTGTGCTTCTTGAGCCACATCGCGAACACGCTGGTCACGCCCGGATCGAAGCCCGAACCCAGCAGTGCCATCAGGCCGGCTTCCTTGAAGCGCTCCTGATAAGCCCATTGCCAGTGGTATTCGAACTTGGCCACGTCCTTGGGCTCGTAGTTCGCGGTGTCCATATAGTGGGTGCCGGTCGCCAGGCAGGCGTCCATGATCGCAAGATCCTGATAAGGCAGCGCAAGATTGACGACCAGCTTGGGGCCGATCTTGCGGATCAGCGCCGAGGTCGCGGCAACGTCGTCGGCGTCGATGGCGTAAGTGCCGATCGTGACGCCGGTGCGCTCCTTCACCGAGGCAGCGATCGCCTCGCACTTGCTGACCGTGCGGCTGGCAAGATGGATGTCGCTGAAGATATCGGGATTCATCGCCATCTTGTGGACCGCGACCGATCCGACGCCGCCTGCGCCGATCACCAGAACCTTGCTCATCCGACCTGTCTCCTTGGGCGGGGATAATAGAAAGAGGGCCATATAGGGCCGCTGTGTGACAACTCAACTGTAGAGCAGCAATCGGCACCTAAAGCGACCCGAACGACACCCGGGACACGATAAGCGGCTGCCTATGGATCATGGGCCCCGCCAAGCGCCCGCACTGTCATAAACTGCCATCGCCTCGTCATCACCCGGTCACTGCCGACGCGCATTTGCGCCACATCTCCTACGAAGGACACCGGCGCCATGACCACTTCCCGCTCCCGTCTGATCGAAGGCGCCGTCGTGCGCGACGAAACCTCGCGCAAGGCCCGCCTGCTCGACAAGGCCTTTGCGATGGCGTTCAAGGGCCTCGTCTACGCGCAGATCTGGGAAGATCCGGTGGCCGACATGGAGGCGATGCAGATCACCCCCGATAGCCGAATCATCACCATCGCCAGCGGCGGCTGCAATGCGCTATCCTATCTCACCGCGAACCCGGCGCACATCACGGTCGTCGATCTCAACACCGCGCACATCGCGCTCAACAACCTCAAGCACGAAGCGGTGCGCCGGCTGGGCTACGGCGACCTGCGCCGCTTCATCGCCGAGGCCGACCGGCCCGAGAACCTCGCGCTGTACCGCGACCAGTTGGCCCCCCACCTCGATGAGGCGACCCGCCGCTACTGGGAAGGCCGCGACCTTGTCGGCCGCCGCCGCATCGGCGCCTTCACGCGCGGCGTCTATCGTCACGGGCTGCTGGGCGGCTTCATCGGTACGGCCCACCTCGTCGCCAAGATCTACAAGATCGACCTGAACGAAATTCTCGAAGCAGACACGCTCGAAGACCAGCGCCGCGTTTTCGACGAGCGGATCGCACCTGTGTTCGAGCGCCCCATGATACGCTGGCTGACCAAGCACCCCGCCTCGCTGTTCGGCCTCGGCATCCCCCCTGCACAGTACGATGCGCTGGCCGGCGGTCACCGCATGGCCGACGTGCTGCGCGGCCGCCTAGAAAAGCTCGCCTGCCACTTCCCGGTGAACGACAACTACTTCGCCTGGCAGGCGTTCTCGCGCGGGTACGGCAAGGGCGTGGAAGCACCGCTGCCGCCTTATCTGCAGGAGGCCAACTTGCCGCAAGTGCGTGAGCGTCTTGCCCGCCTCGACCTGCGTCATGCCAACTTCACCCACGTCCTCGCTGCTGCGGACGCCGCCAGTTACGACCGCTACGTCCTGCTCGACGCGCAGGACTGGATGACCGACGCGCAGCTGACCGAACTGTGGGGCGAGATCACCCGCACCGCAAAGCCCGGCGCCCGCGTGCTGTTCCGCACCGCCGCCGAGCCTACGCTGCTGCCCGGCCGGGTGCCGCAGCATATCCTGGACCACTGGGACTACCGCATCGAGGAATCGAACACCGCAACGCTGGCGGATCGCTCGTCGATTTACGGCGGCGTCCACCTCTACGTGCTCAAGGGCTGACACGGATGGCCACGGCTTCCTCCGACCACGCGGCGCTGATGGACCGGGTCTATCGCTGGCAGCGCCCGATCTACGACGTGACGCGCAAGTACTACCTGTTCGGCCGCGACAGGCTGATCCGCGAACTCGACGCGCGGCCCGGCATGGCCGTTCTGGAAATCGGCTGCGGCACCGGGCGCAATCTTGCGCAGGTGGCGAAGGTCTGGCCGGGGGTGCGCCTGCACGGCCTCGACATCTCCAGCGAAATGCTGCGCAGCGCCCGCAAGCAGCTGGGCCATGCCGGTACGCTGGCGCTGGGCGACGCGACCCGGTTCGACGCCAAGGCCCTGTTGGGCCGCGACGGGTTCGAGCGGGTGATGCTGTCCTATGCCGTCTCGATGATCCCGAACTGGGAAGCCGCCCTGGAACAGGCCGCCGCTACGCTGGCGCCGGGCGGCTCGCTTCATATCGTGGATTTCGGGGACTGCTCGGGTCTGCCCGGGCCCTTGCGGCGTCTGCTGCTGGGATGGCTGGCACGGTTTCACGTTACACCGCGTGTCGATCTCGGCACTGTGGCGGCGCGGGTGGCGCGCGATCAGGGATTGACGCTTGAGCACCAGCGCGGGCCGCTGGGCTATTACCAGATAGCGCGTCTCTCACGCTGAATTTCGGGCGAGCCAATCAGGTTGGGGCGTTCCGGGGCTTCGACAAGCTCAGCCTCAGCGGATTCAGAGAAATGTGCTTTCACCCCCGCTCAGGCTGAGCTTGTCGAAGCCCCGGCCAAGCACGCTTGCCCCCCGCACAGGTCCGCCCCTAAAGGTCACGCCATGACCATTACCCGCGAACCGACCGCCGCAGGCGTTGCCATCGCCGCCCGCAAGGTGGCAGAAATCCTGCCTGCCACGCCTCTGCTCCCTCTCGAAATCGACGGCCGCATGATCTGGTGCAAGGCCGAGAGCCTCCAGCCCGTTGGCGCCTTCAAGATTCGCGGCGCATGGCACCGCCTCACCGACCTTGATGAGGGACAGCGCGCAGCTGGCGTCGTCGGCGTTTCCAGCGGCAACCATGCGCAAGGCGTCGCCTGGGCGGCACAGCGCCTTGGCATCACTGCCACCATCGTCATGCCGGTGGACGCGCCCGAAGTGAAACTGGCCAACACCCGCGCACTGGGCGCCGAAGTGGTCCTCTACGACCGCCCCGGCGGCGAGGACCGCGACGAAGTGGCACAGCGCGAATGCGAAAAGCGCGGCGCAACCCTCGTCCATGCGTTCGCCGATGCCTGGGTGATCGAGGGCCAGGGCAGCACTGGCATCGAAATCACCGCCCAGATGCAGGCACTGGCCGGCGGCGCACCGGATCTTATCGTTGCCCCCTGCGGCGGCGGCGGGCTTACCGCAGGCCTGGCGCTGGCCTGCCCCGACGCGCGAATCGTCCCTGTCGAACCCGAAGGCTGGGACGATGTGTGCCGCAGCCTCGTCGCCGGGCGTATCCTGCCCGTCGATCCCTTCGCCCCGCCCACCGCTTGCGACGCGCTGCAGACGCCTTCGACCAAGGCTGTGAACTTCGCGGTCCTGAAGCAGCGCTGCGCCTTCGGGCTCATCGCCACCCCGGCCGAAGTGCGCGCCGCCCAGCGTCTCGCCTTCGCGAAACTGCGCCTGGTACTCGAACCGGGCGGCGCCGCAGCGCTGGCGGCCGTGCTGGCCGGCAAGGTTGACCTGGGAGAACGCACAGCCGTCGTCCTTTCAGGCGGCAACACCGATGCCGAGGCTTTTGCCAGGGTGCTGGCGGAGGAAGACTGACTGGCTTGAAGCGGAACGCGCGCCTCGACGTTTCGATGGAAACCGCCGCGATTGCGGGATATGTTTTCCATCGGAACGATCAGGGAATCGGGAGCAAGCCGTGGACAAGGGAATGCCCGTCCACGCGGTGAAGCCGCTAAAGTTCGTCTTCATTGCCGTGGAGCTGTTTTTCATCCTCATCACGCTGGCAGCGCTGGCGGACGCCCTTCTGGCCGAGAATTGGGGACTGGGCTGGTCGGCCTTCTTCATCGGCTTCATCGCCAGCGCCTGGGGCGCGGTGGCTTATCCGGTTTGTGGAAGTTGCTGGGGCTGGGACCGAAGCGGTTCATCCTGACAGCGCCGCCGCAGCCTGCTAGGGCAGCGCAATGGACTTCGACGACCAGCTACGCCGTTACTTCGGCACCGACGATCTTGCCACGATCGCCCCCACCACCCTCGAAACCGGGATCGACCGCATGAGGGTCGACTTCGGGATGGAGAAGGACAAGGGCCGCCGCTTCGCGCTGTGGACCCTGATGTACATGTTCGGTGCCTCGCCCGACCTCGACGTCGCGTTCGAAAATGAGGACGAGCGAAACACCGCACGCGATTTCATGGACATGATGGACAAGGCGGCGGAGGGGTAACGCTCCGCCTCCGGCCCGCGCCGTCCGGTACGACCAGGAACTTCAGTCCCGAACGAAGTAGCTTGCCAGTTCCACATGGGTCGACCAGCGGAACTGGCCCACCGGCCGCAGTTCCACCAAGCGAAAACCTGCCTCGACCAACCGCACGGCATCGCGCGACCAGCTTGACGGATTGCAGCTGATGTAGACCACCCGGCCAACGGTGGAATCGGCGATGCAGTCCACCTGCTCGCGCGCACCGGCACGCGGCGGATCGAGCACCACGGCGGCAAAGCGGTTCAGCTCATCCGCTTGCAGCGGGTTGCGGAACAGGTCGCGGTGGGCGTTGAATATCTGCAACTGCGCCCGGTCAGCCCCGGCCTTGGCGGCCAGATGGATATCGCGCGCGGCCTCGGCGGCGTAGACCTTCGTCTGCGGCCCAGCCAGCGCAAAGGCGAAAGTGCCCAGCCCCGAAAACAGGTCCGCGACGGTCGGCGCACCCGCCAGCCACTCACGCGCGGCGGCGACCAGCGCTTCCTCGCCGTCCTTGGTGGCCTGCAGGAACGAGCCCGGCGGGAACGGCACTTTCACGCCGCCAAGGGTGACGGTGACGGGCACCGGCTCCCACACCGTCTCGAACCCGTAGCCGCCGTCCATGGTCAGGCGGGCAAGCCCGTGTTCCTGCGAAAAGGCAAGCATCGCCTCGGTCGCGGCGAGGCCTTCGGCGGTGAGACCCTTGACCCCCAGGTCCACGCCTTGGTCGACCAGCGTCATCTCGATATCGGCGGCCATGCGCACGGTGGCGTGCTTCGAGGATTTGCCCGGCTTGCCGCCCTTCTTCGCGGGCGCCGCCTTGCCCATCATGATGAGCAGCTTGCGCAAAGGCCCCAGCAGCGCGACGAATTCCGGCGCGATGACGTGGCATTCCTCCAGCTCTACCAGCCGGTGCGACTTCGCCTCGCGGAAACCGATCACGATGCGTCCGCCCGAACTCTCCGCCCGCAGCGACGCGCGGCGGCGCGAGGAAGGCGGCGAAAGGTGCGGCGCGCCGAGCAGTTCGGCGCCCAGCCCCTGCCCGGTAGAGGCATTGGCGACGCGGCCTTCGACGAAGGCCGTCAGGCTCTCATCGTCAAGCTGCTGCAACTGGCAGCCGCCGCACTTGCCGAAGTGCGGGCACGGCGGCTCGACGTGGTGCGGCCCCCATTCCAGAGTGCCGTCGATGGCCAGCATGTCGCCGGGCGCAGCGCCCCAGGCGAAGCGACCGGACGCGGTGATGCCGTCGCCCTTGGAGGCGATGCGCAGGATTTCTTCGGATTCGTTGATGTCAGACACGGCCGTGCGCCTAGCAGGACGCGGGCGTTCTGCCCACCCCGCTACGCCTGCCCTTTAAAGACAGCCTGCCAATGCCCCCGGCACAGCTTGCGCCAGCTGGCCTGCGGTGAACGCGGGCGGACATTGCCGCGCCGCTTCGCCGTGCAACCACACACCCTCGCACGCCGCCTCGAAAGCGCCGAGGCCGGTGGCGGCACGGCTGGCGATCACGCCTGCCAATACATCCCCGGTTCCGGCGGTCGAAAGCCACGACGACGCGCGCGGCGCACAAGCCAGCCGCCCATCCGGCGCGGCGACAACCGTGTCCGGCCCCTTGGCGACCACGACCATTCCGCTCGCCTTCGCCAGCGCCAACGCGCGTTCGGGCCGCGTGCCGGAGCCGCCGAGATCGAAAGCCCGCTCCAACGCGACCAGTTCGCCTTCATGCGGCGTGGCAATGGCAGGCGCGGTGCGCTCGGCCAGATGGCGGGGCGATAGCAGCACCAGCGCATCGGCATCCACCACGGCCAGCACCTGATCGGCCAAAGCCGCCGCCAGTCGCCCGCGCGCTGCGGCATCGCGGCCAAGGCCCGGCCCGATCAGCACCGCGCTGCTCCGATCGTCGACAAGCACCTCGGCAAGCGGTCCGGTATCGACGACAAGATCGGCCGGCGCATTACGCTTGGAATCGGCGAAGAGCTTGACGTAGCCCGCCCCCGCCCCCTGCGCGGCGATGGCTGCAAGGATCGCCGCCCCCGGCATCGCCCCGCCCACTACCGCAAGCAGGCCGCGCCGGTACTTGTGCGAATCCGCAGCCGGCGCGCGGATAACGGGACGCCCGATGACGCGCGCCGCTCCGTCCACGGCGGAGACACCGATCGGCACCAGTCGGACCATGCCCATGTGCGCGCTTGCCGGCATGAGGAAATGCGCGAATTTCCAGGCGCCAAGCGCGATAGTCAGGTCGCATTCCGGCAGACCATCGCCCAGCAACATGCCAGAATCCGCCTGTACCCCGCTGGGCACATCGATGGCGATACAGCGGCGATGCGTCTGCGCTAACCGGGTCAGCAATGCACCGTGGTCCGCCGAGAGCGGGCGCTTCAGCCCGCTTCCGAAAAGGCAGTCGACAAGGACCTCACCATGCACTTCGGCATTCGGGCCCAGCACTTGGCCGCCGAACAGCGCACGCGCATTGCGGCAGGCGTCCGTTGCAGGCTCACCCGCCGCGACGACGACCGCGTGGCCGCCCCGCTCGCGAATAGCCTCGGCAATGACGTAGCCGTCACCGCCGTTATTACCGGGTCCGCACAGCACGGTCACCTTGTGACGGCCAGCCATGCGCCAAACCCATTGCGCAGCGCCGCGCCCGGCAACCTGCATCAGGGCGTCGACGCTGGAACCCTGCTCGATCAGCAGGTCTTCCGCCTCGCGCATCCGGGCCACGGTGAGGATCTGGTCAGTGTGCGCCATCGGGCGTCTCCGTCGACGGGAAAGGTAGTGGTCGCCGCCAAGGGTAACGTCGAGCTTGCCGTCCGCAAGACTGGTTGCCGCCTTTTCCGCCCCATCGCTGGGGGCGCTGTCCCGGCAGCGCACAACGAGGGTGGGCTTGCCGCCGCCCCGATCCGTTCGACCGCGCAGTCGGGTTTCATCTGCACCGATCCGCCAACTGTGCAGGCGATATGCCCGTCCTGCGCAGCGATCAAGGGCGGCTCGCTGCGCCCTCCGACAAGCTCAGTACGAGCGGCGTCGGGAATGAAAAAACCGGAAGCATTACCGATCGGTACGAGGCCCAAGCCTGATGCGACAGCGCTTCATGGCCTGGTGGAAACCCGACCAAAAACTCCCGTCCCCCACGAAACTTAGGGCGACGGGACGTTTTGGGCTATCTCGGGCTAATCCGGTCCTGCCGGACCCGGCGCTTACTTGCGCTTGAGCTGGGTCACGTCGCGAATGGCGCCGCGCGATGCGCTGGTGGTCATCGCGGCATAGGCCTGAAGTGCGGCCGAAACCTTGCGCGGGCGCGGGTGGACTGGCGACCAGGCGTCGTCCCCGCGCGCGTCCTGCTGCGAGCGGCGGTGGGCCAGGATTTCGTCCGAGACCATCAGGTTGATGGTGCGGCCGGGGATGTCGATCTCGATGGTGTCGCCGTTCTCGACCAGGCCGATCTCGCCGCCCTCTGCCGCTTCGGGCGAAGCGTGTCCGATGGAGAGGCCCGAGGTGCCGCCCGAGAAACGCCCATCCGTCAGCAGCGCGCAGGCTTTGCCCAGGCCCTTCGACTTGAGATAGCTGGTCGGGTAGAGCATTTCCTGCATGCCCGGCCCGCCGCGCGGTCCTTCGTAGCGGATCACCACCACGTCGCCCGCGCCGACCTGTCCGCCGAGGATACCGGCAACCGCCGCGTCCTGGCTTTCATAGACCCGCGCGGTGCCGGTGAACTTGAGGATGCTGTCGTCCACGCCCGCCGTCTTCACGATGCAGCCATCGCGCGCGATGTTGCCGTAAAGCACGGCGATGCCGCCGTCCTGGCTGAAGGCATGTTCCTTGGAACGGATCACGCCGTTTTCGCGGTCGAGGTCGAGTTCCTCCCAGCGGGCCGACTGGCTGAACGCGGTCTGTGTCGGCACGCCGCCCGGCGCGGCCTTGTAGAACTGCTCCACCGAAGGCTCTGTCGTGCGGCTGATGTCCCAGCGGTCGATCGCCTCGCCCAGCGTGCGGGTATGGACGGTCGGCAGGTCGGTGTGCAGCAGGCCCGCACGTTCCAGCTGGCCGAGGATCGCGTAGATGCCGCCGGCGCGGTGGACATCCTCCATGTGCACGTCGCTCTTGGCCGGGGCCACCTTGGACAGGCACGGCACCTTGCGGCTCAGACGGTCGATGTCGGCCATGGTGAAGTCCACGCCCGCCTCGGCCGCAGCGGCCAGCAGGTGCAGCACGGTGTTGGTCGATCCGCCCATGGCGATGTCCAGGCTCATGGCGTTTTCGAACGCCTTGAAGCTGGCGACATTGCGCGGCAGGACGCTTTCGTCTTCCTGCTCGTAATAACGCTGGCACATGTCCACGGCGACCCGGCCTGCTTCAAGGAACAGGCGCTCGCGGTCGGAGTGGGTAGCCAGGGTCGAGCCGTTGCCCGGCAGCGACAGGCCCAGCGCCTCGGTAAGGCAGTTCATCGAATTGGCGGTGAACATGCCCGAGCACGAACCGCAGGTGGGACAGGCCGAACGCTCGATCGCGGCGACTTCTTCGTCGGTGTAGCTTTCATCCGCAGCGGCAACCATCGCATCGACGAGGTCCAGCGCCTGGACCTTACCCTTGAGGATGACCTTGCCGGCCTCCATCGGGCCGCCCGAGACGAACACGGCAGGAATGTTGAGGCGCATCGCGGCCATCAACATGCCCGGCGTGATCTTGTCGCAGTTGGAGATGCACACCATCGCGTCGGCGCAGTGGGCGTTGACCATGTATTCCACGCTGTCGGCGATCAGGTCACGGCTGGGCAGCGAATAGAGCATGCCGTCGTGGCCCATGGCGATGCCGTCGTCGACCGCGATGGTGTTGAATTCCTTGGCGACGCCGCCCGACGCCTCGATCTCGCGCGCGACGAGTTGGCCGAGGTCCTTGAGGTGGACGTGGCCGGGCACGAACTGGGTGAACGAATTGACCACCGCGATGATCGGCTTGCCGAAATCACCGTCCTTCATGCCCGTCGCGCGCCACAGGCCACGCGCGCCCGCCATGTTGCGGCCGTGGGTCGAAGTGCGTGAGCGATAGGCGGGCATTGTCGGGACTCCGGGTCATGGGCGCATGGATGCGCGAGTTGGCTTGCCCCTACACGTCAATAGGTTTCAATTCAACGGCAGTTTTCGACATTATATTTCGCGGCGTAATGCGAAGGTTTCGGCGCTGGCAGGATGATAGCACATTTTCGTCATACCGGCGCGGATCGAGGATGGCTCGGGCTAAAGTCGGCTGACGACCTCTGCGCTCAAGGCAGTCATGACTTGTGCCCACTCGGCCTGCCCTGCGGTGTCGGCGATCAGGTCCTGACGGATCTCGATGCTGAGGTACGGCAGTCCATTCGGCTCGGCATGGCGGTTCATCGAGGCATTGAGAAGTTTGCCCGAGTACGGCTCCTGATCTCCGACTACGAGGCCCTGCGCCTCCAGCCACGGAATGGCAATGCGGGCCGCGCGCTCGTCCTCATTGTAGAGGATGCCGATCTGCCAGGGACGCGGCTTGTCGCAGGTCGCCAGGCCGGGGGTGAAGCTGTGCAGCGACAGGATAAGCGCTGGCGGGGTTTCGTGCAGCAGTGCGGCCAACCCGGAGTGGTAGGGTTCGAAGAAGCGCGTGACACGGGCGCTGCGCTGCTGCGGCGTCAGGACGTTGCCGGGGATGACGTGGCCATCGCTGATTTCGGGCATCATGCCGGGAACGTCGTGCTTGCGGTTGTAATCGCACACGAGGCGGCTGACATTGCCCAGCCATGCGGCCGTACCGGGGCTGACCATCTGCTCGGCAATGGCGCCGACGCCGATGTCGATGGCGATGTGAAGCTGGAGGAGCGCCGGGTCGATGCCGAGGTCGATATCCTCCGGCACGCGGTTGGAAGCATGGTCGGAAACGATCAGTATTCCTCCGGCTTGCGGCGTGCCGAGCAGACGGTGAAAATCTGATTCCAAACTAACCTCCTGAGCCGGGGCGTAAACCCTACCTCAATTTCCCCGCCATTTGCCACCAGCCGGGATGCGATTTCGCAAGCTTTTCCGCTGCCACCTGCAACCGCGCCTCGTTTTCATAAAGCGCGAAGCACGTTGCGCCCGAACCGGACATCCGCGCAAGAAACGGATCGGTGCCGCTCAAGGCTGCCAGTACGTCGGCGATGACGGGGCAGATTGCGATGGCGGGGGCTTCGAGATCGTTGCGGCCCTCCAGCGCGACCGTGCGCACGGAACCCCCCGGCATGGCGCCGCGATCCAGGCCGTCCCAGGCCTTGAACACCGGCCCGGTGGTCAAGGCCACGCGCGGGTTCACCAGCAGTACCGGGGCGCCGGCAAGATCGTTGTCGACGGGTATGAGGTCCGTGCCGGTGCCGGTGCCGATGCAGGTGGTCGATAGCACGCAGGCCGGCACATCGGCGCCGAGTTTGGCGGCGCGCGCCTGCCAGTCGTCGGGGAAGCCGTGAGCGCGTTCGACCATGCGGAACACCGCACCCGCATCCGCCGACCCCCCGCCAAGACCTGCCGCGACGGGAAGGCGCTTTTCGAGCTCGACCGCCCAGCCCTTTCCATGCGGGAGCGCCGACAGCGCCTTGGCGACGATGTTGCCGAATGGGTCTTCGATGCCGCCCGCAAATTCGCCGTGGGTGGTCAGGGTGTCAGCTTGAGCCGGAGAGGCGGAAAGCCGGTCGCCATCGTCGACGAAAGCGAACAGGGTTTCCAGCTCGTGATAGCCGTCCTCGCGCCGGCAGCGAACGTGCAGCGCTAGGTTGATCTTGGCGTAGGCGGTTTCGGTCAGCATCCCAGCACCCATGGCGCGGCGGGGCGGGTGAGGCAAGGCAGGCCTTGGCCGCCGCCCCAGACAACAAAGGGGAGGCCAGGCCTCCCCTTTGACGGATCACATGTTCGGGTAGTTGGGGCCGCCGCCGCCTTCCGGCGTCACCCATTCGATGTTCTGGGTGGGATCCTTGATGTCGCAGGTCTTGCAATGGACGCAGTTCTGCGCGTTGATCTGCAGCTTCGGCCCTGCCCCGGCATCGACGAACTCATAGACGCCTGCCGGGCAATACCGCGCCTCAGGACCTGCATAGACCGGCAGGTTGATCTCGGTCGGGATCGCAGGGTCTTTGAGCTTGAGGTGGACCGGCTGGTCTTCCTCATGGTTGGTGAACGAATAGGACACGCTGGTCAGCCGGTCGAAGCTGATGACACCGTCGGGCTTGGGGTAGGCGATCGGCTTGTAGAGGTCCGCGCGCTGCGTTTCGCTGGCGTCGGTGTGGTGCTTCATCGGCTTGGCGACACCGAAGCCGAACAATGTGCGCAGCCACATGTCGGCACCGGCCAGGACTGTGCCCAGCTCGGTGCCCCACTTGGCGACCATCGGCTCGGCGTTCTGCACGAGCTTGAGTTCCTTGGCGATCCAGCTGGAGCGCACCGCGTCGTCATAGTCCTGAAGCGTGTCGGCCTCGCGTCCGGCCTTGATGGCCGCCGCGATCGATTCCGCCGCCAGCATGCCGCTTTTCATCGCGGTGTGGGTGCCCTTGATGCGCGGCACGTTGACGAAGCCTGCCGAGCAGCCCGCCAGCACGCCGCCAGGGAACGCCAGTTGCGGGACCGACTGCCAGCCGCCCTCGTTGATGACGCGCGCGCCGTAAGCCACGCGTTTGCCGCCCTCGAGGATCGCGCGGATTTCCGGGTGCTGCTTCCAGCGCTGGAATTCCTCGAACGGGTAGACGTAGGGGTTCTTGTAATCGAGCGCCGTCACGAAACCCAGGGCCACCTGGTTGTTGGCCTGATGGTAAAGGAAACCGCCGCCCCAGCTGTCGCTCTCGCTCATCGGCCAGCCCTGCGTGTGGATCACGCGGCCGGGGACGTGCTTGTCCGCCGGGATATCCCAGAGTTCCTTGATGCCGAGGCCATAGATCTGCGGCTCGCAGTTCGCTTCAAGGTCGAACTTTGCCTTGAGGCGCTTGGTCAGGTGCCCACGCGCGCCTTCGCAGAACACGGTGTACTTGCCCAGCAGGTTCATGCCTGCCTGGAAGTCGCCCTTCTGGTTGCCTTCGCGGTCGACGCCCATGTCGCCGGTCTGCACGCCCAGCACGGCGCCGTTATCGCCATAGATAATCTCGGCGGCCGGGAAGCCGGGGAAGATCTCGATTTCGAGCGCTTCGGCCTGCTCCGCCAGCCAGCGGCACAAGTTGCCCAGCGAGCCGGTGTAATTGCCCTTGTTCGACATGAAAGGCGGCTGGATCGCATGCGGAAGGGAGAACTTGCCTTTCTTCGTCATGTGCCAGTGCCAGTTATCGGTCACCGGCGTTTCCGCGAGCGGGCAGCCATCCTCGCGCCAGGTCGGCAGGAGTTCGTCGAGCGCCTTGGGGTCGATGGTGGCGCCGGACAGGATGTGGGCGCCGATTTCGGAGCCCTTTTCCAGCACGCAGACCTGCAGTTCGGGGTCGACCTGCTTGAGCCGGATCGCCGTGGCCAGACCGGCAGGTCCACCGCCAACGACGACGACGTCATAAGGCATCTCTTCGCGTTCAATCATGGAAGCCCCGTCCAAATTCGTTTTTTGCTCATCGCTTTTTGGCCCAATCGCCTTTTTTGCGACTTAGTCGAGCGATTAAATCGTCTTGAGCCTTGATTGCTCCCGCGCGGCAGGTCAAGACCCTGTGCGATGGATCAACCTCCAAATCCTGCATTTCTAGACGATATCACAGGTGCGCTCGACTGGTGGCGCGACGCCGGCGTCGACCTGGACTTCGTTGACGAGCCTACCGCGTGGCTCGCTCCGCCCGAACCGGAAGGCGGCGCGAATCCGGCTGAGGAGCGCCGCCCCGTGCGCGCGCCAGCTGCCGACGTGGACGCAGCCCCGCCCCCTGCCCGCCTCGATCCGGCCAGCCTTCCCGCCGACCTTGCCGCGTTCACACCCTGGTGGCTGAACGAGCCGCTGCTGTGCGGCGGCGAGCTTTCCACCCGTATCGCGCCGCAGGGACCGGCAGGCGCCGATCTTATGATCGTGGTCGAGGAACCCGAGGCGGAAGACCGCGAGGCCCTGCTTTCCGGTCCGCAGGGAAAGCTGCTCGACGCGATCCTGTCCGCCTTCGGCACACAGCGCGAAGGCGTCTATCTGGCCAGCGCCCTGCCCCGCCATACGCCGGGCCCGGATTGGCCCGCATTGCAGGAACGCGGCCTGGGCCAAGTACTTGCGCATCACGTGAGTCTGGTGGCGCCGAAACGGCTTATCGTGCTCGGCGGCAACGCCCTGTCGCTAATCGGCCACGAATCGCCGCAAGGTCCTGCCGTTTTACGAAGTTTCAACCATGAAGGGGCATCGATACCCCTGCTTGCCTCATGGGCCCTGACTGCGCTGCTCGGACAACCGCGCGCAAAGCCGGTACTGTGGAAGGCCTGGCTGGAGTGGACCGCCGCCTGATCGCGGTCCCCGAAAGGCAGATGGGCTAGGCAATCGGGGCGTCGTACAGGATCGCGGGGAATAAAGACTTGAAACGAATTACCAAGGTCGGTCTGTTGGCGGGGTTTACCCTCGCCGCATGCATTTCGGCCGTTCCGGCCTTCGCGAACAGCGCTGCGGTTGATTATTTCCGCACCCGCGCAGACCGTACCGCCGTCCCTTCGCTGCTTAGCCAGGACGACCGCACGTATTACAAGCTGGTCTTCGACGCGATCGACGCCAAGGACTGGCAGGCCGTCCAGCGCATGCTCGCCGAACGTGCGGACGGCCCGCTGCACCAGCAGGCCCGCGCCGAATATTATCTGGCCGCCGGTTCGCCCAAGATCGAACTGGCCGAACTCCAGGGCTGGCTTTCGCAAGGCGCGCAGTTGCCCGGCGCGGACCAGATCAGCCGCCTTGCGCTGAAGCGCGGCGCCGAAACCGTCCCTAGCCTGCCCAGCGAACAGACTTTTGCGCGCCTGCCCTCGATGTCCAAGCGGGTGCGTCCCGCCTCGATCGAGGACGGCACGATGCCCGGCTCGATCTCGAACGGCATTCTCGAGCGCATCAAGAACGACGATCCGATGGGCGCGCGCCTGCTGCTTGACGGCATCGATGCGAATCTCAGCCCCTCGACGCAGGCCGAATGGCGCCAGAAGGTAGCCTGGAGCTTCTATATCGAGAACCAGGATGCCAACGCTTACCAGATGGCCCAGCTTGCCGCGCTCGGCACCGGGCCGTGGGTAGGCGAAGCCTGGTGGACTGCCGGGCTCGCTGCTTGGCGCCTGGGTGACTGCGACGGCGCCGCCGATGCCTTCGGCAAGGCCGCCCAGTCCTCCGAGAACGCCGAGCTGACCAGCGCCTCGCATTACTGGAAAAGCCGCTCGCTGGTGCGCTGCCGCAAGCCCGAGCAGGCAGCCGCCTTACTACGCCTGGCTGCCGCCCGCGACGAAACGCTTTACGGAATGCTCGCGTCCGAACAGCTTGGACTGAAGCTGTCGGAACAGCATTCCGCCGCCGACTTCACCCAGGCCGACTGGCAGCAGCTACGCGCCAACCCCAATGTGCGCGCCGCTGTAGAACTGGCCGAAATCGGCAAGGATGGCCTCGCCGATGAAGTGCTGCGCCATCAGGCGCGCATCGGCGATGCCTCGCAATATGCGCCGCTGACCCGCCTCGCCCGCGATCTTGGTCTGCCCGGCACCCAGTTGTGGATGGCCTATAACGCCCCCTACGGCGGCAAACCCGAACCGGCGACGCGCTTCCCCACGCCTAAGTGGACCCCGGTGGGCGGCTGGAAAGTCGACCCCGCGCTGGTCTTTGCGCATACTTTGCAGGAATCGGTGTTCCGCGCCGGTGTCGTCAGCCCGGCCGGCGCACGCGGACTGATGCAGATCATGCCCGCAGCCGCGCAGGACCACGCCTCGTCGCTGGGCGTGGCAGGCAATGCCTCCGATCTCAACAAGCCGGAGGTAAACCTCGCCTTCGGTCAGCGCCACCTGCAGATGCTGCAGAACAATTCCGCCACGCAGGGCCTGCTGCCCAAGGTCATGGCTGCCTATAACGCCGGCCTGCTGCCGGTGGGCCGCTGGAACACCGACGTGAACTGCCAGGGCGACCCGCTGCTGTGGATCGAATCGCTGCCCTATTGGGAAACGCGCGGCTACGTGAACATCGTCATGCGCAACTACTGGATGTACGAACGCCAGGCCGGCGGTGCATCGGAAAGCCGCATGGAACTGGCGCAGGGCGAATGGCCAACCTTCCCCGGCCTGTCGGGATCGCAGGGCGTGCGGATGAACGCGAATGGAGCGATCGTTCGTGGCCGTTGATCCGAGCCGCACTTTCCAGCCCATCAACATCGCCCTGCTGACCGTCTCCGACACCCGCACTGCGCAAAACGACACCTCAGGCGATATCCTCGCCCAGCGCATCGCAGACGCCGGGCATACGCTGGCGCGCCGCACGATCGAGCGAGATGACGCAGCCGCGATCGCGGCGCTGCTCGAAAGCTGGATCGACGATCCCGAAGTGGACGCGATAGTCTCCACCGGCGGCACCGGCCTGACCGGCCGCGACGTCACCCCCGAAGCACTGGGCAGGGTAACGGGCGCACGGGAAATCCCCGGCTTTGGAGAACTGTTCCGCTGGCTGTCCTACCAGACCATCGGCACGTCCACGGTGCAGAGCCGGGCCATGGCCGTGGTCGCGCGGGGCACGTACATCTTCGCATTGCCCGGTTCGAACGGCGCGGTGAAGGACGGTTGGGACGGCATCCTGGCCGAGCAGCTCGACAGCCGAAACCGCCCCTGCAACTTCGTCGAACTGATGCCCCGCCTGCTGGAGGCTTAGGGTAATACCCGTAATCGTCAGCGCAGCAGCGGCAACCGTGCGGCTTCCTGCTCGGTCATCGCGATCCTGAATACCTCGCGCAAGGTGCGGGCGTAGTCCGCCGCATCGGCGATCATGCGCCGTTCGGTGCCGTTCGCGCCGTGCACAGTCAGATCGCGATCGACCATCGAGGCGAAACCCCCGACCAGCGGAATGCTTGCGACGTGCAGGCTGGTGAAGCGCGTGTCGGGCCGGGTCGAGGTCCAGTGATTGGCCTGCTCCAGATCACCGGGCACGACCTGCGCCAGATCGAAGGTGTATTGCGCCTGCCAGTCGCCATGCGCGGCGGCGCGGCCGTCGGTCGCGGAAACCGGCCCGGCACGCTCCAGAAGCCACTCGCCCTCAAGGCTGCCCCGCGCCCCGGCGCGGCGCAGGCGATGGCGGGCACCATCCGCCGTATGCGCCTCCGCCCCGTCCTCTAGCGGCAGGGGAGCAAGGTCGCTGCCGCCGAAGCCTGCGTCGACCAGCCACTCTCCCCCCGCAATCGTGGCAAGCAGGCAGACATGCGTGCGCGGCGGAATGACGTCCTGCGCAAGTCCCAGCCTGACGCGCGCAAGCAGCGGCCGATTGGCCACGCCGATCGCCGCCAGGACATCGCCGAACAGACAGTTCTGCTCGAAACAATAGCCTCCACACCCATTCACTACGATCTTGTCGAACACACTTGGCGCATCAATGCGGATCGGCCGGCCAAGCATGACGTCGAGGTTCTCGAACCCGATTGCGAGCCGGTGCGCCGATTGCAGTGCCGAAATGACGTCTGGTTCGTCAGAGGGGCGAGCAACGAAGCCGATGCGGTCGAGATAACGGTCGAGGTCCATACCGCCCTGTTAAGCGCCCCGTTGCACGGTGGGCAAGCCTGTGGACAAATTGGGTATGGTGGGTGGAAAAGCGGTGGACGGCCGGGGAAAGTCTGCACTGCAAACGCTCGCCGGCGCGGTCCAAGGCGAGCAAGTCCGATTGCTCCCGCGATGCAGGCGCGCTAGCCTCCCGCCACAGCGCGCGGGGCGGCGCTCCTTACGGCCCCAAGGAACGATGCCACAGATGCAGCAGTTGCACGCGCTGGCCGACGCGATCGGTCTGGTCCGCATCTGGTGGAACGTGGACGGAGCACCGCAGATCGTCAGCGACGCATCGCTGGCCGCGATTGCAGCGGCGCTCGGCTATCCTGCGGCAACAGAGATCGAGATCGCGGCCAGCCTGGCCCAGGTCTCCAGCGCGCGCGCCCAGCCCCCGGCGATGATCGTGACCGATATAGGCCAGCCCACGCCGCTGCCCGCCGCCCTCACCCAAGCCCGGATCACGGCGGCAGACGGCACGGTTCGCGAACTTGACGTGTCGAACTGGGTGCTGCCGCCCGTGGACGAGGTGGGCTACCACGCGCTCACCGTGAACGGCCACGCCTTCACTCTGGCGGTCGCTCCGCGCCAATGTCCATCAGTGGAAGCTCTCGGCAAGGGGCGTATCTGGGGACCGGCGGTGCAGATACCGGCTTTACGCGGCGCGGCGCCGAAATCCTTCGGCACTTTCGCCGAGCTTGCCGAAGCCGTCGATACGTTTGCCGCGCGCGGCGCGGATGCGGTGGCGATCAACCCGGTCCATGCGCTTTTCGCCGGGTACGGGCATGATTTCAGCCCTTACTCACCCTCCAGCCGGCTTTATCTCAACGCTGCCATGGGCGATCCCGTACTGCTCGGCCTGCCGCCGCTGGACGAGGCGGAAGCAGTCGACGAAGCCGCCCTGATCGACTGGGAAACCGCTCTGCCCTGCCGCCTGGCCCAGATGCGCGGCCTGTTCGCCCGCGTCGACGCCGCCACGCGCGAACGCATCGCCCGCAGCAATGCGCCGCACGGCGAGGGGTTGGTGCGGCAAGCGCTCTACGATGCGTTGGACGTGCACTTTCGCGCGCAGGGCCTGCATGGCTGGCAAGCGTGGCCCGCGCCCTTTCACGATCCCGAAGGCGACGCGGTAACAGCCTTCGCCCGCAACAATGCCGAAGAGGTCGAGTTTCACCTTTTTACCCAATGGCTGGCGCGCGAAAGCCTTGCCTGCGTCCAGGAACGGGCACGCGCATCGGGCATGGCGGTGGGTCTGCTGGCCGATCTGGCGGTGGGAGTGCACACCGGCGGCGCGGATGCCTGGGCGATGCGCGGCGCCTTGCTGCAAGGGCTGACCATCGGCGCCCCGCCTGATCCCTTGGGCCCGCATGGTCAGAACTGGAACCTCACCGGGTTCTCGCCGAGGGGGCTGGCACGAAGCGGCTACGCCCCCTGGATCGCCACGATCCGCGCCGCTCTGGCGAGTTCGGGTGCGCTACGTATCGACCATGCTTTCGGCCTCGCCCGTCTATGGGTAGTCCCCGAAGGCCAGCCGTCGAGCGCGGGGGCATACCTGACCTATCCGTTCGACGACCTCATCCGCCTTGTCGCACTGGAGGCGCACCTTGCCGGGGCGCTGATCGTGGCCGAGGACCTCGGCACAATGCCAGGCGGCTTTGGCCCCGCGATCACCCGGCGCGGGATGCTGGGCATGCGCGTGCTGTGGTTCGAACGCGCAGAGGACGATGGGTTCATCGGCACACAGGACTACGACGCGCAGGCAGTGGCCATGACCGGAACCCACGATACCGCCACGGTCGCCGGATGGTGGACCGGGCGCGATCTCGACTGGGCGGAAAAGCTGGGGCGTCTCCCGGAGGGCACCAGCCGCGCACAGGCGGAAGAACGCCGCGACTGGGACCGGGGCCTGCTCTGGGCCAGCCTGACCCATGACGCCGCCCCCCGCCCCGCGCCGAACGATCCGGCTCCGGTTGTCAAAGCAGCCCTGCGCCGCATCGGCGCTGCGCCCTGCGGCCTTGCCATAGCTCCTCTCGAAGACCTGCTGGCACAGCGCGAGCAGCCCAACCTGCCCGGCACGATAACCGAACACCCCAACTGGCGTCACCGCCTGGATGCACCCCTGTCCACCCTGCTGGCCGAACCGGACACCGCCGCCCGGGTGCAGGCGCTGGACGAAGCGCGCAAGAACCCGGTTCGGCAGGATGTTCAGATCAGGTGATGACGTCGGGCGCTGTCCGGCCGGTGTGGGCAATGATCCCGGCAATGGCTTCGGCGGCGGCGATCTGCGCCTCCAGCATCACTCCGGTGTCGGCTTCCAGATCACCGAAACTGGGCTCGTAGCGTTCGAGGTAGAGGCGAAGGGTGGCGCCCTGCGTGCCGGTGCCCGAGAGACGCATGACGATGCGGCTGCCGTCCTCGAACAGCACGCGGATGCCCTGGTTGGCGCTGACCGAACCGTCGACGGGGTCGGTATAGGAAAAGCTGTCGGCGACCTGCACGGTCAGCGGGCCGAAAGTCTTGCCCGGCAGCGCCGCCAATTGCGCCTTGAGGCCGTCCATCAGCGCGTTGGCGCCCTCGGTCGCGATGCCTTCGAAGTCGTGGCGGGCGTAGTAGTTGCGGCCGAAACGCGCCCAGTGTTCACGGGCGAGATCGTCCACGCTGATCCCGCGCACGGCAAGCACGTTGAGCCAGAGCAGCACTGCCCACAGGCCGTCCTTCTCACGCACGTGGTCCGACCCGGTGCCGGCACTTTCCTCGCCGCAGATGGTGACCTTGCCGGCGTCGAGCAGGTTGCCGAAAAACTTCCAGCCCGTCGGCGTCTCGAAGCAGGGCACGCCCAACGCCTCGGCCACGCGGTCGGCGGCGGCGCTGGTCGGCATCGAGCGGGCAATGCCGGCAAGGCGGCCGCGATAGGCCGGGGCGATCTCGATGTTGGCGGCCAGCATCGCCAGCGAATCCGAGGGCGTGATGAAGCGCCCGCGGCCGATGATGAGGTTGCGGTCGCCGTCGCCGTCCGAGGCCGCGCCGATATCGGGCGCATCCTCCGACATCATCAGGTCGTATAGTTCCTTGGCGTGGATCAGGTTCGGATCGGGGTGATGCCCGCCGAAGTCCTCCAGCGGCACAGCGTTGACCACCGTGCCCGGAGCGAAGCCCAGGCGGCGTTCAAGGATCTCGACCGCGTAGGGCCCGGTCACCGCGCTCATCGAATCCATGCGCATGGTGAAGCCCGAGGCGACGACCTTGCGGATCGCATCGAAGTCGAACAGCGTCTCCATCAGGTCGGCATAGTCGGCCACCGGATCGAGGACCTGCACCGTCAGGCCGCCGACTGCGGTTTCGCCAAGCGTGTCCAGATCGACGTCGGGCGCCTCCACCGTCAGCCAGCGGTCGATCACCCTGGTGCGCTCCAGCATGGCGCCGGTAATGCTTTCGGGCGCGGGGCCGCCGTTGGCGATGTTGTACTTGATGCCGAAATCTTCATCTGGCCCAGCAGGGTTATGGCTTGCGGAAAGGATCAGGCCGCCGCTGGCCTTGTACTTGCGGATGACGTGGCTTGCCGCAGGAGTCGAAAGGATACCGCCCTGTCCAACCAGCACCCGGCCATAGCCGTTGGCAGCCGCCATGCGGATCGCCTGCTGGATGACCGTGCGGTTGTGGTACCGCCCGTCGCCGCCGATCACCAGCACCGCTCCCGGCGCACGCTCCACCACGTCGAACACCGACTGGATGAAATTCTCGGCATAGCCCGGCTGCTGGAAGACCTTCACCTTCTTGCGCAGGCCCGAGGTGCCGGGCGCCTGCCCGTCGAAGGGCGTGGTCGGAACAGTGACGATCTGGGTCAAGCGGGCATCTCCAATAGGATCATGATCTGGGGCCGGAAACGACATGTGCGCACAAGACGACACTTTCGTGTCAGCGCGCGCATTGTCAAATGGTTGCTTTTGCCAATGCTGCACGGGCGCTGAAGTTGCACCTGTCGCGATTTTCGCACCTCATGGCTCTGCAATTATTTCGCCGGACGGTAATACCGCTGTGAACGCTAGGAAATCTCGCAAGTCTTTCCAGGCCGCGCATAACGGGCGTCGGCGGTGACGGCAGTGTCCGTCAAGGCGCCGAGAAACGCATCGACATCCGTTGCATTGCCGGGGGACAGCACGATGCCGTGCCGGGCGATGGCGTCGGCGATGGTATCGGCGCTGCCATCGTGGAGATAAGGCCCGGTCAAGGCGACGTTACGCAGCGAAGGCGTGCGGAAACGGCCGCGATCCTCGCTGCGCCCGGTGACACGGGCAAGGCCCAGGTCGCCATTCCGGGGCGCTTCGGGCTCCCCCGCCAGCCGGTGAAAGCCTAGGTCGGTGAATTCACGGCCCGAATGGCACGATGCGCACCCTGCCCCGCCCGTGAACACAGCCTCGCCCCGGACCGCCGCCTCAGCCAGCGGTGCCCCGCCCGAGGTCGCCTGGTCCCATGCCGTTTCATAACTGACGATCGTGCGCTGAAACGCTGCGAGGGCAGTGGAAACGGCGGCGAAGTCGATCCGCCCGCGCGCTTTGGGAAAGGCGGCCCTGAACAGCTTGCGATAACATCCATCGGCGAACAAACGACGAGCGAGTTCCGCCTCCTGCCCCTTCATGCCCATCTCGACCGGGTCCTCGCCCGCGATGGGCACCAGCGCCTGCAGTTCCAGCGTGGCCAGTGCATCGTTGCCCCAGGTGAGCGGAGAGAACGCACCCACGTTCACCAGCGACGGCACGTTGCGCAGCCCCGGCTCCCCATGCGCTCCGGGATGGGCCCGTGTGCCATCGGCAAAGCTGTGGCGCGGGTCGTGGCAAGTGGCGCACGAAAGCGTGCCGTTTACCGACAGGTCCCCGTCGTGAAACAGTCGCCGCCCCAGCGCGACCTGCGCCTCAGCCGAACCGCCCCTGTCTTTTGCCATGCCCGCCCCTGCGGCAAGGATAAGGCCGCCGAACAGGATGGCCCAGCGTCCCGCCCGGCTCATCGGAGGGCGTTCATCGAACCGGAGCGACCATCACCGTCAGCGCCGCTTCGCCGTTCGCCGCGATCTGCAAAAGGTGGCGGCCAGCGGGCAGATCGTACTCGACCATCTTGGTGATGCCCGAACACCCCGGCCCATGTCCGTGGGCGGCCGAGGCTAAGGCTTTACCGGCGACGATCACATCGACCCACGAACGCCCGTTCTGGGCAATGCGGTAGCGGCCCGCCTCGGCCACATCGAATGCGAACAGGCCGCCGAAGCTGACCGATCCGCCCGGCTTGCCCGGCTCGAGAACATAATCGACCTTGGGCGTCGGGGCGAGCGTAGCGTCAAAAGCGGTGCCCATCACCAGCAGCGCCTTGCCGGACGCGGCTGGTTTCACCGCCGCCTTGAGCGGGCGATGCGGCGCGCTCCAGCCAGCAAGATCGGCGGGAACGGCATTAGGCGCCGCGCAGGCCGCGTGCTCGTGCCCCGCCATTGCTTCCGCAGCAAGCGCCGGAGCAGCGGGCGTCATTATTGCTGCACCTGCGAGAAAAAGCGCCCGGGGCTTTCGTATCATGCTTGCGGCTCCATGAATCATTTATATACGACCGAATATAGGTTCGCTCAAAGCGCGGATTATACAACGGTTCAAGGGGGTTTTCATGAAATATCGGGTAACGGCGGCGCTTGCCGCATCGCTGGCCAGTGCCATCTCCGCACCGGCCTTGGCGGCGGATGCCGACGATGGCGGCAATACCTTCGGCCTTGGCCAGATCGTCGTTACCGCGCCCCGCAGCGAGGAAAGCGGCATCAGCAGCACCTCGGTCAATGCCGAGGCCATCTACGACTTCTCGCGCGATACGCTGGACGAAGCCGTAAAACTGATCCCCGGCGTCACTTCCGGCATCTCGGGCAATTCGCGTAACGAGCGCCTGATCTTCGTGCGCGGTTTCGACCGTTTTCAGGTCCCGCTCTCGATCGACGGTATCCGCGTCTATCTGCCTGCCGACGGCCGCCTCGACTATGGCCGCTTCCTGACGCCCGATGTTGCCGAGATCCAGGTCGCCAAGGGCTATGTCTCGGTGCTCAACGGCCCCGGCGCGATGGGCGGTGCGGTGAACCTTGTCACCCGCAAGCCGCAGAAGGAATACGATGCCGAGGCGCGCTTCAGCCTCAACCTCGACAACGACACGGATTATGCGGGCTATACCGGCTTCGCCTCGCTCGGCACCAAGCATGACATGTGGTATGCGCAGGCCAGCTACGCGCGCAACTTCACCGATCACTGGAACCTGTCGAAGGACTTCAAGCCCACCCGCAACGAGGACGGCGGCGCGCGCGATCTGTCACGCACAGAGGATTGGCGCGTAAATGCCAAGATCGGCTTCACCCCCAACGCGACCGACGAATACGCGATCAGCTACACCCGCCAGGAAGGCGAGAAACTGGCGCCAACGCATGTCTCCGACAGCACCGGCCTGCGTTACTGGACCTGGCCGTACTGGAACCTGCAGAACGTCTACTTCCTCTCCACCACGCAGCTGGGCGAGATCGCCACGCTGCGCACGCGCGCCTATTACAACACCTTCAAGAACAGCCTCGACAGTTTCGACGACAAGACGCTGACCACCCAGACGCGCGGCAGTTCCTTCAACAGCGCCTACAGCGACCGCGCCTATGGCGGCTCGGCCCAGCTGGACCTGCGGCCGAGCGATGCGGAGCGCCTGAGCGTCTCGTTCCACTACCGCAACGACCGCCACCGCGAAATCCAGCAGAGCTTCCCCAGCGGCGTCTTTGAGCCGTGGCAGACCACCATCGAGGAAACCTACAGCGCCGCGATCGAGAACGGCTACAAGCTGACCCCCCAGCTCGAACTGGTGGTGGGTGCGAGCTACGATTGGCGCGACCTGCGCCGTGCCGAGGATTACACCAGCGGGGCCTTCGTCTATTACAACTTGCGTAATGGCGATGCCTGGAACGCTCAGGGCCAGCTGCTGTGGACGCCTGACGATGCGACCAACCTGCACCTCGCAGTCTCGTCGCGCGCGCGTTTCCCGACCATCTTCGAGCGCTTCAGCACCCGCTTCGGCGGCGCCACCTCGAACCCGGACATCAACGCCGAACGCGCGACCCAGATCGAACTGGGCGGCGCCCGCCAATTCGGCCCGCTGCGGATCGAGGCATCGGGCTGGTACGCCAAGATCGACGATGCGATCGTCTCGTTCCCCTTCATCTTCCAGGGACAGGCCACCGCGCAGAGCCGCAACGTGGGATCGGGTGACTACTACGGCGCGGAATTCTCGGCGACCGCGCAGATTGCCGAAGGCCTGCGGGCCGGGGCAAATTATGGCTGGGTGCACCGCAAGCTGGACGACCCCTCGCTGCCCGCGTTCCATGCTACCGGCGTGCCTGAGCATTCCGGCTTCGTCTGGGCCGAATGGTCGCCGATCAAAGCGCTGCGCATCCTGCCAAGCCTCGACGTCGCTTCGAAGCGCTGGACGGTCAACACCGCCGGCACGCGCTACTACAAGATCGGCAGCTATGCGCTGGCGAACCTGCGCGTCGACTTCGACGTCACCGACTGGGCGACGCTTGGCGTAGGCGGGCGCAACCTGTTCGACGAGAACTACGCCACCGTCGACGGTTATCCCGAGGGCGGCCGGACGCTGTTCGTCAGCCTGCGCCTGAAGAACTAGAGCAGGCCCATCGCATGCATGCTGGCGACACAGTTGCCGGCGACGATGCAGTGGTCGTCGAGGCGGATTTCCAGCGCCTCGACGACCTCGCGAAAACGCTTAGTCGCGGCGATATCGGCAGCGCTGGCCCGCGGTACGCCTGAGGGGTGGTTATGCGCGATGACCAGACGGCGCGCATCGAGGTCGAAGGCGCGGCGCACGGTGCGGCGCAGCGGTATGCGTATCTCCGAACGCTGCCCGCCGCCGTAAAGGTCCTCGGCTATATACAGCCCTTCGTCGGTGAAGAAGAGAACCATCACACATTCCTCGCGGCGACTCCCGAGCCGGTTGACGAGGTAGCGGCGAAAGGCCGGCGCGGATGTTTCGATGGGTACGCCCAGCAGCGCCTCTCGCGAAGCGGCTTCGGCCAGGCGGCGGGCGCCCACGATGGCGGCGGCGATTTCGGTCCGGCGTTCCCCCGCGTCGGCGAGCGCGTCGACGAGAGCCTCGGTAGAGGCGGAATAGATCGTGCGCAGCGAACCGAAGCGGTGGATCAGATGGTGGGCGAAATCCTCGCCCCGGCCGTCGGCATAGGGCGCCAGGAGTGCCGCCAGGACGGATAGCTGCCCAGCCTCCTGCGCCGCGACGTGTGAAACACTATCCCCAGAGTCATCGCCACCAGTTGGACGTAGGACGGCATCACCACCATCATGTCGTAGGCGAACCGGTTTATCTCCTCCAGACCCAGCCGGTAGATGTGGCCGAATACCGAGATAATCTCTACTCCGGCTACCCATAGCGGATAGACCCGGTTGGCATGGAGCGCGACGACGAACGTGCAGGCCATGACCAGCAGATCGATGACGAAGTGCCCCACATTGGCATGGTGCCACAGGATCGACCCGCCCAGCAAGGCATGGTGGACTTTGTCGAACGCGAGCATTGCGAACAGCACGCCGGAAAGCAGCCGCTCGGGCGCCGCGCCGCGAACCATCGAATAGAGGAAGAGCACGAGATAGGCTGCAAACTGTACCTCGTCCTTGATGGACCACAACATGGAAGACCAGGATAGTTCAGTCATACGACTGCCCTTGCCATCCCGGCGGCGAATATATCGAAGTCAGGCAATCCGGCGCAGCGGTGCCCTCTCCAGCAGGCCTGTCGGCTTCGGACAATTTCCATCGTCGTCGCCCACCGCCTTGATCTCCTTGCCAATGCCGAGCATTTCCTCGTGGAGGCGGAGCATGTTGTTCTGACTTTCGATCAGCAGACACTGCGCCCTTGCAAGCCGCATCAGCGCGGCCTGGCGGGCATAGGGCTCCTGGCCCTCTTGCCCGGAAGTAAGCAGTATCGTTTCCATGAGCTGCGCCGAGGCAAGCAACGCGGAATCGAGCGACACTTCGGCCTCGGGTAACTGCCGCGAGATACGGGCGGTAGCTACGGCAATCGTCATGGACATGGAAATTCCCCTGCCGGAATGCCGGCTTGACCAGCGCAACATAAGCAAACAATTCTGTACACTGTAACAAATTCGGCCCGTTCAGATCAGGTCGCTAAGCGCGCGCACTACCCCAAGACCGACCATAGCCACCAGCAACATGCCCCCGGCGATGGCAACCATGGCGGCCGTCCGGATAAGCCCGGCGTTAGCCCCATCAAGTACTTCCGGGACGACCCTGTCGAAGGAACTGCTCTGCCAGGGTGCCGTCACGGTGTAGGTCATGGCATCTGCCAAGGCGAACTGTTCGGCATTCTCGTCCCGGCCCGCGGCTACCACATCCGCGGTTCTGCCAGGAACCTGAGTATTCTTATCTGGTATCGGATTACAGGCTGCTTCCAGTTCTTGCAGGTAAAGCCTGTAAGCCCGGGCAAGCTCTGCACGCGGGAGCGCCCCGGCACGAGTACGCACACCTTCGATCCGCTGATTGACAGCGCTCTCGGAAATCCCGAGTTCCCAGGCGATTTCCTTACTCGTGCGATTTTCGGCGACGAAGCAAAGCACTTCGTGCTGCTTTGGCGTCAATCCGGGAAAGATGAGCAGAAGCGGCGAGACCTGCTCGCGATTTACGTCCTGACCTGATTGACCAAAATCTGCCATATATCGCCAGAGACCAACAGCCTCTTCACCAAACTAAATCATCATTGCGCGAATTACGCAACGATTAGGTAGATTAGCCAATAATTCACCATGATTGCAAGGGATTACATGCATTAACGCCAAGGCGGGATCGCCGCGCACCCTCAGGCACGGTAAAACCCTCCCAAAACGGGCAAGACAATCCGGAACAGGCCCGGGCGGCGTGCCGCCCGGTTTAACCTATTCCTCGCCCATCCGCAGGGCGGCGATGAAAGCTTCCTGCGGAATCTGGACGTTGCCATATTCGCGCATGCGCTTCTTGCCTTCCTTCTGCTTGTCGAGGAGCTTCTTCTTGCGGCTGATGTCGCCGCCGTAGCACTTGGCCGTGACGTCCTTGCGCATCGCACTGATCGTCTCGCGCGCGATCACCTTGGCGCCGATGGCAGCCTGGATCGGCACCTTGAACATGTGGCGGGGGATCAATTCCTTGAGCCGTTCCACCAAGCCGCGCCCACGCGGTTCTGCCTGGTTACGGTGAACGATCATCGACAACGCATCGACAGGCTCGTTGTTGACGAGGATGTTCATCATCACGAGGTCGCCCCCGCGCAGGCCGGTCTGCTCGTAATCAAAGCTGGCATAGCCGCGGCTGATCGACTTCAGGCGGTCGTAGAAATCGAACACCACTTCGTTGAGCGGCAGTTCGTAAGTCACCTGCGCACGGCCGCCGACGTAAGTGAGGTCCTTCTGGATACCGCGCCGATCCTGGCACAGCTTCAGGATCGAACCGAGGTACTCGTCGGGCGTATAGATCACCGCCTTGATCCACGGTTCCTCCATGAAGTCGATCTTCACGGGATCAGGCATGTCGGCGGGATTGTGCAGTTCCTTCACGCTGCCGTCGGTCATGCTCAGGCGGTAGACCACCGAAGGCGCCGTGGTGATAAGGTCGAGATCGTATTCGCGGCTCAGGCGCTCCTGAATGATCTCCAGGTGCAGCAGGCCGAGGAAGCCGCAGCGGAAACCGAAGCCCAGCGCCGCGCTCGATTCCATTTCGAAGCTGAACGAGGCGTCGTTGAGGCGCAGCTTGCCGATCGATTCGCGCAGCTTTTCGAAATCGTTGGCGTCGACCGGGAACAGACCGCAGAAGACCACCGGCTGGACTTCCTTGTAGCCCGGCAGGGCCTGCGTCGCGCCGCCTTTCACGGTGGTGATGGTGTCACCGACCTTGGCCTGCTCGACTTCCTTGATCTGCGCGGTGATGAACCCGATCTCGCCGGGGCCCAGTTCGGGCAGGTCGACGCGCTTGGGCGTAAAGCAGCCGACGCGGTCGATCAGGTGCTCGGTGGAGCCCTGCATGAACTTGACGTTCAGGCCCTTCTTGATGACGCCGTCGATGACGCGCACCAGAATGACGACGCCCAGGTACGGATCGTACCACGAATCGATCAGCATCGCCTTCAGCGGCTTGGTACGATCACCCTTGGGCGGCGGGATCTTCTTGACGATCGCTTCCAGCACTTCGGCAATGCCGATGCCCGACTTGGCGCTGGCCATCACGGCCTCGCTCGCATCGATGCCGATCACTTCCTCGATCTCGGCGCGGACCTTTTCAGGTTCGGCGGCGGGAAGGTCGATCTTGTTGATGACGGGCACGATCTCGTGGTCGTGCTCGATCGACTGGTAGACGTTGGCCAGCGTCTGCGCTTCCACGCCCTGCGCCGCGTCGACCACCAGCAGCGCGCCCTCGCAGGCGGCCAGGCTGCGACTGACTTCATAGGCGAAGTCGACGTGGCCTGGTGTGTCCATCAGGTTCAGCTCATACGTCAGTCCGTCCGCGGCCACATAGTTCAGGCGCACGGTCTGCGCCTTGATGGTGATACCGCGTTCTTTCTCGATATCCATGTTGTCGAGCACCTGGGCGCTCATCTCGCGCTCGGTCAGGCCGCCGGTGCTCTGGATCAGTCGGTCGGCGAGCGTCGATTTGCCATGATCGATGTGGGCAATGATGCTGAAATTTCGGATTTGCGCGAGTTCGGTCATGATGCGCCGTTAGCAGTGCTTTGAGGCGCTGTCAGCCTGCCCGTTTCAGTCATTTTCACACCGCCCTCAATCAGGCGGTGCGGCGAAGCTGCGACTGTTCACTGCGCTCACGCCTATGCCGGGCCGGGGTGAACAGCACCGCGCCGTTCCCGTCGACGTCCAGCGCCTGCGCGAACTCCACGCCGATGCGGTCTTCCTTGCACCAGCGGGCCTTGGCCATCATCACATACCCTTCCGAGAGATGGACGCCGAAAACCGTCCCCTCGGGCACATTCCACAGCCCCTCGATCATCGCGCCCGACAGCGAGATATTGCGGATGGTGCCTTGATAGTTGTGCGATCCATGCTCCAGCATGACCTTGCGCAGCATCGTCTGACGCGGCGCCCGGGCCGATCGCGGCCCCTGCGCCACGGCGACGAGGCTTTCCGAGAGTTTCGCCGTCGCCGCCTCGCAAGTGATCGGGCGGGCATAGATGAAGCCCTGGACATGGCTGCACCCCAGCACACGCACCAGATCCAGCTCGTCCAGCGTCTCGACGCCCTCGGCGGTGGTTTCCATGCCCAGCGCCTCGGCCAGGCTGACGATCGAGGAGATGATCGCACCGTTGCGGCTGCCCGGCACGGTGGCGCCGCGCACGAAGCTCTGGTCGATCTTGATCTTGTCGAACGGCGCCTTTTTCAGATAGCCGAGCGAAGAATAGCCCGTCCCGAAATCGTCGAGCGCCAGACGCACGCCAATTCCCTTGAGCGCGGCGAACATCGATTCGGTCGACTTGTCCTCACCCAGAAACACGCTTTCGGTGATCTCCAGTTCCAGCCGCGCAGGGTTGATTCCCGCAGCAGCGATGGCGCTGGTGACGATAGCGGGCAGCGCCGGATTGGCGAACTGCAAGGGCGAGACATTGACCGCCACGCGCACTTCCTCGGGCCAGCCGGCAAGGTCGCGGCAAGCGGTACGCAGCGCCCATTCGCCGATCTGCGCAACGAGGCCGGTCTCCTCCGCCACCGGTATGAACTTGGCGGGCGAAAGGTAACCGTGGACCGGATGCTTCCAGCGCAGCAGCGCCTCGAAACCGGTGATCCGCTCGGTCGTGGTGCGCACCTGCGGCTGATAATGCAGTTCCAGCGAGCCACTGGCGATCGCGTCGCGCAAGTCTTCCTCGAGCTGCTGGCGTTCACGCGCGTCGGAGTGCAGGTCCTCGTCGTAGAAATGATGCCGCCCGCGCCCGTTGCCCTTCGCGGCATAGAGCGCAAGGTCGGCGTTGCGGATCAGCGCTTCGGAAGTGGTGCCGTCATCCGGGCACAGCGCAATGCCGACCGAGGCACCGATGGTCACCCGCGCGCCGTCGATGGAATAGGGCTGAGAAATGTTCTCGATGATCCGGCGCGCAAGGTGGGCAAGGCCCTCGCGCTGCTGGGCGCCGTGCAGGACGACCTGGAATTCATCGCCGCCCAGACGGCCCACACGCCCCCGGTCGCCCACGGTGCCGCCAAGGCGCTCCGCCACCTGCTTGAGCAGCGAATCGCCCGCCGGATGGCCCATCGTGTCGTTGACCTGCTTGAAGCGGTCGAGGTCGAGCAGGAATACCGCGCAGGCGCGCGTCTCGATCCGCGGGCTGGTGAGGATCTTCTCCAGCCACTCGGCCATCTGGAAGCGATTGGCCAACTTGGTCAGCGAATCGAATCGCGCCAACTGCGTCACATGCTGCTGTGACCGGCGCTTTTCGGTGAGATCGGTCCCCGACCCTCGAAAACCCATGAAATTGTTGAACTGGTCGAGCACCGGCCGCCCGGAAATGGACCACCAGCGCTCATCCTCGCCCACGCTTGCCGCGCGCACGTCCAGGTCCTGGAACGAGGAGCGGGTGTTGAGGTGGAAGACCAGCGTGCGCTCGCTCTGCTGGCCCTGCGCTTCCAGCATGAACAGGCCGGTGAACGGCCGCCCTTCGAGGTCGCCCACGCCCTTGCCCAGCAACGTGGCGATTCGCTCGGATACATACGTGATCTTGCCCAGGCGGTCGGTTTCCCAGAACCAGCCCTGCCCGGTTTGCTCATATTCGTGGAGCAATTGCTCGGCGCGGCGCTGTTCGCGCTCGCGCTCGGAGTGGACCTGTGATTGCGAGGCCGCAACGCGGGCCTGGTTGACTGCGAGGATCAGGCCGATCGTGCCGCCCACCGCGAGCAGGCCGAACGAAGCCGGCGACCCAGCATAGATCGAACCGCCGCCCCACAAGCCGATGGTCGCGCCGATGATCGATGTCAGACGATTCTCCAGCAATGCCGTCGCCATCAGCACGACGATGACGTAGACATTGACCGTCACATCCCAGTCCAGACCTGAGTGAAGGTTGGTCCAGCGCGCGGCGCCAAACCCGAACAATCCCATCGGCAGGACGACAGCCAGCGCCATCAGCGGATAGCGTTGCCAGCCGTCATGCAGGATTCGACGCTCCAGCCTGGCATAAAGCGATGCCGGCGCGCACAGCGCCGTCGCCGCCGCGATGCACAGTGCCGAGATCAGATCCGGCATCACCTCCGAGACGATTCCCATCATCAGGGCGCAGACCAGCAGCGTCGGCCCCATCAACGCCCAGCGCGATGATGTGAAGTAATGCAGGACATCGTTGACATCGGGACGGGCACGAAAGCGCGAAATTCCGCCGAATGCAGCCGGAGCTACCGCCGGTGGAGAGGAAGGCTCCGCCACTGTCGCAGGCGCGGGCGCCCCTTCGCGGTCATCGGGCACAGCCCCGCTATCGGCACCCGAGAGTGCCGCCCGTCGTTTTCCACGCAAGCCCGTAATCGTCATGATCGCACCATGGCCGCGCGCCCATTTCGAAACGGTTAAATGTGGTCGGTCCGATCACCACTACCGTCCAGCCGAAAAGCCCAACCATTTCACTTGCTCCCGCTTCGCCGCCATGCTTGCTTGGCTTCAGACCGGCAGACCATCAAGCCGGCCCCATGGGAGATATGACCGTGCGCCACATCGCCATCGTCGGATCGGGTCCTGCAGGCTATTACACCGCCGAAGCTGCGCTCAAGCAGTGGGGAAGCGACGTGAGGGTCGATATATTCGATGCCCTGCCCGTCCCCTTCGGCCTGATCCGCAGCGGAGTCGCGCCGGACCACCAGTCGATTAAGAGCGTTTCGCGCCGCTACGAAGCTACGGCGTTGAGCGAGAACGTGCGATTCGTCGGCAATGTCATGCTGGGCCGCGACCTTTCGGTGGCGGAACTGCAAGGGCTCTACGATGCCGTGATCCTTGCCACCGGTGCCCCGCATGATCGAAAGCTGGGCCTTCCCGGCGAAGACCTTGCCAATGTTTTCGGCTCGGCCGCTTTCGTCGGCTGGTACAATGGGCATCCGCAGTTCACCCAGCTCGATCCCGCGCTTGGCCACGACACCGCGGTCGTGGTGGGCAATGGTAACGTCGCGCTCGACGTGGCGCGTATCCTCGCCAAGTCCGAGGAGGAATTCGCCGAGTCGGACATCGTTGCCCACGCTCTCACCGCGCTGAAGGGCTCTGCCGTGCGGCGGATCGTCATCCTTGGCCGGCGCGGGCCGCATCAGGTAGCGATGACGCCCAAGGAACTGGGCGAGTTCGCCAAACTGTCGCGCGCGCATCCCGAAGTCGATCCCGTAGACCTGCCTGACGCGGCCGAAGACGCCCATCTCGACACCGGGCAGCGCAAGGCCGTCGCTCTGCTGCGCAGTTTCGCTTCTGGACAGTCCGCACCGGGGAAGGACGGCGTCACCGTCGAATTCGACTTCTTCGCCGCGCCCCGCGCCATTCTGGGCAACACCCGGGTAGAAGGCGTCGAGGTGGAACGCACCCGGCTCGAAGGCGGCAAGGCGGTCGGCACCGGGGAGACTTATCGCATTCCTGCCGGGCTGGTGGTCGCCTGCATCGGCTACCAGACATCGCCGATCCCCGACGTGCCTTTCGACGAGGAAGGCGGCCGCTTCGCGAATGTCGAAGGGCGCATTGCGCCGGGTCTTTACTGCGTCGGTTGGGCGCGCCGGGGGCCAACCGGCACCATCGGCACCAACCGCCCCGACGGCTTCGCCATCGTCGAAAAGATCGCCGCCGACATGGCGGGCGACAGCGGCAAGCAGGGTCGTCCCGGCTTCGACGCGCTGGCGCAGGAACGCGGGATCGATGTGGTCAAGTTCACCGACTGGCAGAAGATCGACGAAGCCGAAGTCGCCAATGCCCGCAGCGGCGCGCCTCGGGAAAAATTCGTCGCTGTCGAGACGATGATCGAGGCCTCGCACCGGGTCTGAGGCAGGCTGAAAAGGAGAAGGCGCGAGGGCCATTGCCCTCGCGCTCTCAGCTTCTTCGGCGCCGCTCGCGGATCGCATGATGCGCTTGGATAGCGCCCCGGAACTTCGGTTCACCCCGGTTTAGTCACCGTGCAGCAATGCTTCGGTTGACCCGGCCGGGCCTGCTGGGGAGTTGTGCGGCGCAAGCCAACTCCAGGAGAAACCGATATGAAATCCAGCAAAGCCATCGCCCTTGGCGCTGCCCTTTTCGGGATGGCGACGATCTCCGGTCCCGCCATCGCCCAGCAGCCGTCTACGGGTGCAGCGCCAAGCGCCAGTTCTGCAAAGTACAGCGATACCGAGGTCAATCAGTTTACAAAGGCAGTGATGGCCCTTCAGTCGATCCAGAAGGACGCCGCCGTCCCCGCCGCTGACAAGCAGGCGAAGATGGCCGGCGCCGTCCAGCAATCGGGCCTGCCGCCCGAAAAGTTCAACGAGATCGCCACTGCATCCAACACCGATCAGGCGCTGATGCAGCGCATCCAGCTTGCGGCCGGCAAGATGCAGGGCGCCGCGAAGAACCCCTGATCCCGCACCGCGCGTAAAGCCGGCAAACAAAAAGGCCGGGGCTTTCACCCCGGCCTTTTTCGTATTTAGACATGCCTTGCGGCCGTTTAGACCCTCATCGGCATCAGGACGTAGAGCGCCGGGCTCTTATCGTCCTTGCGGATCAGCGTGGGAGCGGCGGCATCTGCAAGGTGGAGTTCCACCGTGTCACCGTCGATCTGGCCCAGGATGTCCTTGAGATAATTGGCGTTGAAGCCAATCTCGAAGCCTTCCGAACCATACTGCGCAGGCACTTCTTCAGCCGCCGTGCCGTTGTCGGGCGAGGTGACCGAAAGCGTTACGCGGTCGGTATCGAGCGCCATCTTCACGGCGCGGGTCTTTTCCGTGGCGATCGTCGCTACGCGGTCCACGCCCTGGAAGAAGCTCTTGGGATCGACCTTGAGCAGCTTGTCGTTCCCGGTCGGGATGACGCGGGTGTAGTCCGGGAACGTGCCGTCGATCAGCTTGCTGGTCAGCACCACGCCGTTCTCGCCGCCCAGCGTGAAACGCACCTTGCTGGCGGACAGGTCGACCAGCACGTTGGTGTCGAGCGCTTCTTCAAGCAGCTTGCGCAGTTCGCCAACGCACTTACGCGGCACGATCACGTCGGGCATGCCCTCAGCGCCATCGGGGCGAGCGATGGTGAAGCGTGCAAGGCGGTGACCATCAGTGGCAGCAGCCTTCAGTTCCTCGTCGCTGACGTGGAAGAAGATGCCGTTGAGATAGTACCGGGTTTCCTCGGTAGAGATCGCGAAGCGGGTCGCGTCGATCAGCTGCGCCAGCGTGGCGGCCGAAATCTCGAAGCTGGTCGGCAGTTCGCCTTCCGCGATCATCGGGAAATCGTCACGCGGGAGCGTGGGCAGCTGGAAGCGGCTGCGCCCGGCCTTCACGACCATGCGGTTGTCCGCAGCATCGAGGCTGACCTGGCTGCCTTCGGGCAGCTTGCGCGCGATGTCGAACAGCAGGTGCGCCGAAACCGTGATCGCACCGGCAGCCTCGACCGAAACCGCGCCGAGCGATTCGACGACCTGCAGATCGAGGTCGGTCGCCATGACGCGCAGCGAACCGCCCGCAGACGCTTCGATCAGGACGTTGGAGAGAATCGGAATGGTATTGCGGCGTTCGACGACGGACTGCACGTGCGAAAGGCAGCGCAGGAGCGCGGAACGTTCAATGGTGGCCTTCATGACAGCCTAAAGTCCCCCTTGGTCGGGTTAGGGTTCGCAAAAAACCCGAAAATCGGACGACTATCTCTAACGCCCGCTAGTGCTGCGGCAAGCGCGATATGGCCGGAACCCCGCGAATCTGGGGATAAACTTGGGGGTTCAGGTCAGGTGGAGGAGAGAGAGGCCCCTCTCCCCCTGCCTGACCTCAGATCATCACCATGCCGCCGTTGACGTGGATCGTCTGGCCGGTGACATAGCCTGCCTGTTTGCTGGCAAGGAACACGGCGGCAGCGGCGATGTCCTCGCCCTCGCCCATGCGGCCCATCGGAATGCGGCCGTTGAGCGCGTCCTTCTGGGCATCGGGCAGCACGTCGGTCATCGCGGTGCGGATGAAGCCCGGCGCGATGCAGTTGACCGTCACGCCGCGGGTGGCCAGTTCCTGCGCAAGGCTCTTGGACATGGCGGTGATGCCGCCCTTGGCCGCGCAGTAATTCATCTGGCCGGGGTTGCCGGTGGTGCCGACTACCGAGGTCACGTTGATGATGCGGCCGAAGCGCGCCTTCATCATCGGCTTGGTGACGGCGCGCATCAGGCGGAAGGTCGATTCGAGGTTCACGCGGATCACCGCGTCCCATTCCTCGTCCTTCATGCGCATCGCCAGATTATCGCGGGTGATGCCGGCATTGTTGATGAGGATGTCGATCTTGCCCAGCGATTCGAGCGCGGCGGGCACCAGCTTCTCGACCTGCTCGGGGTCCGACAGGTTGCAGGCGATGGCGACATGGTCGACTTCCTGCGGCGCCTGCGGGCTGTGCTCGTCCAGTTCGTCACGGAAGGCGCGCAGCTTGTCGGGGTTGGAGCCGGAGATAGCGAGGCGTGCGCCCTGCGCGGCGAGCGCGCGGGCAACCGACGAACCGATACCGCCGCTCGCGCCGGTCACCAGGGCAGTCATTCCGTGAAGGTCGAACATGTGAAACTCCTAGATAGTCGTCTGGTCCGACGCGCGGACCTACTTCAAGCCGCCAGTGCCGCCGGGTCAAGCCCGGGGATCACAGGCTCTTTGCGAGTTCCTCGATCTCGGCCATCGTTGAAGCGGAGGTTACGTCCACCTCGCCGGCCGAACGCTTGATCATCGGGCCGACGACCTTGCCGCCCAGTTCGATAAAACGCTCAACGCCCGCTGCGTGCATGGCAATGGCGCTTTCACGCCAGCGCACACGGGCGGTAACCTGCTCGACCAGCAGGCGCTGGACTTCGGCCGGATCGGTGACGACAGCGGCGGTGACGTTGGCGAACAGGGCAACCCGCAGCGCGCCCGGCGGAGTTGCGGCCAGCGCTTCGGCCATGGCGTCGGCTGCGGGCTGCATCAAAGGGCAGTGGAACGGCGCCGAGACCGGCAGCGCGACACCGCGCTTGATGCCGTGCTCCTTGACGAGGGCGATGGCGCGCTCGATCGCTTCCCGATGGCCCGAAAGCACGACCTGGCCGGGATCGTTGTCATTGGCGACAGTGCAGACCTGGCCCTCTGCCGCCGCTTCGGCGAGCGCGGTGGCCTTTTCGATGTCGGCACCCAGCAGCGCGGCCATGGCGCCTACGCCCACGGGGACGGCAGCCTGCATCGATTCGCCGCGCAGCTTCAGCAGGCGTGCGGTGTCGGAAAGGCTGAAGGCGCCCGCAGCGCAAAGCGCGGTATATTCACCCAGCGAGTGCCCGGCGACGAAGTCCGCCTTGTCGGCCAGGGTGATGCCGCCCTCCTTCTCCAGCACGCGCAGCACGGCGATGGCGTTGGCCATGATCGCCGGCTGGGCATTGGCGGTGAGGAGAAGCTGGTCCTCGGGGCCTTCAGTCATGATCTTGAACAGATTCTGGCCCAGAGCATCGTCGACCTCCTGGAAAACCTCACGCGCGGCGGCGCTGGCAGCGGCCAGTTCCATGCCCATGCCGACCTTCTGGCTGCCCTGTCCGGGGAAAACGAATGCACGCATCTGCGACCGTCCTTCTGTTGAAGCGGGCGTTTGGTCACATTACCAGTCACCGGCGCTTGCGATTCGAGTGTGGCGCGGCGGGTTATTGACCTTGCGGGCTTACGGCAACCCCTAACGCGGAAATGCAGGCTTAGAACGAGATGTCGATAATCACGCCTCTGGAGAAATCGCCCGCGCTTTTGCGCACCGTTTCGTAAAAGCCGGTGAGCGCCGGGGTGGGCTGGTAGAGTTCCAGCATGTGCCCATAAGCCGCCCGCGCATCCACGAAGACATAGCGAAACCCGTCGGTCATTTCTGCATCGAGCGCAACCTGGTGCCCCTGCGCCGCGAACCCGGCGACCGCTTCGTCCAGATCGTCTACGAACAGCGCGACATGGTGCAGCCCCTGCCCGCCGGAACCTTCGGGATAAAGGTCGTGAAAGGCGGAAGGCCCCGGATTGTTCTGCTGGCAGAACTCGATCATCACCTCGCCCCATTGGCCGTATGCGCTCGAATGATCGAGTTCGCGCGGGGTGCCGCGATGGAGCGCGCGGGTCAGGGCGATATGCTCCGCTACATAGTACGGGCCAGAGCCGAAGGTGGCCGAATGGGCCAGCGCGGCGGCGCGGACATCAGGCACGAAATAGGCGATCTGGCGGATCGGCAGCGGCGCCATGGCACTCTCCTCTTGTCGTTATCGCCGGGAGAGTGGCGCGCCGGTCAGCCGAAAGGAACTATCCTATTGGCTGCGTCGTGACCGATCTCGGCCTCGCCAAGAAAGGCGATGGAGTGGCGCTTGCACCAGTGCCGGGCGATATCTTGCGCATCGGCCCCGAACGGGCGTTCGTTCTCGGGTACGTCGCTGACGCGGCCCAGGCGCAGGCCGGCTATGCCGCCAAGATGCGCGGTGGCGTGAAAGAACAGGCGGTCGACCGCGTATAGGTATTCGGACACTTCCTCGACCATGACCACATGTCCTGCGAGGCCGGGCATAAGGCGGGTGCCGCTCATCATCGCCAGCGTCATCAGGTTGAAGGCGACGACGGGGCGATGCTCATCCGCCAGCGAAGGTTCGAGGCCATCGCGGTCTCCGCCGAGAAATCCCAGCACGCGGCGCACCGCATCCTTGCCGCCCGATCGGCGGATGTCGGCCAGCATCGGCGCGTGAACGGGCCTGCCGATCTTCGAACGGTAGAGGCCGCCCAGCAGGTAGCCGCCGTCGGAATAGCCCAGATAGGTCTTCTGGCCCGCAGCATGGGTGAGGCTGCCCAGAACATCCTCCGCGATCCGGCAGGCGCCGTAACCACCGCGCGCGAACCACACCGCGTCGAAGGACGGGTCGTTGGCGCATTCCACGAAGGCCGTCCTGCGCATCTCGTCGGAGCCGGCGAAATGGCCGTCCACTGCAAAGCACTGGTCATGGATCACCAGTTCCAGACCGGGAAACTCGGCAGCCGCCAGCGCCTGTACGGCTTGGGCATCCTCAGGGGTGATCGGAGTGGACGGGGCGCAGACGGCGATACGGGTCATTGGCCGATGCTACCCCTCCCCGGCGTCGCCGCGAAAGCGGAACCGGCGCCTTTTCCACGGGCACGATGCAGGACTGCACGGGGATCGTGGTTGTGTTTGGCTTCCGCGCGAAATACTCAAGGGCGCATGACCGACGCTTCTGCTCTCACCGCCCATCCCTGGTTCTTCTGCGGCATCGGCGGCTCGGGCATGTTGCCGCTCGCGCTGATCCTGAAGGGACACGGCGCGCAGATCGCAGGCTCCGACCGCAGCCGCGACCAGGGCCGCAGCCCGGAAAAATTCGACTGGCTGGAATCGCTCGGCTTCGACCTGCACCCCCAGGACGGCAGCGGCATCACTTCGGCCGAGCAGACACTGGTCGCCTCCGCCGCTGTCGAGGACACCGTGCCCGAAGTGGTGCGTGCCACCACGCTCGGCTGTCCGCGCATGAGCCGGGCCCAGCTATTGGCAACACTATTCAACGCCGCGCCCTTCGGCGTCGCCATCGGCGGCACCAGCGGCAAGTCGACCGTCACCGGCATGACCGGCTGGATCATGACCGCTGCGGGCACCGATCCCACGATCATGAACGGCGCGGTGATGAAGAACTTTGCCTCCCCCGATGCCCCGTTCGCCAGCGCCCGCGTGGGACAAGGCGACGCCTTCGTCTCGGAAGTAGACGAGAGCGACGGTTCGATCGCGCTTTACCGCCCGAAAGTGGCGGTGCTGGGCAATGTCAGCCTGGACCACAAGAGCCTTGAGGAACTGCGCGATCTCTTCGGCGATTTCCTCGCCCGCGCGGACGTGGCCGCGATCAACATCGACGACGCGGAAACCGCCGCGCTGGCGCCGCGCGCCAAGACGCTGGTGACCTTCGGCATTACCTCAGGCGAAGCGCAGATCGGCGCCGTCGATATCGTCGAAGGCCCCATCACCCTCACCGCCACAGTGCTGGACCGGCGGGACGATACTTCGCACTCCCTCGCCCTCAAAGTGCCGGGGCGCCACAACCTCTACAACGCGCTGGCCGCCATCGCCGCCGCCAATGCCGCCGGTGTTTCGGTGGCAGATGCCGTCGCCGCGCTCGCCTCGTTCGTGGGCCTTGCGCGGCGGTTCGACGTGGTCGGCACCTCGCCCGGCGGCGTGACCGTGATCGACGACTTCGGCCATAACCCGGACAAGGTCTCGGCAACGCTCGCCACCCTGAAGGCGCATCCGGGGCGCGTCATCGCCTTTTTCCAGCCCCACGGCTACGGCCCCTTGCGCCAGATGGGCGCGGAACTGGCCGAAGTCCTCGCCCGCAAGCTGGACGCAGACGATCTCACCGTGCTGTGCGATCCGGTGTATTTCGGCGGCACCGTGGACCGCAGCGAGGGCAGTCAGCGGATCGTGCGCCTGATCGAGGACCACGGCGGCAAGGGCGAATACATCCCCTCACGCGCCGATTGCGCAGTCCGCATCGCGCAGATCGCTCGCCCCGGCGACCGGGTAGTCATCATGGGCGCGCGCGACGATACACTGACGGTTTTCGCGAAAGACCTGCTCGCGGCGCTGGATTGACCTCGTCCCGGATCAAGTCCGGGACGAAGTGAGCCTCAGTGCGCCTTGCCGCGCGCCTTGGCGACGAGATGGACCACCACCGCCACCACTGCGCCCAGCACCAAACCTACGATCGCGGAAGCCACCGCATAGGCCAGCCAACCAGCTACCGGACCAAGCGGCCCGGCCGCCTCGGCCAGCATGTGCTGGATGTCGTGGGCAAAGTGTGCAGGCGCCGGAACGCCCAGTTCTTCAAGGCCGTGCAGGATGATGCCGCCGCCCACCCACAGCATCGCCAGCGTACCCACGCTGCCCAGCACCTTGAGCACCACCGGCATAGCCCGCAGCAGGAACCGCCCGGTCGCCTGGGCGGCGGAAGAAGCCTTCTTGGTCAGGTGCAGGCCAACGTCGTCCATCTTCACGATCAACGCCACCGCGCCATAGACCGCGACGGTGATCGCGATGCCCACCAGCGCCAGCGTCACCGCGCGCGCCAGCAGCGTCTCGTCGCTCACCTCGTTGAGGGCGATGGCCATGATCTCGGCCGAGAGGATCAGATCGGTCCGCACCGCGCCGGAAACACGGCTCTTCTCGAAGCTGACAGGATCAGCGATCGGGTCTTCCAGCGTTTCGCCGTGCTTTTCCCCGCCCAGCTTCTCGATTACCTTCTCGGCGCCCTCGAACGCCAGATAAAGGCCGCCCATCATCAGGATCGGCGTGATCGCCTGAGGCAGGAAGGCGCTGAGCAGCAGTGCGATCGGCAGCAGGATCAGCAACTTGTTGCGGAACGAACCCTTGGTGATCTTCCAGATCATCGGCAGTTCGCGGTCAGGCGTGAAGCCGGTGACGTAGCCGGGCGTCACTGCAGCGTCGTCGATCACCACGCCTGCGGCCTTGGTGCCCGCCTTGGCCACGCCTGCGCCTACATCGTCCAGCGATGCGGCCGCAGCGCGGGCGATGACCGAGACGTCGTCTAGAAGGGCGACAAGGCCGGATGGCATCGAGGTTCCTTTTGTTTGCAAGTGCGAAATAGACGCGAGCAATGCGGGGGAATCGCCGCGCGATCAAGTGAAAGCATGGAAGGACTTAAATCGCCCGCTGCCCCGCCGTTCTCCTTTTCATGCGAAGGAGGCGCCACGATCGGAGCCTTCAACACCAAGGCTTTACCGGGGAAACATCATGTCTGTCATCAATACGAACATCAGCGCGATCCGCGCATCCAACGCTTCGAACGCCGCCAACAAGATGCTCGGCACCGCGATGGAGCGCCTGTCGACCGGCAAGCGCATCAACTCGGCCAAGGACGACGCCGCCGGCCTTGCGATCTCCACCTCGATGACCTCGCAGATCCGCGGCATGAGCCAGGGCATCCGCAACGCTAACGACGGCATCTCTCTGGCCCAGACCGCGGAAGGCACGCTGTCGGAAGTCAGCAACATGCTCCAGCGCGTGCGTGAACTGGCGATCCAGTCGGCTTCGGGCACCTACCAGTCGTCGGACCGCGCGGCGATGCAGCAGGAAGTCACCGCGCTGACCTCGCAGATCTCGGACTCGTTCACGCAGGTCAAGTTCAACGGCAACACGCTGATCTCGACCACCTCGGGCACCGACCTGACCTTCGACATCCAGACCGGCTCGAACTCTGGCGAGAAGGTCACGCTGACCGCCAAGGCCATCAACGGCGCCAACCTCGTCGCCTCGGCGCTGGACGTGACTGACGCCACCAAGGCCGCCGCCACGCTGACCAACGTGGACAATGCGCTGAAGGACGTGAACTCGACCCGCGCATCGCTGGGTGCCGGCCAGAACCGCCTGGAATCGGCGATCAACAACCTGACCAACACCGTCACCAACCTGTCCGACGCCAAGAGCCGTATCGAAGACGCCGACTACTCGGCCGAAACGACCGCGATGGCCAAGGCCCAGATCCTGAGCCAGGCATCCACCGCGATGCTCGCCCAGGCCAACCAGAGCCAGCAGAACGTCCTGTCGCTACTGCGCTAAGCGCAGAACGACGCCGACACCGGCA